>CAZODO010000012.1:0-80484 GCA_964578605.1 uncultured Verrucomicrobiota bacterium | reverse complement strand
CGCGAGGTTCAAGGGCGCAGTGCGCGCAATCCTGTTCCGGGGTGATCTCATTCTGCCCAAGGAGGGCAAGGCCAGACAGCGGGGTTGCAGCTCAGATTCAAGCGCTCATTTCCTATCCCGGAAATCCCGTCCCCTGCCCCACCACCCTACGAACTCGCCGAGGTGTAATGCCGTAATGCAACCCGCCAAACCGCCTCCGAAACGGCAAAGCAGGCCAGGCTTAACCCAAGCAGAAGGAGCATCTCCAACGGCGAACTCAGCTTGCCGGCCAGGAGCTTGGTCGGCACGTTCGCCACCAGCAGAACGGGAATGGCATAGGTAAAGATCACTTTGAAGGCCCCGTGAAATGCGGCGTCCGGCAGCCGGGCGATATTGAAAAGGTTGAAATAGCCCCAGACGATCCCCTGCCCTCGAACCGTCCAGAAACTGGTGGCCGCCAGCATCAGCATCAGCGAATAGTGCACCAACAGGCCAGCCGCCGTGAGCAACAGAAAGCCCAGGTAATGGGCGGTAGAGAGGCTCAAATGGAGCTGATGGGCGGCGTAAGCCATGACCCCGACGGCCGAAAGCGCGTTCACGAATCCCCCCAGGTCCACATGGCGCAAGGAGAGCAGGAACCGCGTGTTGACAGGGAGCAGAAGCATGAAATCGAGCTTGCCGGTCCGGATGTGTTCGGAGAGCTGGGTCACGTTGGACAGGAAGATGGCCGTGTAAAGCTGCTGGATGAAATGACTCGCGCCGATCAGCAGCACGACTTCCCATTTGGACCACGTCGCGATCCGGTCGGTATGCTGGTAAATGACCGCGACAAAGGCGAGCTGCAAGGCCAGCCAGAGCATTTCAACCAGGATCCAAAGGAGGAAATTGGCCTTGAAATTCATCTCCCGCACCACCGAGTTCTTCCAGAGGGCGGCATAAATTCCCAAGTACCGTGTTCCGCGCATGAGGAAGCCAGGGTTGCATGCGGCAGGCAGGAGGTAAACTTAAGAGAGGGAAAAAAGAAATGCGACTCTCCGTTGGGTAGAGTCGCACTCGTGTGCCTGAGGTCAACAACAGGTTAACCTCTGTAAATATAAACCTTTCCGCGCGGCGATTGGTAACCGAAGCGAGCCCGCCCTGCCCAGTTTGGCAGGACGCGCCGACTCGGCGCGCCACGGTTGCATCCTGCGGAGACCTGCGAGCTTGGGTGAAGACTGCCGAGCCCCCACCTGGCAACGCAGAAGCAGGGAAATAAGAAAGGCCGGGCACTCACCCGGCCTTCGAAGAGCAACGACTCAGGGCAACCGGCTATTGCTTGGCGCGATAGAACTTCCCGTTGCCTGTGGTCGGGACCGTCACAGGACTCGGCCCCGAAACGGCGCTCCACGGGCCGGTAACGGCATCCGCTGACTCCAAGCTGCCGGTAAACGTGATCGTGATGCCGGTGGCACTTTTGGCGACGCCAATGGTTGGCGCTACCGCCCCGAACGTGTCGCCATACTGGCGGAACTTGGCAAGCCAGACTGCACGCGAGGCTTCTTCCGTCACGTTGCCATTCTCCGGAGAGTAATCGACTCCGACGGAGAGCTTGGCTGGTGTCGCCCCGGTGAAGGTCGAGGTTCCCAGCTGCGTCCAGTTCACCCCGTCATCGCTGCGATAGATGGTGAACGTATCTCCGGTGCGTTGGAGACGGCACCAGGCGTTCGGATATTGCGGCACACCGCCGCCGCCGGCAGAGGTTGTCGCTCCGCCTGTCTCAAGTCGCTGGTTGCCTTCCCAGGTGTTGTTCCCGGCGGTGCCCGGTCCTGTCATGGTGGGTCCCACCGGGTTGACATGCACCTTCTGGTAGCGGCCGGCTTCCCCGCCCTCCTGTCGAGTGCGATCCACGCCGAAGTTCGTCACGTCGCGAGCGATCAAGCCCGCCCGTGCCCATTGGCTGGACGCGTCCTGGTACTCGACGCGGACTTTCTTGTCGAAGTTGCCCGTGATCTCTTCATAAACGAGCACCGCTTCGTCGTAGGTCGCCCACTCCGAAATGCCATCCGAGTAGACATCGAATCCGTCGGCGCCGACCGGGATGACATAATTGCCAAGCCCGAGCTCGTTGCCTCCCACGACGCCCCATTTCATCTTGGTCGAGACCGTGAAGGGCGCGTCCGCCGAAGTGATCTTGTTGCCGATGCTGTCCGCCACGTTCTTCACCGTCACGACGGCAGAATCACCCAGGTTCAACCCGGAGACCTTGAGCAACGCACTGCTGGATTTCGGGTGATAGGTGACGCTTTGGATCGTCCCTTTGGACAGCGAATAGTTGGCCTGCAAACCCGCGCTCACCGCGTCAACCGGTTCATTGAAGGAAACCCCCAGATCCACCGTGTTGCCCGTGTTGCTTGGAAGCGCGGCCGCGGTGGGAATCGGGGGGGCGACATCGGTCACCACCCTCAGCGTCGCGACAGAACTTGGCTGCGAATAGCCGGGCACCGAACAGACCACCCGGTACTGCTTGCCGTCGTCGGCCGCTGTGAGCACCGGCGTTGTGTAGGAAGCCGAGGTGGCGTCCGGGATGTTCGTCCATGTCGAACTGCCTTTGGGGGCTGACTGCCATTGGTATTGGACGGTCGCGCCGTAGAGCGACGTGGCTGTGGCCGCGGCCTGCAGGGTCACACTCTTTTGGACCTCGACCGTCGCGCTTTGTGGCTCGATCGTGAAGGTAACGCTCGCGCCGCTCGGATCAACGTAGGTTCCGATGACGTCGCCCGCCAGCAGCGGAACAGATCCGCCTTCCGGATCGTCTTCGTTCTCGAGCTTGTAAGTCGCCGAGAACCAGTCTCCGCCAGCCCAACTGGGATCATGGTGCACCAACAGCATGTAGTACTTCTTGCCGGCTTGGAGAGCGATCGTCGGGGCGTCGGGCCATTGATTGCTCGTGGCGGTGTCCGTCCGATTCAACGTCGTGTCGAAGTCGTGACTTGTCAGCCACTGGCGCGGATCGTTCCAGCCTTGAAGCCCGAGGATCTGGTGCTTGTTGGCCGGAGACTCGTCCGTGCTCAGATACATCCAGCCACGATCCGCGAACGAGATGAAGAACACGTAGTTGCCTGTCGTGGGTGGAATGAAGAACCCTTCAATGCAATCGAAGTAGTTTCTCGCCGGGTCCGCAGCCGCATCGCGGTTGGCGCCGCTGGCCGGGTACTCGAACGAGCTCAGGAGGCTCACCTGGTCCGGGGCGCCCGGGAACCTGGGATCGTCGAACAATCCAGCGATCGTGTTGCCCGTGGCGTCGTCCACGCCATTGTACTTCTGGCGCACCACCGTGCCTGGGACATAAACAAAAGGCCGCACCTCCGCTTTGGTATTCGCGGCGATGGTGTTGGGCGTGACCGCGGTGTCCTGCACGCCGTTGATCGTCAGGGTATAAGTCAAGCCGCCCGTCAACAGGGAGGTCGTTAACGAGACCGTATCTTCATCCACGCGGGTGACTGCCGAGATGGTGACGCCCTGGTCTATCGCATAATTAGCCTTGGCGATGGCGGTGTCGCTGACCGGCTCGGAATACGTGACGTTGACGGTGGTGAAAGTCGTGTCCGCCGACACCTGGACCAGCGTGGGCGGGGCGGTATCCGAATGAACCGTGAGCGTCGCGGCGGAAGACGTTGCCGAGCCCTGGGCATTGCTCACCTTGCAGGTGAACTTGGCGTTGTTATCGGCCAGCGTCGCCGCCGTCAACGTGAGCGTGGCCTGGGTGGCATCCGCGATGTCCACATTGTTCTTTTGCCATTGGAAGGTGTAGGGCGGAGTGCCATCCGCCTCGACTCTGAACGTGACAGAATGGCCCTCCACGATCGACTGGTCCCCCGGCTGTTTCACGATCGTCACCGGACCGCTTGAGCGGTCGCTCGACAGGTACTGGCCCGGGATCGGAAGGGTTTGGTCAATCGAGAAATCCGGTGACTGCACCGCCACGGCCAGGTTGTCGCCACCCCCGCCCTCCTTGAGGAGCGCTTCGATATAATAGGGCCGTCCAGCGGTCAAGGTGATCCTGGCGCCCCCATTGCTCGCATCCTTGGTTGGCCATTCTGTTCCGGGGAATGTCAGAGAGCTCTTGGCTTCAACCGTGCCGCTACTGCCGCCGGTGACGTCCCACATGCGCGGATCGCTCCAGCCCTGCTCCTGGGCAATCAACTTCTTGTTGGCAGCGGTCGAGTCGGTGCTGAGGTACAGGTTGGCGCTGTCATCGGCGGAAATCCAGAACACGTAGTCGCCGGTGGCAGGAGGATAGAAATACCCCAGCATCTGAAGTCCGTAGCTGTCCGCATATTCATTGTCCGCGGGAGTGAAGATGTCGCCTGAGGGGTCTGGGTTCCACTCAAAGTACGGCAGGTACTCCACCACATCCGGGCTGTCCGGGAACTTGGCGTTCGACGTGAGGTCGGCCACCGCCGTTCCATCGCCGATATCGAGGAACGCCTTCCCCGTGATGATCCCTTGAGCTGTCGAGGGTGCAGCGCCTTGGGCCAGGACGACTCCCAACCCGACTGCGGCCGCACCCACCGCGAGAGTATTAACGATCTTACTGCGCATAGGGGGTACTTGGTGTGTTGTGGTTAACTGCTGTGATGTTCGATTCATAGCGAACCGAACGTGGACCAACTGTGCCTAAGAAGCCTGGCACCTGCGTTGGTCAACGCCAAGAGCATGACAAACCGGCAGTGCAACAAAATCAAGGATAATCCGCATTCCGAGAGCCGTTCGGGGGCATATTTAGCGTATCGGGGCGCTCAAGCGGCTTTTGAGCAACACCAGCGTCCTTTGGGAGCCCTTTGACCCCTTTTGCCCGCTGATTGGATACGGCCACTCCATGCCTTCCCCTTCTGCTCCATCCGGTCTAAACACGGTCGTCACTCGGTGATCACTCGGTGATCACTCGTTCGCGAACGGGTGAACTACGGGTGAACTACGGGTGATCTACGGGTGAACTACGGGTGAACCCCAGGAGGATCGGCCCCGGGACGCCCATCCCTCGGTTGACGGGAACAGCGCTTCGCCTGGTATACGGCACCGCGCGTGGTTGGCCCTGCAGCTTGATGCGCCGCCCGCGTCCTGTTAGCGTCCTGGCCATGCGCATTTTGTCTGGAATTCAGCCGTCCGGAACGCTCCATCTCGGGAATTACTTCGGGATGATGAAACCTGCCCTGGAACTCCAGGAAAAGGGGGACGCCTATTATTTTATCGCCAATTACCACTCCATGACGTCGTTGTTTGACCCGGCGGAACGACGAACCAACTCCTTGGATGTGGCCCTGGATTTCCTCGCGTGCGGTCTGGATCCCGAACGCACGGTGTTCTTCCTGCAATCCGACGTGCCGGAAGTGACCGAATTGAGCTGGATCCTGAGCACCGTAACGCCAATGGGGCTGCTCGAACGGTGCCACAGTTACAAGGACAAAATCGCCCGGGGCGTCTCTCCGAACCATGGCCTTTTCGCCTACCCTGTCTTGATGGCGGCGGACATCTTGATTTACGACTCCAACGTGGTTCCGGTCGGCCGGGACCAAAAGCAGCATGTGGAAGTCACGCGGGACATCGCCATCAAGTTCAATGAGCAGTACGGCCAGACCTTCGTCGTTCCCGAACCGCTCATCCGCGACGAGGTCGCGGTCGTCCCCGGCACGGACGGCCAGAAGATGAGCAAAAGCTACGGCAACACCGTGGAGATCTTTGGCGAAGAGAAGGCAACCCGAAAGAAGATCATGGGCATCGTGATGGACAGCCGCTCCCCCGCCGAACCCAAGCCCGACGCGGATCAGAACTACGCCATCCAACTGCTCAAGCTCGTGGCCCCGGCCGAAGTGGCCCGTGAGTATGAAGACCGGCTGCGACACGGCGGGCTGGGCTATGGGGACCTTAAAAAGGCGCTCTTTGAGCAATATTGGACCTTCTTCGCCCCGATGCGCGCGAAACGGGCTGAACTGGCTCGCAACCTCGATTTCGTGCACAAGGTGCTGGCGGAGGGGGCTGCGCGCGCCAAGAAAGTCGCCCAGAATGTCCTTCTCCGCGCCAAGAACGCCAGCGGGCTGAGCTTGGGCTCGGGGCCAGGGGAGAGCCCGCGGTAGGCTTACTGTCCTTGCCCGTCGGCGCCGCCGCCGTCCAGATCGATCAGGATGTCGCGAGGCTCGGCGCCTTTGCTCGGGCCGACAATGCCGCGGTTTTCCAGTTCGTCCATAATGCGGGCGGCGCGGGTGTACCCGAGGCGGAGGCGGCGTTGCATGAGCGAGACGCTGGCTTTCTGCTCGCTGCGGATCACTTCGATGCACTGCTGGATGAGCTCTTCGTCTTCGTCGCAACCGCTGCCATCCTCCGGGCCGTTGGAGGGTTTCGAGAGCTGCTGGTGAATCTCCATCTCGTAGCTTGGCTTGCCCTGCTTGGCGATGAAGTCCACGATGCTCTGAATTTCCTGGTCGGTAATGAGCGCGCCTTGAGCACGGATGAGTCTCGCTGAGCCCGGCGGGAGGTAGAGCATGTCGCCTTTACCCAGGAGCTTGTCGGCCCCCATGGCGTCCAGGATGGTGCGCGAATCGACTTTGGCGGCTACCTGGAAGGCGATGCGCGCGGGGATATTGGCTTTGATCACGCCGGTGATGACGTCGACGCTGGGCCGCTGGGTGGCCACGATGCAGTGGATGCCCGCGGCCCGCGCCATCTGGGTAATGCGCGCGATGGCCATTTCCACGTCGGCCGGGGCGACCAGCATGAGATCGGCAAGCTCGTCAATGATCACGACCACATAGCTGAGCTTCTCGGGAATCACGATATCGTCGTCGCGCGGGACGACAATCTCTTCGTCAAGCTCCACCGCGAAGCCTTCGGTGCCGGGTTCGATCTTCTCTTTCTTGCTGGTCAAAGGAAGCTCCGGTTCGTGAACGGGGAGCGGGACGTCTTTCGGGCGTTCGTTGAACGATTTGATATTGCGGACGCCGACGCGCGCGAAGATCTGGTAACGCTTCTCCATCTCGTTCACGACCCAGCGGAGGGCCAGGATGACCTTTTTCGGGTCATTGACGACCGGCACGACGAGGTGCGGCAGGGCGTTGTAGAGCTGAAGCTCCACCACCTTCGGGTCGATCATGACAAACCGGAGCTGGTCCGGTGGAAAGCGGTAAAGGAGCGAGGCGATAATCGCGTTAATGCAGACGGACTTGCCCGAACCGGTGCTGCCCGCGATCAGGAGGTGGGGCATTTCGGCGAGGTCAGCGATGATGGGGTGCCCATAAACGTCCTTGCCCAAAGCCAGAGGGATTCGGGCTTTGCTGTTCACCCATTCCTCCGATTCCAGGAGATCCCGCATGATCACCTTGGTCTTGATGATATTCGGGACTTCAACGCCAACGGAACTCTTCCCGGGGACAGGCGCCAGAATATGGATGCGTTCTGCTTTCAGGGCCGCGGCGATGTTGTTGCTCAACGCCGAGATCCGCTCCAGACGCACCCCGGGGGCGGGATGCAACTCATACCGGGTGATGGTCGGGCCTTTGGTGATGTCGCCCAGAGCCACTTCAATATCGAACTGCGCCAGCGTGCTCTGCATCAGGCGAGCGTTGGCCATCAAATCTTCCTTGGATTCAGTCGGTTTCACCGACGGGTCCGGGTAGTTCAAGGACGACAGGTGCGGAAGCTGGTAATTCCCAATCACGGGCGTGGACGCAACGGTGATCGGCTTCTTCCGAGGCGGCAACTTGACCTTCGCCGGGACGGTGGCGTCCGTAACGGCAGGCAGGCGCTCGTCGTTCGAGCCTGGTTCGGCATCCCCGGCCTTCTTGGCGGAAACCCCGGAATCGGCGATTTCACTGGCCGTGATGATCTCTCCCTCTTCCAGATCCGAATCGGCCTCGCCGGGGGGATGAGGCGCTTTGCCGCTTTTCGCCCGCGCTTGGGGCACGCTCAAATCGCGAACCGTCGGCTCAGGAACCGGTTGAAGATCGGCGCCGAGGCCGGATTGCTCGACTTGTTGCTGAAGTTGGCGGGCTTGCTTCTCGAGCTCTTTGGCGCGCCTGGCAAGCGCTTTTTCCTCGGAGGTCATATCGGCCTCTTCCGGGAAGGTCTCCGTCCGCCGGTTCCAGAGCGATCTAAGGACGGAGATGATCTCGACGTTCGCCAATGAAACCAGGCTGACCAAATACAGGGTAACGAAAAGAATCGTGGCGCCCACCCGGCCGAAGTAATTAAAGAAGAGGTTGTTCATCGCCAGGCCGAGGACCCCTCCGGCCCGTCCCGAATCCACGTTCACGTTCAGGTTGAGGTCGTCCGAGTAGAGATCGAGCGTGCCCATGAGGGCAAGCAGCAAGACCAGCGCCCAGGGCCATCGCCGCCTGAGATAACCCAAAGCGTCAAAGAAACTCGACAGCCCAAAAATGAAAAGGAAGACCGGGATAAGGAACGCGCTGGCTCCCGTTACCGCGAAGAGGCCATACGCCAGATTCGCACCAATCGGGCCGATCCAATTATGGATCTGGGCATTGGGAGGGACCCGATTGGAAGCCAAGTCGTTGCGATCGTAGGAAAAGAGCGCCGCGGTCAGCAGCAGTGCGAGCGCAATCAGGATAATGCCTACAATCTCATCCCGGCCACGCACTTCACTGTCGGCAGACGCTTCTTTCCGAGCCATGCGCCGAGCCTAAGCGAAGCAGCCGGATTCACAATAAAAAACAGGCTTTCAAAGGCGCGAGACCGCCTTTTCAGATTCAGCGCACTGTTCCGCCTGGAGCAGTCTCGCTTTCCGACTTGCGCCCCAGCGATATCCCGAAAGCGCGCCATCCCGTCGCACGGCGCGATGGCAAGGAATGGCGACGGCGATCTTATTGGCAGCGCAGGCGGCCGCCACCGCCCGCACAGCGTGTGGCTCGCCAATCGCCTCTGCGATCTCCGAATAACTGCGGGTGGTGCCGAACGGGATCCGGCAAAGCTCTTGCCAAACCTTTTGTTGAAACGGGGTCCCCTGCATATCCAAAGGCAACGGTAGCCGGGCACGGGGACGATCGATGAACTCGGCTACCTGGGCTACGACGGGCTCCATGCCTTGTTGCCCGGCCGCAAGACAGGCTGCCGGAAACCGGGCTTCGAGTTCCCGGGCAAGAGCACCGGGGTCGTCGCCCAAAAAGATCGCGCAGACGCCTTTGGCTGAGGCCGCCACAAGCACCGCGCCCAGGGAACATTCGCCAACACGATACCGGACCCCTGGCCCCACCCCGGCGTTCTCCCTCGACCTTCGCTTTGCTCCAAAGTCGGACTTCACAACGTTATCTTCACTTCCCGGAGACAGAACACAAGCCTCTTACGGCACGCTGGTGAGTTCTTTGAGGATCTGGTTTGCCGCTGGTTGAAAGCTTCGGGCCTCTCGAGCATTGGGTAATGCCCAACCTCTTCGATAAAGACGGCTTCGTAATCGGCGTATTTCCTGTTGATATCCCGGGCGGTGGAAAGGAAGAACGTGCAGGCGCCGGAGGAATTGATACGACGCACCGAGACCTTGGCCTCCTGAGGTATTCATGGATAGCCTTCCTTCGGTTTTCCAGGAGGACGGGAGTTCAATCAGCCCAGCAAAGCACCGGCACCTGCGTCGCTGCTTCTAACGTCGTTTTGGGGGGCACATCCACCAAACCATTCGCTTGCGAAAGCGAATGCAGCATGTGAGAGGCCTGGTGCCCCGGCACCCGGACTCGGCCAGCTTCGTCCAAGAAGACCCGAACGAAATGACGGCGATCGCCGGAGTTCTTCAGGGGTTCAGTTAGAATCCCGGACCTTGCCGGCAGCAGTTCCTGGGTGGCTCCTTGCATACGGCGAAGCGCCGGGCGCACCAGCAAAAGGAACGTGACGAAAGCCGAGACCGGATTGCCCGGGAGGCCGAAGAGCAGCTTCCCTTGCCAGACGCCCAACGCGAAGGGCTTCCCTGGTTTGATCGCCACCCTCCAGAACGACAACGCCGCGCCAAGACTCGTGAACGCGGCTTTGACGAGGTCCAACTCGCCAATCGAAACGCCTCCAGACGTGACGACCACATCGCATTCGGTGAGCGCGCGTTGCAGGGCCGAGCGGGTCGCCTCGAGATCGTCCGGGAGCAAGGGGTAAATGCGCGGATCGGCGCCAGCCTCATGGCACAGGGCGGCCAAGGCTGCCCGGTTGCTTTCGTAGATCTGCCCTGGACCCAAAGGACGGCCGGGTTCAGCCAGCTCGTCGCCCGTGGCGATGAGTCCGGCGACGGGCTTCCGCCGGACGGCGATCTGTGCGCTGCCGCCCGCTGCCAGGAGGGCAATTCGGGCAGCGTTGACGCGCTCGCCCGCAGAAAGGATGACGCTGCCAGAGCGCACATCCGCACCTTGAAAGCGGACATTCTCCGCCGGCGCGACCGGGCAAAGCACACGAACCCGCTCCGGATCCTCGGGCAAGACATGGGTGTCCTCCTGCATGACCACCGCGTCGGCCCCGGCGGGCAGCGGCGATCCCGTGAAGATCCGCACGCATTCGCCCGCCGACAGCCCCCCGGCGTAGACCTTTCCGGCCGGGACGCGTCCTGCCAGGCGAAGCAGGGCCGGACTCTCCTGAGACGCTTCGGCTGTGTCTCGCGCCCGCACGGCGTATCCGTCCATCGCGGAGTTGTCGAACGGTGGAAGGTCAGATTGGGCGCTGGTATCAACCGCCAGCGTGCGCCCCGCGGCTTCCAGCAGGGGGATGGTCTCCGATGGCAGCGGGCGGACGAACGAAAGAATGCGCTCCCGGGCTTGCTTCAATGGCAGCATAGGTGGGAGGCGGGTTTAGTAGCTGGAAGTAGCCACCAGGACCTGCTCGAGAGTCGAAGCCCCTTCGAGCGCCTTTTCCAAAGCGACCATGCGCAGGGTTTTCATGCCTTGGGTAATGGCGAGCTTGCCGAGCTCCATGGCACTTGCGCGGGTGATGATCATGCGTCGAACCTCGTCGGTAACGGTCATTGCTTCAATAATCGCCATGCGTCCGGCGTAGCCGGAGTTCTTGCAGCGTTCGCATCCGCGGCCGCGGTAGAGCTGGCCGCCGATCATCTGCGGATCGATTCCCAGGTCCTGGAACATCTTCGCCGGGTAGGTCACCGGCTCTTTGCAGACGGAGCAGACTCGTCGCACGAGCCGTTGGGCGCAAGAGAGAATTACCGACGAGGAGATCAGGAAGGGCGCAATGCCCATGTCGTCCAACCGAGCGATGGCACCCGCGGCGTCGTTACAATGCATGGTGCTCAAGACCTGGTGGCCGGTCAGCGCGGCTTCCACGGCAATCTCGGCGGTTTCTTCATCGCGAATCTCGCCGATC
Organism: uncultured Verrucomicrobiota bacterium; assembly: GCA_964578605.1. Classification (GTDB taxonomy): domain Bacteria; phylum Verrucomicrobiota; class Verrucomicrobiia; order Limisphaerales; family SIBE01; genus JAXMHN01. Next base: position 69,174 of record CAZODO010000012.1, on the reverse strand, counting down.
ATGATGATGTCCGGGTCCTGGCGCAGGATCGAGCGCAGGGCGTTGCCGAAGCTGAGGCCGATATCTTTGTTCACCGGCACCTGGTTAATGCCAGGGAGCTGGAACTCGACCGGATCTTCGACGGTCACGATGTTGAAATCCGGGCTGTTGAGTTCGCTCAGGGCGGAGTACAGGGTGGTGGTTTTGCCGGAACCGGTCGGGCCGGTCACCAGCAGCAGGCCGTGGGGGGCATCGACGGCGGCCCGGAAGCGTTCGAAAGTCGCCTGATCCATCCCGAGCTTCTCCATGCTGGTGGACAGATTCGCCTTGTCGAGAACGCGGAGGACGCACTTCTCGCCATGCACAGTGGGTAGGAACGAGACGCGCAGGTCGATCTCTTTCCCGGCCACTTTCATCCGGATACGTCCATCCTGCGGCAGGCGGCGCTCGGCGATGTTCAAGTGGCTCATGACTTTGAGACGCGAAATCAACGCCACCTGGAGGTTCTTGGGCGGAGGCGTCGCGTCCATGAGCACTCCATCGACGCGGTATCGCAGGCGCACCATCTTTTCGAACGGCTCGATATGAATATCGCTGGCGCGGTCTTTGATTGCCTGGACGAGGATCAAGTTGGCCAAACGAATGACCGGCCCTTCCTCGGTGGAAGCGGTTAACTTGCCGAGATCCACATCCTCATCGGCTTCTTTGGCGATCTCAAGATGATCCGCTTCGGCCTCGAGTTCGGCCTGGCGCTGGGCATCCTGGATGATGTCTTCCATGCTGCCCGTCTTCGTGTCGAGATTGGCCAGCTTGTCGAGGATCGCCTTTTCGGAAGCGATCATCGGCCGGACCTCGAGCCGCGTGATCCGCTTCACGTCATCGAGCGCCAGGACGTTGAGGGGGTCGGCCATCGCCAGGAACAGGCAATTGTCCAGGCGCCAGAGGGGCACCACCTTGTAATTGTGCGCCACTTCCCGCGGGAGAAGGCTCGCGACGTCCGGCGGGATGGAGACTCTGCTGAGATTGACCGGCGGGGTGTTCAGCACTCGGCCCATGGAGACCGCCATGTCGCTTTCGCTGATCATGGCTTTTTCCATGATGAGCTTGAGCAGGCGCGTTCCCTCCTTCTTTTGCTTTTCCAGGAGTTCCCCCACCTGCCCCGCGCTGAGCAGGCCGTCCTCGACCAGCGCGTCGGCAATGCGTTCCCCAAAGCTCTTGACGGGAGGCATAATCAGCGGAAGACCTTGCGCAACATTTTCAGCAGTTCACCCGGGTCGGCCAAGTACCAGAGAAACCGGCAGCGGACGACCGCCTCCAGTTCCTGAGCCACCGCTTTGTTGAACGGGTTGGCTGTTGCGACGAGCAAGGATTTGCTCATCCGGTCGAACGGGAGCACGCACCACCGGAGGCAAACCTCCCGGGGGAAGCCTCGGGCGAGGTCCACATCCACTTCGTAGCGCTCCAGGGGGAGGAAACAGAGCCGCGACTTGTCCATCAGCAGCCGGATCGACCTTTCGATCGGGACGAGTTGGTTTTGGGCAAGCACCTGGATGAACGGTTCCACGGCGTGCTCAGGAGAGTCATCTGGATCGACCGCTGGCCAATGCCGGTCGAACTCCCTTTGCCCCACAAACTTGCCGTCCACGAACACCCTCTGGAATTGCTGGCGGCCATCGTCCACCGGGCCGAGTTGGACCCGTTTCTGCATGAGCCGAGGCCTTGGCGCGGGCGACGCCGGCGTGGAATCCTCCCCTTCGATGCTGGGCGCCGGGGCGGCCAGGTTGCTGGCTTTGCTTTCAATCTCCTCCAGGGCTCTTTGGACGTCCGGATCGTCGGGCGAGCGCTGGAGGATGCCTTCGTACTCCAGAATCGCCGAAGAGAGTTGGCCCAGCGACAGGTAAGCCTCGGCGATGCGTTTGGACGTGCGAACGGCTTCCGCAGGCTTGCCGAGTTTGGTGTACGCCTCCTTCAGGATCTCGAGCGATTGGTAATCCAGCGGCTGGGACTGGGTTATCACCTCAAACATCTCGATTGTCTGGGTGAGTTGCGCCGCCTCATTCGAGGTCAAAGCAACCGGCATGACTAGTTCGCTCGTCATCTTCCGTAACCGCGAGACCGACCTTTTTCAGACATGTCCGCCACCCAGATGCACGTTGCAGGCCAAGTCTGCTGAACGGCCGCTTGCGCGCCTTCCGGGTGGGTCTGCAATCCCTTTCTCCCTGAATTGTCTGGGAACACCCCCGCCATCCCCTGCCCTGGGTTGTCTTGAAACGAGGCATTCTGTGCCGTTCCGGACCAGCGGGAAGAGGGGCCAAGCGGGAGGCCGTTCTGACGCAGAATTGAGGATTCCAGCCGGGCGGAACCGGGTCGGCGCCTGTTAGCCAAAGAAGGCAGGTGTCAGCGGCTGCTTTACGGGTTTGGACACGCATTCGAACCAGGGAAGGACAGGCATGTCGGGCGAGCGCAGCGTTTCCGTTTTGGCACCGTTACCGAACGGCTCTCCTCCTGGTCTAAACGCACGCTAAACGCACGTTAAACACATGCTAACCCCATGTGAACATGCGTTTGACATGTGTGTATCCTGAGTGTATCCTGTGTCCATATCGTATGCAGGACGCACGAACTCCAGGAGCATCCCGGATCGTGCGGTGCCCTATCCCCCGCATCCCCAGGCCGGATTGCCCCTCCTCGTCAAAAGCGCCGCTTTACCTCCGAAAAGGTTTTCCATACCTTTCTTGCAGGCGATGTTGAAGTTATCTCGACGCACCTAGTTTGCACTGGCCCAAACCGCAACGACCCACCCGATGAAAGCACCGCGACCGGCAGACGAGGCCAAACGCCTCAAGGCCCTGGAACGATACCGGATTCTGGATACCGCGCCCGAACGCGCCTACGACGACATCACCGAACTGGCGCGTTTCATTTGCCAAGCGCCCATCGCGTTCCTGTCTTTCATCGATGAAGCCCGCCAATGGTTCAAATCGCGGATCGGGGTCGATGCGGACCAGACCAGCCGCGATGTCGCTTTCTGCGCCCACACGATCCTTGGCCAGGAGATGCTCGTCGTGCCTGACGCGCTCAAAGACGACCGCTTTGCCAACGGCCCCCTCACGAACGCCGCCCCTTTTATCCGGTTCTACGCCGGGATGCCACTCGTGACGCCCGGCGGCTATGCGGTGGGCGCACTCTGCGTGGTTGACCAGCAACCGCGCGAATTGGGCGGAAGCGAGCGGAAAGCGTTGCAGGCCCTGGCGCGGCAAGTGGTTGAACTGATGGAACTGCGGCGCGTTTCCGCCGAACTGGCCGGTGCGCTCTCGGACATCACGAAATTGAAGCGCCTGCTGCCCATTTGCGCTTATTGCAAACGCGTGCGCGACGATGCAGGGTACTGGAACGAGCTGACCGAGTATCTGGAGAAGGAGGCGGGGGCCGACTTCACCCATGGCATCTGCCCTGCCTGCAGCACCCAATTCTTCGCCTGACTCGCGAGCCTGTTGCGCCTGTGGGTTGCCGGAGCGCGCGTAGAATGCACTCGGCAATTGCCCTGGGGTCGGTCAGATTTGCTGGGAATGGAGTCTTTCATTGCCGTTGTCCAGTGGAATGTCCGGCCGGAATTGGTGCAACTCGGGCCGGTCGAAATCCGCTGGTATGGGCTTCTTTTCGCGCTGCTCTTCTGGATCGGCTATAGCATTGTCGCCTGGCAGTTCAGGGTGGAAGGGAAGAACGAAGACAGCCTGGGCAGCCTGTTAAGCCACCTTGTCGTGGGAACGATCGTGGGCGCGAGGCTGGGGCATTGTCTTCTTTACGAGCCTGCCTATTACCTGAGTCACCCGGTGGAGATTTTCAAGATATGGGAGGGCGGGCTAGCCAGCCATGGCGGGGCGGCCGGGGTGCTGATCGCCCTTTACCTGTACGCGCGGAAACACCCGGACCAATCCTGCCTCTGGCTTTTGGATCGGATTGCCATTCCGACCGCGCTGGGGGCGAGCCTGATCCGGATCGGGAACCTGTTCAACTCGGAGATCCTGGGGCGCCCGACGGATGTTCCTTGGGCTTTTGTGTTCCAGCGGGTGGATTCCGTGCCGCGGCACCCGGCCCAGCTGTACGAGTCCATCGCTTACGCGTTGATTTTTTGCGGCCTGCAGTGGGCGTATCGACGATGGCGAAGCGAAACGCCGCGCGGGCTTTTGCTGGGAATCTTCCTGGTGAGTGTGTTCACGGCGCGGTTCCTCATTGAGTTTTACAAAGAGGAACAAGCCGCTTACGAGCAGCCCACGTTTTGGCATGTTGGGCAATGGCTGAGCGTGCCGTTTATTGTGGCCGGGGCAGTCCTGATGTGGCGCGCGCTTCGGAACCGGCCTGCGCGGCCGGGGGAGCGAGAAGCTTGACCTTGGGGGATTTCCTGACGAGGCTGCCTGCCGAGAATATGAACAAATCGATCGATTCACGCCGCCAATTTGCCAGCGATAACAACGCTGGAATCTGCCCGGAAGCCTGGGCCTCCCTCTCGGAGGCCAACTCGGGGCACGCGGTGGGATACGGGGATGACGCGTGGACCAAAATGGCTTCGGACCTGATCCGCGACGTGTTCGAAACCCCGTGCGAAGTTTTCTTCGTCTTTAACGGCACCGCAGCCAATTCCCTGTCCCTGGCTTCGCTCTGCCAGTCGTATCACAGCATTCTTTGCCACGAGATTGCCCATGTCGAAACCGACGAATGCGGCGCCCCCGAATTCTTCTCGAACGGAACCAAGTTGCTTCTGGTGAACGGTCCCAACGGAAAGATTGATCCGGACACGATCGAGCGCATGGTCAAGCGCCGCACCGATATTCATTACCCGAAACCGCGGGCGGTAAGCATCACCCAGGCGACCGAACTGGGCACCGTTTACACACCGGATGAAGTCAAGGCGATTGGCAATGCCGCCAAACAGCTTGGCTTGAAGGTGCACATGGACGGGGCGCGTTTCGCCAACGCCGTCGCGTCCCTCGGGGTCGCTCCGCGGCAGATCACGTGGGAAGCGGGCGTGGACGTGCTTTGTTTTGGCGGCACGAAGAATGGGACACCGGTGGGCGACGCGGTGGTATTCTTCGACCTGGAATTGGCGGACGAATTCGATTACCGCTGCAAGCAAGCGGGGCAATTGGCCTCGAAAATGCGATTTCTGGCGGCGCCGTGGGTCGGCATGCTCCAGGATGGGGCTTGGCTCAATCGCGCACGCCATGCCAACCGCATGGCGCAACTCCTTCATTCGGAGATTAGCGGATTGCCCGGTGTGAAACCGATGTTTCCTTGCCAGGCGAACTCGGTCTTCGTTCAGATGCCGCAGGAAACCGCGGAGGCGATGCGAAACCTGGGGTGGCGGTTCTACTCGTTTATTGGCCAGGGCGGTTGCCGGCTGATGAGTTCCTGGGATACCACGGAAGACGATGTGCACCAGTTCGTGGCGGATTTTAAAGCACACCTGCCTGGCGCGCAGCGGGCTCGGTAGAAAGCAAACGCCCCGCAATCTCGTCGTAAGTGCTCACAACCCGAGTCGCGCGGGCTAATTTCTCGGCGCTGAGGGAGTTCGTGATGGCAATGACGGCCATTCCCGCCGCCAAGGCCGCCTCCACGCCCGCCGCCGAGTCTTCCACCACACAGCAATCCCCCGGCGCAACCTCGAGCAGGTCGGCAGCGCGCAGGAAGACGTCGGGCTTGGGCTTGCCTCGGGGCACATCCTGGATGCTGACCACGACCGGGAAGAAGCGGCGCAGGTCGCGCATGGCCAGCACTTCATCGATCACGGGGTGCAGGGAACCTGAGGCCACCGCCATCCTGTAGCGGGGCGCGAGCTTCTCCAAAAGCTCCGGCAGCCCATGGAAGATCGGTTGGTCGCGCCGGATCATCTCGAGAAAGCGGCGCTGCTTCCACTCGGTCAGTTCTTCCAAAGACCAGGGCGGCTGGTGCCTTTCGATGAAATCGACCCAGAGCGCCCGATCGGACCGCCCGTAGTAACGTGGGAAATCGATCCCGTGCGTTTCGCCATACCCCATCTCCCGGAACACATCGCGGAACGCTTGTTCATGGACGGGTTCGCTATCGACGATCACGCCGTCCATATCGAAGATAATGGCTTTGAAGCCTCCCCTTCTCATAGGCGGTAAGGATGCGAGCCGGCCCTTCGAGGCCCGCATCCCCGAGACATTGGCGCAAGGGCCAGCCTTAAATCTCCACCCATTCCCCAGGGATCGGCACGGGATAGCATCCGGCAGAATCCGCGTGAATGGGGGGCGGAGAGTCGAACGTGAGATTGTCCAGTTCAGGGAAGAACTGGAAGTTCGAAGCCATCGCCTCCTCAAAGGTGATGATTCGGCCCATATGGATCGCGGCGCGGCCCATGATGTCAGCCAGGTTGGCGAGCCCGGCGCGCTCAGCCTGGTTCAAGGGTTGATCGCGGCGGATGGCGTCGAGGAAATCGTTCCACTGAACTTGCCATGAAGTCAGCTCTTCCTTTGGAGCCTCCCAAAGGATGTTGTCGCGGGAAACGCGCTGGTCTTTGTAAATCCGGACCGTCCCGGCGTGGATGTTGCCCGAGAACTGCGCGGCCCGCTTTGTCCCATGGATGTAGGTCGCGAAGTCCGGGTGACATTTCGGGATATAACGGACGACATCGTACGCTTTGGCGCCATCGGCAAAGGTCCATTCCGCCGAGAACGAATCGAGGTTCTGGCTGCAATCATTGCTGTTGGCCACCCGTCCCCCGATGCCATGAGCCGTGACGGGCCAGGCCTCTTTGATCCAGCATAGCTCGTCAATCTGGTGAATATCCATCTCGGCAAAAAGCCCGCCCGAAACCCAAAGGAACTTCGTGAAGTTGCGAAGCTGCCATTCGAGATCCGGAATCTGCGCCGGCCGAGGCGGCAACGGCCCGCTCGCCTCCATCCGGTAGGCGCGGATCAGGTGGATATCGCCCAGTTCGCCGTCCCGAATGCGGTTCATCAGTTCCTGGCGATTGCGGGAATGGCGGCACATCAGGCCGGCAGCGATCTTCAGCCCTTTCTTTTCGCCTTCCTTGCCCGCTTTGATAAGCCGCCGAACTCCAGGGGGATCAGAAGCGAACGATTTTTCCATGAAAACGTTCACCCCTTTCTGCACGGCGTACTCCAGTTGCACCGGCCGGAACCCGGCGTAGCCCGTGAGCATGGCGATGTCGCCCGACCCGGGTCGCAAGCAGTCAATGGCTCGTTTGAAGGCGTCAAAGCCAACAAACTGCCGGTCTCGGGGCACATCGACCCGCGGGCCAAAGTTCTGCTGCAGGACCTTGTGCGAGCTGGCCAACCGGTCCCGGAACAGGTCCGCCATGGCGATCAACTTGACCGGCCCACCCGAGGCTTCCATTGCGTTGGCGACCGCGCCACTGCCGCGTCCACCACAACCGATCAGCGCAAGCTGGATGGTGTCGGTTCCTTGGGCGTGCACATGGGTTCCCGCGCTTCCGACCAGCGCGGTTCCTGCAATAACAGCTCCAGTTTGGGCGAGGAATTGGCGGCGTGAGGTTCCTTTGGCTTCGGAGTTCGAAATAACGGATTTCATACGGCTGATTTGATACGAATCCCGTCCGTTTTGCAACCTCCGCGGAGCGCCAGACACCAATCGGCCTCACGGGAAGCACTTCTCATGGCCAAAGCAAAGCCGCTCACAAAACCGCGCTCCAAGGGGTGCATGACGGATTTCTTCGGACAGATGTCTTTTGGCGCAATTCCCATCATGAAGGAGCCAGCATTCTCGATCCCGCAGAGGGTTCCGATTGACCGCGCCATAGGCGCCAGGACTCGTCAGCCCGGGGTACCGCCCCGCGAACTGGTCCAATTCACTTCCATACGCACCGTCTGTCATAGGCTGGACGGACGGGATCGCATGCGGGATGCGGGGAGGAAACCGAAGAATGTCGCCAAATTGTCACCATTTTTAAGAGGCTTAGGAACAACATGTTACATGTTTCAGAGGGCCGTTTTTGCACGCATGTTATAACATTTGTATTACAGGTTCGAGGCCCTCACACGCGCCATCCCTGCCTCAGAAATCGGCAACTCTTCCCGTCAATAACGAGTTGACCGGCAAGGTGCGAATCGCGACTTTCTCCCGCCATGCAGGAAACGGAGCTGATCCTAAAGACAGGCGATTGCATCAAGGAGATGCGCGAGTTGCCGGAGAAATCGGTGGATGTGGTGGTGACGTCGCCGCCCTACAACCTCGGGATTAAGTACAGTAAGTACGACGATACGCGCTCGAGTTCGGAATATCTCGCCTGGTCGCTGGAGTGGGCCGGGGAAGTCAAGCGGGTGCTTAAGGACAAGGGATCGTTCTTTTTGAACCTGGGAGCGTGCCCTGCCAACCCGCTGCTCCCGCACGAGCTGATTATCGTCTTGAGCAAGCTGTTCGTGCTGCAGAACACGTTTCACTGGATCAAATCGATCACCGTCGAGACGCGGGCGGGTGAACAGGTCACGGCCGGGCATTTCAAACCCATCCAGTCCCGGCGGTTTGTGAACGATTGCCACGAATACGTGTTCCACCTGACCATGGATGGGGACGTGGAGTTGGATCGGCTGGCGTTGGGGGTCCCCTATTCAGACAAGTCCAATATTGCGCGCTGGGGACACACGAAGGGGCGGGACTTGCGGTGTCGTGGGAATACCTGGTTCGTTCCCTACGAGACGATCAAGCACCGGGCGAAAGACCGGCCGCATCCGGCGACCTTCCCGACGGCTCTGGCGGCGAATTGCATCAAGATCCATGGGCACGTGCCAGACCTGGTGGTTCTTGACCCTTTTCTGGGGATTGGCCATTCCGGGGTCGCCGCCAAACAGTGCCGCGTTCGACGCTTTGTCGGGTTTGAGATTGACCCCGAATATATGGAAGTGGCGCGCGTGGCTTTGAATGCGCCGGCATTGCCGAACTCGGGGCCGGTTCACCGCCGGGTTTCGGCTTCGGCCGGCAACGGCCAAACGCTGTTCGACCTGGGCGGGTCCGGGAAGCCCGAAGAGTAAACATTTGCGCGTCCAGCGGCTGACCGGATAGGATTTGGGGCGTTCAAGCAGGCCAGGTGTATGCCAGGCGGCCGCAAGCAAGATTCATGAGCATCACGTACCTTGAAGCGATCCGAGAGGCGCAAGCACGGGCTTTGGCCCAGGACCCGCGGGTGTTCATTTATGGCCAGGACGTCGGCGTGTTTGGAGGCGCATTCAAAGCGACGAAAAACCTGGCGAGGGAATTTCCAGGGCGCGTCATTGACGCCCCGATTAGCGAGGACGCCATGGTGGGACTGGCGATTGGGGCGGCCATCGAGGGCATGCGCCCGATTATCGAGATGCAATTTGCCGATTTCTCGACCGCGGGCTTCAACCAGATTGTCAACCAGGCCGCCAGCCTTTATTGGCGGACTCAGGTGCCTTGCCCCATCACGATTCGCCTGCCGTCGGGAGGCACCGTGGGCAGCGGCCCGTTCCACAGCCAGAGCATGGAGGCGGTCTACGCGCATTACCCGGGCCTGATTGTCATGACGCCGGCGACGGTCGAAGACGCTTACAGCATGTTGCTGGCAGCGGTGGCTCTCGATGATCCCGTCATCTTTTGTGAGCACAAATATCTCTATTACCATTTGAAGGCGGAAGGCTTGCCCACCGAAGCCATGCCGGTCGGCAAAGCGCGGATCGCGCGGGAAGGCCGGGATCTGACGCTGGTCGCCTATAGCGCCATGGTGCACGAAGGGCTGGCCGTGGCCGAAGAATTAACCAGTGAAGGCATGGAAGTGGAGGTGGTCGACCTCAGGACCGTGAAGCCGCTCGATACGGATACCATCATGGCGTCGGTCGCCCGAACGGGGCGCTTGCTCTGTGTTGGCGAGTCATGGCCTTGGGGGGGAGTCACGGCGGAGGTGGTCGCGCGGGTCGCGAGCGAGGGTTTCGCGCTCTTGGACGCCCCGCCGCAACGCTTGAACGCCAAAGACACGCCCATCCCCTTCCACCCCAATCTTTGGGCGGCGCACCGCCCGACGGCCCGGGCGATCGCGGCCGCGGCGCGCAATTTAATCCGGATCTAAACTCGATATGCGGCAGCGGTATCAACCAGGCTATTTGTCCGCGTTTGGCGGAGTCGTCGAACCCCTTTGTGCGCCTTGGCTCGGGTCGCAAGGGGACGGGAAGTTGCGGGACCTCACCTAGCGCACAGGCACTCGACACAATAAGCAACTGCGTATGCCTCAGATTCCAATCATCATGCCCCAACTTGGGGAATCGATCGCCGAGGCCACGGTGATTACCTTGCTGGTCGCGCCAGAGCAGAAGGTTGACGCCGGCCAGGACATCATCGAGGTGGAGACCAACAAGGCCACCATGAATGTCACCTCGCCCTGCCGCGGCACGGTCGAGAAGTTCCTTGTCCAGCTTAACGAGAGTTACCCGGTGGGCGCCATCCTCGGCTACCTCGATGTCACCCAGGAAGACGCCGCTCGCTTCGGCCTGGACGTTCCCCAGGCGTCCGCAAACGAAGATCACATCCCCGTGCCTGCCCGCGTGGGAACGGACAGAATGCCTTCCGCGGAATCCAAGCCGCGCCAAGTCGAACCGACTGTGCGTGGTCTGCCGGTCCCGGCCCATGCCGCCGGCGCCACCTATTTGTCGCCACGCATGAAAGCGCGCATGGCTGAACTGGGGCTGCACGCGGTGGATTTGGCGGGCATTGCCGGAAGCGGCGCAGGCGGGCGGGTGACCATTCAGGATTTCGAGAAATTCGTCGCCAACCTCGAGAAATGCCGCCTGAGCCCCGCCTCAAGCATGCGGGTGGCGGTGGCGGATGCGATGAGGCGGAGTTGGACGCGCCCCTTGGCGACAGTTGCCCTGCCCGTTTGCATGGACCCGATCCTGGCTCATCGGAAGACTTGCGATCCCAAACCAGGTCCCGCCCTTTACGCTCTGCGAGCCTTGGCGCTGGCTCTGGCGGAAAGCAGCGCGCCCGCCGGACGGCTCGTGGGCCACCAGATCGTGCATCCGAGCGCGATTGACGTGGGTTTCGCTGTGGAAGCGGAGGAAGGCGTCCTGGTGCCCGTCATCAGGAATGCCGATCAACGCCCGCTGAAGGATTTGGTGGGCCGCTATAATGAATTGGTGAGTTTGGCCCGGCAACGCCGGCTTCCCTCTGACGCGACGGGCGGTTCCATCGCCACCGTTACCAACTTCGGCACGTTCGGTCTAACCTGGGCCACGCCTATTCCCTTGCCGGAGCAAACCATCGTCCTCGGGATGGGAGCGGCGAAGAAAGCTCCCCTTTGGGACGAGGAGAAAGGGCAGTTCGTGCCGGCCATGGAAGCGAATCTGACCCTGAGCTTCGACCATCGCGTGCTGGATGGTGGCGCTGCCGGCCGGCTCTTGTCGCGCGTGGCGGGCCTGATGGCCCGCCCTGACCGGCTCTAATCGAGTTTAGCCTTGCCGCCTGGGCCGAGCCCCGGTTAGCTGTGCGCCGTGATTTTCGGCGCTCATTGCTCGACGTCCGGCGGGCTCGGAACAGCTCTGGAACGGGCTGGCAAGATTGGGGCTTTGACCTGCCAAATCTTCGTCAAGAATAACATGCAATGGTATGGGCGGCCGTACGATCCCGCTGCCGTGTTGCGGTTTCAGTCACAACTGCGGCAATCCGGACTGCGGTGTGTGTTTGGCCATACCGGGTACCTGATCAATGTGGCGTCGCCGGGCGGAGAGAACCGCGAGAAATCGATCAAGTCTCTGGTCCAGGAGATTGAGCTCGCGACGGAGATCAACCTGCCCTTCCTGGTCCTGCATCCTGGCGCGCACCTTGGCACCGAAGAGTCCGCGGGCTTGAAGCAGGCGGTCGCCGGATTGAACGAAGCGTTTCGGATCACCAAGGCGTCACGCGTCCGAATTGCGCTCGAGAACACCGCGGGCCAGGGGACATGCCTGGGCTGCAAGCTCGAGCATTTGGCGTGGATCTACGATCATGTGGATCGACCGGAAAGACTTGGCGTCTGCGTGGACACAGCGCATTTGTTGGCCGCCGGATACGATATCCGCCTTCCGAAAGGCTGGGACGCGGTCATTGGGCAGATCGAAGCCCTGGTTGGCCTTGACCAGATTCTGGCGTTTCACCTTAACGATTCGAAAACCGATCTAGGTTCGCGCGTCGATCGTCATGCCCACATCGGGCAGGGAAAGATTGGGCGCGAAGCTTTTCGTCACATCGTGAATGACGCCCGGTTTGCCGATCAACCCGGCTGCCTCGAAACACCCAAATCAGACGATCTCCACGAAGATATCGAAAACCTGGCGGTGCTGCGATCGCTTGTGCGGCCGCGGAACACTGCCAAACAGCCACCCCGGCGCCGCCCGTCCGGGCTCGCCAAGGCTGCCTCTCTGCGACGTCCGCGATCCCGTGAAAGGAACTGACTCATGAACCTTGGTTTGACCACCTTTTCGTTTCCCACCCCCACCCTGTTCGGTGCGGAAGCCATCCGTGAACTCCCAAGTCGGCTGGCGAAACTCGGAATTGGCCGCCCTCTGGTGGTGACCGATCCAGGCCTGATCCCAACCGCGGCCTTCGCCTCCCTGGAATCCGCCCTCAAATCCGCGGAGCGAAACCGAAGCTGGTTCGTTTATTCCGGCGTGCATCCGAACCCGGTGGAGAACGACGTTCGCGAGTCGGCGAACGTGTTTCGCGAACACGGCTGCGACGGGGTCATTGGATTTGGCGGCGGCAGTGCCCTGGACGTTGCCAAGGCGGCTCGGGTTCTCGTGAAACGGCCGGGGTTCGAACTGGGGCGCTTCTACGACGAAAGCGATTGGTCCGGGTTGGCGCCGTTTGTGGCTATCCCGACCACAGCGGGAACCGGCAGCGAAGTGGGGCGAAGTTCGGTCATCACCCTCGAAGCGACCCATCGCAAGGCTGTCATCTTCAACCCTGAACTGCTAGCGAAGCTCGTCATTCTGGATCCGGCACTCACAGTCGGTTTGCCGCCGAAATTGACAGCCGCCACAGGGGCCGACGCCCTCACGCATTGCATCGAGAGCTTTACCTGCCCCGTGTTCCACCCCATGTGTGACGGAATCGCCCTGGAAGGCGTGCATCTGGTTGTCGATGCCCTGCCGCGCGCCTATAGGAACGGCGCGGACCTGGATGCCCGGGGACGAATGCTCGTCGCGGCTGCCATGGGAGCGGTGGCCTTTCAGAAGGACTTGGGGGTGGTGCATTCCCTTGCCCACCCGCTATCGACAATTTGCGGGATGCACCACGGCCTGGCCAACGCCCTTTGTCTGGCTGCCGGAATGCAGTTCTGCGCGGAACGGAAACCGGGGTTGTACCGGCGCGTTGGCATCGCCTGTGGACTCGAGGTAATGAAGTGCTCCGCCGAAGAAGCGGACCGGCGCACCATTGAGTTTATCCGCGAGTTCCTGAAAGGCATTGGTCTGGACGCCAAACTGAGCGCGAACGGGGTCGATGCCGCGCATTTGGACGTGCTGATCGCGCAGGCCGTGGAGGATCCTTGCCACAAGACCAACGTGGTTCCGGTCACGGCAGCCGATTTCCGAGACCTTTATCTTTCGGTACTCTAAGGCGGCGTCTCCGATATACCGTGACGCACCGTTCCAACGGCTTGGTTGCGGCACTGGATACGATCTAAAGTCATGCGAAACTCATGCGAAACTCATGCCGACGTGCGTTTGGCATGGGTTTATATCGGAGATCGGCCCGAGCGCTTAAGCCGGCGGCTGTAGAGCAGTCCTCATCGTATTCGGAACGCCGGCCCTGGAGTTTGGCCTTTAACGGATGGCCTTTACCGCGATCTTTACCGCGAACTGGCCCGACCGGGTCGGCCATTCCCCTTTGAGTTCCTCCCGGCCTGCTCTCGGTTTGAACGCACAGTTCACCCGTAGTTCACCCGTAGATGACCCGTAGTTCACCCGTAGATCACCCGTAGATCACCCGTTGCCGAACGGGGTATCAACGGGTGATCTACGGGGTATCAACGGGGCATCACCGGCTCGAGCGCGCGGGACTGCGGGGGTGGATGGTGACCGCAGCGGATGCGCAGACCAAGTCAGTCAGGGCCCGCCGCGGCCGGCCCCCGCCGGGAACCAATGGCGTTCTTAGGTTCCACCTTGACAAGCAGCGCTGATTCTAGACATTGACGCGCATGAACCTTGAGGAACCCCCTCCCGTGGGGGCCAATTACCAGCTCTTCATAGACGGCGCATCCCGCCCGTCCTCATCTCAACAGAAGACCACCCTGGTCAATCCCGCCACCGAAGAAGCGTTCGCCGAAGTCTCTGCTGCGGACGCTCAAGATATGCAGGCGGCCGTTGTTTCTGCGCACAAGGCCTGGGAAGGCGGCTGGCGCGATCTGGCTCCGGGCAAACGCGAGGCCCTCTTGCACGCCGTGGCGCGTTCGCTTCGCGACCATCTCGAAGAGATCGCGGTCCTGGAGATGCGCCAGATCGGAAAGCCGATCAGCGACGCCCGGGATGAAGCCGGCCTCGGTGCGCGGGTGTTCGAATATTACGCCGGTGCGGTCACCAAGTTCTGCGGTCAAACCATCCCGGTCGGGCGGGGCGGATTCGATTTCACTCTGCGCCAGCCGCTGGGCGTCGTGGCCTGCATTGTTCCGTGGAACTTCCCCTTCCCCATCGCGTGCTGGAAAGCGGCCCCGGCTTTGGCGGCCGGCAATTGCGTGATTCTTAAACCGGCTTCGCTGTCGCCCTTGACGGCTTTGAAGCTGGGCGAACTGGCCCATGCGGCAGGTTTGCCGCCCGGGGTCTTGCAGGTGCTGCCGGGCTCCGGATCGGCCATTGGCGACGCGCTGGTAACGCATCCGTTGGTGCGAAAGGTGTCCTTTACCGGGTCGACCGAAGTGGGCCAGCGGATCATGGAGCTTGCTTCGCGCGGTTTGAAGCGCATCTCGCTCGAGCTTGGCGGCAAATCGCCCAACATCGTCTTTGCCGATTCCGACTGGCAGCGCGCGGCCGATTCGTCGCCCATGAGCGTGTTTGCCAACACGGGCCAGGATTGCTGCGCGCGCAGCCGCATGTTCGTGGAGCGGAGCATTTACGAACCGTTCGTCGAGCGATTCGTGGCCGCGACAAGACGGCTGGTGGTCGGCGATCCAGCCAAGGCGGAAACGCAACTCGGCCCGCTCGTCTCTTCGGGACAGCGTGGTGCAGTCGAGAGCTTCCTTGAAGACGCGCGAACGTGCGGCAGCAAATTCGCGTGGGGGGGCCAGCGCTTGAAAGGCAAAGGTTATTATCTCGAACCGACCGTGCTCCTGGACGTCCGCAAATCGGACCGGTGCTGGCGCGAGGAGATCTTCGGCCCTGTGGTGGCCCTCGTGCCCTTTGACGACGAGGCGCAGATGATCCGCGAGGTGAACGATTCCCCTTACGGCTTGAGCGGGTCCGTGTGGACCAACGACCTCCGGCGGGCGATTCGCGTCGCCAAAGCGGTCGAAAGCGGTGTCCTTAGCATCAATTCCCACAGCAGCGTGCATACGGAAGCGCCGTTTGGCGGCTTCAAACAGAGCGGCCTTGGACGTGACCTTGGCATGGCGGCTATGGAAGGATACACGGAGCTTAAGAACGTTTACATCGCGGCAGACTAGCGGCCTGCGCAACGCGGCGCGGCCATGGGAAAACCAGTGAATTTCACCAAACTGAAAACCAAGATCCGGTCGGGCGAGATCGACACCGTCATTGTGGCGTTTCCGGACGTGTTTGGGAGGCTTGTGGGCAAGCGTTGCACGGGCCGGTTCTTCCTCGACAGTGTCGCCCAGCATGGCACGCACGCCTGCAATTATCTGCTGACCGTCAACATTGAGATGGACCCGCTCGACGGCTTCAAGGTGGCCAACTGGGAGCAGGGCTATGGGGACTTCGCCATTCGGCCGGACCCCACCAGTTGGCGCATTCTTCCTTGGCTGCCAAGCACGGCAGTGGTCGTGTCCGATTACGTGCACGAGAATGGCGATCTCGTTAAAGAAGCGCCACGATCCGTGCTCAAGAGCCAGGTGGAGCGCTTGGCCAAGAAAGGGCTTAAGGCGCGAATGGCCAGCGAACTGGAGTTCTTCCTGTTCAACCAGACGTTCCATGACGCCTTCGCCGCCGGTTATCGAGAGCTCACCCCGTCAAGCGATTACCGCATCGACTATCACATTCAGCAACCCGGCCAGGACGAACCCCTCATGCGCGCGGTGCGCAACCAGATGACCGCCGCCGGCATTGACGTCGAGTCGAGCAAGGGTGAATGGGGCCGTGGCCAGCACGAGATCAACTTCCGCTACGATGAACCGGTTGCGATGGCGGACACACACGTCCTCTTCAAACAAGGGCTCAAAGAGATCGCCACCCAACACGGCAAGTGCGTCACCTTCATGCCCAAACCTTGGGCCAACGAAGTCGGCAGCAGTTGCCATATCCATGTCAGCCTTTGGGATGGCGAAAACAATACCTTCTGGCGCGCCCGCGGTTCTCAGCTCGTTCCAAACGGCGGCGACGCCGGAACCGGCTCGAAGCTCTTCCGCCACTTCCTCGGCGGCCTGATGAAGTATTCCCCGGAGCTATGTCTGTTCTACGCGCCAACCGTGAACGGCTACAAGCGGTACCAGGCCGCCAGTTGGGCCCCTACCAAGATGGTTTGGGGGCACGACAACCGGACGGTCGGTTTCAGGGTGGTTGGCCATGGAAGCTCGTTCCGCATCGAGAACCGAATGCCCGGCTCCGACGCCAACCCCTACCTTGCTTTCGCCGCGATGCTGGCCGCGGGAATAGCCGGTGTCGAAGAGCAACTGGACTGCGGCGATTGTTACCGAGGGGACGCCTATGTGGACTCGAACCTCGTGGCGCTCCCCAAAACCCTCCGTCAATCCGTCGATCTCCTTGAACGCAGCGAACTCGCTCGTCGCGCGCTTGGCGACGCTGTGGTTGATTTCTACGTCCGCACCGGCTGCCTTGAAGCTGACGCCTACGACAACGCCGTAACCGATTGGGAGCGGAGCCGATACTTCGAACGGATCTGACTCCCCGTTGCGCAGGATGGCCATTTTCATGGGAAGCGCCTAATCTCGGGCCATGAACTCCATCTTTGCCCTCGGCCTATCCCGCTCAGCGCTGCTCGTTGGCACCTGTTTGCTGTGTTCCCTGCCCGTTTCCGCCGGCGCCGCGGAGCTCCAAGCAGGCGCGGCCAAGGTTGACATCACCCCAACTCAGCCCGTGAATCTTGCCGGCTACCAAAGCCGAACAAACCTGTCCGAAGGCGTGCATGACCCCCTGTCCGCCCGGGCGATTGCGTTCGAGTCGGGGGACCGGCGGTTGGTGCTCGTTTCAACCGATGTGCTGGGCTTCTACGGAGGATCGGCGGACGTCATCCGACAGGCGATACTTTCCGAGTGCCAGCTGAAGCCCGGCGAACTGTTTCTTTCGGCCATCCACACCCACAGCGCGCCCACTGTTACCTTTGACCTGCAGCGTGGGCACAGCAACAACGTCGCTTACTCGAAAACCCTGCAGGGCAAATTAGTGACGGTGGTGCAACAATCGCTCCGCGATCTACGGTCGGCGCAATTGACCTTCGCGTCTGGCGCCGCGCCGGTTGGCAGCAACCGTCGCCAGAGAGTAGTAGACCAGAGCGGCGCTTCCCGAATCGTGCTGGGCCGTAATCCCGAGGCGCCCATCGACCGCGAAGTTCAAGTTCTCAGATTGACGCTGGGCGACTCCGACCAGCCCGCGGCAGTCCTTTTTGCCTTCGCCACTCACAGCACCTCACTTGGACCCAGGAATTACCAGATCAGCGGCGATGTGCACGGGTTGGCCGAGCAGTTCGTTGAAGGCAACCTCGAGCCCAAGGTGATCGCCGCCGCGTTCGCGGGCGCCTCTGGCGATATCGATCCTTGGTTCCGGGTTCTTCCCGGGTTCAAGACCGCCAGGAACTGGATCCCGGAACCTATCCTCCTCGGAACGCTTCTGGGCGAGGAAGTCGTTCATGTCCTCGAACAACCGCGGGCTTCTTCGGGAAAGGCGGAACTCAAAGGCCTGTTCCGGACTCTCGAGCTTCCCGGCAAGACCAACAGCACAGCCGTAGCGCTGAACATGACCGCCGCTTGTATCGGAGAGGTCGCATTCGTCGGGTTGGGCGGAGAAGTGTTCAACCAGATTGGCCGGGCGATCAAGGCAGCCTCTCCCTTCCGTTACACGGTCATCATCACGCACTGCAACGGAACTGCCGGTTATCTTCCCACGCCCGACGTGTTCGACGAGGGCGGGTATGAAGTCCAAAGCTCCCGTTTCGGACCCCAAGCGTCCGAACAGGTGGTTGCGAAGGCTTTAGAAATGCTCAAGGAGCTTCGTGCACCGGAGTGATTCGCGAATGGAGTTGCAAAGCTCAGACCTCTGTTCGATCTCCAGGGTCGCTTCTGGATCGCAATCGATTTGGGGGCAGCATTCCGAGTTCTAAACGTGACCACCTCAATCGGAACCAGCTGCAAAGTGGTTACAGATGTGTACACTTCTTGATCTCGCTCGTGTCGAACAGGTTGAAAGCGAAAATGTCACGCGTCCGCTCGGGAAGCAGTTTTTGTGCATAAGCATACCTAACATTGCCCGGCTGGGTGCAGATTTCGGCTGGCCGAACTTCGGCGAACGTTGTATGGATGATGGATTCGCTGAACCACAGCGGCTATAAAGGATGATCCGTTCACGAAAACGAACCTTGCGTCCGTCCACGCTTTGCGTGCACGCGGGAACGCACCACGAAACGAACACAGGCGGCGTCAATTCGCCGATCTTCACCTCGACAGCTTTCGCGTTTCCCAATCCGGCTAACGAAAACGTTTACCCGCGCTATTTCAATGCGCCAAACCAGCGGGTGATCGCCCAAAAAGTGGCGGCCCTGGAGAAGGGCGAAGACGGCCTGGTGTTTGGATCGGGGATGGCGGCCATCTCGACGCTGCTCCTGGGGTATTTGAGCCCCGGGGATCACGCGCTTTTTCAGGCCGATCTTTACGGGGGCACTTATCACCTGGTGGCCGGGGAACTCGCTCGGTTCAAGATCGACGTTCAGTTCGTGGGCAACCCGGCTGAGTTCGAACTCGCCGTTCGCCCGAACACGCGGATCCTTTACGTTGAGTCGCCTTCCAATCCCCTGCTCCGGTGCGTCGACCTCGCGGCCGTGGCGAGGCTCGGGCGCAAGCATGGCCTTCTAACCGTGATCGACAACACGTTCGCCACGCCCATCAACCAAACCCCGATCGAGCATGGTCTTGATGTGGTGATTCACAGCGGCACCAAATATCTCAACGGCCATAGCGACGGCAATTCCGGGGTGGTGATTTCGCGGAAGGACGTCATTCGCAAGTTGATCGAATGTGCTACCAGCTACGGCGGCATGCTTGATGCCCACGGCTGTTACCAGTTGGAACGGGGCATGAAAACGCTGGCGCTGCGAATCGAGCGGCATAATGCGAATGCGCAGCATCTTGCCCGCTTCCTGGAGGACCATCCCGCGGTGGCGCGGGTCATTTATCCGGGCCTTAAAAGCCATCCTGACCACGCCTTGGCAGCGGCTCAAATGCGCGGGTTTGGGGGCATGCTGTCCTTTGAACTGCGGGATCCGGCGGCCGTGGACGATCTCTTGCGGAAGCTGGAGATCGCCGCGCCTGCCCTGAGCCTTGGCGGCGTTGAAACTCTCGTCTGCGTGCCCAGCAGAACGTCGCACCGGACCCTGTCCCGCGAAGAGCGCGCTCGTGTGGGAATAAGCGATGGATTGATTCGTGTTTCGGCGGGAATTGAAGATCCGGAGGACCTGATGGAAGATTTCAAGCGCGCCCTGGCTTGATCATAACCGGCGGCGATCACGATGCCCTGGACGCAGCTGGGCACCCGGGCGGACCAGGAACCTTGCAGGGGGAGCGGTTGACGATCCGGACCTGGTCAGGTTCACCAATGCGCGCGCTCCACCATCGGCAAAAAAGCTGACGCAGATCAAGATTCCAAAACTTCAGGCGCGACAGCGTAAGACCCTCTGATATAAATGCGCCCATCCGGCCAGATTGTGTTATCGGCCGGGCGAGCGCTATGCTGCCGTTATCGACAGAATTCAGAGCCGCTCTCACGGGCTGGGTTGCCTTGGCGAGCCTTTGCTGCTATTACTTCGGGGCATCCGGACACGCGGGTGATGGGGTCGCCGCTTCCACCAACGCAACGTTGCCTTCGTTGAAAGCTCAGCCACCGCCTTCCCCTCAACAACCTGCCGTCGGTCTGCAAAGTGATCGCCATCTGGACAAGACTCCACCCAGGCGGACACTGGGACTGGACCTCGTCAAACTGGGCTGGACCTATAACTGCATGGATTGCCACCAACTTCTCACCGCGCGGTGGCATTACGATCGGCCCATGGTCGAACACGAGAACATCAAGCTTGACCATGGCAATAACCGTTTCTGCCTCAATTGCCATCATCCCACGAACCGCAATGCGTTCGTGGACTATGACGGTTCCGAAATTGCCGAAGCGGACGTGGTCCTGCTCTGCGCGAAGTGCCACGGGCCGACCTACCGTGACTGGAGCGCAGCGGTGCACGGCCGCCGCAACGGCTACTGGGATGTCTCCCGAGGCGAACAGACCCGGTTGCGCTGCATCCAGTGCCATGATCCGCACTCACCGCGATTCCAGCCGATGAAACCACTGCCGCCGTTGCGCTACCCTGCCCGGGCCGCTTATCCGCCAGCGGCCAAGCGCGGCGCCCTGCCGGAAGCGAGCCATTAGCGCCTTACCGAACCATGAGCGATCCCTCCCACAGCCAGCCCAAAAGCATCGAGCAGGCCGTGCGCCCGGTCTCCCGCCGAACCTTTCTGAAAGGCACTGCCGCATCGATGTTGGGATTGGCGGGGCTGGCCGTGGCCCTCAAGCCGCTGCTCGCGCTGGAGCGAGGCGAGCTGACGCTGGACGCGATGCTGCAGAAGCATTACCGGAAGCTCACCCCCGAGGCCCTGGCTGACATCATGCGCAAGCTCGAGGCCACCTGCGAAAAGGAATACGGGGTGCGTCCGGCGATGCACGATGTGAAGCCCCTGCCCGGAGTCCAGTTCGGTTATGCTCTGAACCTGACCCGCTGCATCGGCTGCCGCAAATGCGCCCACGCCTGTCTCAAGGAAAACAACCAGTCGCGCGATGACTCGGATGACATTGAGATGTCTTACATCCGGGTCCTGGAACTGGAGAAGGGCGCCATCAATCTCGAGACTTCCAATCCCTACTACGACCCGGAGACGGTTCCGCAGAAAGACAAGTATTACATGCCCGTGCAATGCCACCAGTGCCGAGAATCGCCCTGCACCAAGGTTTGCCCGGTGCAGGCTACTTGGCAGGAACCGGACGGCGTGATCACAGTAGATTATAACTGGTGCATCGGTTGCCGCTATTGCATGGCGGCCTGCCCTTACGACGCCCGCCGCTTCAATTACCACAAGCCCACCCTCCCCGCGTCCGAGATCAACCCGCACCAGAATTACCTCAGCAACCGGGTCCGGCCCAAGGGGGTGGTCGAAAAGTGCACCTTCTGCCTGCAGCGAACGCGCGCCGGCAAGTACCCCGCTTGCCTGGAAGTGTGCCCCACCGGCGCCCGCGTCTTTGGCAATCTCCTCGATCCGGAGAGCGAGATTAACTATATCCTGAAGAACAAACGAGTCTACATCCTCAAAGAGGATGTGGGCACGCAGCCGAGGTTCTACTACTTCTTCGACAAATGAGGGAATACGTAAATTTCCTTTGGCGAGTGGCTCGAATCTCGTTCCAGGGCAGCTGGAAGTTCTACGGCTGGATGACCCTGCTGAGTGTGCTCGTCCTGGTGGGCATCCATGCCTGGGCCCGGCAGTTGGTGGAAGGGCTGCAAACCACGGGAATGACCAACCAGGTGAGTTGGGGAGCCTATATTGCCAATTTCACTTTCCTCGTCGGGGTGGCCGCCGCCGCGGTCATGCTCGTCATTCCCGCCTATGTCTACCGGAAAGAGTTCATGCACGAGGTGGTCATTTTCGGCGAACTCATGGCCATCGCCGTGATCGTGATGTGCCTGCTCTTCGTGACCGTGGACCTGGGGCGCCCGGATCGCTTCCACCATATGATCCCGCCCTTTGGGATCTTCAACTGGCCAGGGTCCATCCTTTCCTGGGACGTGATCGTCCTCAATGGTTATCTCCTGCTCAACCTCCATATTAGTGGCTACCTGCTCTACTCCAAGTACCGCGGACGCAAGCCCACCAAGAGCTTTTACGTGCCGTTTGTGTTCATCTCCATCGTTTGGGCCGTCAGTATCCACACTGTGACAGCGTTCCTGTACGTGGGGTTGGCCGGGCGCTCCTACTGGCATCATCCGCTGGTCCCTTCACGGTTCCTGGCTTCCGCCTTCGTGGCCGGGCCCGCCCTTCTCATTCTTACCTTCCAAGCCATCCGCAAGGTCACCCGCTATTGGATCGGCGACGAGCCCATCTTCACCCTGCGCATGATCATGACCGTGGCCATGATCATCAACGTCTTCCTGCTGGGATGCGAGCTGTTCACCGAGTTCTACTCGCCCACCCAGCACGCCGCAGCCGCCAGTTACCTCTACTTCGGCCTGCATGGCCACTCCGGGCTCGTCCCATGGATCTGGACGGCCATGGCGTTGGACGCGATTGGTCTGGCCCTCCTGCTCTCGCCGTGGAGCAAGAGAATCCCGGGGCTGAATGTGGCCTGCATCGCTTGCTTCGTCGGCATCTGGATCGAGAAAGGCATGGGCCTGATCGTGCCCGGCTTCGTTCCCACACCTCTCGGCCAGGTGGTCGAGTACATGCCTTCCCTGAACGAAACGCTTGTCTGCCTTGGCGTCTGGGCTTTTGGCGCGCTGCTTTACACCTGGATGTTGCACGTGGCCATTCCCATCATGAACGGCCGCCTTCGGGAAATTCCACTTCCGGCCACCGTGCCGGCGACAGGACGCTCTTGATTCCTTAACCCACCATGAACCCACCCATTATGAACACTTGGATCGCGCGAACGGCATTGCCGCTGGTCACGCTGCTGACTAGCTCCCTCGTGGCCTCGGCAGGTTTCACCATGAAAGCGCTCACCGACCAGAGCAAAGCCTGCGTCGAGTGCCACAAGAAGGAGAGCTCGGCTGTCTACGGCCAATGGGGTTCCAGCAAGCATTACCGCGCCAACGTGGGGTGCTTCGAGTGCCATATGGCCAACGCCGATGACCCGGACGCCTATGAACATTACGGCGAGAAGATCGCCACCATCGTCTCACCCAAAGACTGCGCCCGCTGCCACGAAGTCGAGGTCGCGGAGTTCAACGGCTCGCACCATGCCAAAGGCGCCCGCATCCTGGGTTCCCTCGACAACGTCCTGGCCGAGGTGGTGGAAGGCAACCGCGGGTTCAAGACGCCTGCTTACCCGCAAGGGGTCTCCGCCGCGGCCGTCAACGGCTGCTGGCAATGCCATGGCACCGAAGTCAAGATCGGCCCGAGCGGAAAACCCGATCCCGCCACCTGGCCCAATACCGGCATCGGGCGGCTCAATCCGGACGGGAGCGAAGGCGCCTGCACCGCCTGCCATTCGCGCCATGATTTCTCTGCCGCGCAGGCCCGCACCCCGGGAACCTGCGGCAAATGCCACATGGGACCTGATCATCCCCAGTTCGAAATCTATAACGAGTCCAAGCACGGCATCGCGTACTACGCCAACATCGACAAGATGAGGCTCGACAACCCCAAATGGATCGTGGGCGAGGATTACAGTGCCGCTCCCACCTGCGCGACCTGCCACATGAGTGCCACCAAAGACCAACGCGTGACCCACGACGTCGGACTGCGCATCTCCTGGAACAATCGCCCGGAGATCTCCATCCGTCCCGAGGTTTCCGACGCCAAGCTCGGCCTCGCGGGCAAGGATGTGCCCTGGCAAAAGCGCCGCGCCAACATGGTCAATATCTGCCTGAATTGCCATAACCAGAACTTCGTCGACGGCTTTTACGCGCAGTACGATGGCTTGATCGATCTTTACCACGAGAAGTTTGCCAAGCCTGGCCTGGCCTTGTACGAGGCGGCCGCCCCCCTCATCAGGCAACCCAAGTTCAGCAGCAAGATCGACTTTACCTGGTACGAGATCTGGCATCATGAAGGCCGCCGCGCGCGTCACGGCGTCTCCATGATGGGGCCGGACTACACCCATTGGCATGGCACCTACGAAGTGGCTAAACATTTCTACACCGGCTACATCCCCGAGTTGGAAGAGCTGATCGAACGAGCGGCGCGAGCGGATGACCCAGCCAAGAAAGCCGCCGGAGATAAGCTCTCGAAATTGCTGGAAGAAACCCTCAGCCACGTCAATCACCAGTGGTTCATCAACAAATTGGACCCAGCCGAACAGGCCTTGCGCGAACAACAACGCAAGGAGTTTCAGCAACGCTACGGCAAATGACACCCTCAACGCCGGATCCCACGCCGCGGGACAACGAACCCTCCGCGTCTCCAGATACGGATGCGGCCGACCCGTTGGGGCGCGGTGGCGAGGAAAGCCTCCGCGCTCACCTCGTCGCCCAGGCCGACGTCGCCCGTCGCAAACACGGCTTCCTCACGCCGCCCGGGCTCGATGCGTTTCTCGCTGACCGCGATTGTGTCCGCTATCCGACGAGGTTGCTGTTCGAGTTCGGAGAATTGGCGTCGCACCAATTCGCGCAGCCGGATCTCGATCCTCAAAACCCCTCCACGGGGCGCGTTCTTTACCTGCGCCCCGTTCTTCAGGCTCATCCCGACTGGCTTGTGCTCGCCGTGGTTTATATGATCCCGGTGATCAACTACGGGTCCATCATCACGGACGACCATTGCCTCCTTTACGGCTCCACGCTGCTCGGACTGACGGAAGAGGCCTTTTACGAGCAAGTCTGTGCCATGGCCGATCAAGCCGGGATCGAAAAGCCTCCTGAGTAAGACTGCGACAAGAGTTTGGCTGACCTCAATGGCGGGACAGGAGCCTTGCCTTCATGACCCGGCATCTCGGGAAATTGGGGGTGCGCCCTGGACGGGACCGGCGCGCTGTCCCTGGAGAAGATTCGAACCATTCAGCGGTGACGAAGCTGGTGGCCTGGACTCACGAGTGGGTTGCCTATTGGCTGCAAACAAGCGATGAACCTGGTGCGCGGCTAAATGCACTTGGTCGATACTTCAGCGTTGATTGCGCTGCTCACGGATGAACTCACAGCGGACTGGGTCGAACAGACCTTGAACGCGCGCCGCGCCCTCGGTGGAGTGTTCATCAACCAAATTGTCTATGCCGAGCTGTGCGCTCTGTTTGATTCCGAAGCGGAAGCGTCAGCGGCACTGCGGGAAGTCGTCGAACGGATTGAGTTGAACTGGATCTCGGGCCTTCCGGCAGGAAAGGCCTATCGCCTCTACAAACGACGCGGCGGCCGAAAAGCTCGCATGCCCGATTTTCTAATTGCGGCACACGCCCACTCCCTGGGATGGGCGCTCATCACAAACGACCCCGCAGACGTGCGAAGCTATTTTCCTGGCCTGAAAGTGATTTCCCCTCCGGCGGACTGAGTCAGCGCCGCAGCATTCCCGGGAGTGAACCGCCCATCTTGCTCATCATCCGCTGGAACTTGCCCATCTTCTTCATGATCTGCTGCATTTGACCGAACCGATTCAGAAGATTGTTCAGTTCGGCCACGCTCACGCCGCTGCCTTTGGCGATGCGGATCCGGCGCCGGGCGTTGAGGATCTGCGGATGTCTCCGTTCCTGGGGGGTCATGGCGCAGATCATGCCTTCCATGCGCCGAAACTCGCCTTCGCTCTTGCTGAGGTCCTGGTTCTGCAGGGCTTCCGAACCGCCCGGGAGCATTCCGACGATGCTTTCGAGCGACCCGAGCTTCTTCATCTGGCGCAGTTGATCGAGGAAATCCTCAAGCGTGAACTGCCCCTTGCGCATTTTCTCCTCGAGCTTCTTCGCTTCGTCGAGGTCGACGGTCTCGGCCGCGCGTTCCACCAGGCTGACGACATCGCCCATCCCAAGAATCCGGGAGGCCATGCGTTCGGGGTGGAAGGGTTCGAAATCCTCGGTCTTCTCGCCGACGCCGACCAGTTTGATGGGTTTGCCGGTGACCGCTTTCAAACTGAGAGCGGCGCCGCCCCTGGCATCGCCATCGAGCTTGGTCAGAATGGCGCCGGTGATCGAGAGTGCCTGGTCGAAATGGGTGGCGACATTGACCGCTTCCTGGCCCGTGGCGGCGTCGAGGACGAGCAGGATCTCCTGCGGCTTCACCAAATCACGGAGGCGAACGAGTTCTTGAACGAGCGGCTCATCGATCTGCAGCCGCCCGGCGGTATCGAAGATGACCGTGTTCCAGTTGTTCGCCTTCGCCATGCCCAGGGCTTCGCGGGCGATCTTCAAGACGTCGGTCTCGCCCTTCTTGGACACCACGGGGATATTGAGTTGGCGTCCGAGCGTCTCCAATTGGTCGATGGCAGCGGGGCGATAAACGTCACAGGCCACGAGCACGGGTGCGCGCCCTTGTTTGTGAAGGAGACGGGCCAACTTCGCGGCCGAAGTGGTCTTGCCCGAGCCGTGCAAGCCCGCGAGAAGAACGCAGGCGGGATTGCCCGACAAGTTTAGTCCGGCATTTTCGGAGCCCAGCAACGCCACCAGTTCGTCATGGATTATCTTGATGATCTGCTGACCGGGCTGAATGCTCAGGAGCACCTTCTCGCCAATTGCCTCCTGCTTCACCTTTTCGATGAAGTCGCGCGCGACCTTGAAATTCACATCCGCATCGAGCAGCGCCAGGCGGACCTCCCGGAGGGAGTCACCAATGTTCTCCTCCGAGATTTTTCCCAGCCCGCGCAAGTTCTTGAACGCGGACTGGAGCTTGTTACTCAGCGATTCAAACATAGCCTCACGGTAAAGCAACGCGCCTGCCTTGACAAGGAATGCGCCTGAAACGCCAGCAATTCTGCCCATGAACCTCAAAATGGTTGGCTTGATTACCAACTATTTGCGCAACGCGAGGTTCAAGGGCGCAGTGCGCGCAATCCTGTTCCGGGGTGATCTCATTTTGCTCAGAAAAGGGTGGGGCCGGACTGAATCTAAGGTAGCAGGGCCGGTGCATCCGCCAAGTTCAGGATGTCCTTTTCCATCGTGCCGTGGTTTAATCGCCTTTGTGGAAGTCATCATTCGGCCATCGGCGGCGGCGGCGGCGGAACTTGTCGCACGGATTATCGCGCGCGAGTTGCGGGCGAATCCGCATCTCGTGCTGGGGTTGGCGACCGGCCGCACCATGGAATCCGTTTACGCGCAACTGGTGCGAATGCACCGGGAGGAAAGGCTCGATTTCTCCCTGTGCCGCACGTTCAACCTGGACGAGTATGTGGGGTTGCCGGGATCGGACCGCCATTCGTACCGGCACTACATGAACCACAACCTGTTCAACCAGGTGAATATTGACTTGCGCAATACCCATCTTCCCGATGGCACCGCGAGAGACCTGGACGCTGAATGCAGGCGCTATGAAGGGCTGATCAAACGGTTCGGGGGCCTCGATTTTCAACTCCTCGGCATCGGACGTGCCGGGCATCTCGGTTTCAACGAACCGCTCTCCGCCCTTCATTCGCGCACCCGTGTGAAAGCCCTCGCGCCAGCGACGTTGGAACAGAACGCGCCGATGTTCGATAACCCTGAGGACATGCCCCGGCGCGCCATTACCATGGGCGTGGGCACGATCCTTGAGAGCGACCGGTGCGTGCTCCTCGCCACCGGGCATGAGAAAGCAGGGATTATCGCCCGCGCGGTCGAAGGTCCGATCACCTCGATGATCTCAGCCACCGCGTTGCAACTGCATGCGCATTGCACCGTGGTCGTGGACGAAGCAGCCGGCACCCTCTTGCAGGAATCGGATTACTACCGCTGGATTTTCGATAACGAACCCGAGTGGGAACAATACCGCTGAAGAACGCCATGCCCGCGAACCGCCCTTTGCCTTCCAAGACCTTCACTGCCGGCGCCCTCGCCGTCCGAATTTACGAAACGCACGACGCCCTTGCGGTCGATGCCGCGGCGCGCGCCCACGCCTGTTTGCGGGATGCCCTGGCGGCCCGAGGCCAGGCCCGGGCCATCTTCGCGTCCGCCGCTTCGCAGGTGAAGTTCCTCGAGGCGCTCACCGCCATGCCGGGGCTGAATTGGCAGGCGATCACTCTGTTTCACATGGACGAATACCTCGGCGTCACCGCCCAGCATCCCGCCAGCTTTCGCCGGTTCATGCAAGAGCGAATGGAAACCCGCGTCCACCCAGCCGCGTTCCATTATATCGAGGGGGAAGCGCTCGAGCCGATCAAGGAGTGCGACCGTTACGCCGGGCTTCTGGGAGCGGGACCGATCGACCTTTGCTGCCTTGGGATCGGCGAGAATGGCCATATTGCTTTCAATGATCCGCCCGTGGCGGATTTCCACGACACGCGAGGCGTCAAGCTGGTCAAACTGGACGAAGCCTGCCGGCGGCAGCAAGTGGGCGAAGGCGCCTTTCCCCGGCTCGAGGACGTGCCGCAATACGCCTATTCGTTGACCATCCCGGCGCTTTGCGCGGCGCGCTCACTGCTTTGCGTGGTCCCCGAGCGGCGTAAAGCCCAAGCGGTCAAAACGGCCCTGCAAGGCCCGATCAGCACCGCCTGCCCGTCGTCCGTTCTCCGTCAGCAACCGCACGCGACGCTTTTCCTGGATCTGGATTCCGCGAGCTTGCTGTAACGGTGGTTCTTCTTCGGAGAATGGCTGTTGCTATAGCGCATCCCCATGACACATACGTTCAATCAGCGAGGCGGAGGGTGGGTTGTCGCACAATTCGCCCTGATGCTCCTGCTCGTGGCTGCCGGATGGCGGTTTCCTGGCACCTTCTCCCTTCGCCCAGCGGTTCTGGTCGGTGCCATCCTGATGCTCGCCGGGGCGATCATCGCCCTCTCCGGAACCGCCGCCCTGGGCAGGCGTTTGTCGCCTTTCCCAAAGCCCGACGCCCGCTCGGAACTGGTGCAGCGCGGAGCTTATGCGCTCATGAGACACCCCCTTTACACAAGCCTGATTCTGGCCGGGTTCGGCTGGACCCTCTTCCGCCAGAGCGGTCCAGGGCTGGTGATGGCGCTGTTGATGGCAGTTTTCCTGGACGCCAAAGCCCGGCAGGAAGAGCGCTGGCTGCGCGAACGGTTCCAGGAATATGCCGAGTATCAGAGGCGCGTGCGCCGGTTTATCCCCTGGGTCTATTGACTGAGTGGCACCACGACGGACCGGCTCCGCACCACGCAAATACGGTGATCCCGCCCCACCACGGCCGTCTCGGAGCGCGGATTCGGAGCTCGGATTTCTTTCGGCGCCTTCGGATTTCGGCCTTCGGTCTTCACGAGGTATTGTCAAGGACCTCTTTTCATGCTGATAATTTCTCCTCAATGAAACAAGGCAACACCAGTTCTCGCGAAGGCCTCGGTTCGACCGAATCCCTTCGGCCACACTCCAGCATTGTGCTGGATGGACCCGACCGCGCGCCAAGCCGCGCGATGCTTTACGCCGCGGGTTTTAAGCCGGAGGACTTTCAGAAGCCAGTGATCGGAATTGCGTCCACTTGGAGCATGGTCACCCCATGCAATATGCATATCGACCAACTCGCCCGGGAAGCGGAAGCCGGCGCGAACGAGGCCGGCGGCAAAGCGATCGTTTTCAACACCATCACTATCTCCGACGGCATTTCCATGGGGAGCGAAGGCATGAAATACTCGCTGGTCTCGCGCGAGGTGATTGCCGATTCAATCGAAACGGTGGTGGGTTGCGAGGGCATGGACGGCTTTGTGGCGATTGGGGGGTGCGACAAAAACATGCCGGGTTGCCTGATGGCCATCGCGCAGCTGAACCGGCCGGCGGTGTTTGTTTATGGCGGAACCATTCTCCCGGGCTGCCTGACAGGGAGCAAGCGTCTGCTCGATATCGTTTCTGTCTTCGAGGCCGTCGGCGCGCATGCGAACCGGAAGATTGACGACAAGGAGTTTCAGGCAATCGAAGCGTGCGCCATTCCCGGCCCCGGTTCGTGCGGCGGGATGTATACGGCCAACACGATGGCATCGGCCATCGAAGCCTTGGGCATGAGCCTCCCGAACAGTTCGGCCCAGAACGCGGTGTCCAAAGCGAAAGTCGAGGATTGCCGCCGGGCTGGAGCCGCAGTGGTCGAAATGCTCAAGCGCAATCTGCGTCCGCGGGACATCATGACGCGGGAAGCTTTTGAAAACGCCATCACGGTGGTCATCGCCCTGGGCGGCTCGACGAACGCGGTGCTGCATCTCCTGGCGATCGCCCATGCCGCGGGCGTCGAGTTGCGCCTGGACGATTTCACCCGGATCGGGAAACGCGTCCCAGTGCTGGCCGACCTGAAGCCGAGCGGAAAGCACTTGATGTCGGAACTTGTGGAGATCGGGGGGATTCGCCCTTTGATGCGCACCTTGCTGGAGGCCGGGCTGCTGCATGGCGATTGTCGCACCGTGACCGGGCAGACGCTCGCCGAGACCCTCGCCGACGTGCAGCCGTATCCCCAGGGGCAGACGATCATCCGGCCTCTCAACGATCCCATCAAGAAAGACAGCCACCTCGTGATTCTCCGCGGGAATCTCGCCCAGGAGGGCGCCGTGGCGAAAATCACTGGAAAGGAGGGTTTGCGCTTCACCGGCAGAGCGCGCGTGTTCAACTCGGAAGAACTGGCGCTTCGCGCGATCCTGGAAGGCACCATTGTGGCGGGCGATGTCGTGGTCATTCGGTATGAAGGGCCCAAAGGCGGGCCCGGCATGCGCGAGATGCTCTCTCCAACCTCGGCCATTATGGGGAAAGGACTCGGCAAACATGTGGCGCTCATTACGGACGGGCGCTTCTCGGGAGGCAGCCACGGTTTTGTCGTGGGCCATATCACACCCGAAGCTTATGTCGGCGGCGCACTCGGCATTGTAGAAGAGGGCGATCAGATCACCATCGATGCGGAAGAGCGTGAGATCAACCTCGATATCCCGGCGGAGGAGTTCGCCCGGCGCAGGGCCGCATGGAAAGCGCCGGAACCGCGCTATAACCGGGGCGTTTTGGCTAAGTATGCCCATCTTGTCACGTCCGCTTCCCTCGGCGCGGTGACGGACAAAGACTTGAAGCTGTAATCCGTTCGAGGGCCTATGCCCAAAGTCCAGGACCAGGTGCTTGCCCGAACGGCGTGGCAGCGGATGCTGCAGATCCACCGCAGACTGCAGGAGGGCCGTCACCCCAATTGCAGCCGGTTGGCCCAGGAGTTGGAGACGTGCACCCGGACAATCAAGCGGGACATCGATTTCATGCGCTTTCGGTTGAACCTGCCGGTCGAATATGACAGCCGAAAGTATGGGTATTACTATTCGGAGCCGGTCGAAGAATTCCCAAGTGTGGCGGTGACCGAAGCGGAGGTTTTCGCACTCCTAGTGGCGCATAAAGCGATCGCACAGTACCAGGGGACGCCCTTCCAGAAGCCACTGGAGGCGGCTTTCCGCAAGCTGACTGGGAATCTGGATTCGCAGCAGAGCTTTACCCTGGCACACCTTGACGAAGCCTTGTCCTTCCGTCCCTTCGCTCCGGACGACACGGACCTGGATACCTTCCAGGTCCTGGCGCGCGCCGTGCAGGAGCATCGGACGGTGAAGTTTCAGTACAAGAAGCTCGGAGCGGAGCGCGCCGTGCGACGGCACGTGCGCCCGTACCATTTAGCCTGCATCGACAACCACTGGTACCTGTTCGCGTTTGACCTGGACCGCCAAGCGCTGCGCACGTTTGTCCTCACGCGCTTGCGCCAGCCGAAATTGACCTCGAAGACCTTCGTTCCACCCCGTGATTTCAAGCCTGACGAGTATCTCCGGGGCAGCTTCGGGGTATTCAAGGGGACGGAAGACATCCAGGTCAGCATGGAGTTCGACCCCTGGGCCACCGACCTGGTGCGGGGCAGGAAATGGCATGCCACCCAGGAGTTCGTCGAGCTTCCCTGCGGCCGCTCCCGTTTGCAGATGCGCCTGAGCAGTCTTGAGGAACTCGAACGGTGGGTCTTAGGCTGGGGCGCGCACGTCACCGTGATCCAGCCCGCTTCACTCGGGGAACGGCTTCGCGAGACCGCTCTGGCGATCGCGGCGAAGTACTCGCCCGTCGCATGACACACCCATTATTTGTTTGCCCAAGATTCACCCGGCAGGTAGATACTCCGCCGGCGCCGCCACTCCCGTGCGAGTCGGTGCAGCGTTGTCCGTCCCGAAAGAATCGACGTATGCCCAAGCGAACTGACATCCACAAGGTTCTGATCATCGGCTCTGGCCCAATCATCATTGGACAGGCCTGCGAGTTTGATTATTCCGGCACGCAGGCCTGCAAAGCCCTGCGCAGCCTCGGATACCGGATTATTCTCGTGAATTCAAACCCCGCCACGATCATGACCGACCCGGGCATGGCGGACGTCACTTACATTGAACCCCTGACGGTCCCTTCCCTGACCGAGATCATTGAGAAAGAGCGTCCGGACGCGCTCCTGCCGAACCTTGGAGGCCAGACAGGGCTGAACCTCTCGTCCCAACTCGCCAAGTCCGGCGTTTTGGCGAAATACGGCGTGCGCATCATAGGCGTTGAAGCTGACGCGATCGAGAAGGGCGAAGATCGCATCATCTTCAAGGAGACGATGCGGAAGCTTGGGATTGACATGCCGCGCAGCGCCCCGGCTTTTTCGGTAGAAGAGGCGGAAGCGGTAGCGGCGCACCTTGGGTATCCGGTGGTGATTCGCCCTGCTTACACGCTGGGTGGGACAGGTGGGGGGCATGTTTACAACGTTGAGGAGCTACGAACGGTGGTCAGCCGTGGTCTCGCGGCAAGCATAGTCGGGCAGGTCCTGGTCGAGGAGTCGGTCCAAGGCTGGGAAGAGCTGGAACTGGAAGTGGTCCGGGACGCCCTCAACCAGATGATCACAGTCTGCTTCATCGAGAATGTGGACCCGATGGGCGTGCACACGGGCGATTCGTTCTGTGTGGCGCCGATGCTGACCATCGACCCCAAACTCCAGGCCAAGCTGCAGGATTACTCCTATCGCATTGTCGAGTCCATCGGCGTGATCGGAGGCACCAATATCCAGTTTGCCCATGACCCGAAGACCGGACGGGTGGTGGTGATCGAAATCAACCCGCGGACTTCCCGGTCTTCCGCGCTGGCGTCGAAGGCAACGGGTTTTCCCATCGCCCTGATCTCCGCTAAGCTCGCGGGTGGCCTCACGCTCAACGAATTCCCTTACTGGCGCGATGGCACCCTGGAGAAATACACGCCTTCCGGTGATTACGTGGTCGTGAAGTTTGCGCGCTGGGCTTTTGAGAAGTTCAAGGGCGCCCAGGACAAACTCGGAACGCAGATGCGTGCGGTGGGTGAGGTCATGAGTATTGGCAAGACCTACAAAGAAGCTCTCCAGAAGGCCATCCGCTCACTCGAGAACGGCCGCCACGGCTTGGGCTTTGCCAAGGATTTCAACCGCAAGTCCCTTCAGGAGCTCCTGGCCCTGCTGAACGAGCCGAGCAGCGAGCGGCAATGGATTATGTATGAAGCGCTCCGCAAGGGGGCCACGGTTGAGGAGCTTCACGCGAAAACCCAGATCAAGCCCTGGTTCATCCAGCAGATGAAGGAACTGGTCGAACTCGAAGAAGAGATCCTGACGTTCAAGGGCAAAGCCCTTCCAGACGCGCTCCTGACCCGGGCCAAGCGCGACGGGTTCGCCGACAAGTACCTGAGCCAACTCCTTGGAGTCCCCGAATCGGAACTGCGGGAGCGCCGCAAGAAGTTCGGTGGAGTGGGGGCCTGGGACGCCTTGCCGGTCAGCGGTGTCGAGAATGCCGCGTACTACTACTCCACCTACAACGGGCCAAATAAAGTCCCGTCGAGCAACCGCAAGAAAGTCATGGTCCTGGGCGGCGGACCCAACCGCATCGGGCAAGGCATCGAGTTTGATTACTGCTGTGTGCATGCCGCCTTTGCGCTGCGCGAGGCGGGGTTCGAGACCATCATGGTCAACTGCAACCCGGAGACCGTTTCGACGGACTACGACACCTCCGACAAGCTTTACTTCGAGCCGCTGACATTGGAAGACGTGCTCGCTATCTATGAAAAGGAAAAGCCGGTCGGCGTCGTCGTCCAGTTCGGCGGGCAAACGCCCCTCAATATCGCCCGCGAACTTGAGGCCGCCGGTGTTCAGGTGCTCGGCACGAGTCCCGATACGATCGACCTCGCCGAAGACCGGGACCGGTTCCGTAAAATGATGGATCGCATGGGCATCCCGATGCCTGAGTCCGGGATGGCCAGCAACCTGGAGGAGGCGCGCCAACTCGCGCAAAGGATCGGTTACCCACTCATGGTGCGGCCGTCTTTTGTCCTTGGCGGACGTGGCATGGAGGTCGTGCACGACGATGCCATGCTCGAAAAGTACGTCGCTGCTGCCGTTGATGTCACCCCGGAGCGTCCCATCCTCGTTGATCGCTTCCTCGAGAACGCCATTGAGGCCGAAGCGGACGCGTTGGCGGATGGGACTGAGGCCTTTGTCCCGGCCGTTATGGAACATATCGAACTGGCAGGTATTCACTCGGGAGATTCGGCCTGTGCTATCCCGCCCGTCACGCTCCCAGAGAAGCATCTCAAGACGATCGAGGAGTATACCCTCCGGATCGGACGCGAACTTCGGGTCTGCGGCGTCATGAATATCCAGTACGCCATCTGCCACGACACGGTCTACGTGCTGGAGGCGAACCCGCGCGCGTCGCGCACCGTTCCGCTGGTTTCCAAGGTCTGCAATGTCCCGATGGCCCGCATCGCCACTCAGCTCATGCTAGGAGCGAAGCTCAAGGACTTAAACCTTCGCCGGAAGAAGATCCCGCACGTGGGGGTGAAGGAAGTGGTTCTTCCGTTCAACATGTTCCCCGAAGTTGACCCGGTCCTTGGGCCTGAAATGCGGTCCACAGGCGAGGTTCTCGGCATGGCACCCACATTCGGGCTGGCTTACTTCAAAGCTGAGGAAGCCGCCCAACCGCCCCTGCCCCTCCAAGGCACCGTCCTGATCTCGGTGACCGACCGCGACAAGCCGGCGATCGTCGAAGTGGCCCGCCAATTTCAGACCCTGGGCTTCGGGATCAAAGCCACCAATGGCACCTGCCAACTTTTGCAGCAGCACGGGGTCAAGGCCGAGCTGAGCTACAAGATCCACGAGCATCAACGCCCGAATATCATCGACGAGATCAAGAGCCGCACCATCCACTTGGTCATCAATACCCCGAGCGGCAAGACCAGCCAGTTTGACGACGCCTATATCCGCCAGGCCGCCATCAAGTACAAGGTCCCTTACGTCACCACTGCGGCGGCAGCCCATGCCTCGGCCGTCGGCATTGCGGAATACCGAGCCGGCCACGCCGCGGTCAAATCGCTCCAGGAGTACCACCGTGATATCGGCTAGTCTTCTCCCGGTGAAATCCTATTCGTCGGAGCGCCGGCTTGCAGCCCCCTTCGTCCTTCACCGCCTCACGAGCGCGCGTTGCCTAAAGCCGGCTGCAAGCTGGCGCTCCTAACAAAATGGGAATTGCTGAAACCTGGCTGGCTCCGGGTGCGCAAAGTCAGGCTTAGGGCGCCATGCTCGCGGCAATGATTACCGGTCTGCTGCTCGGAGCCTCGGCGGGTCTGTCCCCCGGGCCGATGCTGGCACTGGTCCTGGCCCAGACGCTTCGCCATGGTCCGCGCGAAGGATGCAAAGTCGCCCTCACGCCCCTGGTGACCGACGCGCCGATCATTCTCCTCGTGCTTGTGCTGGCGGCTAGATTGGCGCAGTTCCAACCGATGCTCGGAGCCATGTCCGTCCTTGGCGGAGTCTTCATCCTCTACCTGGCCTGGGAAAGTCTCAAGGCCACCCACCGGGAACCGGGAGCGCCTGCAGAGCGTCCTCGCTCCTGGCTGAAAGGCATCACCACCAACCTGCTGAATCCCCACCCGTGGGTCTTCTGGCTGACGGCCGGCGCGGCGATGCTGGCCAAGACGTTGCAGGAAGGCTGGCAAACCCTGGGAATATTCCTGGCCGCCTTCTACGCGATGCTCGTCGGCTCGAAATTGGCCGTGGCGCTATTGGCGGGCCGTTACCGCAATGTCCTGTCCGGCAGCGGATACCGGGTGACTATGCGCGTGCTGGCGGCGATGCTTGCGCTTTTCGGCTTGCTGCTCCTTGGCGACGGGCTCAGGCACTTGGCTTCGGGTCGCGGACCAGTCGCTTGAGCCGGGTGTGGCTGGAAGGGGCCGGAGGTGGCTCGATGATTAGAAATCTTTCGATTTAACTCAAAAGCGTCGGAACTGGGCCCTGAGGGTGTCAGCCTTCGTGCGTTGAGCGACAGCGAGGGCCCCAAGCCCGATCGACCTCGGCCCGAGACTCCTTGCATCCCTATTGCGACCTTGCATTTTCACCCGGTATCCCGACAACATCCGCGCGTGCGATACTTGCCCTCTCGAGGCCACAATCGTGCCGTTTCCGGCAAACGATCCTGAACCCAAAGCATGCGCCGATTGTTCCGCACCAAGTCTCTCGACCAGCTCTTGCTCGGCACGGAACGTCCCGAACATCAACTGCGTCGCAGTTTGGGCCCGCTGCAACTGACCTTCCTGGGGATCGGGGCGATCGTCGGGGCCGGCATTTTCTCGACGATCGGCACCGCGGCC
This sequence comes from uncultured Verrucomicrobiota bacterium, assembly GCA_964578605.1. Classification (GTDB taxonomy): domain Bacteria; phylum Verrucomicrobiota; class Verrucomicrobiia; order Limisphaerales; family SIBE01; genus JAXMHN01. Next base: position 32,392 of record CAZODO010000012.1, on the reverse strand, counting down.
GCCGGCGGAGCGCAACACCTTGGGGCGGGGCCGGCGCTGGCGATTTCGTTCGTCCTGGTGGCTATTGCGTGCGGATTTGCGGCGCTCTGTTATGCCGAATTTGCCTCCATGGTCCCGGTGGCGGGCTCGGCCTACACGTATGCCTATGCCACGCTGGGCGAATTGATCGCCTGGATCATTGGATGGGACCTGATCCTCGAGTACGCCGTTGGCAATGTGGCCGTAGCCATTTCATGGTCGGATTATTTCCGGAGTCTTCTCCAGGGGCTCGGCTATGCGTGGCCTCTCTGGCTGGGGGTGGATTTCCGGACGGCGCTGCAGGCTTCGCGGGTGGTGGCGGAGGCCCAGGCGGGCGGCGCAGGGACTGGAGGGTTGGAGTCGGCGGTTTTGGCCGACGCCCAAGCGTTCGCGGATGCGCCCAGGCTCGCCGGAATGCCCATTGTGTTCGACCTGCCTGCGGTCTTGATCGTCGCGTTCATCACCTGGCTGCTGGTGGTCGGGATACGCGAGAGTTCTCGATTCAACACCACCATGGTCATTCTCAAGCTGGTGGTCATCGCCTTGTTTATCGGCGTGGGCGCCTTCTACGCCCGGCCGGAGAATTGGCATCCGTTTGCGCCAAACGGCTTTGCCGGCATTTCAAGCGCCGCAGCCATCATTTTCTTCGCTTACATCGGGTTTGACGCGATTTCCACCGCCGCTGAAGAAACGATCCAGCCGCAACGCAACCTGCCCATCGCGATTATCGCCAGCCTGATCGTCTGCACGGTGATTTACGTGGCTGTAGCCATCGTGCTGACGGGGATGGTGAAGTGGAGCCAATTCCAGAATGTGGCGGATCCCTTGGCCAAAGCGTTCTCCGAACGAGGGCTCAACTGGATGGCCGGGTTCATCTCCTTCGGCGCGGTCTTCGCCACCACGTCCGTGCTGCTTGTGTTCCAGCTTGGCCAGCCTCGCATCTTCTTTTCGATGGCGCGGGACGGTCTGTTGCCCGGGTGGGCGGCGGCGGTGCATCCCCGGTTCCGCACGCCGCACGTGACCACTATCCTGACGGGGGTGGCGGTGGCCGGGTTCGCCGCGGTGTCGAATATCAACGAGGTCGTTGAGCTGTGCAATATCGGGACCCTCTTCGCCTTTGTCCTGGTGGCGGCGGGCATTATCGTTCTGCGGCGGACGGACCCGAACCGGCCGCGGCCTTTTCGCACGCCCCTTTACCCGTGGGTGCCGCTGGGTGCAATCGTGTCCTGCCTCTGGTTGATGATTGAACTTCCGGGGGTGACTTGGGCGCGGTTCCTTTTGTGGCTGGGGGTTGGACTGGTGATCTACTTCCTTTACGGACGACGCCATTCCGGGGCGGCTCGACCGCCGATTCCGAATCCGCGATGAGCCCCAGGGCCAACGCGGATCCGGAAGGACTGGCCAGCCGCCGCCCGCCGGGCTAAATTGCGCGGGTTGTGAAGGCTGAACTGGACCTCAGGCAACCCGTGATACTCCGATTATGAGACGACGTGAATTCCTCAAAGGCACCGCCATGGCCGCAAGCATGCTGACCTGCTTTCCCGCTTCGCTCGCAGGCATCGAACGCGAGATCAAGCCCGGGAGGCTGGAGCGACGCGCTCTTGGCCAAACCGGCGAGAAGCTATCGATCATCGGTTTTGGCGGCTTTGTGCTGAACCAATCGACACCTGCCCAAGCTTCCGAATGGGTGCGCATGGCCATCGATGCCGACGTTAATTATTTTGATATCGCGCCGTCCTACGGCAATGCCGAAGAGCGCCTCGGCCCCGCGCTCGAACCATTCCGGAAAGACGTTTTCCTCGCCTGCAAGACCACTCAGCGGGGCAGCGAAGGCGCTACCAAGGAATTGGAAGCGTCCTTGAAGCAGATGCGCACGGATCACTTCGACCTTTACCAGCTTCACGCCGTCACGACCAAGGAAGACGTGGAGGCGATTTTTGCCCCAGGCGGTGCCTTGGAGGCCTTTGAAGCGGCCAGGAAAGCCGGCAAGGTGCGGTTCATTGGGTTTTCGGCGCATTCGGTCGATGCCGCCCTCGCATTGATGGAGCAGCACCGCTTCGACACCATCCTCTTCCCGGTGAATTACGCGACTTGGCATGCGGGCAATTTCGGTCCGCAAGTTCTCGCCAAGGCGCAGGAGAAGAAGATGGGGATTCTCGCCTTGAAAGCGATGGCCAAACGGCCGTGGCCCAAGGATGCCGACCGGTTCGCTCGGAATTGCTGGTACGAGCCGATGACCGATCCCGAGGAAGCGTTGGCCGGGCTGCGTTTCACTCTGTCACACCCGGTGACCGCGGCGGTTCACCCGGCAGATTTCAAGTGCCTGGAGCTTGCTCTAAGATTGGCGCCAAGGTTCACGCCCTTGAGCCCGGAAGAAGCCGATGCGATCCGCCGTCAGGCGTTGGCCGCCACGCCGATCTTCCGTCACTCAGGATCTGGCAACGCCTGAGCATCCTTGGTTGCGTGGGATGAGCGTCTTGAACGCGACCTGCAGCGCAGTCCTGCTCTTTTTCCTCCTCGCGGGCGCGGAAGTCGTCGCACAAAAGCCCGCGCCGCTTCCGAGGGTCACGCGGGGTGCCTACCTGCAAGTGGGGACTCCCACCTCCGTGATCGTCCGGTGGCGCACGGCCGTGCCCACGACGAGCGTCGTCCGGTATGGAACCGCGCCGGACAGGCTCGATCAGATCGCAACCGGTCCTGGCCGGTTCCGGGAGCACGTGGTGCCGCTGTCCGGCTTGACCCCGGACACCGTCTATTATTACTCGGTCGGAACGCGCACCGGCGCGCTGCAAGGCGGGCCGGAGAGTTTTTTCAGGACGGCGCCGGTCGCGGGATCGACCAAGCCGATTCGCGTTTGGGTTTTGGGAGATCCTGGAACGGGTTTTCCCGAGCAAAGAGCCGTCCGCGATGCTTACGAACGCGCGTCGGTTGGTATTCCTGCGGACGCGATTCTGACCTTGGGAGACAACGCTTACAGCGACGCCTCGGAAAGCCAGTTCGACGTGCGGTTTTTCGACGTTTACCGCCGGCAGTTCAAGCGTGCCGTGCTGTGGCCCGCCTTTGGCAATCACGACGCGCGTAACGCGAGTTCGAAGACCGAAAGCGGGGTGTACTACGACCTGTTCACCTTGCCACGCCTGGGCGAAGCGGGCGGCATTCCGTCGGGTTCGGAGGCTTGGTATGCCTTTGATTACGGAAATGCCCATTTCATCTGCTTGGACTCGCAGGACACGGATCTCTCGGAGCAAGGCCGGATGGTGCCGTGGCTGAGGCAGGACCTTGCGGCCAACCGCCTGCCCTGGACGATTGCCTACTGGCATCACCCGCCCTACAGCAAAGGATCGCACGACTCCGATGCCGAGGCAGGCCGTGACCGGCGCATGACGGATATGCGGGAGAAGGTGGTTCCAATTCTCGAAGCCGCCGGGGTTGACCTCGTCCTCTGCGGCCACAGTCACCTTTATGAACGTTCCCACCCGCTCCGTGGCCACTTCGGGAAATCTACCTCGTTCCAGCCTTTTATGATCGCGGGCAACGGCGAGCGCACAGCCCGTTCCCGGGGCACGGTGTATATCAACGCAGGAAGCGCGGGCCATGCAACGCATCCTGAGGATTTGCACGGCTTGAATCACCCTGCCATGGCTGTTGCGATCAACGCCGCCGGATCGCTCTACCTGGATATCGCTGGCGCGCGATTGAGGGCCGTCTTCCTGGATGCCACCGGAACGGAGCGGGACGCTTTCGTGCTGACCAAGGCACCGCAGCCTTAGAGAGGTCAAGCGGTTCTCAAGCGCGCCCTGCCCCTTTTTGGCTCTCCCGGCGTCACTTCGCCAGCGCCACAATGTACCGTTGCAGCCGCGATGTCTCGTCTTGAAGCTCCAGACCGACGTAAATCTGGTGCAGGTTGGAACATACCCGCAACAGCACCCGTCGCGGGCTCACGGCTGCCAGGTAGCTTTCCTGAAACCCGTGGCTGGTATGGAGGAGGTACTTGATGCAGTCCGCTTTCGTCAGCAGTTTCCCGCGATTGAAAGCGTCGATGTAGATGTCCCCGGACGCGGACTGAAAGCGAATCAGGAAATGGCCTGGCATGCCAATTCCGGCGATGGGGAGTCGGAGGCGCCGGGCGACAAAGAGGTACACCAGGCAAAGGCTGATGGGGTTTCCCGTGCGGCGGTCGACCACGCGGTTGATGTAGCTGTTGTCCGGTTCGTAGTAGTTGGCCTCGTTGCCGGAAAAGCCGAGGTCCACGAACAAATACTCGTTGATGGCCGCAAGGATGGTTTCCGGGGCCCCCTTCGGATCGATTCGCTCGCGCAGATCCGCCACGTAGCTATCGAACAAGGCCTGGTAAGCAGCGATGTTGATATCCGGATACTGCGTCTGCGATAGCAGCCAAGCCCCTTCTTCGATATCCATCTCCTCACCCTGGCTCAAACAGAAGGCCAGAAAGCGATTATCCGCGTCCTGGCGGCTGAGGAAGTGCACGAGTTCATTCGCGCGCCGGCGCAGCACCGCGTCACTGCTCAAGGTGTGGGGACGCAACCACACCGCCGCGCCCGGTCCGTACGAAAGGATCTTGCTGCGGATCGTGTGATAAACAGCAATATCTTCGTCGGTAAGCAGCTTGATCAACGCGGCCTTCTGATTCTCGGACAGAGCGTCGCTCGATTGGGTGGAGGACGTCATCAAAAATAGCTGCGGGGAGTATAATCCGGCCTCCGGCAAAGCTTCAAGGAGGAATCCGGAATCCACGGCGGGAGCTAGGGGCAACTCACGTTATCCGGCAGGCCCCGTCCTCCTGGGGCCTGTGGCCGTCTGCGGGACACGAACCAGACCCACTGCCACCTGCATCCGGGGATGCCCCGTAGTTGACCCGGTGTTCACCCGTAGATCACCCGTTGGCGAACGGGTCATCTACGGGTCATCTACGGGTGAACTACGGGTGAACCCCGGCGCGAAGGGATCGACGGCCTGAAACGCGCGCGCATTGCCGCCGAACAGCCCCTGCGGCAAAGACAGCGGTAACACGCTCAAATCCAGGACGTACAGAAAAGAACGGGTGCTGCATGCTCGAACGCGTCCGCGATAACTCGCACTGGAAACCCGGCTCAAATTGGCTTATGAATCCGGTGCAGTGCAAATGAACTTGATCTGGGTTCCTTGTCAGGGCCGGAAAATGCTGGGCGCGGTGGCGCTGGGTCTTTCCACCCTTTCCGCTTGGCCCGCGGTGAACGTCATGCTCACGGAAGTCCCAGACTACGCCTGGGATGCCGGATGCTTTGGAACCGCTACCGGCAACCTCATGGGCTATTGGGACCGGCATGGATTCCCCAATTTGTACACCGGCCCGACAGCGGGGGGCGTCGCTCCGCTGTCTTCCGACTCGGCGAACAATGGAATTCGCTCGATGTGGGCAAGCCGGGCTGGCCTGGATGGGCGGCCGCAGAATCAGCCAGGGCACATGGATGATTATTGGGTCGTCTACGAAAGCACGGACCCGGATCCCTGCCTTTCGGCGGGCCGGCCGGAGCATGCGCCTGACTGCATTGGCGATTTCACGGGGCTGAACCAGAACAGATGGGCCAATCTGAACGGGGAATGTGACGGGAACATCGACGGGTTTTCGTTCGTGTTCTGGGAGCAGAGCGGTTTGAAACGAGAGAACTTCACGCCCGAAAAGACAAGCGGAGAGCCGATCCCGGATATTCCTTCCGGATTGCGTGCGTGGGCGAAGTATCGAGGGACCGAAAGCGATGTGTTCTCCCAGTTGGTGGACTTCAACCCTGCGGTTGCCGCCGGCCAGGGGTTCACCTTCGATGCCCTGCGCAGCGAGATCGACGCCGGATACCCGGTCCTCCTTTTCCTGCAGAATTACGATCAGCTGGCCCGTCCGCTTCCGGGAATGCCCCGTGCGAATCCCAACATTCACGGCATGCTGGCCTACGGGTATTACATCCCGGATAGCGGGGAACAATACGTGCGCTACAAGACAAGCTGGGGCAGCAGCGGCGAAAACACGCTATCTGTCTGGGACGCGCGTCCGTGGCAGGCGGAGCTGCCTTTGCGGGGCGTTATTGGGTTTCACCCTCGGCCCAGGATCACGTCGTTATCTCGGCAGAGTGGCGCCTTGATCCTCGAATGGGAAGGGCCCGGGTCTGTGACCATGAACGTCAGCAACCGCGAAACCACCGAGTTGCATTATTACGTGGTGGAGAAGTCGACCCCCGCTTCGCCCACGAGCTTCGAACCCGTCACGGAGCCCAGCACCGGAAGGACGGCGGCGTTGCGGGATTGTTGCCCTGACGAGGCGGCCTTCTTCCGAGTCACTCTCGTGCCGCCCCCTTCACCATAGCTGCAAATGAATTCGCAGCAGGTTGTCGATGTTCTCCTTGGTAACAAGCACGAACCTGCGTTCGAATTCGGCATGGTAATCAGCTCCGGCGTCGGCGTCCGCTTCTGCGCTGGCACCCCGTCGGTTGATCACAGCCGCGGCGATCTTGCCCGACTTGACGGCTTGCTGGACCGCTTCCGGTCCGCCAATGATCCGCCAATCGGGAAGCAAAAGGCCAAAAAACGGCTTGGTCGTAGTCGTTAGCCAAACTTCGGACTCCCCAATGCCCAGCGGCAGGCCGATCAGGCTGACGATCAGATCGTAGCCGGGGTTGGCTTTTGCTAACCGGTCAAATTCACCGTCCGCCACAAGATAGCTCAGTGGCGTCGTGGTTCGTGGATCGACGTAGACCGAGGCCGGACGTTCGAGGAACTCCTTGTGCAGCTCCGGGTAGACCACTCGAATCGCACCGGGCCCCCCAAAACCCAATTCCAGGCCGCGTATTCCCGCCTTTTCGAACGCGTAGATCTCGGGGTCTTGCCCTGAGCGCAAGGTGAACGGATTGCCTATGACGAGCGCCTTTGCCCCAGGGAACACCCGGGCAAGGTGTTCGCCCAGCACGCGGGTAGCGACTTCGCGAGAGTCCAAGGCCGGACGCCAGGCGGGCCCCACACGCTGGAAGAACCACCACCCGGCAGCGCCGGCCACTCCCAAAACCAGGAGCACCGCAACGAGAGCAGCATGGCGGTTCATGGCCAAGCCCTTTCCGAAAGCAGAGGCACGCATTGCAGCCGCAACAAACAGAACCCGAGGGGTTGGCGAGGTAAACGACCTGAATTCATGGAAGGACTCGCCGACTACTTGTAGTACGCCGGCACGTCATCCACGGTAAATAGCGGAGCGACGCCTACGCTGTCCAGCCGCAATCGGCCGCACGCTTCCACATGGCCATCGATAAAGAGTCCGTTCGCGCGCTGATTATGCCGGGCGTGCACCTCTTTCTCGGAATCGGATCGGAAGAAATAGAACTGCTCGGCGCCAATGCCCTGCCTGCCGCGGCTGGTCGTATCGGCCAGGTGCAGGTACTCGACCGGTTTGGCGATGGTATCGACGCGGAGGATTTCGCCGAAGTCTCCAGACGTGTTTTCAGGCGGGGGATCTTGCCGGACCCCGTAGGTTTTGAACCAGTTCGTGAAACGCCGCGGGGCGTAGGTCGGGCAGACGAACAGGTCGAAGGGCTTCAAGTTCTGGTTGGTGCCTAGAATACTGCCCCAGGTCACCCCCGGGTCTAAAGGCGCATCCACCTGGACGGCATTGCGAAAGTCTTGCGCGTAGATCAAAGTCGCCAAGCCGAGTTGCTTGAGGTTGTTCAAGCACCGGCCAGCTTGCGCCTTCGACTTGGCGCTGGCCAGGGCCGGCAGCAGGAGGCTGGCAAGAATGGCGATGATGGCCACGACCACCAGCAACTCAATGAGCGTAAACGCGCGCCTCGCTCGCCCTTGCTCTCGGTTTGCGTGTTTCACATCGTGGATGCAGGGCCGCTCCATGCGGCTCTCTTGGGCTTTAAAGGTAACTGAGGTTCGTCATCGGTCAACCACGGCCGCCTCGGGAGTGCCGGCTTCGGGCGCCGCTCGTTCGTGGTGGCGGTGAAAGACGAAGCCGGCTGCAAGCCGGCGCTCCGAACTTTCAATGCTCTTGTCCCACACGGCGACATCATGATAGCAAGAAAGAGCGACGCATGCTATTCAATTCCGAAATCTTCCTGCAGTTCTTTGCGGCGTTCCTCCTCCTTTACTACGTGGTGCGTCGCCATTTGCAGGCGCGGAATTGGCTTATTGTCGCCGCGAGTTATCTTTTCTACGGCTGGTGGGATTACCGTTTCCTTTCGCTGCTGTTGTTCTCAAGCCTGCTGGATTACGGGGTGGGACTTGGATTGGAAAGGCTGACGGAACCGCGCTCCCGCAAGCTCCTCTTAGGACTCAGCGTCTTCTGCAACCTGGCCATCCTTGGCTTCTTCAAGTACTTCGGCTTCTTTACGGAGTCGTTGGCGGAGTTTCTCGGCCGGTTGGGCCTGGCGGTCCACATCCGCACGTTCGAGATTATTCTGCCGGTGGGCATCTCGTTCTACACCTTCCAAACGATGAGCTACGCCCTCGACGTTTACCGCTGGAAGATGAAGGCGACTCGTAACCTGGCGGAATTCCTCGCTTTCGTTTCGTTCTTTCCGCAGCTCGTTGCCGGCCCCATCGAGCGCGGCTGGCATCTGCTGCCTCAATTCAGCAAAACGCTGCGAATATCCAGATCCATGCTTGAAGAAGGCATCTGGCTCTGCATTTGGGGGTTATACAAGAAGGTCGTCCTTGCCGACAATCTCGCCCCCCTGGTGGAGATGGTCTACGACCATCCCCGCCCCGGGTCCGCCATGGTGACGCTGGCCACGGTCGCTTTCGCGTTTCAGATCTACTGCGACTTTTCCGGATACTCGGACATCGCTCGCGGCACCGCCCGAATGCTGGGGTTTGATATCATGCTGAATTTCAACCTGCCATACGTGGCGGTCAGCGTCCGGGAATTCTGGGCTCGATGGCATATCAGCTTGTCGACGTGGCTTCGCGATTACCTTTACATCAGCCTTGGGGGTAACCGCGGCGGGCTGGCCAAAACCTGCCGAAATCTCTTTGCAACCATGCTCCTGGGCGGATTGTGGCATGGTGCCGCCTGGAACTTCGTCTTTTGGGGAGCGTGGCACGGCGCGGGCCTGGTCATTCACCGACTCTGGATCGAATGGCGTCGGGGGCGAAACGCACCAGACGCAGCCGCACCCATGCTGGACCTCCGGCGCGCCTCGCCGGGCTTCTTGAGGAATCTTGCCGGGTGGGCGCTCACGATTGTGTTCGTGCTTTACGGCTGGCTGCTATTCCGGGCGGGTTCGGTTGAGCAGATTGGGATCCTCACAGGGGCACTGGGCGACTTTGTGTACCCCCCGTGGCACGCGAGCTACTATCTGAACCTGGCGGTCTTCACGATCCCGCTCGTGGCGGTCCAGATTTGGCAGCGCCAGACCAACGATTTGCTCGCGCCTTTGCGCCTGCCGGTTTGGGGCCGCACACTCTTGCAGGGCGCGCTTGTCATCGCGATCCTCCTGTTCTGGGAAAAGGAGAAGGCGCCCTTCCTCTACTTTCAGTTCTAAACTCAACGCTATGGATGCCGAGAGCCATCAATACGAGTTCGCCCGCAAAGAAGCGCTGGTTCTACTCCTTATCCCGCTGTTGCTGCCCGCGCTGTTTGCCCTGGCGATGCATTCTGGCGCCAGGTTCGGTCTCCTTCCCCCGCCCTTCCCTGCCCTGGATGCCGACCGGACCATTCTCCTGCACCAAGCCACCCCCAGCACTGCCTCGCGCACTGCGGACCTGGCGCTCGTTGGGGATTCTTCGTGCATGATGGATGTCTCGGCCGAGCAGCTTGACGCGATGTCACCGGGCGCCCGATCGTCCGTTAATCTCGGCACCCTGAGCTACCTCGACCTTCACGCGTTCGCGCGGATCTTGGGACGGCATCATGCCGCCCGTCCGGCGCCGTTCAGGACCGTAGTCCTCCTGATGCATCCCGACGCGCTCCGCACCGGCGGGTCGTCTGATTACCACGCGGACGTCCTGCGGTCCTACTACGAAGGCACCGATTCCTGCCAACCGAGCGGGGCACGCGCTCTCTGCCTTTTGGGAGTGGAGATCTTTCGTGGCCGGCTTCTGAGCCGGGCGTTGCCTCGGCCACTGCCCGGCGCCCTTGGAGCAGCCTACGGTTTCACTCATGACCTAGGGGCGTTTCTTGCCGCTCACCGTGGAAGCGCTTACGATCCTGGCACATTCGACCCAAAGACCGCCACGGGCAGCGCCGAGTACCGCCTCGCCCGATCGCTCGAATCTGCCAGCCGCGCCTTCCGAGCGTCGCTTCCCCCCGGCACCCAACTGCTGGTGGGCATCACGCCCGCTCCGCAAAGCTTCGTTGAGGAAGGTTTTCACCAGGTCCAAAGCGAAATGCTTCACACTTGGGGCGTCTGGTTGAACGCGGACGGTTTGCTCACGGGGCTCCCGCCGGCCTTGCCCGACGAACTCTTCGCCAGCAAAACGCATTTGAACAAGCGCGGGGTGGAAATGTTCACCGAACAACTGGGGCGCGAGCTGGAGAAGCACCGGAGCCCCTAGCGGGATCAGGCTGAAGCACGGTCGCTGTCAAGGCGCGCCAAGAACACCCGCTTGCTCCGCGGATGTTCAAGGCGGCCGGCACTTGCAGCGAAGCGCCCTGCACCACCGCCGGTGCGGGCGCCGTCAAAGGTGCGGCGTTTTACTTCTTCAACCGGTAGAACACCGTCCCTGTCGCAGGCACAGTCACCTTGAGGTCCTGGCCATCGGGAACCGGTGCCCCAGCGACCGCTTGCCAGCCCGGCGTACCCAGGGCGGTTGTGGATTCGAGAACGAATCCCGTGGCGCTGGCCGGCCAGCGGATAATCACATTGGCTCCATCACGCGCGACCGCCAGCGCAGGTTCGGCGGTGGCGGTCTCGGCGCCGACATTGAACGCGCTGAGGTAAGTTCGCTGGTTGGCGCCGCCCGGCGTGGGCGCGTTGAACGCCACAACAAACGCGTCATTCTGCGGATCGAACACGATGTTGTGGTAATTGACGCTCGTGCCAATCGCGCCCCACGAGTCTGTGAGGAAATAGGGCACGGTGCCGAACGGACCGGCCAAAGGGGCTCCATTTCTGTCCAACAAGTTGAAGACATAAGCGTTGGGATACCCCACGCCGCTTTCGACCGACTGATAGCCCACCACCATCATGCCGCTCTCGGGATCGGCAGCCAATTGCGGATGCTGATGGTGGAACGGGTCGGCGCCCGTCCCGTTGAGGTACGGCACCTGGGCGCGCGCTTCGGTGAAAGCGTAGCCGGGTCCGGCCCCGATCGTGTAGTAGGAGAGGTTGCCTTGGGCCGTGCCATTCCCGAAGTCGTAGGCGGTGATAATCTCGCCGTTCGACGGATTCTCAATCGCAGCCGGATGGCCCTGGGACGCGCCCGTCTCTACAGCCAGGACCTGCTCGGCACCGCTGACCTGCAATTTGCCGTCCGCCGCGGTGGTCTGGATGATCGATCCCACAACGCGGTTGGCAAGGCCGCCGCTCATATCGGTGTTGGAAATGTAGAGGAAGGCATCTTTCTTAGGCAGGTAAACCACGTCGGGGTCATCCACATCCCCTGTCGTCTGCAGCAGGCTCACAAGAGTCGGCGCCGCGGTCAACACCGTGCCGTCCGGAGCGAACAGCGCGCCGAAGGTCCCTTCGCCGTTGGGTGAATCCTGCTTATGCTCCGCCAGAACGATGAAGTTGCCGTTCTTGGTGCTCACGGCCAGCGCGACGTCGTCATAAGACAGGGCACCGGCAAACGATTCCAGCAGTCCATCATAGGTGAAGACCTTGGCCACCGGATCGCCTTCACCCGCGACCGATCCCGGCTTGACCCGGGCAATCATCAGTTCATCGGTCCCCGCGCTCGAATGACCTCGGGCACAGATCACCACGTTATACTCGCGGCTGACAGGGTTGTACTCCACATCCTGCCGATCGATCGCGCCGCCGGAGTTGCCCATGATCAGGAAGGGCCCCCGGTTGAGCGCCAAGGTGCGGGAATTGTAGAAATAGCCGATCAGGGCATCGGTGGCGGCAGCGCCAGTCGTTGCGTCCGCGTAACCGCCCGCATTCCCCAGATCGACGGTGGTGACCAGGATTTCCGGTTCATCGGTGTTGACGGCGAGGTTGGCTGTCCTGGCGTTGATCGTCTCGGCGTCGGTCACCGCCACGGCGTCCCGGCTCCGCAAGCGCGGCCCTTCCGGCAGCGACATCGGGGCGGCAAAGTCCACCCACGCCACGTAGAAATCGGCGTCCGCGAGATCGGCTGCCGCATCCGAAACAACCTTGCGGGATTGGATCACGAACTTGCCGGAGGCATCCGCCTGGTAGCTCAGAAAGGCGCGGCTGGCCATCGGCACCGACGTGCTTTCCTCCAAGTCCGCCACCTGCAACAGCAGCGTCCCATCCGTGGCGCTCTTGCCTGCCACGGAAAACTCATAGGTCCCCGTCCCGGTGCGAGTGAGATTGAAGGTGCCGGCTGATTTGATCTTCGCGCCGGTCGAACCATCGATATAACCGCCCACCAGGTTCTGCGCGCTGTAAGGAACGTAAACGAACATGAATTGGCATTGCCCGACCCCGACGATTTCCTCGGCGGAAACCGCCGCATCTTCGCGCACGGTCACTAACCAGCCCGAAGCCCCCGAGGTCGCATCTTCCGTGGGCGAGACGCCTACGATATTCACATCGCTGCCGCCTTGGGATGAGGTCGTGAAGAGCATGCCATCCGCGAGCGCGTTGATGCCCGGCAACTGGAGCCGGCCCAAGCCTGCAAAGTTCATGCTCTCATCCGGGAAATCGAACCAGGTCATCAACCCGGCGGCCAACCCGGCACTGTGCTGTCCGGGCTCATTCCACGACGCGGCGCCGGTCGTCGCGTCCGGATTGCCCATATTGCCGCCAATCCAGCCGGCGTCGAAAGGAAACCAAGCGACCGAGAAGCTGAAATTCGCCTCGGGGCTTTCTGTCGACGGATTGCCAGCCGCGCCCGTGTTCACATCGAGGTGGCCGGTGCCGAAGGAGCCGTCCAGCATGCTGTAGCCATAGCCAGAGGAACCCAGAGCCACGGCAACCGTCGGATACACACCGCCCACGCCATCCTGCCAATTGATGGGCCCATTCTGCCGCGCCGTCGGGATGACCACTCCGCGAGCGGCATCCGGCCGCCACGCGCGGTTCTCGGGCAGGGAAGCGTCATTGGCACCGTTGAACTGGGTGAAACCCTGGTTTAACGTGTTGGCATTTGCCGCCGCCGAGTCCGTCGGCGCAAGGCGCACGGCGAAATCGCCGCGATTATAGCGGTTGACCACCCAGGGGATCGGCCCCTGGCCCTCGACGGCTGTCACTTCCACATCGCTGGTAAAACCGGAAGCGCTCCCCTTCGCCACCAGGTTCATCCCTGAAACGGAAGTGTTCGGGTAGAGCCCCGGAGCGCCTCCACCCTCGGGAACAACCGGTGTGGGCCCCGGCAAGGCGCCGAGCGCGCCCGGGCAGAGCAGCATCACGCCGCAAAAGATAAGGGAATTGGTCATCCGCCGCCTCTTTGTTTTCATAGGTAAAAGGAACAAGGCCTTGTTTTCAACCGAACTGAATTTGCGTAGGGAACACCCTCTAGTCCAACCGGCAACGAACGTGGCAGAATGGACGCCGTTTGGCAAGGAGAAGCGGGGGTGATGACAAGGGTCGAAGTCCGAAGGCCGAAGTCCGAAGGCCGAAGCGGGCGAATTCTGAGCAGAAACGGGCTCGGGCCAGGGTGCATCCTGAAGTTCCGTATGGTTCGACTGTGGTTCAACTATTGTATCTTACTAAAACATTCGTTGAATATCAGCAGAACTACGGAGGCAGACCAGGTCGGCTCCTGGTCCGCAGGCAATCCGTCGGAATGCGTCGGCTATTCTGCCGCTTGAGGGCCCAAAAGAGTCGTGATCTCGCTTTCGCTCAGGGCACGCGACCAAATGGCCGCTTCTTCCATTTCGCCGGTAAAAGGCAGCTTGGGAACGCCATCAAACGAACCCGCGCCGATCAGGATCGGTTCGCTGTTCTCGGTCAGAGAGCCCGACCACGCTTTCTGATCCATCAACCGGCCGTTGCAAAGCAGCGAAACCTGGTTGCCATCGTAGCGTCCGATCAGGTCGAGCCAGCCCGTGGCGTCCACGCGCGAAGCCGGGAAGCTCACCATAACGAACCCCTTTTCGGTGTGCACTTCGAAGCCGATGTCGGGCCCGGGTGTTCCCGCCAGATCCGCGCCAAAAAGGCAGAAGTTCATCACGTCGTGATTGCCGCGTTTCGCGAGCAAGCCGGAACCCCACTTCCCATCCGGCACCCTGGCGCGCAGGTAAACGGTGATCGCCTCGCCCCGGATGCTCCAGAGCTTGGGCTGGTTCAGGTCGCGCTGGAGGTCGAAGTAAGCGTTTTCAAACCTGGCGGTCAGCGCGCCGGCACGGGCACCTGGGCCAGTGGCAGGCAATTTTGGGGTGATCTTGCCGACGGAACTCAGCGGCGGCTGGTGCGCGTCCAGTTGCTCGCCGAACTGCCAGGCGAGCGTAGCATCGGCGAGCAAGACGTCGCGGGCGTTGGGTTTCTGCGCAGGTTCGAGACGTTTCAGGCGGATGTCTTTGAACTGCGCTTTCATGGGAGGGCCGGTGTGCAATTGGAGCGCGAGCAAGCCCACGGCCTCATAGCTGTCGTCGTCATGATCGGTGACCTCGGCGATCCGTTTGCCGTTGACGCGCAACTCCAGGCTGCGGCCGCGCGCGATGAGGTGGTATTCGTGCCATTCGTCGAGCTGGAAATCCTCCGCCTCCGGATCGAGCTTCAACTTCTCGGTCGTCCTTTGGCCGTCGCGATCAAAGACCGCGCGTTCGCCCTGCAGCGCGAGATCGTGGCGGCCGAATTCGTCGTAGAGCCGCGCTTTCCAGGGCTGCAGGTAATTGTTGTCGACCTGGTAACCGGCGACGTCGCCATTGGGCAAACGGCGGCTGCGGAATTGAAAACCGCCATTCACGGCTGCTGACTGGGCGCTGCGCAACCGGAATGTCAGCTTGAGTTCAAAGTCTTCCAGCATCCCGCCCTGCCAAATCAGGTATTGGTTCAACTTGGGCGCGTGCTCCGGGCTGATCGTTCCGGTAATGGCTCCTTCCTCGATCGACCAGAAAGACATATCCTGTCCTTGCCAGCCCTCGAGCGTGCGGCCGTCGAAGATGGGTTGGAACCCATCCAGAGTCTCGGCGGCGGTGGCGCCAGAAATAGCCGCGCGACCCATGGCGAGGAAAGAAAGGATCAGGAAGGCGGAAAGTCTCATGGGCGGAATCTGCATGGCTGGTGCGGGGGATGCGAGTCTTTTGGTGGGGGGCGCCATTGCCGGCTTGGCAGGGCGCGACGGCCCGGCGCGCCATCTGGACTTTCAAATTGTTGATGCTCGAGGGCCGGGCCCGCGGACCAGCCCTGCCATTTTTGGACGGCGGCGGTTGCCAACGCACCTCGAGGCAGGTATTTCTGGAGAAGATTTGACCAAAACGCCGGAAAGGCGACTGCGACACATGAACTCCATTTGGCTGCTGGCTTGCTGTAAAGCTGCAATTCGAACTTGCGCTGCCCTCCTGGCTCTTGTGGCTTTGGCCGGAGGGAGCGGCTCCTGTGCCGCCCAGGAGGACGACGTGCGGCAGGTTGTTGAAGCGGACTGGAGAGCACAGGAGAAGCGCCTGGGCAGGTCCCCGGAATCTCCGGACGCCATCCGTGCGGCGTGGAAGCGCGCGGAAGCACTGGTCCATCTCTTCCAGCAGGCCCATTCCGAAGTGGCTCTTGGCCGGACGATTCGTGTCCTGGAAGGCGCCCGAGAACAGGTTGCCGCGTTGGAGACGTTGAACGAATCGGAGCGGCTCTCGTTATGGAAAGGGCTCCGCTGGGCCACGCGCGACCTGGCGCTGCAGAACCCCCTCTTTTCGAACCGGCCAATCGTCTTCATGAAGCGGCACCGGTTTGTTTGCCAGATGCTCCACGAGTATCTGGGATATTTCTACGATTACGCGGACATCGCCGGGGGCGGAGTCGAAGTGCTCGAACGCCCTGGCTTCTCGTTCCAGACGCGCGACCTGGTTCGCGGCCGAATGCCCCGCGGGAATTTCACGACCTTGGCGTTGTCCTATGACGCGCGCACGGTTTACTTCGCTTTTGTGGAGCGGGCGGACACAAAGCCCGACTTCTACTCGCCGGACAGGCGGACGTTCCACATTTATGCGGTCGATGCCGACGGTTCAGATCTGCGCCAATTGACTCAGGGAGGCGACGATAATTTTGATCCCTGCCCTTTGCCAGACGGAGGTTTGGCGTTCATTTCGTCGAGGCGGGGCGGGTTTGGCCGCTGCCATAACCCTTGGGAACCCTTGCCCACTTACACATTGCACCGCATGGGCGCAGACGGCAGCGAAATCAAGACCCTCTCCTGGCATGAGACGAACGAGTGGCATCCGTTCGTGATGAACGACGGGCGGATCGTTTACACGCGGTGGGACTATGTCGATCGATCGGCGGCCAATTTCCATGGGCTCTGGCTGAGCAACCCGGACGGATCGAATCCAGTGAGCCTGTTCGGGAATTACACCACGCGGATCAATGCGTGCTATCAACCGCGCGCCATCCCGGGATCGCGCAAGGTCATCTTCGTAGCCGGCGCGCACCACGCGGACGTCGGCGGATCGCTGGTCCTGGTGAACCCGGGGGAGGTATCGCTCGATCCGGAAACCGGGGAGGATTCGCTGGCATCGATCGAGTTGCTCACGCCCGAGGTATGCTTTGCCGAAAGCGACGGCTGGCCCAAGAGCTACTTCCACAGTCCCTGGCCGCTTTCGGAGGACTGTTATCTTGTGGCGTTCAGCTTTGACCCGCTTCCAGGCATGAGCAGTGGCGAAAAGCGCGACACACGCACCGGCCTCTATTACTTCGACCGCTGGGGCAACCTTGAATTGCTCTATCGCGAATCCGGGGCCTCGGCGATGTACCCGATCCCCCTTGCGCCCCGCCCTGCCCCGCCGATCCTCCCGGAGACGCTCGATCGGCAATTGGGCGGCGAAGGCGAATTCCTGGTCCAGGACGTGCGCCGGAGCCATCTGGCGATGCCGGAGGGGCGACCGATCACCGAGTTGCGCATCTTCCAGGTGCTGCCGAAGACGCCGCCCCATGTGGCGAACCAGCCACGGTTGGGATACGCCAACGCGGAAAGCGCGCGTTTGCTGCTGGGGACCGTGCCTGTCGAAGCGGACGGATCGGCGCACTTTCGAGCGCCCGCCAGGGTTCCTATTTACTTCCAAGCCGTAGACGCGGCGGGGAAAGCGGTGCAGACCATGAGGAGCGTGACTTATCTTCAGCCGGGGGAAAGGCGCGGCTGCATCGGGTGCCATGAGACGCCTCGAACGGCCGCTGCGCTCGCACTTTCCATGGCGGCGCGGCGTGCTCCTTCGCGGATTGTCTCGGGGCCGGATGGGAGCCGGCCGCTCAGCTTCGCGCGCCTGGTTCAGCCTGTGTTGAACCGTCATTGCGTGCGCTGCCATGACGGTTCCGAAGGAGCGGAAACGAGCCCGCTGCTCCTGACGGGTCAGCCGACCAAGACGTTCACTCAAGCCTACGAGCAACTGAGGCCATTCGTCCGGTGGTTCGAGTGGGGCGACGCATCGATCAGCCAGGCGGTGACTCGGCCGGGGCACAGCGGCGCTTCCGAAAGCAAGCTCAGCGCCATCCTTGACGACGCCACGCATCGTGTCGTTCAACTCCCGGATGAGGACAGGCGGCGGATCTACCTTTGGCTCGATGCCAACGCGCCATTCTATGGGACGTATGGTGAGCGCGAGCAACTCGCCCAACGCAGCGGCGAGGCCGTGCCCGTTCCGGCCCTGCAATAGCCCCTCCAATGCTGGAGAGAGCTGCACCGCGACGGGGCTTTCCGCCGAATCAGAGAGCCGGAAGCTCGAGACCCGCCCGCAGCTTCTTCCATTCCGGCTGGCGGTAGGCCAGCGAATTGGCTTTGGCCAAGGCTTTCGCGGATTCCTCAGGTTCGCCCAGCGCTTCATAGGCGCGGGCCAGAAAGAACCAAAGCTCAGCGTCGTCCGGGTTTTTCTGGAGCAAGCGCTTAAGGTCTTCCGGCCAACTCCGGAACTGCTCCGCCCCGAAGCGGTTCGCGAGGAAAAGCACTTTGCCATCGAAGCCGAAGTAGTCGGTCCAGCGAGGCTGCTCGGAGTGCGGGAGCTTTTGGCCGATGGCGTAAGTCGACGGGATCATGAGGCGGCCGGTGTCACCCACCCGAGTTGGCCGAATGGGATAATGGCTGGTGATCGTGCCGACATGAACGAGCGCTTTCCTCTCGGCCAGCTTGAACACGAAAGCGCACCCTGGCTGCCAGCTTGCCCCGGGGTGCGCCCGGGCGACGATCACTTCGTCCGTGCCGTCCTCGTTGAGGTCGGCGCTTGCGAGCGCGACTGAGCTGGCAGCGTCGTCTGGAAAGCGGGGGTCCTGGAGTCGAATGGCACTGGAAGCGGTTCGATATTGGCCCTCCTTCGCGATGTAATGCCGCAGCGTGAGGTTCCGGATCTGCGTCACTGGAAACTCACCAGGCCTGGGCTGTCGCGTCTTGCCGAGCAGCACCGCCCAGCCCACGGCTGTTTGGTCGACGAGGACGGGTTGGCAATCCAGGACCTCAGATCCTTCTGCATTGGCTTCGGCAAGCGCGGCATGCCTGGCCGCCTCACGTCCGTTGGAGCCCCCGGCAGATTGACGCATTGCCGGAAGATCAGCCGCGACGGACCGAGGGAGGAACGGCCAACCGAGAAGCACGACGAGGAGGATCAGGGCGGCCGAGGGCCTTTTGAAGAAGGGCGCATGCATACGAATCGGTGATGGAATGCGGCACGATAATCGGCGCTCCACGACCGTTAGGGAAGCTCAGGTTTCAAGTTTCCGGGATTTCGAGCTTCGAACTCCGGACCTCGTCCGTTAGACTGGCCGTTGAGATGAAGCAAAAAGTCACACGCCATCGACTCTCAGTCAATCTGGCAGCCTTGTGCGCCCTGGCGGTTGCGTCCGCAGGGGCCGAACCGGACGCAAAGGGGTTCTCCATTGTCGCCGGACCCGTGCTCCAGTGTCCCACGGAAACGACGATGCGGATTACCTGGGTTACAGATAAGAACGGGACGGGCGACGTCGAATTCGGGCCAGTGGATGGCGAACTGACGCGGGCCTTTCGCAGCCGCGATGGTTTGATTGCGGCCAATGACCGGGTTCACTCGGTGGTGCTGGAAGGGCTTCAACCGGGCGCCGCTTACCGTTACCGGGCGGTGTCGCGCGAAATCGTCAAGTTTGAGGCTTATAAAGTCGAGTATGGCGCCACGGCCGCGAGCGAGTTTCGCGAGTTTCGGACCTTGGACAGCAGGAAGGACGCGTTTTCGTTCCTCGTGTTGAACGATGTCCATGACCAGGCGTCCAGTATCCCTGAGCTTCTGGGCGTCGCCGGAGAGGACCCTTATGATTTTGTGGTCATGAACGGCGATATCGTCAGCCACACGGACGACGAAAAGCCGGTGTTATCCATGCTGAACCAGGCGGCGGCCAGTTACGCTTCGAGCACCCCGATGTTCTGGGTCCGGGGCAATCACGAGACTCGGGGAAGCTTCGCCCGGCACCTGCCCCTGTATATCGGCTTGCCGGAGGGCCGTTATTACTACACGTTCACCCATGGCCCGGTTCATTTCCTGGTCCTTGATGCAGGGGAAGACAAGATCGATGCCAGCCCGGAGTATAGCGGCTTGGTGGATTTCTCGCAGTATCGCCGCAAGCAGGCGGAATGGCTCAAGGCGGCCGTTCGCCGTGAGGAGTTTCAACGAGCCAAGTACCGGGTGGTCATCTGCCATATGCCGTTTGCGAGCCAACGTGCCGCAGAGGGAATGCTTCCCTCGGAGAACACGGTGTTCCTTGGCATGGCGGAGACGTTCGGTCTGTTCGGCAGCGCCCTTGAGTCGGCCGGAGTGGATCTCATGATCTCCGGCCACACCCACTCGGCGGCGATCATTCCGCCCGAATCGGCAAGGCATAGCTATCCGATCGTGCAAGGCGGAGGCAACAAAGGTCAGGCCAGGACGGTCATCCGTGTGAAGGTCAACGCTCAGAGCTTGGACGCCTCCATTCTGCGGCCAGATGGGTCACTCTTTGCGTCGTGCCGGGTCAATCCGCGGGTCCGGTAAGCGCGGCGAGTTCAATGGCTGCCAGCGGGCGATGAGGTCGCTTGGGGCTGAACCCGCCTCGCGCAGCCGGCGCAGGCTGAGGGCGTCGTGCCGCTTCGTCAACCGAACCCCGGCGGCGTCCGTGACCAGAGGACAATGGTAGAATGCAGGCACCGCCAACCCCAACGCGCGGTAGAGCAGAAGTTGGCGCGCAGTGGATCGGAGCAGATCCGCGCCTCGAACCACTTCCGTGATCCTCATGGCCGCGTCGTCCACCACAACCGCCAGTTGGTAAGAAGGGATGTTGTCATGGCGCCAGACCACGAAATCGCCAAAATCCTTTCCCGCAACGAATGTCTGCATCCCGCAAGCGCCGTCAAGAAACGAGATGCTCTCGCCGTCCGGCACCCGAAAACGCCAGCTAACAAGGAGGGGCGGTCTCGCAGGCGATGCCGAACCTTCGGCCGAGCCTCGCTCGAAAGCGTCTGCTTTAAGGCCGTCCTTATCAGGCGCTGGCCTGCACGTTCCGGGATAGACGGGCTCGTCTTCGCCTGCATGAGGCGCCTGCAACGCCCGGAGCACGTCTTGACGGGAACAGGTGCACGGATAAACCAGGCTCCGAGAGTGGAGAACGTCAAACGCCGCTTTGTACAAGGCGTGGCGCTCGCTTTGCGAATACGGACCGAACGCGCCGCCGCAATCGGGCCCTTCCTGCCACGCCAAGCCAAGCCATTTGAGATCCTCCAACAACGCTTGGACAAACTCCAGTCGGCAGCGTGCCTGGTCGAGGTCTTCGTTCCGCAGAACGAGGGTGCCACCCGCCTCGCGCGCCCGCTGGCAGGCCGTCCAGAACGTCCGCGCGTGCCCGAGGTGCAAGTAACCTGTTGGAGAGGGCGCCAGACGCCCACGATAAAGTGAACGCTCCGACTGAAGAGCCTGCGTCATTCTGAAAGCCCGGTCCCGCCGCCCCGATACCCCCCCCTGAATCCGGGCAGCTCAAACGAAAGCGCTGCCTGAACTTTGCGGCAGTCCAGCGACGTGTCCGGCGCCCGAGGCGGCCCCTGGTAATCCTTAAGAGAGCCTGGCTCGATCCGGTCGGCAAATTGCGGCCATCGACTGGCAATGAGACATCCGATCTCCCAGCGAGAAAGCCGCTCCGCACCGGCTACATGATAGAGCCCGCAAAGGCCCGCCTGCACAATCTCCCACAGTGCCCGCGCGGTGACCGCCGCCGCTATAGGAGATCGAAATTCGTCCTTAAAAAGCCGCGTCTTCCGGTTGTTCTTCCAAGCAAGGAGCAGTTGTTCATCAAAGCCGCGGTCGCCGGTCGGCGACGGACCGCCATTCAAGGAGGTGCGGATCACGGTGTGCCCGGGATTGGCGAGCACGACCTTTTCAGCGGCGACTTTGGTGCGTCCGTAGACGTTCAACGGGCTCACCGTCGCGGCTTCGTCATAGTGCCCCTTCTGTCCGTCGAATACCAGGTCGGTCGACAGAAAGACAAAGCGGGCGTCGGCCGCCAAACGCGCCAGGCGTTCGGTCACGCCGAAATTGACCGCCCATGCCAGTTCCGGGTTGGCTTCGCACTCAGGACTCTTGCTGATCGCCGCACAGTGAATGATTAGCTCAGGAGCGTCTGCGCAGAAGGACTTCTCCACCGCGGAAGAATCGCACAGGTCGAACTGGGAACGGGTGAGCGCACGCACCTGCCAATCCGGAGCGTGGGTCGAAGCGGCCTGAACGATGTGGCTTCCGATCAGCCCGCCGGCGCCTGTAACCCAAGCAGTCTTAGGCATAATCAAACGGAACCGCCCCTCGGCGCGGGCGAGTCAGCCGATTGGGATGCGTCCACCGCCCGAAGGGCTTCTTCGAACCGCTGCAGTTCCTCGTCGATTCCTTGCGCCGCACTGAGGAGGGAAGTGCCAATGAGAGCCGCATGGTATCCCAAACGGTCGCGAAGCACGGCGACTGTTTCCGGATACACGCCACTTTCCGCGACCTTGATCGCTCCTGAGGGAAGGAACTGGCCCAATTCGAACCGCCCTTCATCAATGGTCAGGTCCTTCGCGCTTCCCAACCGGCCGAGCAGTGCGGAAACAGCGTAACGCCCCACACCCAGCGTGTTCTTGCGCGCATCGAACGTGCGGCTGTTGATGCCGTAGAGGATGGCGTCTTCCGGGGTTTGGGCGATCTGCTCGCGATTATGGCACTCGAACAGCGCGTCCATCTCGAGTTCACGGGCGACGGCGTAGAGCTTCCGCATTTCGCTCGGTTCGAGCAAATTCGCCATCAGAAGGATCGCGTCCGCGCCGAACGCGCGCGCTTCGTAAACCTGGTATTCGTCAAAGATGAAATCCTTTCGAAGGACAGGCTTGGTCGTCGCG
This sequence comes from uncultured Verrucomicrobiota bacterium, assembly GCA_964578605.1. Taxonomy (GTDB): domain Bacteria; phylum Verrucomicrobiota; class Verrucomicrobiia; order Limisphaerales; family SIBE01; genus JAXMHN01. The sequence goes on along the minus strand of CAZODO010000012.1, from coordinate 9,772 downwards.
ATTTTGACCGCCCTCAGACGGTGCATATCCATGCCGAAATGACTGGCATTCGTCAGGACGGAAATCCCGTGCACCAGCGAGCAGTGCTCGTATGCGGCGGGCGCAAGGTCGACATTCTCGCGGCGCATGGGGCCGTGACTGGGAGATCGCTCCTTGATTTCAGCGATCAAGCCGAAGCCTGCCTGCAGCGCCGCGGCCAGAGAACGGACGGGGGGCGCATCCCTCATTTGCGCCTTGAGCTCGGACAATGGCCGCTTCTGTTGGGCGGCGGCCAGCTCCTTCCGAACCTCGATCAGGATTTGTTCCAGAATTGACGAACTCTTCTTCATGCTTCGGTCAGTCACTCAGGCGCTTGGTCAGATCGCCGTAGGCATCAATCCTCCGATCCCGGAGGAAGGGCCAATGGGTGCGTGTGATATCCAGCTTCGAAAGATCCGCTTCCGCGAGCAAGACTTCCTCGCGGTCGGAGCTGGCTTTTGCGAGGATCTCGCCCGAAGTTCCCGCCACAAAACTCTGTCCCCAGAACTCGAGCCCGTCACCTCCGGCCGGTTTCTCGAAACCGACCCGGTTGGGCACGGCCACATAGCAGCCATTGGCAATCGCGTGACCGCGTTGAATGGTCTCCCACGCGTTGTGCTGGACCTCGCCATCCTGGGCTTTCTCGCCGGGGTGCCACCCGATCGCCGTCGGGTAGAAAAGGACTTCGGCGCCGCGCATGGCGGTCAGGCGCGCGGCTTCCGGGTACCACTGATCCCAGCACACCAGCACGCCAATTCGGGCGTATCGGGTTTTCCAGGCTCGAAAGCCCAAGTCGCCCGGCGTAAAATAGAACTTCTCATAGTAAAGGGGGTCCTCGGGAATATGCATCTTCCGATACAGTCCGAGCATCTCGCCCCCCGCATCAATGATCGCCGCGGTGTTGTGGTAAAGGCCTGGCGCCCTTTTTTCGAACAGAGAAGCGATCAGCACAATCTGGTGCTTTCGCGCCGCTTCCTGGATAGCCTCAGTGGTCGGGCCCGGAATCGGCTCCGCCAAGGCGAAATTGGCGTAATCTTCGCTTTGGCAAAAGTACTGGGAGCGGAACAACTCCTGGGTACAAATGATCTGCGCCCCGGCTTTTGCGGCTTGCTCGATCATCCGCAGCGTCTTGGCCAGGTTCTCAGCCGGGTCCGGCGAACAGGTTGCCTGGATGAGCCCGATGCTCACCACGCGGGACCGCATTTCACCACGAAACGTCATGGGGAGAGAGTACCGGCCCTTGAAGGAGAGTCAACGTTCACAGAAGCGACTCTTAGAGCGGGGATGAATAGCCAACCGGGGCGCGGCGCTTTGATCGGAGCCAAAGGACGGTAAATCAGGCTCCAGACTTTTTTGAGGCGTGACATTTTGGCTTGTAAGCTCATCGATGCGAGTCTCTTACAAAAGTGTACACAGATGTGTACACTCGGAACAAGGTGTCCATACCGGTCTCTCCTCTCGGGCCGCAGGGGGTGACAACAGCAGAGCCGGCCCGCAAAACTCCCTAGCGCTTGGCCATCTTAGCCCGCGCCGCTTCGAGAATGCGCCGCTCCCGCTCGGTGAGGCTGTGAATCCCGAACTCGGAAATCTTGTCAAGGATGGGGTCCACCTCCCGGCTGATGAACTCCGCCGGAGGCAGGTCGTCGACTTCCGTCGTGGTCTTCGAGCGTTGCCAGAAGGTCTTCTTCGGCAAGGGAGCCGTCACGAGGACACGAGGCTGCGCGGCCGCGCGCTTGAAGCGGAACGTTGGCCAGCCCGTGCCTTGGACAATCCAATGGATGTAGGCCAACCCGGTGACAATTCCCCCCAGGTGAGCCGCTTCCGCCACGTTGCCCATAGGGACAGCCATGCCGAACACGGCCAAACCGATGCTAATCCAGAGAAGCGTCCTGGCTCGGAGATTGACCGGGATAAAGAAGAACAGCAGCAGCGTAATCTCCCGGTGCGGGAAGAGCGCGGCATAGGCCGCCAGCAGGCCAAGCCCGCTTGCCGAAGCCCCAACGACACTCCCCCCCAGATACTCTGGGATAATCCGTTGCATGGTGGCCTGGAAAATGATCTGCACCAACCCGCCCACCGCGCCGCTGAAAAGATAAATCCGAAGCAGCGTCTTCCTCCCCAGGGCATCTTCGATGGCACGGCCGAAAAAGAAGACCAGCAGCATATTGACCAGGAGATGAAGCATGCCGCCATGGAGAAATTGGTAGGTGACCAACTGCCAGAGGAATCCCTTGGCCAAGCCCTCCTGGCTGAGCGGCAACAACCCGCGCTGCCCGCCGCCTCCAAACCAGACCTGGTAAATGTCGCGTTGCCAGAACCAGAACACGCTCTGGATGACAAACAGGGCGACGTTAATCAGCACCAGCACAAGCGCGGTTGACCTTTGAGAACCAAAGGACGCCCCCCGCAGGTAGCTCCGATCACCAAGCATCGCCTGAAACTAGTGCGGCCCCACCAACTTTTCAACGGACTTTTTGACCCCTTTCCCAGCGCAAACCCCGCAAAATCCTTCGTTCAAGCCCCCGTTTGCGTGAGGGTCGCGTCCACGGCCGCCCTGACGCGGGCCAGCCGGATCTTGGCCACTCGCAGCCCGTCCATTTCCTCAACCCGCAGCTCAAAATCGCCCACGGGCACCACGTCGCCCGATTTCGGAAAGCCGCCCAACCGCTGGGTGATCCAGCCATTGACCGTGGTGATGCCTTCGGACTGCAGGGGTTCGCCGATCAGTTCGCCCAGTTGGTGCAGGGGCAGCCCGCCGGCGATGCTCCACGTTTCCTGGCCCGTCTTCTGCAGCAAAGGCTTTTCCTGGTCGAACTCGTCCTGGATCTGCCCGACCAGCTCCTCCAGGATGTTCTCGAGCGTCACCAACCCCACCGTTCCCCCGTATTCGTCCACGACAATCGCCATATGAAGTTTCCGCTCCAGGAATCGCTGAAGCAGCTTTTCCAGGCGGGCCGTTTCCGGAACGTAGATGAGTTTCCAAGCGACAGCCGCAAGGTCCGCGCCCTGGCGCGCCCGGAGACGCATCGCGAACAAGTCTTTGGAATGGACCACGCCCAATGTCTGGTCCAGATCGCCCCCTTCGCACAAGGGGAAGCGCGAATACCGCGTCTTTTCCGCAAGATCCAGGCATTCCGCAATGCTGCTCTCCGTATCCAGCGCTGTGATTTCCTGGCGGGGACGCATCACTTCCCGGACGACCCGGTGGCGCAACCCGAGCGCGTTCAACACAATCTCCCGGCCGAGCGGACTGGCCCCGGAATGCTTCTGAGACGAAGCGAGCAGCAGCCGAAGTTCCTCTTCGGACTGCGCGTGTTCCCCGCCTTCTTCCGGCTGAACTCCGAAGATTCGGAGCAATCCGAGCGATGCCTGGTTGAGCAGCCAAATGAAAGGATAAGACGCGCGGTGGAACCAGGCCAAGGGTTGCACGACCACGAGCGCAGTGGGCAAGGGCCGCTGGATGGCGAGCCATTTGGGCGCCTGCTCGCCGGCACTGATATGGAGGAAGGTGATGACGCTCATCCCGACCACGGCCGCCACGGTCGTGCGCACGCCTTCCGACCCGACATTCAGCGCGTTCATTAACGGCTCCAACAACCGGCTGAAGACCGGCTCCCCAATCCAGCCGAGGGCAATGCTCGCCAGCGTGATGCCCAATTGGCAGGCGCTCAGCGATGCGTCCAGGTTCTGGATCACCCGCCGGGCAATGCGCGCGCGCCGGTGCCCTTTCATGATCAGCGGCGTCAGTTGTGTTTCCCGGACTTTGACCAGGGCGAACTCGGCGGCCACGAAAAAGGCATTGATCAGGACCAGGACGACCACGGCCAGGATCTGGAGCGCAAGTTCGATGAGACCCTCGGTATCCATAGCATCACAACGTCACTTCCCCGAAGATGGACTTCAAGATGTCGCGCAGGTTCACGATTCCCAACTCGCGGCCATCAAGCCCGATCACCACCGCCATTCGTTGCCGGGTGCGCTGCATTCGCCGCAGCGCTTCTTCAAGCCGCAGGTCTTCCCGGAAGTGGGTGGGCGGCTTGGCGTAGCGCACCACCGGTGTCGCCGGGTCGACCTCTTCCGTGAACAGGAGCGCGCTCAGGCTGACAATCCCGATCGTTCGGCGAGCCGGGCCGTCACCGTCCCAGACCGGGAGACGCCCGACCGGCTGTCCCCGGCAGATTTCGAGCAGATCGCGCACGGGTGTCTGTTTCGTCACTCCAATGGCCCGGTCGAGCGGAACGACGATTGACCGGACGGTCAGGTCCTGCAGGTTCAAAACCCGGTTTACCATCGCGCGCTCCTCTGGTGTCAGGATTTGGGAAGTTTCCTGGATGGCAAGGCGGGCGGCTCGGCGGCTGCTGAGCGCCCCTCTTCCGGAGCGCTCGCCGCCTGTGAGGCGGACCAGGGATACCGACGACCACGTCAGCACCGCCACAAGGGGCGAGAGGAGGACCTGGACAATCCGGAAAGGCGTCGCCAGCGCCAGGCAGAGGCGGTTTGGATGCTCCTGGAAAACCATCTTCGGCAACAGATCGGCAAGGGCATAAAAGAGGAAGACCGCCACGCCGAACGCCGGGATCACGAACCCCATCCGCCCGCCCGATGCGCTGCGAAGCCCGGCCAGCACGAGGCTGAACGCGGTGACCGTCGCCAGCGTGTTTCCCACCAGAATTGTCCAAAGGATATTCTCCTGGTTATCGAGGAGCCGTTGCAGGACTTGCGCCCGGCGAATCCCGGCCCGGGCTTGGCGACGAATTCGGAACCGGCTCAGGGCGAGGACTCCTGCCTCCATCCCGGAAAACAGGAAGGCCACAAGCAACGCTCCCAGAAGCGCCAGCCAATAGAGGACAGCGGCAGCCATCAGGTGCCTCCTCGTTTCTTCATGGTTTCTACCAAGACCTCCCGCACGCGGCGTTCATCGGCCAGGAGCGCCGTCAACCGCAGCCCCCTGAACACCACGGATTCCCCTTGCGCCGGCACCACCCCAAGCTGCGTCACGATCAAGCCTCCCAGCGTATCCACCCCGTTCACCTCTCCAATCTCCGGATACTCCGGCCGGAACGTCTCGATCCGAGTGGTTCCATTCGCGCGCCAACGGCCTTCCCCCAGCTTCTCCACGCTGAATCCCTCCGTTTCAGCCTCGCCGTAGATCTCGCCCACCACCTCCTCAAGGATGTCCTCGGTGGTGACCAACCCGGCGGTGCCGCCATATTCGTCGAGCACAATCCCGATCCCGCGCCGCTGCCGTTGAAAGCTCCGGAACAACTGCAGCAGATTCATCGACTCCGGCACGAACGACGGGAATTCCACCGCCTCGGAAAGGTCCGCTTGTGGATCGAGCAGCAGCGCCCGGGTGTTCAGCATTCCCACAATCGTGTCCAGCTTCTCGTCATGGATCGGCAGCCGGCGGTGCTTAAGCTTGCGGGCCGCCAGAATCATCTCTTCCACGGGCAAATCGTCGGAAATACAGGCCATTTGCGCCCGGGGCTTCATCACATCCTGCGCCGTGCGGCGGTCCAGGCGAATGATCTGCTGAATGAGATCGCGCTCGGCCCGGCCCAGCCCTCCCTGTTGACATGCCATTTCGAGCAATTCCGGGAACTCGTCGCCGGTCACCGGGGCTTCCGGACCCCAGGAGCTGGGAACGATCCCTCGGAAGACCGCGAGGCTGATCCGCTGGGCCAGGCGATGCAAGGGACCCGTGAGCTTCTTCAGGCGTGCCACCAGGCTCACGACTCTCACCGCCCAGTACTCCGGCGCTCGCGAGCCTGCCGTCTTCGGCAACACCTCGCCTGCCACCAGGACCAGGAGCCAGGCGCTTGAGGCCGCAAGGCCAGCAACCCAGCCACCCGACCAGCCCAACCCGAGCACAATGGCCACGACCCCCGCGTTGCACAGCGTGTTGCCAAGAACGATCGTGCCGAGAAGATCTCGCGGGTTCTGGAGCAATTGAAGGACTTTCCCGCCCCTGGCTTGGTCGTCCTCGGCCAGTTGCTGCGCCCGCCATCGGCCCAGCGAGAACAACGCCGACTCGGCGAGAGCGAAGAACACGCTCCCGGCCAAACAGACGATCAACCCGCCCAAGGCGGCCCATTCCAGCCACATCACATGGGTGATTATCGTGGAAGGCGCCGAACCGGAAAGTGCAAAGTGCCAAGCCCCTTCGCCTGGAAAAGATTCGACCTCCTCCCGGTGTTGCTATACTCGTGCTATACTCGTGATAATTTCGTGATTTATTTACTCACTATACAATCAAATTAACAGAAATATGGTTATAATTTGTTTAGAGCGAATGCAGCCCGAACCGGACCACAGTCGCCCTGGCGCTGGCCATCCCCAATTCGCGCAGGGCCCCTGCTCCAGCGGGCGAATCCTGTCTCATTGGGCAATTGGGAATTGCCCCAGGACCGGAAAACTGTCTGGCTATTGAAGCTTGAGCAAGACCTCTCTATTGCCCTGGTTCATCGCACTCGCCTCCGCCGCTGCCCGTCGGTTCCGAATGTCCCCCCAACCCCGGATAATGGTGGCCTGCTTGCTCGGGTCCGCCGTTTGCCTGGGTGAACCGGCCCGTCCCCCGCTCTCACACGAAGCTTACGTTTGGCAGCGGGATTGGAACCGCCAGGTCCGGGAAACCGTCTCGCAGCACGCGCCTCACTTCACCCGCGTCATTGCGCTGAGCGCCGAGGTCACGTGGGTTCGGAAACAGCCGCGTGCGATCCGAGTGCCTTTGGACTATGCCGTTCTGCGGGAAACCGGGCGGTCTGTCGGGCTGGCATTGCGAATCGGCCCCTACCCTGGCCCATTCGAACCGGCCGGGGAACCGATCGAAGCGCTGAGCGCCTTGGCCAGATCGATTGTCCATGAGGCTCACACCAACGGCCTGCAAGTTTCGGAACTGCAGATCGATTTCGATTGTGCGGAATCCAAGCTGGACGGTTACCGGACCTGGATTGGCGTCATTCGAAAGCGCGTTGCGCCCACGCCCATTGGCATTACGGCCCTCCCAAGCTGGTTGCGCAGGCCCGGTTTCAAAGAGCTGGTTTCCGCCGCCGACAACTACGTGCTGCAGGTCCATTCTTTGGAGCGGCCGAAAGACATCGGCGCAGGGTTTGAACTGTGCGACCCGGTCGCGGCAAAGCGCGCCGTCGATCGCGCCGGGCAAATGGGCGTGCCTTTCACGGTGGCGTTGCCGACTTACGGTTATTTGGTGGCGTTTAGCGCGAACGGCAAGTTTCTGGGGCTTTCAGCTGAGGGCCCCTCCCCATCCTGGCCGCCAGACGTCCGGACCCGGGAGGTGCGAGCCGATCCAGCGGCGATGGCCGGCCTGGTTCGGGAATGGTCGACCCATGGCCCGAAGGGGCTGAAAGGCGTGATCTGGTTCCGGCTGCCCGTGACCGGTGACAGGTTGAACTGGCCATGGCCAACCCTCGCCGCCGTGATGGAAGGTCGAACGCCCGTCCGGCAGCTCCAGGTTGAGGTGAGCCGTCCGGACCGGGGATTGGTCCACATTGCCCTCGTGAACAGCGGCGAGACCGAATACGCCCCTGTGCCGCCGATACGCGTTCAATGGCCGGCGGCGCGCTTGCGCGCCGCCGACGCGCTTCACGGGTTCAACCTGACCTCGCAAGGGCCGCGAGGGTGCTGCTTCGAACCGGAAGTTGCCGCCGCTCAAAATCTCCGCATTCTTCCCGGCGAGAGACGCGCGATTGGCTGGTTGCGTTTGAGCGTGGATGAGGAAGTGCAAGCCAGGTTGGGAGAGTGCGAGGCTCTGGATTGAACCGGCTTCAAGGCCAGTTCCGACCTTTGTTCGCACAGCCTGCTGCGCTTACAGGAGGCAAGGGCAGGGCCGGGCCGGCGGCCCAGCCCTGCCATTTCGGCCCTGCCAATCGTGGCCCACGGTCCACCCCCTCGCTTGTTTCCAAACCTGGGACGGGATTATAATTTTCGGCGATCTGACTTCGGGATTAAAGTCCGGGCTGCAACCACAAACCTGACATGAGTACTCACGTCAAAGTCGTCGCCGCGCTTCACATCCTTTTTGGGGCGCTCGGGCTCCTCGCCGCCACGATCATCTTCACCCTGTTCGGCACGGCGGGCGGAATTGTCATCTGGAATGGGGAAGTCGGGCCGGCGGCGATCGTCGGCACGGTGGGCCTCTGCATCGGTGGCGTTATTGCGATCCTGTCCGTTCCGGGCATCATCGGCGGATGGGCCTTGCTGGGAGGGAAAGAATGGGCCCGCGTGCTGATCATCGTTCTTGGACTGCTGGAGTTGATCCACTTCCCATTGGGGACGGCGCTTGGGGTTTATACCTTGTGGGTGATGTTCACCGAAGAAGAGCGGCACCGCCCGGCGGATTTGCCGGCATTGCCCGACGAGATGCATCCCGCCGCCTAGTCCGTCCACCCCACCCTCCCGCAAGCGCGGCACAAAGGCTGCCAACGCCGCCGACGCCGGTACAAAAACGATCACCCGCGTCCGGCCATTAGCCCCTCCGCACGCGGGTGTCATTCCGGTCTACCCATAAAAACCCGGAACCCAATTTCAATATGCTCTATTCTGGCGATTGAGGAAATAGAGGTGATTACCCATTTTCGGTGAGGGTGATTACCTATCCAGGGAGTTCGTAGACCTCTCAGATTCCCAGTTCCGCCCGGTCCACCACGGCCTTCTGCAAGCGCTGCAGGTCGCGGTCAACCGGCTTCACCGCCGGGGCGTCGAGCGTTTTGATTTTGGAGGTGTTGGCTTCGAGCCAACGCCAGAGTTCCGCGTGCCCATCGGCGAACGAAAGCACGCCGCCGTTGTTGTGACGGCCGGCCGGAGCATTCTGCCAGTAGGGCGTCGCGTCGAAGCATCGGCAGGCAAAATACCCATCGTCGATGGTGTAGGGGTTTTCATCCAGGAAGACGAGGGCGCCAGACGGTGACGGTGCGCGAATATCGCTTAGCTTCTTGAACGCCTTCACCCGGTCGTTCTGGACCCAATCTTGATCACTGCTCATCATCCCGCTCATGGAATAGCTTCGCACCCGCTGGACTCGCCTCGCGCCGGTCTTGGGCCAAGGCTCGTCGGCAGGGCATTTGTAGATCTCCAACGAGGAGTTGTACTTCCAGAGCTGACCGTTGGTGATGATCGTGATGTTCGTCCAGCCCGGTGCCGCCGAGATCGTGAAGCGTCCGTCGATCCAGGCATCCTGGCTTCCCAAGTTGTTCAGGATGAGCCTGTCGTCATTGTCATGGGCATACATGATCCAGCAAAGCTGGAGTTGCTTAAGATTATTGAGACACTTGATTCCTTGCGCCTTGGTCTTGGCCTTGGCGAGAGCCGGAAGCAGCATCCCGGCCAGAATCGCGATAATCGCGATCACGACAAGCAACTCGATCAGCGTGAAGGCGGCACGGTTCCAGGCAGGCAGGGAGCGCCGCAAGTTTTTTGAATGATGAGTCAGCGTATTCATAAGGGACTCAAAGCAGGCTTTAAAAGGTTGTCTGGTTCTCAAAACAAATTAGCGCGCCTGACGGATGCGCGTCAATCCAGCAGTTGCCCTGCGTTCATGTGGCTGATCCTGGACCGGCAGCCGCGAAATCGGACGGGAACCGAACGATCGCGACCGAAAAATGGGGTCAATTGTCACCATCGCACAAGGAACTGACATAAAGCCACTTACCCATACAACAACTCGCTTTTCCGGCGCATGCTATCCTACATTCCGCAGCTCAAAGACGGGGATTTCCTGGATTTTTCCGGTTGTAAG
>CAZODO010000011.1:0-80543 GCA_964578605.1 uncultured Verrucomicrobiota bacterium | reverse complement strand
CCCGCAAAAAGTCTAGAAATCTGCAGACTCGACGGGGTTTCCCGAATATTTACCCCGTGATAGCTCCGAAATCCGTCCGAAGTCCTTCTCCATAGCCACGATAACACTCGGCCACGACCTGCCTTGGACCTGCCCGCCACTACGGAGACACTACGGAGACACTACGGAGACACCTGCGCAGTTCCACTCTGCGAGTTCCTTAATGAGATCACCCCGGAACAGGATTGCGCGCACTGCGCCCTTGAACCTCGCGTTGCGCAAATAGTTGGTAATCAAGCCAACCATTTTGAGGTTCATGGGCAGAATTGCTGTCGTCGTAATGGCCGCTCTTGACGGTTGTCGGTTTTCAGGCGAAATGTCCGCAATCTCATATTCGATCTGAATTGTGAACTCCTCCGTCTTGTTCGATTCGATAGTTCGCCGGACTTCCTGTCCCCGATATCATCAAGCCCTCGGGCGCCGCGTCCGGGGCTTGATTCTCGGCCTGCTTGTTTCGGCGTTTATCGCAGAGGGGGGCAGCGCGCAATCCGTGTTTGAGCCCTACGGGTTCACGACGCTCGCGGGGCGGTCGGGCGGTCCCGGTGCAGTCGACGGCCTGGGCAGTGCGGCCCGGTTCAAGATGCCGCTCGGGTTGGCCAGGGACGCTGCGGGCAACCTTTACGTCGCGGATTCCGAAAACCACACCATCCGCAAGGTGACTCGCGAAGGGCTTGTGACGACTTTGGCGGGTTTGGCCGATACCCCGGGGCAGGCGGACGGCCTGGGCAGCACGGCCCGGTTCAACCGGCCGGAGGGAATCGCGGCTGACGCCGGGGGCACCCTCTTCGTAGCCGATACCCAAAACCACACGATCCGGAAAGTCACCCCCGAAGGCTTCGTGACGACGCTGGCTGGGTTAGCCGGGGAAGCGGGCAGCGCCGATGGAATCGGAAACCAGGCGCGATTCAGACAACCAACTGCCGTGGCCGTGGATGGTTTGGGGAATGTCTATGTCTCCGACACACGCAACAGCACCCTCCGGAAGATCACGCCGTCCGGTGCGGTGACGACGTTGGCCGGAATGGCCGGTTCGGAAGGGAGCGTCGATGGAACGGGGAGCGAAGCGCGGTTTTCCTGGCCGGGAGGCGTGGCCGTTGACACCGGTGGAAACGTCTACGTGGCGGATACCCGGAGAATCCGCAAGGTAACACCCGAGGGCGTCGTGACGGCACTGGCGGGTTCGCCCGTCCAGGGCACTCAGGACGGCACGGGATCTGGGGCGCAATTTCTTGGCCCAGGTGCTTTGACGTTGGGTGGTGACGGCAACCTCTACGCCTCGGACGGTTCGGTTCGCCGAATCACACTGGCCGGCGAGGTGACCACCCTCGCGGGCAACGCGTTTATGCCAGGATACGCGGACGGGACCGGTTACGACGTGCTGTTCAACGGCGCAGCCGGCGTGGCCGCGGACGACTTGGGCGTCGTTTATGTGGCGGATTCCAAGAACTGCGTCATCCGGAAAGTGACGTCCGCCGGGGTGGCCACCACGTTCGTCGGCATGGCAGCGAACCCGGGCAGGGCCGATGGTTTGGGGGACGACGCGCGGTTTGATGGACCGTCTGGGATGACGATGGACAGCGCCGGCAACCTTTACGTGTCCGACACAGGCAACAACACGATACGCAAGGTGACGCCCGCCGGGCTCGTTTCGACATTCGCGGGGGAACCTGTGCGCATCGGCAGCCATAAAGATGGCCCCGGCGCGGAGGCCCGCTTCGACGGCGTGGCCGGAACGGCGGTGGACGGCGCGGGTAACGTTTACGTGGCGGAACCCCACGGCCGCACGATCCGCAAGGTTTCACCCGAAGGCTTCGTCAGCACGCTGGCGGGGAAGTACGAATTGGACGGGTATGGGAACCCGGTGGGTGGGTTCAAGGACGGTCCGGCGGCCGAGGCGCGGTTTCATTGGCCATATGGCCTGGCGGTGGACGCGGCGACGAACCTTTACGTCTCCGATGCCTACAACAACGCCATCCGCAAGATCACGCCGGACGGAGTGGTCAGCACCGTCGCCGGGGGAAGCCAGCCTGGCACCCAAGACGGAACGGGGCGCGCGGCCCTGTTCAGCCAACCGCACGGATTGGCCTTGGACACGCGCGGGAACCTTTACATTACCGATACCCAGAACAACACCATCCGCAAGATGACCCCCGACGCTGTGGTAACCACGCTCGCCGGGCAAGCTGGGCCAGGCGGCAGCGCCGACGGCACAGGGGTGGCCGCGCGCTTCATGCAGCCAATGGCCATCGCCGTGGACGCGGCGGGCAACATCTTTGTCTCGGATAGCTCAAACCACACGATCCGGAGGATCACGCCTTCGGGAGCGGTCACGACGCTGGGCGGATGGCCTGGGAGCGCTGGGGGCGTGGATGGCGTGGGGAAGGGCGCGCGGTTCTATTACCCTGTCGGTTTGGCAGTGGCATTGTCGGGAGTTCTGTACGTGGCCGATGGGGCCAATAACACCATTCGTAAAGGCGTCCCGGCGCTCGCGATCGTCACCTCCGGGATGGGCTTTGGCGCCGGTGGCGCAGCGTTCGGCTTCCGCCTGTCCGGGCGAGGCGAGTGGGCCGAAGTTCAAGCTTCGACCAACCTGGTGAATTGGGTGCCTGTGGGGACGAACCGGGTTGATACGGCCGATGCGTTCAGAGAGGCCGAGAGTTCCGCCTATCCCGCTCGCTTCTATCGCGCGCGCCAGCCTTGAAACGGAACGGGTGCATTTCTTTGGCCTGGAATTACGAGCCCCTTTGCGATCACGATGACGGTTACGAATATGATCACGCAAACCAGCGGTATCCGAGCCTGGAACCTACGAGCACTGGGGTCGATTTGCGCCTCTCTGGCTGTTTGGACTCTCCTAATCCACTCGCCCGAATCGCACGGCCAGACAGCAACCACTCAAACGGGTCAGGTCGTGTTCGAATCCAACTTCGAGGGGGCGGATGGGTTGAAGGGGTGGGCCGGCCCGGGGCGGCTCGACACCGGCCATTCCGGGAGCCAGGCGCTGGCGGTCGAGCGCGACACCAACGCGCCGAGGGCCGCGATGGTGAGCATTTCACTGCCGGTGGAAGCGCTGCGAGGAGGCCTGATTCGCGCCGCCGCCATGGTGAAGGCATCGGATGTGACTGCGAAACCCAAGGCATGGAACGGCATCAAATTCATGCTGGCACTGCAGACGCCCACCCGGCGTTTGTGGCCCCAGGCCGATATCGGCGTGGGCACTTTTGACTGGCAGCGTGTCGCCTTTTCGACCCGCATTCCCACGGACGCCACCAACGCAACCTTGATTCTGGGACTGGAAGGCGTGGGCGGAAAGGCTTGGTTTGACGACCTGCGGATCAGCCTCGTAGGGGCTTCCCGAAGCGCGGCGGAGAAGCCGGACGGCATGCCCTTCTTTAAGGGGCATGACCTGCCGCGATTGCGCGGCGCAATGATCAGTCCGGGCATCGACCCTGCCAGCCTTCGGGTCTTGGGCGTCGATTGGAAAGCGAACCTGCTCCGATGGCAGCTGATCCGCCATGGCCGTCCGGGTCAACCTTCGGCCTTAAACGAATTCGATACCTGGGCCGAGAACGAATTGCGGAAACTCGATGCCGCGCTGCCGTTCTGCGAGAAGTACGGCATTTACATCGCGCTCGATCTGCACTCGCCACCCGGGGGAAAAGCAACGGTGAGCGGCTATGTCGGATCGGACGACCGGCTCTTTACCGATCCGGCCTGCCAAGCCAAATTCGTCGATTTCTGGGCCCGGGTCGCGGCCCGTTACAAGGACGCGAAGCCGATCTGGGGGTACGATCTCGCCAACGAGCCCGTGGAGGACCTTGTCGAGGAAGGATGCGACGATTGGCAAGGTCTGGCAGAGCGCGCGGCGCGCGCGATCCGCGCTGTGGACCCGGTGCGCGCGATCATCGTGGAGCCGGCTGGCTGGGGTGGCCCGGACGGTCTGGCAGACTTCGAGCCGCTCGGCGTCTCGAACGTGGTTTACAGCGTTCACATGTACATGCCGCACGCGTTCACTCATCAGGGCGTCCATGGCGCCGGCCCGGAGTATCGTTATCCCGGCGTGATCGAGGGGAAGGAATGGAACAAGGAGCAACTGGAAGCCGCTCTAAAGCCTGTGGTTGATTTCCAGCGCAAGCACAACGTGCACTTTTACATCGGAGAATTCAGTGCCATTCGATGGGCGCCGGACAACAGCGCCTTTCGGTATCTCAAGGACCTGATCGACGTTTTCGAAGGGCATGGATGGGACTGGAGCTACCATGCGTTTCGTGAATGGAGCGGCTGGAGCGTGGAGCACGGCCCGGAACGGCGGATCACCACCCCTGCCCCGTCGCCCACAGATCGGCAGCGCCTGTTGACGGACTGGTTTGGGCGGAACGCAAAGCCGGGGTGGGCAGGCACGCCCTGACCGCGCCTGCTTTCGCCGATCAGCCCGCCCTATTTCACCCCCGCCGCGAGGATGGTCTGGAAATTGGGCGGCTGTTCTTCCCGCGCCACGACGGTAATCTCGATCTGCTTGAAATGGGCTTCCTCCAGCCAGGATTGCAGCTCCGCTTCCGTAAAGCCTAACCAGCGGTCGCCGTAAAGCGCGTCGGCTTGTTTGAACGCGTGCTGCAACAGATCCAGAATCATGATTTGGCCGCCCGGCACCAGGATGCGATAAGCACTTCGGAGCGCCCGGCCAGGATCGCCCGCGTGGTGCAGCGCCTGACTAAGGATCGCGAGATCCATCGTTTCCGCTTCGATCGGTGGCTCTTCAAGGTCCCCAAGACGAAACTCGAGGTTCGTCAGGCCGATCTTCTTCGCTTTTCTCGCGCCGAACGCTACCATTTTCTCCGAGTTATCGACGGCAATGACGTGTTTGGCGCGGCGCGCCAGCAGTTCGCTAACCAAACCTTCGCCCGACCCCAGATCGGCCACCCGGAGCGGAGGCAGAATCCGAAGCAGGAGTTGGCCAAAAGCCTGCCAGGATCGCCCCGGACCATACGAGCGGTCAAACCGGCCTGCCACCTGGTCAAAGAACACTTTCTCCTGCTCTTTGCGCCGAGCCAAGATCCGCCTCAAGTTCAGCTTGTCTTCGGCATGCTCCGGGAGTTCGCTGGCCCCGCGAAGCCCGAGCTGGATGGCCTCGCCTGCCGCGGCGTCGGCTTGACCATTGAGCTTGTAAAACGTTCGTTTGCCTTCGCGGCGTGATTCCAGCAAACCCGCTTCCTGCAACAGCCCCAGGTGGGTCGAAATGCGCGACTGCCCAAGCCGCGTGATCTCTTGAAGCTCATGCACAGACAGTTCGGTCCGCTCCAGCAACGCGAGGATGCGAAGCCGGGTCGAATCTGCCAGGGAACGCAAGAGCTTAAGAGTGTCTGGCATACGAAGGGCTCATGAATTCATTGTTGACGCGCGAGATACTTTATATATCTTCGCATCCTGATACGTCAATATGTGACTTCGGCAGGCCAGTCACCCAAACAACATTCACATGAGCAGAACCTTCATCTTCTCTTCGGAGTCCGTGGGCGAAGGCCATCCGGACAAAGTGTGCGACACCATTTCCGATGCCGTGCTTGACGCCTGCCTCGCCGAAGACCCGCGCAGCCGGGTCGCTTGCGAGACCTACGCCAAGAGCAACCTCGTTGTCGTCGGTGGCGAAATCACCACCCGCGCCAAGCTCAGCTACAACGACATCGTTCGCGAAACCATTCGCGACATCGGTTACACCCATGGCGACGACGTCTTCCACGCGGACAAAGTTTTCATTCTGAACGTCGTCACGACTCAGAGTTCGGACATTGCGCAAGGCGTTGATGCCCGCGCAGCCGAAGGCAAAGCCACGGCGGAACAGGGCGCCGGCGACCAGGGCCTGATGTTTGGCTACGCCTGCGACGAAACCCCGGAATTGATGCCTGCACCCATCATGTTCGCCCATCGACTCGGCCGCGAACTCACCCGGATCCGCAAGACGGGCGAAGTGAAATGGCTGCGTCCCGACGCCAAGAGCCAGGTGTCGGTGGAGTATGTGGATGGCAAGCCGGTGCGCATCACCAACGTCGTCGTTTCCACCCAGCACGCCGCCGATGCGAAGCACAAGACGATTCGCGATTTCATCATCAAGAACGTGGTCAAGAAGGTGCTGCCCGAGGATATGCTGGACCGCAGGACCGAATACTTGATCAATCCCACCGGCCGATTCGTCACGGGCGGTCCGCAAGGCGACACCGGCCTGACCGGGCGCAAGATCATTGTGGACAGCTACGGCGGCATGGGCCGGCATGGTGGCGGCGCGTTCAGCGGCAAGGACCCCTCCAAAGTAGACCGCAGTGCGGCTTATATGGGCCGGTATGTGGCGAAGAATATCGTGGCTTCGGGATTGGCAAGCCGCGCGGAGATCCAATTCGCCTACGCGATCGGCTATCCGAAACCGGTGTCTGTATCGGTGGAGACCTTCGGCACGGGCCTGGTGAGCGACGAGGAAATCACCGCGGCCGTCGAAGAGGTTTTCAGCTTCAAGCCGGCGGATATCATCAAACATCTCAACCTGCTCCGCCCGATCTATTCGAAGACCACCAACTACGGCCATTTCGGCAAGATCGACGACCTGGGCAGCATTACCTGGGAACGAACCGACAAAGCCGCCGCCCTCAAGCGCGCGGTGAAGTGAACAGCAATGGATAAGGGACGAACGAAGACTTCATGAGCACGAGCATTGAAACGACCGGGGAAAAGACCCTCGAGTACAAAGTTAAGGACCTCAGTCTCGCGGATTGGGGCCGCAAGGAGATCGACATCGCGCAGGAGGAAATGCCCGGCTTGATGGCGGTGCGCAGGAAGCACGCCGGAACCAAGCCGCTGAAAGGCGTGCGTATTACCGGTTCCCTGCACATGACCATTCAAACGGCCGTGCTTATCGAAACGCTCGCTGAACTCGGGGCGTCCGTTCGATGGGCCAGTTGCAACATCTTTTCCACCCAGGACCATGCCGCGGCGGCCATCGCCAAACGCGGCGTGCCTGTGTTCGCGTGGAAAGGCGAGACGCTCGAGGAATACTGGTGGTGCACCTACCAGGCTCTCGCGCATCCCAATGGCAAGGGCCCGCAATTGATCGTGGACGACGGCGGCGACGCCACGCTCCTGATCCACAAGGGCTACGAGCTTGAGGACGGCAGCCAATGGGTCAACACCCCTTCGGGAAGCAAGGAAGAACAGGTCATCAAAGACCTGCTCAAAGACGTGCAGCGCGAAAACCCTTACCGCTGGCACGAGATCGTCAAGGACTGGCGCGGCGTTTCAGAAGAGACGACCACCGGCGTCCATCGTCTTTACCAGATGCTCGAAGCCGGGAAGCTCCTGGTTCCCGCCATCAACGTGAACGATTCCGTTACCAAATCGAAGTTTGACAACCTTTACGGCTGCCGCGAGTCGCTGGCTGACGGCCTCAAGCGCGCCACTGGCGTGATGATTGCGGGCAAAGTGGCCGTTGTCTGCGGCTACGGCGACGTTGGCAAAGGCAGCGCCCATTCCCTTCGCGGGTTCGGCGCACGCGTCATTGTGACCGAGATCGACCCCATCAACGCGCTCCAGGCCGCCATGGAAGGCTTTGAAGTCGCGCCTATCGAGGAGACTCTGGGGACAGGCGACATTTACGTCACGTGCACTGGCAATTGCGACGTCATCACCTTCGACCACATGCAGAAGATGAAAGACCAAGCGATCGTCTGCAACATTGGCCACTTCGACAACGAGATCCAGGTGGACCGGCTCAATGCCGCTCCTGGGATCAAAAAGATCAATATCAAACCGCAGGTGGACAAGTACATCTTCCCGGACGGCCGCCAGATGTTCCTGCTGGCCGAAGGCCGCCTCGTGAACCTGGGTTGCGCGCAGGGCCATCCAAGCTTCGTGATGTCCAACTCCTTCACCAACCAGGTGCTGGCCCAAATCGATCTGTGGGAACACCGCGACACTTACAAACCCGCCGTCTATCGTCTTCCGAAGAGGCTGGACGAGGAAGTCGCGCGGCTGCACCTGGAGAAGATTGGCGTTAAGCTGACCAAACTTTCCAAGAAACAAGCCGATTATATCGGGGTGCCGGTCGAAGGCCCTTACAAGCCGGAACATTACCGGTATTAACAGAGGCGACGAACCGGCGCCTTTTTAACCGGCGCAGACGCCATTTTAAGCAAGAACTCGGGTGCGCAAGGCCAACTTGCCACCCGAGTTGAAGTTTTGTGCCAAGATGACAGTGCCAGAATGGCACAATCCCAAGGGCGGGCAGGGGAGCTTGGCACGCGGCGCACTCCCGCAGAAGCCGCGTTCTTCCCGACCTCCATCCGGGGTTCACCCGTAGTTCACCCGTAGTTCACCCGTAGATGACCCGTTCGGGAACGGGTGATCTACGGGTGAGCACCGGGTGAAGACCGTGTTTAGAGCGGCAGAAGAAGGGAGGAAGGGCGAGCCCGTGTCAGAACCGCTGCCATTCCGGATGCATCTGCGCCAGGTCGAACAGCGGTTTGAGATCGCCGCGAGCTGAGGCAAGGATCAGTTGGCGCCCTTGGAACACGGCCACGCAGGCTCGCAACTTCTCCGAATCCTGGTTCTCGATAGGCATATAGACGGCCACAAGTTCGCCCTTTTGGCAGACCGCAACCGTCCGATCCCAACCACGTTTCGCCATCCCCAGGTCGGCGGCGCGCAACAGTTCGCCACTATTCAAATATGGCGTTTGGCTGCCGAGTTCATAGATGCCGACCTCCGCGGCGCGGATGCTGCTCAAGGCCAGTTGGGCTTCCGGTTCCAGCGGTGCGAACGACAACCCGGTGCGCAGCGCCCAAAGGGGCAGGGTACCCACACGGATTTCCAGCTTTTCATGCCACGCGCCCATTTGGGACTCCGTGCTCGTCCTTAAGCTGTTCCGCAAAACGCGTGTGTCGCGACTCAGCCGGAAGAACCCGGCAATGCCGATGGCCAGCAGGAGGCAGGCGAGGAAGAGAATTACCAGGATAGCGATCCCAACGCGGCGGCCGCGGCGCGCGGGGGACAGGACAGGCTCAACAGTCGGGTTCATGGCGGGCGCAACGAGGGGTCCGGGCGGTGTCGGGTTCGGCGGCCGATGCGGCCTCTGGGCCTATTCTTCCTCTGCTTTTTCGGAGTGTTCGGAGTGTTCGGAGTGTTTCTCGTGCAGGCCATGGCCGACATCCTTCAACGGATCGATATTGAAGCGTTCGCCAATGACTCCGAGCATTTCCGGCCGGATATCTCCCACGATATTGATCAGCACGGCCTGCTTGCGTCCATCCAGGACCGTGACCACGATACCCTCCACGGCGTCTTCGCCCCGGGTTTTCAAGTAAATGCCGACGTCTTCGTTCTTCTGTTGCGCTGTCACAATGCGCTGCCAGCCGCCGGTATCGAGCTTGCCTCGAATCTCCTTGATCCGTGAAACCAGGTCGGCGCGATTGCCATTGTTCAGCCCGATCACGTTGACGCGGATGGAGTGCAATCCCTTGAGCAACCCGGCGATTTCCGGTTCTGCCTTGGCGGCGAAGCGACCGACCATGGAGATAAGGCTGTTATTGATGTTGACCTCGACGAACTGGTCGCCGGCGGTGTCCGGAGCCAGGTTGCCGAAATCGACATAGCCAGCCGGCCGATCCGCGGCCTGGCTGCAAACCTGGGTGAGAGCCGCCATGATCAGTGCGGCGAGTGAATAGCGAACGAAGTTCTTCATATTGAGTGCCTGGTTTACCGTGATTGTTTCCTTTTCAGGGAGGGGCATTGCCCTTCGCTCGGGAATACACGACGCACCGAACCGAAGTTTCAGGAAGTTGTCTGCGAGAGCCCCTCATCATGCCGTTGTCCTCAGTTCTGGTGACATGACACATTGGGTTCGAACTCTATTCTGAGCTGAATTACACCTATGAAACACCGCTATCCAAAACACCGCTGGTTCATCTCGGCTTTGGCCGGGCTGGCTCTGACCCTCTCCGCGGGCACGAGCCTGGCCGCAACGGATCTCGTCTTGGGCACCTTCGATAGCGACGTGGCGGGTTGGGGGACGGCTTGGGGCAACGCCACGGCGGCGCATGATCCCATGCAGGACAACACCGGGAACGGAGGCGGCGCCTGCTATATCGCTGCCGAGTTCTCGGCAGACCAGAACACCCTGACACTCTATGGCTGCGTTGAAGGGAACCCGTGGTCGCACCCCACTTCGGCCAACTTTAACCTGTCCGATTACAAGAGCCTGGAGTTCGACATCAAATGGGACACCAGCTCCAGCGTTTCCATTGCCGATTTCAACACGCCACCCCTGGGCGGCGAAGGCGGCATCTACCTCTGGGCCGTCGATTACCCGGGCTTCTCCATCCGCCCGACCCTCGGCAATGTGCAGGTCCCCGCAGCTGCGGCGACGGGCTGGGCTCATCTCAGCGTTCCCCTGGATCCCGCCATCTCCGGGATCGACCCCAGCAAAGGCATTGTGCTGAAGAAATGGATCACGGAAGCGCAGAAGAACGCTGGTGGCAATTACGGATTCTGGGTGGACAACGTGATTCTGAAGGGCTCCGACGCGCCGCCGCCTCCGCCCACCCTTTCGCTGAACACGCCGACTCCGGGGCTGGCGTTTATCGCCGCCAGTGGAGGCCAATGGGACCGCCAGAATATTCGCACCGTCGGCGAGGATTATTCCTGGGTGGGCGCCCCTGGAACCGTCAGCTATTCTCTCACGGTCGCCGATTACGCCGCCATGGCGGGCTTTCAACTTCACATGTTCTTCGTCCCTGGAACACCTGACCCGGCGCGCTCGGATCCCGACTGGCACGAGCCCAACGTGTTAGCCTGGACGATCGGCGGCAACGCGGATGGTTCGGCTTATTCGAGCGTGCATTACAAAACGAACGCACCGGACGACAACGGCATCCTTTACAGCGATGGGGACTTGGGTGGCGCCGGAAGCATCGCCCCCACCGGCACGTGGACCATCCTTTTCAATCAGGATACCAATATCACGACCATCTCCCCGACTGGCGAAACAAACTCGGCCGCCCTTCCGCCCGAGGTGGCTCCTGTTTTTGGCGGGACCATGAAGATCTATATTGGAATCGTGCCCGGGGACCCGGCGCGCGTGGGTCAGATGGCCGTGCTTTCCAATGTCAAATTCAGTGGGCTGCCCAACAACGCCGGCACGGACTCGAATTTCCTGGGCAAGTCTCTCGACACGAATGTCTGGGAGATCATCGCGACCAGCTCACTTGGGGTCCAAGAAATCCCCACCGATGCAGCGTACTGGGTCGACTGGACCCTGCCCGCCCTGGACTTTGCCCTGGAAGGCGCCCCGGCGGTGACGGGGCCCTGGCGCAGCCTCGCGCCGACGGGCTTCGATGTCGGGGCAAAGCACCGCGTGTTGCTGCGCACCAGCGATCTTCCAGCTGCCGATGCGGGCTTCTGGAGGTTGATCAAGCGCTCGTTCACCAAGCTCCAGGTCCTGTTGCCTGGTGAAACAGCCGCTCCAGGCACGGCCACGGGCAAGACGGGCACGCCCAGCGCCCAAACGGCCGGGGTCGAATTCGACGTCATGGTCAATGCCGTGGATGACAATTGGAACCTGACCACCGGCGGACGTGACAATGTCAGGCTTAGCAGCACGGACGAAGGCGCTTTCCTGCCCGGCGACACCGCCATGGTCAGAGGCACGGCCACCATCAAGGTGAGCTTGAACACTCCTGGAACCTGGACGATTACCGCCACCGACGTGACGGACGGCAGCAAAACCGCCAACACCAGCAGCCCTGTCACCGTCGAGTAGTTCTGCACGTGGGCACGCTTCGCCCCTCTCCTTGACGTTCGCCAGTCGCCAGGAGAGGGGCACTTCCTTTTCCCGGGCACACGCCCACGCACTGAAGTCGCATCGCCTCTCCAGGCAATTGACTTGCCGCCCGCAAGGATCGCCTCTAAGCACAAGGCGTGAACGGGCAGGACTTTATCCATGACATCACTCTTTGACTTGAACAGACCCGCGACCGACCTCGCGCTGTGGCCGTTGGACAAGGAGACGATCTTCCTGAATCACGGCTCGTTCGGCAGCTGCCCGCATCCGGTCCTCGCCTATCAACAGGCGCTGCGCGACCAGATGGAACGACGCCCAGTCCATTTCTTCGTGCGCGAATTGGAGATTCTCCTCGACCATGCGCGGGCAGCTCTCGCGGAGTTCGTGGGGGCGGACGAGGCAGACCTGGTATTTGTTCCGAACGCCACCGCCGGCGTCAACACGGTGCTGCGCTCGCTGGAATTCAAGCCCGGAGACGAGTTGCTGGTAACGGATCAGGAATACAATGCGTGCCGGAACGCGCTCCACTACGCCGCCGGACGCGCGGGAACCGCGGTGGTGGTGGCGCCGGTTCCTTTTCCTTTGAAGAGCGCCGACGACGCCGTTGACGCCATTCTAAGCCGCGTCACCGCCCGGACACGGTTGGCGCTTGTCGATCACGTCACCAGCCAGACCGGACTGGTCCTGCCTATCGCAAAGCTGGCAAACGAGCTGGGACAACGCGGCGTCGAACTCCTCGTGGATGGAGCCCACGCGCCCGGGATGATCCCGTTGAACCTTCGCGAACTCGGGGCGGTCTACTACACGGGCAATTGCCACAAATGGATTTGCGCGCCGAAAGGCGCTGCGTTCCTCTACGTGCGCCGGGATCTCCAGAAGGCTGTGCGCCCGCTTATCATCAGTCACGGTGCCAATTCACCCCGGACAGACCGATCGAGATTCCTGATCGAATTCGGCTGGACGGGCACGTGGGATCCGACCGCCATGCTGTCTGTCCCCGAAGCATTACGGATGATGGGAAGCCTGTTAGACGCCGGCTGGGCGGCGATCATGGCCCGGAATCGGCAGCTTGCGCGGCTTGCCCGCAATGTCCTTTGCAGTCGGCTGCGCATCGAGCCGCCATGTCCCGAAGACCTGATCGGGTCGCTGGCGTCCGTTCCTCTCCCCGATTCCACGGACACCACGCCCCCGGCCTCACCCCTCTACACAGATCCGCTCCAGGACCGTTTGCGCGACGAGTTCTCGATCGAAGTGCCCATCGTTCCCTGGCCCTCAGCGCCCAAGCGGGTGTTGCGCATTTCGGCGCAGCTATACAACTCGCTTCCGCAGTACCACGCCTTGGCGGACGCCCTCGCGGCGTTGCGCATGGCGGGTTAGCTTATGGAAACATAATGAAGCCCCGAGGTTGGCAAGTCAGGCTGGTGTTCGCGGCGGCGCTTGCAGCAATGCTGCCGGGGCCGTGCCTGGCCGAGCGCGCCCCACTCGTGGAAAAGCCTGTGACCGCCATCGTTCCCACTTTGGGCGAGCTTGGCCCAGGCTGGACCACGAATGTGACAGCGTACCTCGTGGACCCGCGCAGCACCCCCTCGGAAATCGACTACCAGATGGACGCAGCAACCAGCGTCATGCTGTCCATGCAACGGCAGGCGATGCTGACGAACTCGCGCACCGGCTGTGGCATGGTCCTGTTCGGCCGCGGCGATCTCGTCATGAACAGCGGGCTGTTCCGCGTCTACATCCAGCGCTGGAAAGATACCCGCTCGCTTCATAACGAATGGGTGGGCTGGAAAATGAACCCCAACCGCGTCGTGCGGATGCACCCTTTCGTGGGGGAAGACTTCTTCTGGACGGAAGAATGGTGGCGAAGAACGTTGGTCCGGAACAACTTCGTCTTCCGGCGCGGCCTTTTTCACGTCGTTGTCGAAGCCGGAGCCGATGCAGATCCTTCGCACATCCTTCGGTTGGCGGCGGTCATTGACGCGAAAATCGGCGGTCGGCCTGTTCCGATTCCGCAGGCCACCGAGAAGTAGACGTCGCTGGCGGCGCGGACTGCCCCGCACCGGGACGACACACTTCACGGGAACGACACGGCGTCGGCTTGCGCTCAGCAACGGGAACGCCGGGAGCGGGCTAAATTGGGGTGCCGAAGTTGGAGGGAAGCTTTCCAGCCTTCAAGCCGCCGAAGGACAGCACGACCGGCCGGCGCACTAACGCCGCCCGCGCCGTCCGCCATGGCTGTGCTCACCACCAACTCGGCCGATCTCCGCCATGTGCCTGCGGTTCCGACTCACGGTCAAGCCGCCCTTGCGCGCGATCTCACGCTGCTGCTCGGGGCTCATGGCCGCGAATCCGCGGCGGCTCTTCTTGCGGCCCTTGGTCTCGGGCCCCGAAGCACGCTGTGCGGCGGTTCCTCTTTCGGCAGCGCGTCGTGCCTGGGTGCCGCCCCGGGCACTGCTCCGCCGGCTTCCGCTACTGCGGGGCTCTTCACTCTCATCCGAATTCATCCGGCCCCGGCCACGGCTGCTGCGGGTTCCCCGGCGGGAGGCAGTTTGACGATCGGGCTCCTTGGCTTCGATGCCGAAGGAGGAACCGGGCTCATCATAGCTGCCCGCGTAGCGATTTTCGCTCAACGCGCTTCCAGGTTCACTGATCGCGAAGGGGACCTGTCCACTGTCGCTTGAATAGGTCTGAATCTGTCTTGCCATATTACGGTCCTTTGGTTCGAGGGTTCGTTTCACCTTGCTGGGCTTCGGCCCTCAATTCCCGTCTCGAGCGAGCATCGGTTCCGGAAAAACATGTCCGAAGCTGCTGCTGGGAACGGCTGCTTTAAAATAGGCTTTCTCCCTCATTTCAGCAAGTTACAGCCGTTTCAAGCTGCTTCAATCCGTGGAAATGACGTTTTAGCTCTGGGGGAAAACCTTAGCAGCGGTGGCCGTTGCCAATGCCGGTTAGCGGCAACTCGGTCCATTCCAACCCGCGTTCTTCCTTGAAGCCCAGCCAACTGCGCCGCGGCGTTACCTTTCGTGGACCAGCTCCGTCAAGGGCCGCCGGGGCGTGGCCGGCGGGTTCTCGGCGCGGTATCCCACCGGCAGGAGAGCCACCGGCTTCCATTGGTCAGGAAGACCGACGATCCTCCGCAGGGCTGCGACCTCGATTGCCCCAATCCACACCGTGGCCAATCCGAGGGCGGCAATCGCAAGCTCGGCGTAAGCACAAGCGATGGTCGCGTCCTGCAACGAGAAGAACTCGCCACCTTCCTTGCCGTACTTGGCTTCCGAACGCTGGGCGTTTGCGCAGAAGACCAACACGACGGGAGCTTGAGCGATGAACTTCTGATTGTAGCAGGCTGCCACGAGCGCTTCCCGCTTCGAAGCGTCCCGGGCCACGACAATCTCATAGCCTTGAAGGTTCCCGGCGGACGGGGCGCTATTGGCGGCAGCCAGAATCTGCTGGAGCAGCGCTTCGTCAACCGCCTGGCTTCTGAAAGCGCGAACAGACCGGCGGGTCCGCAACACCTCAAAGAACTTGGGAGAGTCCGGCGCGTCCGGACGGAGCGGGGTTGGCAACGGTGGAACAGGGTTCATAAAGTCAGTGGCCCGGGCTCGAATGTCAGAGGAGCTTCTGCTGGAGGGCCTCTTTCGCCAGAGCCTCGCCCAGGCTCTCCACGCGCGCGCGGCGGCGTTCCATGATGCCCTTTTCGACCTTCTGGTCATAGGGCACCGGGTAATCGCCGTCAAAACAGGCCATACAGAAGGCCTCCTTCGGCAGCCCCGTAGCGCGAACCAATCCTTTCCAGGAGAGGTAATGGAGTGAGCCGACGCTCAGGTAGCGACGGATCTCTTCCAGGCTGCTGTTGGCCGCCATCAGCTTATTGCGGTCGGGGAAGTCGATGCCATACACGCACGGGTTCATGTGCGGCGGACAACTCACCATCACGTGCACCTCGCGGGCGCCGGCTTCCTTCAGCTGGCCCACCCGGGCCCGGCAGGTTGTTCCGCGTACGATGGAATCGTCGATGACGATCACCCGCTTGTCCCGGACCAACTCCGGGATGAGGTTGAGCTTGACCCGCACGTTGAAATCGCGAATGAGCTGCGACGGTTGGAGGAAGCTGCGCCCCACGTAATGGTTTCGCACGAAAGCCATTTGGTACTCGATGCCTGATTCGAGCGCATAGCCCAGGGCGGCGCAGTTGCCGCTGTCCGGCACCGGCACGACAACATCCGCGTCAATCGGGTTTTCCCGGGCGAGCTGCCGGCCCATTTCGACGCGGACCTGGTAAACGTTGCGGTTCGCGAGGTTGCTATCCGGCCGGGCGAAATAGATGTATTCGAAGATGCAGAAGGCCCTCCGCTCTTGTTCCGGGAACGCCTGGATACTCCGCAGCCCGTTCTTGTCGACAATGACGATCTCCCCCGGCTGGACATCACGAACGAACTCGGCGTGGATCAGGTCGAAAGCACAGGTCTCGCTCGCCAGGACCCAGGCGTCTCCGACTCTTCCGATCGACAACGGCCGAAAGCCATAGGGGTCACGCACCGCGACCAGTTCGTGCTCGCTCATGACAACGAGCGAATAGGCTCCCTCGAGCCGGCGCATGGTTTGCACCAGGTTGTTCTCGGCTTTGCCTAACGTCGGCTGCGCGAGCAGGTGCAGAATGATCTCGCTGTCCACCGTGGTTTGGAACATGGCGCCGCGCCGTTCGAGTTCCTCCCGGAGGAGCATCGCGTTGGTCAGATTGCCGTTGTGGGCGATGGCGATCTGGCCCAGCTGGCAATCGCCTGTCAACGGCTGGGCATTACGCAGGTGGGAAGAGCCCGTTGTGGAGTAGCGGGTATGGCCCACGGCCATCGAGCCTGTCAATCGCCGAAGGACCTCGCCATCGAACACTTGCGGGACGAGCCCCATCCCGCGGTGCACTCGGAATTGCCCTTCATCGCAGGCCACGATCCCCGCGCTCTCCTGCCCCCGGTGTTGCAGGGCGTAAAGGCCGTAGTACGTCAGTTCCGCGGCATTCGGGTGACCGAAAATGCCGAAGACGCCGCAATAATGTTTGGGGTAGTGCCGCATGCTTTGCCACGCGCCGGAGAAGCTACGGGTCAACCCGATGCCGGTCAAGACGCCCCATGACCTACTCTTTCATGGCGCGGGCGATGGAATTCCACCAAAGATCGTGCAACGGCGTGAGTTCCCAGGCGAATTCGCCATCCGCCCTCTTGATTCGCAAGTGGGTGCCGCCGACCCTGCCAATCACCGCGGCTTTGACCCCGAGGATCTTGGCGCGCTCGACCACCTTAACGGCGTCAAGGGGGGCCGTGGTGATCACCACCCGTCCCTGGCTCTCGCCGAAAAGGAGTGCGTCCAATCGCGTGCCGGCCATCGTCCCGAGGTCGACCTCGGCGCCGATCAACCGCGGGGTTTCACGCGCGACCTGCTGTGAAATGCAGGCTTCGGCCAAAGCCACCGCCAGCCCGCCTTCGCTGCAGTCGTGAGCACTCTTGACTGAGCCGGTATGGATCAAGGCGCGCAAGGCCCCATGCAGTTCGGCCTCCTTCTCCAGATCACAGGGCGGCGGGGTTCCCGTCTTGAGTCCGTGGATCCGCTGGAGATAAGCCGACCCTCCCAGGCCCTGGAGCGGGTCCGCCGGATCCACCGCTTCGCCCAGGAGAATGATCGCGTCGCCTTCGTCCTTGAACCACTGGGTAGTGATGTGTTCGGGCTCGCTCACCAGCCCAACCATGGCGATCGTCGGCGTCGGGTCAATCGGCCCGGCGGGGCTCTGGTTGTACAGGCTCACATTTCCGCCGGTGACGGGCGCGTGGAACACGCGGCAAGCCTCCGCCATGCCGCGCACGGATTCTTTCAATTGCCAGAATATCTCCGGGTTATGAGGGTTGCCGAAATTGAGGTTGTCCGTCACGCCGAGCGGGACGGCGCCGGTGCACGCAAGGTTCCGCGCCGCCTCCGCGACCGCGATTTTCCCGCCGACATAAGGATCGAGGTAGACGTATGTGGCGTTGCCATCGACGGTCAGGGCGATAAACTTGTCCCGGGCCGGCGCTTCAACCGGCCGGTCCTCGCCTTGGAGTTCCTCCGGAGTCACCGGGAGCGAATCGCGCTTGATCCGCAGCACCGCGGCGTCCGAGCCTGGGCATACGGCGGTGCCATCGCGGACCATGTGATCGTACTGGCGGTAAACCCAGTTCTTCGAAGCGATCGTCGGCCAAACCAGCAGAAGCCCTAGATCATCGACGGGATTGGCAGTGTCCGGAAACGCGTCCAGCGCAAAGGCCCGGACGGCGGCGATGTACCCGGGTTCCCGCGCTTCGCGATGATAGACCGGAGCGTCATTGGCAAGTTTGCTGGCCGGCAAATCCGCCACGATCTGCCCGTGGTTCCTGACCACCATCCGCCCCGTATCTGTCACAACCCCGATCTGGGCCCACGGCAAATCCCATTTGTCAAAAATCCGCTGCACTTCCTGCTCCCGCCCGGCCTGCACGATGATCAGCATTCGCTCCTGCGATTCGCTGAGCATAATCTCGTAGGGCGTCATGTTCGGCGCCCGCTGCGGGACCTTGTTCAATTCGATCTCGATGCCCGTTCCGGCGCGTGCCGCCGTTTCGCAGGTGGAACAGGTCAAGCCGGCGGCGCCCATGTCCTGGATGCCCGCCACGGCGCCCGTGGCCAGCAGTTCCAGGCAGGCCTCGCACACCAGTTTCTCCATGAAGGGATCCCCCACCTGCACCGCCCCGCGTTGCTGTTCGGCGGATTCCTCGGTGAGATCCTGCGAAGCGAAGGCCGCCCCCGCCAAACCATCCCGGCCGGTCGGCGGCCCGACATAGAACACCGGGTTGCCAACCCCTTTGGCCGCCCCTCGGGCGATTTGCGAATGCCTCAGGACCCCCAGGCAGAAGGCGTTGACGAGCGGGTTCCCCTCGTAGCATTCGTCAAAGTAAACCTCCCCGGCCACCGTCGGGATGCCAAAGCAATTGCCGTAATGCGCAATTCCAGCGACCACCCCGCTGAAAAGCCGCCGGTTCCTCGCCATCCCTCCCTCGACCCGGCCCTCTCCCCGAGGGAGAGGGAGACTGTCTGCACTTGATGCACGCGAGATGCCAACTCCTGCCCCTCCCTCGTGGGGTGAAGGGAGAGGGCCGGATCGAGGAGAACGGTCTGCTGTGATCGGACCAAACCGCAAGGAATTGAGCGAAGCCACCGGCCGCGCCCCCATGGTGAAGATGTCCCGGATGATGCCGCCTACGCCGGTTGCGGCGCCTTGGAAAGGTTCCACCGCGCTGGGATGATTGTGGGACTCGATCTTGAACGCAATGGCCAGGCCATCGCCAATGTCGACAATCCCCGCGTTCTCTTCGCCGGCGCCAACGAGGATCTTCGTTGCCTTTGTCGGGAACGTCTTCAAGAGCGGACGCGTGTTCTTATAGGAACAATGCTCGCTCCACATCACGGAAAAGATCCCCAGCTCCGTATAGCTCGGCTCCCGGCCAAGCAGCGCCTTGATCTGCTCATACTCCCCCGCGGTGAGATTATGCTGCTTGACGAGTTCGGGTGTGATCGCTGGGTCGGTCATGGTATGCATCCTGCCCCCTTGGTTACGCCGCCTTTGGCGCCGCCCGGCTTTGCCAGCTATGGATCAGGCTCTCGAAAATCAGACGGCCATCGGCGCAGCCCAGGATCGCCTCGCTAGCGCGCTCCGGATGGGGCATCAAGCCCGCCACGTTGCGGCGTTCGCTGCAAACCCCGGCGATATTCCACAGCGAACCGTTGGGGTTCGCGATCTCGGTCGCTTCGCCCCGCTGATTCACGTACTGCCACAGGATCTGGTTGTTCGTCTTGAGGCGCGCGAGCGTTCCCTGGTCCGCAAAGTAGCATCCTTCCCCGTGCGCGATCGGCACCCGCAAGAGCTTGTCGGGAGGAATCCGATTCGTAAACGGCGAGTCGGCGGTCAAGGTTTTCAGAAAGACATGCTCGCACCGGAATTGAAGCGACCGATTGCGGACCAGGGCCCCTGGAAGCAAGCCGGCTTCGCAAAGGATCTGGAACCCGTTGCAGATGCCCAGCACGAACCCGCCGTTCTCGCTGAACTCGAACAAGGCCTGCATGATGGGGCTGAACCGGGCGATCGCGCCCGTCCGCAGGTAATCGCCATAGCTGAACCCGCCGGGGATAATCACCGCGTCGGCGTCCCCAAGCGATCGTTCCTTGTGCCAAAGCAACCGCGCGGGATGTCCAAGCACATTGTTAAGCACGTGCACGGCATCCTGGTCGCAATTCGATGCGGGAAATTGCAGCACCGCGAAATTCATGACCTGTAAGTTGTCCGTGGAAAGCAGAACGTTGTCAATGCGTCCGCTCTTCTTGCCAGTCATTCTCCGTTTGGCCTGTTGTCCTTCGGAGCGCCGGCTTGCAGCCGGCTTCAGGGCGCCGCGAGTTCGTAACGACGGCGATAGAGAGAGAGCCGGCCGCAAGCCGGCGCCCCGAACTGGTTACTCCAGTTCGAAGTGGTAATCCTCGATCACCGGGTTGCTCAAGAGCTTATGGCAGGCTTCATCGATCTGTTTGCGCACCGCTTCACGATCCCCGGCAACTTCAATCTCCAGGTACTTCCCGACATGCACCGCCTGAACGCCCGAATAACCCATGTGCTCCAAAGCGCGCTGGATGGTTTTCCCCTGGGGATCCACCACGGCCTTCTTCGGTGTCACAATGATCTTTGCTTTCATAATACCCGCTTTCCGGACGCCGGGATGTTGGGGAAAGCGGGCGGCTGACGCGAGTTTTTTCTAAGATCGACGGGTGGGGCCTCGGGTCTGATGCGGAGCGCGCGTCGGAAGCGATCGAATTGGCGTCGGCTGCGGCTGTAACCGCACGCTAACCGCACGCTAACCGCACGCTAACCGCATGTTAAATTCATGTTTGGGTGCGTTTATCATGAGTTTGCCATGCGTTTAACGTGCGTTTAGGTTGAATCCAGTGCCCGTCGAAGTCGAAGGTCGGTTGCTCAGATCAATGTTCCACATCATTCCACGGACCCTGGAGGCGCCCTTAAAGCAAGTTCCCAGACTGCTGCACCGCTCGCACCCATGCCTGGTTCTCTAGATACCACTGCACCGTGTCCCGGAGACCCCGCGCAAAGGTGTAAACCGGCTTCCAACCCAGCTCCGACCGAATTTTGGTGGCATCGATCGCGTAACGGCGGTCGTGGCCCGGCCGGTCCTGGACAAACGTGATCAGGCTCCGCGATTGCCCCCCGATCTTGGGTGCCAGTTCATCCACGAAATCACAGATCATTTGCACCGTCCGCAAATTGGGCCATTCATTGTTCCCGCCGATATTGTAGGTCTCGCCGTCGCGGCCCCGGACGAGCACCTGCCACAAAGCCTCGGCGTGGTCACGCACATGCAGCCAATCGCGCACGTTCATGCCATCGCCATAGACGGGAATGGGGCGGCGCGTGATCACGCTTTGAATGACCACGGGGATCAGCTTCTCGGGATGCTGGAAGGGCCCGTAATTGTTCGAGCAGTTGGTGATGACGCTCGGCAGGTGATAGGTATGATGATAGGCGCGCACCAGCATGTCACTGGCGGCTTTGCTGGCCGAGTAGGGCGAATTCGGCGCATAAGGCGAGGTTTCCGTGAAGTAGCCGGTCGGCCCCAAACTCCCATACACTTCGTCGGTCGAGACGTGGTGAAACCGCCGCGGGACACCCGGCGCGCCCTTCGACCAGCATTCCCGGCACGCGTCGAGCAGATGAAAGGTCCCGACCACGTTGGTGTGAATGAAGGCGCCGGGCCCCGTAATCGAGCGATCGACGTGGCTTTCCGCCGCCAGATGGAGCACATGGGTGATTTCATGTTCCTGCACGACCCGCAGGACTTCGCCTTTCTCCCGCAGATCCACCTTCTCGAAGAGGTATTTCGGATGCTCTTCAACCGAAGCAAGGTTTTCGGGATGCCCGGCGTAAGTCAGGCAATCCAGGTTCACCAAGCGCTCGACTTCCGGCCGGTCGATCACGTGCTGCACGACGTTCGATCCGATAAAACCAGCGCCCCCCGTGACCAATAGATTCATAGGTTTCCGTCGTGACTTTCTTTCTCTTGTCGCATGCACTCAGGGAACATCCCGGGCTTGACCCATTTCCGCAACCACCGCTTCCAGGTAGTCGCGATACTCGCATTCCGGCATTCGCGATACCAATGCCGAGAGGCGGTCCACCGAGATGAAGCCGCGCTGGAAAGCCGCCTCTTCGGGGCACCCGACCATGGTCCCCTGCCTTTTCTGGATCGTTTGCACGTAGGCCGAGGCTTCGTGCAAGCTGCTGCTTGTCCCGGCATCCAACCACGCGAAACCGCGGCTGAGCCGATACACTCTGAGCTGCCCGCGCTGCAGATAAGCGCGGTGCACGTCCGTAATCTCCAGTTCCCCACGTTTGGAGGGCTTGAGACGCTTGGCAATCTCGATCACTTCGTTGTCGTAAATGTAAATCCCGGGAACGGCGTAATCGCTCTTGGGATGGGCGGGTTTTTCTTCGACCGAAACCGGACGACCCGAGGCGTCGAACTCCACCACGCCATAGCGCCGCGGATCGCGCACGGGATAACCAAAAATCGCGGCGCCCTGCTGAAATTCCGAGAAAGCCCTGGCAAACGTGTCCCCGCCATAAAAGATATTGTCGCCCAGGATGAGCACCACCGAATCCGAACCAATAAACGACTCGGCAATGATGAAAGCCTGCGCAATCCCATCAGGGCGCGGTTGTTCCCGGTACTCGATGCTCAGGCCCCAGCCCGAACCATCGCCGAGCAATTGGCAGAATCTCGGGAGGTCCAGCGGGGTCGAAATAAGGCAGAATTCCCGGATGCCATTCTCGATCAGAGTCGTGATCGGATAATAGACCATCGGCTTGTCGTAGACGGGCTGGAGCTGTTTGCTGGCGACCCGGGTGAGCGGGTACAACCTTGAGCCAGCTCCACCAGCCAGGACGATGCCTTTCATCGGGCCTGCAAGCTACAGCGCCCGCAAGGACAAAGAAAGGAAAGTTCTCAAGGCCGATCTTTAGCGAATCGGCGCCCCGCCCAGCCGGCAAATTCGGCTTCCCTGCCACTTTTGCATAAGGCATATTCGCCATGACAAGCACTCAAACCGAAAAGAACTTATCCTCCGCCTATGCAACAGAACTCCTCGCCTATTGGATGCGCCTGCTGTGGTTGGAACCGGCGCCAGTTCCTTGCCGGCTGCGCTGCCTGTCTCGGGTCGGCCGCCCTGGTGCGCCCCAGGTTCCTCCATGCCGCAGAGACGCCAGGCACCCCCCGCATCCGCCTGGTCTATGCCCTGCACGCCCCGCAACAGCCGGGTCCCGATTGGCCCAATGTCGGGTTCGATTTCCGGCCGGTGATGGAACGGTACACATCCGAACTCGGCCGCCGCTGCAAGGGATTCGAGTTCCTCTCCTCCACGGCCACGGGCGAAGAGCAAGCGAAGAAGATTCTCGAGGACGACAAAGCGGCCCGAATTGACGGCTATGTGGTCGTCCAGATGAATTGCTGGAATCGCGTCGTGCAAACCATTGCCACTTCCAGCAAGCCGGTCCTTTACGCCGATTTCACCTATGCCGGCAGCGGCGGCTTCCTCGTGTACAACGCCGCGTTCCTCCGCGCGCACTCGCCGAATGTCGGCTTTGTTTCCTCGACGGATTTCGACGACCTCGTTGAGGCGGTGAAATGCTTCGACGTGGTCAAACGTGGGGAACCGGTCTCCAGCTTTGTCGCCGCGACGCAGCGCGTGCGGACGAAGCGGATCCGGCTCGCGGGTGCATTGCGCTGCACACCCGATCCATTGAAGCCCATCTCTGCCCGAGACGCCCTGCAACAGATGAAAGCGTCCAAGATCCTGGCGTTTCGCGGCACGGAATCCGGACCCGCGGGGGACATCATGGGGATTCCGATTGTGCATCTGCCCTTTGCGGAACTGAACGATGCCTGGAAATCGGCCGACCAAGACGAGTCGCGCGCCGTAGCCGACCGTTGGCAGAACGCCGCCGCCAAGATCGAGGGCGTCAGCCGCCAAACGCTCGAGGAATCCGCCGCGATGTACCTGGCCGAAAGAGCCATGCTCAAGAAACACGGCGCCCAAGCGATCACGATCAATTGCCTGGGTGGATTTTACGGCGGACATATTCACGCCTATCCATGCCTGGGATTCTACGAACTCTTGAATGAAGGACTGGTGGGCGGCTGTGAATGCGACACGCGATCAGCGGCGACGATGCTCACGATGGCGATTCTGACCAAGGGCCGTCCTGGATACATCTCAGATCCCGTCATGGATACCGCCCGGCGCCAAATTATCTATGCGCATTGCGTGGCTTCGAACAGAGCGTTCGGACCGGAAGGCCAGGTCAATCCGTTCGAGATCCTGACGCATTCCGAGGATCGCCAGGGCGCTTCCGTCCGGTCGCTTCTCCCGCTGGGTTACCTGACCACCACGCTGCAAGTCGCCCAGGAACGGAAGGAAATCCTGTTCCACCAGGGCAAAGCCGTCGCCAATGACCCGGACGATCGCGCGTGCCGCACCAAGCTTTGCGTCGAGCCGGCCGGCGATTTCGAGAAGCTCTTCACGCAGTGGGACAACTGGGGATGGCACCGCGTCACCGTCTACGGCGATCTCAAACAAGAAGTCTACGCGCTGGCGGACGGACTCGGCTGGAAAGTGGTCGAGGAAGCTTAAAACACTCGCGCAGCGAGGGGCGGTCGGCGGCCCGATTACCGCCTCTTGCGGCGCGCCGGACCGCAATAGTAGCCGCCGCTAAGACGGACACCTTGGATGCGTCCGGACGACTGGGGCCGGCCGGGTTTCCCCTCTTCGAAAAGCGCCGTGTACTGGTAGTTGTAGGCATCGAGCTTCACACGCAGGATCTTCTGCGTGATAAACCGCTCGATGGCTTCCACATGCTTGATATCCGCCGCCACCATCAACGTGAAGGCATCGCCCCTCGCCTCCGCCCGCCCAGTGCGCCCGATGCGATGGACGTAATCCTCCGGGTGTTGCGGAACGTCGTAGTTGATCACGTGGCTCACGTTCGCGATGTCCAGGCCGCGCGCGGCGATGTCGGTAGCCACAAGCACTTCAAATTTGCCGTCTCGGAACCCGCGCAAGGCCTGCTCCCGCTCCCTTTGGGTGCGGTTCGAATGCAGGATCGTTACCGCATGGTTCCTTTTCTTGAGCATGTTGCCAATCCGGTCCGCCCGCTCTTTCGTCCGGCAGAAAACAATCACCGAGTCATAATTGACCCGTTTGAGCAACTCGCATAGGAACTCCGACTTTTGGGCCTCGGCAACCGGGTAGATCACGTGCTTGACCGATTGGGCGGGCGACCGGCGGATCCCTATCTCGACCGTTTCTGGGGTCTTCATCGCCCAGCGAATGAGCGAGTCGATCTGCGGTGGAATTGTCGCGGAGAAAAGCGAGGTATGCCGCTCGCGCGGGCATCGCTCCACGATCTTTCGGACATCAGGAAGAAAGCCCATGTCCAGCATGCGATCCGCTTCGTCCAGGACCAGGTACTGGACGGTGTTGAGCCGGCAGGTGCCTTGGCCAATGTGATCGAGCAATCGCCCAGGCGTCGCTACCAGCACATCCACCCCCGATTTCAAAGCCTCGTGCTGGCGCCCATATCCCACCCCGCCGAATACCACCGCCACTCGCAGATTGGTAAAGCGCGCGAAATCCCGGATCGCAGTCTCCACCTGGGCGGCGAGTTCGCGCGTGGGCTCCAGCAGCAGGACTCGGATGCCGGGTTCATGGCGGCCCAGTTTGGTTAGAATAGGAAGTGCGAAAGCAGCCGTTTTCCCAGTGCCCGTCTGCGCACTGCCGATGACGTCCTGCCCGTTAAGAATGAGAGGGATGACGCGAAGCTGGATAGGGGTAGGCTCGACGTAACCCATCGCCTTGACGCCCTGCACCACTTCCCGCGACAGCCCTAAAGCACTGAATGGCATGAGCTAATTTAGCAGCAGGCCATTATGAATAAAGGGAAATCAGAGTGCCGCAAACCGCCGCCTGCAAGGGTTCACCCTTTATGACAATCAGGTTTCGCCCTATTCCCATCGTTGATTCCGGGCGCTTGGCTAGGAGCGCGTAGCCGGAAGAGGAATCCCGGCGCGATTCAGAAAGCGGGCGGTACCAGGTTCAACAACGTCGGGCCGCCTGTTCATTTTGAGGCCATCGGTTCGATGCATTCAGGATCGTCAAGCTTGGGATTATTCACGCGCGTGCTGACGGGGTAAGCCTTCATTTCCCCCGCAGGATAGGGCTTGAGCAGAGCCGATAAGCTGCCGGTGTCCTGGAACTGAGTATCGAGCCACTGGGAATGGTGGTCCACAGGGAGGATCACTGCCATGCGGTTGTGAATCGGAGCCACCAACTCGTTCGGCTCGCCCGTGATAATGGTGAAGGTCTCAAGCTCAGATCCGTCAACCGAAGTCCAACGATCCCACAGTCCAGCAAACCCGAATACGGACTCGTCCCGGAGCAGGATGCGCATGGGCTGCTTGGCCTTCGAGTCGGGGAGCTTCTGCCATTCATAAAGGCTGTCGGCGACCACGAGACAACGGCGGCGCTTTATGAGGGCGCGATAAGCCGGCTTTTCGTTCAAGGTCTCCGCGCGAGCATTGATCATCCGGTTGCCGATGCCCGGATCTTTCGCCCAGAACGGAATGAGACCCCATCGCATGGGTTTGAGCAGCGTTTCCCCGCCCTGAACCACGACAACCGGCGCCATCTGCGCAGGCGCAATGTTGAAGCGCGGGAACAACTCCATCTGCGCCCGGTCAAACTCGATTCGAGATTTGACGTCTGCGATTCGTTTCGATTCCGTGTATCGCCCGCACATACGACAAAGAGTCGTGCTGGAAACCGTGTCTTAACTCCTTCGCCCGTTCTCGGACTGATTTCAACGGCCGAGCGGAATGCGTTTCCCCGTCTTGGGACCGGCCGTGGGGGCGGGGAGAGGCGTCCCCGGCGAAGGGGCACTGGGTTGGCCAGGGGCAGGTTCCTCAGGTTTCGGTTCGTCTTTGAAAGCCGAGCGAAGCAACCAATGCCGCTTGAGGCCCTGGATCAGGTTGTCGGCATTGACAATCGCCTCCGAGATCTGGCTGAGGATCTGGTCGTTGGTCTGCACCTGGTTGTTCAAGTTGCTGGTGATATTGGCCAGGTTCTCGAGGGTGAGATTCAGACTCGAGCCGAGCGTCGCCACGTTCGTGTTCGCCGTATCGAGCGTGGCGTGCGCGGAAGCAAGCGTGCGCTCGAGTTGAAAGCTGATATTCGTTGGGATCACCCACTCGCCGAGGGCGCCCTGGCCATTGGTGAGCAACCCTGTGATCAAGGTGACGTTGGTGACCATGGGGCGTGCCTGGGCCAGCAGAGCATCGGCATTCGCGGTCGCACTGGCCACGTTCGAAAGCACCAGGTTGACCTGGTTGGTCAGGTTGAAAATTCCAGGCAGCGCGGTTCCGATCTGACTCGCCAGCTCATCCAATCGATCGGTAATGACCGGTGATTCGGTGGCCGGGGGAAAACCATACCCTTTCGAATCCGCCGGGTAGGGGACGTACTTTTTCTCGCCGCCGCTCCAAACCCCCTTCACCCGGTCGGTCTTGGGATCGATATCGTAACTCGCCTGGAGGTTGGTTTGGCCGGTGGTGCCGCCTTGCACGACTTCAAGCGTCCGGCCGCCGAGCAACCCGGAACTGGCCATCTTCACGTAGGAATCCGTCCAGATATAGCCATCAAACGGCTCGCGCACCACAAACTGGATGTACACATTGCCCCACGGGCTGAACGGCGGCATGGCGGTGATCTCGGTAATCTGCCCAATGTCGAACCCCATCAGCTTGACCGGGTCGCCCACCCGCAAGCCCGCGGCCGACTGCAAAAACGTGTGGTAACGGAGCTTTCTGAGAAACCAACCTTTTCGTTGCGCAGTGTGGTACACGTAGTAGCCGAACCCTGCCAGGAGGAGGAGCGTGGCCAGCATGACAAACCACCCGACCGCACGTTCCACGCGGCCCAGGCGCGTGCGAAGCTGAGGCGTCAGATCTTGGACAGGCATAGCTACTTCCCAAGCCAATCAAGCGGCAGCAATTCGCGCAATTCCGGACTCGCTCGATCCACGAGCGCGTCCCGGCTGCCCACCATCTCAAACCGGCCTTGGTCAAGGCGAGCGAATCGAGCTTCCCGCCGGGTCCACGGCCGCAAATCGTCGGCGCCGATCACCACCGTCAGCCGTTTGCCTTGCAACACCGCTTCTCCTTCCCGCAAACGGTCCAGAAACCCCAGCCACCAGCGCGTCTCCCGCGGGTCCGTTTCGGCGAACGGATTGTCCAGGAACAACAGTTCCGGCGCAAGAACGAGTGCCCTTGCCAGCGCTGCGCGTTCCCGCAAGTTCCGGTTTAACAGGCCCGGCGATGCGTTCCCGAACTCAAGCAGGCCGGTGGCTCTCAGGACCTCGTCGACGCGTCCGCTCGCTGCTTCCAGTCTGCAGTTGCGATGATAGCAGAACGGCAACGCCAGATTCTCCGCCAACGTGAGCTGGTTAAAAAGGCGCCCCCCGGAACCGAAAACCAGCCCGGCTCGCAGCTGCACGGAAACCCGCCGTTTTTCATCGAGGCCGACGAGATCCTCGCCGAACAACCGGACCACGCCCCGTCTCGGGCGCATCAGGCCGGCGGCAGTCGTTAGCAAGTCCGATTTGCCCGAGCCCGGCACGCCCGCGACCACCCAATACTCTCCAGCTTGGACTGTCCAACTCACAGAATCGAGCGCCGTTGCGCTGGGCGTGTGCACAGACCCAACAGCAGCGTCGGTCATCTCCAAGACTGGCGGGGCTGAGTTTTGAATTGCCACTGACACTTAGACAAGCAGGTACACGGCGATGAATAGCCCGTCCAGCAAGACGCAAAAGATCACGCTGTTCACCACGGCCGACGTGGTCGCCGGCGCCACGTCCTCGATCCGCAATTGATACGCCAGCCCTTCAAAACAGGTGGCCATGGCAATGACGGTGCCAAACGCACTCGTCTTCAACGCCAGCAGAGCGAAGTCCTGCCACCGCAGCGAACCGGCAAGCTGACTGAAATAATCCATTGGACGCAAGGGCACATCCTGGACGAAAGCAAACAGATACCCACTGACCAGTGCGATCAGGATCAGGTAAACCGTCAGCGCCGAAATGGAAACGGCCAGTCCGATAATTCGCGGCACCACCAGGTAATGCATCGGGTCGATTCCCAGCGCCTCAAGCGCTTCCACTTCCCCTTGGGCGCGCGCGGTGCCCAACTCGATCACGATCGCCGTCCCAACCCGGGCCAGGACAACCAGCGCGGTCACAATGGGTCCAAGCTCACGGACCACCACCGTCACCATCACGGTCCCGGCGTAATTGGTCGCTCCCACCCGGCTGAGCATCGCCACCGTCTGGCCGATCACCACAAACCCAAGCGCCACACCCAGAAAAGTGATCATCGGCAACATTCGCACTCCAGCCCGATGGATCTGGTCACGGATCAAAGGATGCACCACCCGGGACGCGTGATTGAACTTGGTGACCGCCACGCCAAACGCGATGAGCGAAAAGGCCCCCAAGCCATGGATCGTTCCGACCAGGCGTAGCAATTTCCGCCCGATCCAATTCGTATACCTTCGGGCGATCGGAGCCTCTGACGTGCGCCAACGCCGCTCATTCGGCGCGTTTTCGGCCGCGGCGGAGCTGTTTTCCACACGCGCAAGCTATTTGCTTTGCATCGGGGGGTCAACGCCGAGTTCTTGCTCAATCCGTTGCTCGTGCTCGTGCTCGTGCTCTTGCTCTTGATCTTGATCTTGATCTTGATCTTGATCTCCCAAATCTCGGAGAGGATGGATTGCGATTACGATTGCGATTACGATTGCGATTACGATTGCGATTGCGATTACGATTGCGATTGCGATTACGATCACGATTACGATCACGACACGACGGAAGGGGGGACGAGTCGTCCCGAGGTGACCTCAGGGTTTACTTCCACCCCCGTTCCCCTTAGCATGCGCGCCCAGTGACAGGGCTCCTGAAAAACAGCATTCGCAAGGTCCTCTACCAGCTGGGATACGAACTCTACAGCGTGCCGCGGCAATGGGAAGGGAACGCACCCATCCCCGACCTGCCGTTCTACAAGCCGTTCTTCAGTCCGTGGCTGGGGTACGGCGATTTTGATCGCCTTTACAAAGAAGCAGCCCCCCACACCCTCGTGCCCCCGGAGCGATGCTGGGTGCTCTATTCGCTGGCCAGGCAGGCGTTGACTGTCCCGGGCGACTTCACCGAATGCGGCGTTTACAAAGGCGGCACTGCCTTGCTCCTGGCCCGTGTGGCGGACGTTAAGACGGCGTCCCCCGGCAAGAAACTGATGCTGTTCGACAGCTTTAGCGGCATGCAGGAGACCGATCCGTCCAAGGATCTGCATCAGCCGGGGCACTTTGCAGATACGTCCCTTGACCTCGTTCAGAAGCGCCTGGCTTGGTTCCAAGGTGCAGTATTCTACCCCGGCTGGATTCCGAAGTCATTTTCCGGGCTGGAAGACCGCCGGTTCGCCTTCGCGCACATCGACGTCGATCTGTATCAGTCGATTCTGGATTGCTGCGACTTCATCTACCCGCGCCTCTCGCCCGGCGGCTTCATGGTGTTTGATGATTACGGCCTGCCCTCCTGCCCCGGAGCACGCCGAGCCGTGGACGAATTCTTCGAGAAGCGGCCGGAAGTCCCCTTGATCCTCAGGAACGGGCAAGCAGTCGTTTTCAGAAGCGGCGCGTGACGTTCGGCTTCGTCCCATGAAACCGAAGCTGCTGGTGTTTGAATTGTGGCGCGTGGGGGACTTGGCGATCGCCACGCCCTTCATTCAAGCCGCAACTGAGCGCTTCGACGTCACCGTTCTTGCCCAACCGGTCGCGCGAACCTTCCAGCAGCGTTTCTGGCCCATGGTGCGCCTGGTGGAATTTGTAGTTCCCTGGACCGCTTTCTACGACAAGTACCGCCTGCATGCCTGGCCTTGGAAGGCCTTTGCCAAACTGATCGGGGAATTGCGCCTCAGCCGCTTCGACGCTGCTGTGTCCGCCCGGTGGGATCTTCGGGAACATCTCCTCTTGTGGCTCACTGGCGCCCGCCAAACCCTCGGGTATCCGAATCGCGGGAGCAGATTCCTCCTGACGCGTCCCTTGACACGGCTTGGAAAGCTGGCGCATCGCTACGATGACTGGTGGGTGGCTGCCCAAGCCCTGGGAATTGAGCTTCCCGCCCGCAAGGACCGGCCCATGCCGCCTCGCCGCGAAGCCCGCGCCGTTCTCGTTCATACCGGGGCAGCCTATGAAGTGCGGGTTTGGCCCCTGGAACGGTTTCGCAACTTGGCTGAGCGGCTGCGCCAAAAGGGGTTTTCTGTTCAAATCGCGTGCGACGCTGGACAGCTTGATTGGTGGATGAAGCACGGAGAGAGCGGCGCCGTGGTGCCGAAGGAGATCGGGGCGCTTCTCGACGTGATCGATCGGGCAAGCGTCTTTATTGGGAACGATTCAGGTCCGGGACACCTTGCGGCGCTGCTTGGCGTCCCAACCTTCACCTTCTTCGGCCCGCAACTCCCTGAATGGTTCGCCCCAATCCATCCAGCGGCGGAGTGGATCGCAGGCAAACCGTGCCCCTACAAGCAGTGCTTCGATTATTGTCGCTTTCCAAGGCCGCATTGCATCCAGGACATCACCGAAGCGGAAGCCTTCGAACGGATCGATGGTTTTTTGGGTGCTCGCGGATGCCCCGGTGTTCACCCGTAGATCACCCGTAGATCACCCGTTCCCCAACGGGTGATCTACGGGTGATCTACGGGTGAACTACGGGTGAACTACGGGTGATCTGTGCGCGCAGACCCGATGCGAGGCGTTTGCACCGCGATGGATCGAAGGAAGCCAGCGGCCGAATTGGCGTGGAAGTCTCGGAGGGGCGGTAGCGATTGAGTTCAGCCGTCCCTTTCGGGACTTATACCGTCATTACCCAAAACCCGGCGTTGAAACGCCGGGCTATTTTCGGGCTGTCCCTCCGGGACGCCGGAAATGGAATTGATTAATACCCGCCTGAGCTGCTCGCGCGTGGTCTCGAGGGTCCCTTCGGTCCACACTACGAAGTTCGAGTGCTCCATTTTGCTGTTCACAGGCCACTGAGACTGGATGCGTTGCTGGATTTGGACTGCGGTCCATCCGCGATCTCGCAAACGCTCCATTTGGCTCTCGGCGGAACAGGCCACGCAAACAGTAGCATCCAACTCCGCCTGTGCTCCGATCTCGAAAAGGAGCGGGATGACGACCACGCCTAACGTGTGACCCTGTTGACTCCACTGGCGCACTTGCGCTTGCCAAACATCGCGAATCCTGGGGTGGAGAATAGCCTCGAGCCGCCGACGCGCGGCCGCATCGGAGAAAACGCGCTCGGCGAGGACATCGCGACGGAGGCGGCCGTCGGAGGCGACGATTTCCGAACCGAAAGCGGCCCGAACTTCGGCCAACGCCGACTGTCCAGGTTCAACTATTTGACGCGCAATGATATCCGTATCGATGACAGGGACTTCAAACTCCGGCAGCATAGTGGCCGCGGTCGATTTTCCCATGCCGATGCCGCCTGTTAAGCCAAGAGTTACCATGTTAGAGCCATTTTCACGCATTCCTGCGTGGAATTCACTCGTCCCACACCGAACCGCACGAAACCGGGCGTCGTTACCCTGTGCGGGGCGGGGACGATTCATTCCCTGCCTGTCCCGGCAAATTCAACGGGCTTGCGCAGCAGCCACGACTTTGAAATCAGAACTCAAGTCGTAAATTCTTTAAAACGCGTGACTTGCAGATCTTCCACAATTGTGGAAGACCCTCTGTCCGCCAGGCGAACATCGGCACCCTAACGCACGACGGCCCGGTAGAACACCGCAGAATCGCCCGGATCGAGATCAGTCATCCATCGAATGACCCCGTTCTGGGCCGAATTGGTGGAGATTGGAGTCCAATTTCCCCATACGGAGCATGATTCAATGAAGTAAACCTGGTTGGTCTGGCCGGTAACGGTGAGTTCGACCGCACCGCTGGGCAACCGGCGGAGGGCCAGGCGAGCTGGGGTGGTGCCATCCACAGGAACGCGCAATGGCAGGTTGAGATTGTCTATAAACGCGGCGTCAAGCCCAGCTTTGGTATCAAAGAAATCCTTGGAATACCGCCATTCGAGGGTGTTGGTCCCGGCAGGAACGTCGAAACGAAACTCAGTCCAAGCGATCTCTCCAGACCATCGATTTAGAGAAGCGCCGTTCAGGAAGAACTCGAGCTTGTCCCAGGTGGGTTCCGAACTCACGCGCACGCCGAAGGATGCGGCCCCGCCTCGAAAGACGTCCGTGAGCAGCAGAGAAGATCTCTGGCCGTTCCCGATCTCGCCGGAGCGAGCCGCGAAGCTGCCAGCCTGCACTTCGCTGGATTGAACGGCCCAGGGTACTCTGCCCGAAGACAACCATGGCAGCGCTGAAAAGTCCCCAGCTTCAAACCCGTCAGTAAACTCCATCGGCCGGAAAACAGCTTGAAATATGAGGTCGCCCAGAACGACCAGGGAGAAAGGGTTTTCTGTCGAGGCAAGGCCGCCCTGCCAGGACTCGAACTGGAAGAAGGGATCGGGAACCGCCCGAAGCTCGATCCTGGAGCCGTCCTCGTAAAAGGCGCGAGCGGGGAGTGCGGAGCCGCCTTCTCCCGCGCTGAGTGAGACTCGCCAAACGGGCACGGAGCGGAAGCTGTAGTCCAACTGAACGAAACCCGAACTCCCGTTAGCCCCGTCCACCGCGATAAAGCAGGTTTGGCCGGCTTTAAGGGGTTGTTGAACGCTGCTGAACTCCGCGCCTTCCGCCGCGTTGTCATTGCTGGCGAGCGGTTCGAGGCTGGCAACGCCACCCGCGCCCCCATCGTAGAGAGCCAGGAGGGTGTCGAAGGTGGAAGACGCGGTGCTTACGGACAGAACGCCGTCCGTCGGGGGGCGGTATACCCACCAAATACTTTTCCCGGCACCTCCTTCGCCATGGATCGGCTCGCCCCGGTCCTTTCCCGCCCGCGTGTTGTTTCCCGTGACGGAACCGCTCGAATTGGCCAGCTCAAACGCGTTGTCGAAAAGATCGTTGGGGCTGATCAAAGGCTCGTAATTCACCGTCACCGATCGGATTGGGGAAGCGTTCCCGGCGAAATCAGTGGCGCTCACCTTGATCCGGTTTTGGCCCTCGCGCAGCAGGACGGTGCTGGTCCAATTGGTGGTCCCCAGGGCCGTGCTGGCGACATTACGGTTCACTTGCAC
Organism: uncultured Verrucomicrobiota bacterium; assembly: GCA_964578605.1. Classification (GTDB taxonomy): domain Bacteria; phylum Verrucomicrobiota; class Verrucomicrobiia; order Limisphaerales; family SIBE01; genus JAXMHN01. The sequence goes on along the minus strand of CAZODO010000011.1, from coordinate 46,284 downwards.
CTGGACCTGGCGCAGCCCGCTGGAGTTCGGCACCGGATCGGTTGCGGTCCCCGCAACGACCAGCTTTGGGTCGGTCGCATTAGTAATGATGAGGCCACTGGCAGGCCCGGTGATCGCGACGATCGGTGCGTTCGTGTCCGGCGCCCCGCCCGGTTCGACCCGGAGCCGGATGGTGCCGAAATCGGAGACCGAATATCCCGCGACGGCGATGTGATACACCAGCCCCCTGCTCGCAGCGAAGGTGACGCGGCCTTGCTTCCGCCCGCCGGCATCGTCGGCAAAGGCGACCGTCCGAAGCGCGGTGAGCGTGTTGTTCGTGTAGACCGCCAGCACCGTGTCGAAGGAACTGCCCGCCGTGTCAACGATCACCGAGGTGTCTACGGCCGGCGTCCAGTTCCACCAGACCGACCCGGTCGCGGAAGGGGACTGGGCATGCTGCGGTTCGCCTGGCTCGATCGTGGCGAAGCGATTCGTCCATTGGAGCAACGCGCCTTCGGCAGGGATATCGAGCGCATCGGCAAAATGATCGTTGAGCGGCGGCGCGGCGATGTTGCAGGTGACCGATCGGGAAACGCTTTCTTTCCCGGGAGCACTTACGGAGAAAAGGATGCCGAACGGGCCGGGCGCAACAGGGAGCGTGAGGTCTGCGGTGTAAACCTCGTCGCCCGATACCTCATCACCCTCGGTCCCGTCGTTGCGGAAGGAGACCTCGGAGCCAGAGTTCTGAACCATCGCACGGACGGTGGCGTTCGTCACGCCGGTCAGATCCGTCACGGTCACCATGAAGCGCACCGGCCGCCGAGCGGAAAGGTCACTGTTCTCAGGGGGATCAAACCCCAGTTCCAGGGAGCCGTCTGGCGTTGCGGACAAGGCCCGGAAAGCGTTCACGCGGCCGCCGGTTGTCACTTTGCCATCGAGCGTCGCAATCGGGACGGCCGTGGACAGGAGGCGCTCGCGGATTTCCGGCACCGAAGCATTGGGGAACTTGGCCAGAATGAGGGCTGCCACTCCGGCAACATGGGGCGCCGCCATACTGGTGCCATCGAAGGTGTCATAGGCGCTGTCCGACCCGGAGGTGCACGAGAAGATGCTGTCGCCCGGAGCTCCTAGATGCACCGAGTTCCGGCCAAAATTCGAGAAAGACGACAGGCGGTCCCGGCGGTCAATGGAAGCGACGGAAATCACGTTGTCGAGCCGGTAGGAAGCGGGATAGAACGCATAGGCATCGTTATCGCTGAAATCGTTGCCGGATGCTGCAACGAACAGAACTCCGCGACGCCGTGCAGCCGTCAATGCGTCCAGGAGCGCGCGCTCGAAGGGACCGCCGCCCCAACTCGCGTTGATCACCCTGGCGCCGTGTTGCACCGCGTAATTGAGACATCGGATCGCGTCGTCGGTCGTCCCGAATCCGTCTGAGCCAAGGAATTTGCAGGCCATAAGCTGGACCTTCCAAGCGACGCCAACGTGCGGAAACCCATCGTTGGCAGCGGCGCCAATCGTGCCCGCGACATGGGTGCCATGATCGTTGTCGTCCAGGGGATTTCCATTTCCACCGGACGGGTTCGGGCCGAACACGTCGTCGACAAACCCGTTCCGGTCGTCATCCATGCCATTGCCGGGGATCTCTTTCGGATTGCGCCACATTTGCCCGGCAAGTTCCTGGTGAGTGTATCGAATCCCGCTATCGATAACCGCCACGATCACATTGGTGGATCCGGTGGTGATATCCCAGGCTCGGACGGCCCCGATATCGGAGCCCGAAAGGCCACCCGCCGCCCCGGTGTTGCGCAAACCCCACAAGGTGTTGTCGGCGAACCGGGCGTCGTTTGGCAGTAGCAGGTTGGTGTAGACGTAACTCGGCTGGACGTAATCGAAGAGGCCGGAGTCTTCCAGGGCGTGAACCCTTGCTTGCAGCAAACTGGAAGCCCCGGCAAGATCGGAAGGAGAAGCGTTTAGCTTGCCAAGTCTCCCGGGATCATCCGCGACATCCAGGATCACCAGCCCATCTACCAGGGCGATTCGCTCCTCAATCTGGAGCCCAGCCGATCGCAGAAGCCCCGCGCCCGAGTCCAGCCGCGCCCGGTCCACAAATTTCGCCAGAATTCGCGTCGGATGGACCTCGTGCTTGCCATATCGGATGAATGAGGTCTGACCATGCGTAACGGAGGAAAGGACGAGCAAGAAAGCAACGCAGGCAAAAGAAACCGAATGTGCGAACACGCAGCCAGCAAGTCTCATCTTAGGCAGGCCGGGTCGGCTCGGCTCGCCCTTGGTGATTGGAATTCCTGCTTCCAATGGCCGGCCCGGCGGTCCGGGTCGTTGGCCGCAGGGAGAACAAGTCCCGAAGAGGCGGCTGAAATCATCTAGAATCTGCATCGAATCGACAAGGTGATGGGCGCCGAATAGGCAGGATGAATGCCGACTAAGTCCGGCATGGGGTCATTCGGCCGTCCTTTCTTGACCAAATACAATCGCCGCTTCGCTACCCGGCGTCGAAACGCCGGGCTCTAATCGGATCGTCCCTGCCGGGACGGGACTGGAGAGCGGCCTTAAACTAGCCCAATCTAATCGGCCACACGCACACGATAGTACCGCTGAGCGTGATCTCCAGAGATTGTGTCACTCACGCTGACCGTCTTTGAAAGCGTATCGGTGTTGGTAAGCGTGGACAGGACCTGCCAGGACGGACTTCCCAGATTCGTCGTGTGCTCGATCACGTATTGCACCTGCGGTTCTGCCAACCAGGATAGCTGGATGCTTGTCCGGTTGTTACCTCCAATCCCCTGCAAGGCCAAGGGAGCGTCATAATCCAGCGGGTAAGCGTCATAGGCATTGGCGATGCCGTCACCGTCCGAATCCATCGCCGGGCTCATGCGCACGATTCGCTCCATTTGCACCACGCTTCCCCCAGACCGGACAGGAACATCAACAAACCTGGATGTCCCCGCGAAGTCCACCTGCACTAAGCGGCCTTCAAAGGCTGCGTTCAACTCCTCCTCCGGAACGTTCGATTCGTTATAATAAATCGTGAAGGCCGGGTCGACTGACAATCCCGCCGCCAAGTTGTCTTTGACCCAACCCGCAAATTCAAGCAAATCGACATACATCGCGTTCTTCGCTCCCGGCCCGCGGAAGGTCAGGGTTACGTCGCGGTCTCCCTCAAGGACCAATTGTCCAACGGCTGCGTTATCCTGGAATCCGCTGGCGTTCGGTCCCCGGTCCTCGCCGGCCCAGATATGCTCCACGCGGGCAAATCGCGGCCCGACAGTGCGAATCGTCGTCCCCAGTAAATCGCCAAAGGTTGGCTTTGTCGGCAAACGGAATCCGGCGAATGCCGTGAACAGGTTGTTTGCACCTTCGCCGGTATCGGACAAGCTGTTGCTCGCGTTCAAGGTCAGCCGCCCTCGGGTTGTATTGGTCGAGGCGGTAAATCGCAGGTCGGCGCCCGAAATCTCCAGGTCCCCGGCCGCCAGAGTTTGGGCATTCTCGAACTGCGCCGATTGCGACACAATTCGAATTCCATCAACTTTGGAAGTGAGCGTTCCCGAATTCAGCACCGTGCCACTTCGGATCAGGATGCCGTTCGCGGTGATGGTTCCAAGATTCGTGAAGCTCTGGTAACCCGCGGGGGTATCGTACCCGAAATAGGCGAGGTTCATGACCGAGAAGTCGCCCTTAGTCGTGAAGGCTCTCAGGTTCGGAACGTTGGTCGAGACCCAATTCGTCACCGTACTCAGCAGCGTGAGCCGGTTGTTCAGGATCAACGACTGTGCATCAATGCGAAAACCGCCGACCACGGTCAACGGGTCGCTAATGACCACTTCATCGGCCTTGGAGAAGAACCCGTGCGTGATCACCGGTCGAGTCGCGGTGAGCCCCGTGGCATCCACGATCAGCATATGGTAATCGATCTCGGTGACCACGTTGGTGACGACATTGGTCATGTTGCCTTGGCCGTCATCGACCTGGTTCGTCATCATGGTGCCCATGTTGTTCGTCCAAATGGCGCTCCAGGCTTTCAAGGGCCCGTTCAACCGAACCACGCGCTCTTTGGCAACACCCTGCAGGCTCATCGTCCCGCTCGGGACACCCAGGTCATAAACGACGTTCTCCGAATCCACCTGAACTCCCTGGCTCGAAATAAGATTCGGCGTCTTGATGGCGACCACGGACGAACCCCGCAGACGTGTGCGTGTCAGGTCCAGGTTCTCCGCCTCGATCTCGACGCGGCCGGGAAAATCGGTGATCTGCAGCCCGGGAACGTTCGGTGGACGTGAAGCCAAGCTATCGATCTCCGCCTCGTAGGCCGCGTACATGTTCGTCACGACGGGTGCAGCGTTCGTATCCGCCGCATCAAAGTAGAACGTAGGAGACAGGGTCGCGTTGCCGTCGCCGGCAGCCAAGAGTTCGAAGGGTGGATTGCGAGAAAGCTCGAATGTGGCGGGACGCATGGTGGCCAATGGGAGAGTCTGCAGATTGGTCAGCACGACATAATTGGTCCAGGATGCCAGCAGATCCTTGAGGAACAGCGTCGACAACTCGGGTTCACCGGTCACGACGTTCGTATCCGCCAGACTGATGCTTATGATGGCGGTTTGGAAGGGGTTTGTCACAATCGCGCTTGGCGCCCACTTGATATCAAAAGCAAGGTTCGTGTCGCTCACCTCGATAAATGCGGCTTGACGATAGATATTCGTGATGCGTCCCGTCTCCGGGTCTGCCCCTCCGGCATTGGTCATGACCGAGAGCATGGCAAAGGAACGATTGCTCCCGACCGTCACGCCGAATTGGTCAAAGCTAGGGAACTGGGAGGTCGGGCTGTTCGTCATAGCAAACACGGGTGTGTTCGCGTTCGTGTTGCCCCGGGCAATCTGAAGCAGGTTGCCAGGCTGCATATCGAACTGGTTGGTGATCGCCCAGTAATTGTCGTAAATGCCCGGGTCCGGGAAGAAGTTGGAGTCCGTTACAAAATGGGTCGCGGTCAGTTCCAAACGGCCGATGCCCAAGCCGCTCCGGCTCAGGTCCACGTTTTTCCCCACCACCTCGAGCAGTCCGGAACCTCCTGCGACAAGGTACCCTTTGTTAACGACGTTATCCGCCGAGATTAACAAAAAAGACGGGATCGTTCCCCTGCTAATTACGGTGGGAACCTCGGTGCTGCCGGTGTCACCTAAGATTGGGAAACTAATGACATCACCTGCCGAGATGGTCGCCCCCACGTCATTCAGAAAGCCCGTTGCCGGCGCAAACGGTGAGTTCGTGGAGAAGGCGGTGGCAAATCTGAACCCCGGAGTGCCTGACATCGTGCCACGGTTCGTAAAAAACTTCGTGCTCTGAAAATCGAACGGCAGCGTTGAGAAGACCGAGAAATCGCCGTAGTTCGCGAACGCGATGGCATCGATTTGCGGCGGCTCAATGATCTGGCCGAAGTTCTCATAGATCGGCAGCGGTTGGGCCACGGCGCCAACCGTAAACGAAGCACCGAGAAAGAGCGTGGCGAGGAATGACTTCATAGCGTTCAGAAAGAATTCGGCTGCGTCGTGAACCTAAGGCGTGACGACATTCGGGTCGGTTATCCCACCGCCAGTTGTTCCGCCTGTGGTGATCGTGGTTCCGGGTGGCAGCAGAACCAAGGTCGACGGCGTCCAGACGTCCACCAGAGCACCGCCCCCGCCCCCTCCGCCATCGCCACCCCCTAGCACCATCCGTTCTATGGTGGTCGTGTTTGCCCCGTTCGGATAAATGAATGGCTCCTCTGTCGATCCGTCAAAAGAAGCCCAGCGGAAGTTCTCCCCGAGATTGTTCGCTTCACTCACGAAGAACACACCGCCAAGAATTCCATTCTGAAAGCTCGGCCCAACGGAATTCAAAGTCAGTGCCAAGGCGGGCGTGGTGCCGACCGAAGAGGGAATCGCTCCAGGCCCAAAAGTGGTTGTCCCGTCACCTGTGCTGTTCCACGGGATGTTGGCGGAACCGTAGGTGAACAACCCCGTCGTCGCATCCGCCGCCTGCAGATCCCCGGCGTCGAAAACAATGTCAGGAACCTGCTGGGAACGGACAAGACTCTGCTCCCGCTCCACTCCGTTGGTGATGTACCGGTCCACAAAGGCCACCGTGTTCGAGATGAAGTTGCCCAATACGGATTCGGACCAGACACGCTGGAACCGGACCTTGCTGATACCGCCCCGGAGAGAGAGGTCCACAAAATTCGTGCCCCCCCCGGGAAGCACTGCTCCTCCCGTGGTGTTAGTGCCGTAGATGGGAACGGTCCAAGGCGAATCGCTCCCCGACACCGCCGTTCCGATCCCCGCCCGGGCGCTGTTGGTGGGAGCATTCTCAACGTTATAGTTGTTGCGCCGGTAGATATATTTGAGCCCTCCCACGTCGTCCCGGGTCAGGCCCGTCCAGAAACCGCCCGCCTGGAGCAGGTCATTGCCCGAGATCCCCCCGGCGACCGGCGCGTTGATCAGGCCTGACAGCGCCAAGGGATCGACCGGTTGCACAATCACGGAACTTGCTCCCGGCAGTGCCTCGTCGATGATTTGCGTATAGGTCCAGAGTTGCCCATTGATATAAGGGCTGTAATCCCAGGTGTCGGGATCGAAATTGCGCTTGATAACCAGGTAATTCGTCGAGGTTTGGGTCGTGTACCGATTGCGAAGCACGAAGACGAACCGGGTCGGGTCCGCCAGGCCCAACTGATTGACAAAGGCCGACAGCGCAAAGGATTTCACATCGAGCAAAAGGAGGCTCTCCGCCCGGTGATTGATCCGCTGCGAGGCGAGCGGATACTGATTGATATCAATCGTATCCATCGAAGGCAGCGCATTCATGATCGCGACCGCCTTCTCAACCTCCTGAACACCCCGAACGCCGAAATAGTTCAGGAACTCAGGCGTGAACCCGTAGGTGATCGTGGGAATATTAACTCGGTATTCCTCGCCCAGATTCATCACGCCGCCGACCGCGGCACCGGCGCCGCCCGACGGCCACGTCATGGAAGCAAGATTAGGGTCAAATCCCAGGCGGGTGTTCATCCAGGATGCCGTCGGACCTAAGAGGCTGAATGCGCTCAGTCGCTCGGCCGCACCGCAAACAAGGACCGTACTCAATAGTAATTGCGTAACTCGGCGCATAAAATTACCTCACTCTGATAACGCGATAGAGCGCGACGCTCTTGTCCGCATCCACGGCGATTGAATCGGTGCGGCCGGCGGCAAACCGCGGCGTGCCGACGCTGCCCCATCCTGTTTCAGGGCTGTGCAACTGGACCTGGTAGATGCACCCAGGCTCGGTCGTCCATTCCAATCGCGGGCCTTGAGAAGTCCCCAGCATGGTCACCCGCAACACACTCTCGGCAGCCGTAGGGTCCGTGCCCGCCAGAAGCTCCTGCAAGCTCGATGCCCCGTCGCCGTCTGTGTCCGCAGCCGCCCCGGGCCATTCACCGCCCGGCCAGAAGCGTGACTGCCAATCGTCCGGCAGCCCGTCATAATTCAGGTCTTCCGCCCAAGTCATGCCTGTTCCCGCCTCAGACAGGGCAGAGCGCCTGCCATCGGCAAGGAGGTAGGCCAACCGGACGTTGTGCGTGCTTTCAGGCGGCAGGGAAACGATGATCGCCGAGTTGTTCTCCGCCACGACCGGGGTCGCGGATTGGTCAACGTAAAGCTCATACTTCACACCGTCATATCCGGAAAGCTCCGGCCAAGTAACGGAAAGCCGGGTTTGACTAAGGGCGGAGACGAACGGCGCGGCAGGAGCCGCCAACAGCTGTTCGGGCGAAGACCCGAACCGCTGCGCCATCAGATCGAAGCTGGCCGCTCCCCCAACGAAGCTCGACCAAATCGCCAGGAATGTGTGATTGCCATTGGAGACAACAGCGGGGAGGACCTGCTTTCCGACCGTAACCGTATTGACTCGGAATTCGTGGCTCATGAATTGCCCGCTGCTCGCCAGGAGCCGGGCCACCACGCCCTCCAGATATCCATCCTGCCCCATGCTGGTCCAGAGGACGAAGTTGATCCCATCTTGAAACGCAAGCCTGGGCCGGAACTGGTCGCCGAAGGTAAAGGTATTCACCCGCGTGCCAGCCTGCTTTGGCATGCCACTGACTGAGAACTGCCGAACGAAAATGTCCCATCCGTCTTTCGCCTCAACGTCGGTGACCACACGGTTCGGCCTGCCGCTCCAGGCGATGGTGAATCCGTCCGTGGTGGCCGTCACCGCCGGGTTGGCCGCAATCCATTGGCTCTCGCTAAGTCTGAGTTCGGTCCCGACCCTCGTCCCGGCAAGGTCAAAAATCTGACCGTCCACGGTGATGTCGTAAACCTCGAGCCCGCCCACGGACTCCGACGGGAGGTTGGCCCCGAAGTTGACGCGAGCGCCCCGGTAAACCTCGGAGACCCATACGACCAGGAAATTGCCGTTCTCCAGCGCCACAACGGATGGATTGCGCTGGTTAAGGGGGGTGGTCGAGTTCACCTGGAACTCGGCCCCGATCTTTTCGCCCACAGCCGAAAAACGCTGGCCGAACACGCCCGCCATCCCACCCAGGACCGGCTGTCCACTCGCCGAACGCTCCTGATTCAAGCTCGACCAAACAACGATGACCGACCCGTCCTGGAGCGAAGCCACCGAAGGATTCGTCTGATCCCCCCCGGCAGAACCGCTCACAGCGATGTCCCCCGTCTCGAATGTGCCATCGGGCTTCAGAAACCGGGCGAACACTCGCGTCTTCGAACTCACGGTGCTTTGCCAGACAAATACAGCCCCGCCATTGTTCAGCGGAGCGACCTGGGGGAAGAGCTGGTCGCCCGACCCCAGCTCATTGATCCGGAAAGATCCGAGCGAGCCTGAGAGAGTGCGGTTAATCCGGCGGGCGCTGATGCCAGTGCCGTCGCCGTCAGTGGCGTTATCCTGCCAGACCAGGTAACCCCCATAAGCGTTTAGAGCCGCCTCGGCGGACATCTGGTCGCCCCCCAGAGATCCAATGATAGGGTACTCACCGCCCTCGGACGCGAAGCGTTCCTGGGCGTGAGCCGAGAGAGGAAGCGCGCCGAGGCAGACCAGAACGGCCAACCGCGTGAAGGCGCTCACGGATGAAGACATAGGTTTAGGGTCGTGTAACAAGGTGCTCCAGTATCGCTGACACGTGCCAGCCTCTCATGTGCGACAGCCGAATTGCCATCGCGCCGGTATGATCGCTCGTCTGCATGACGACGCCTCCGCTACGGCATGGGCGGATTCGGCAGAGTCGGAGGCAATGGCTGGGCCACATTCGGATCGTAAGGCAGGCTTTCGTCCGGATGCACCCGGTTGCCGGCAGGATCGATAATCGTGGGCGTCACAAAGATCACCAGGTTCTTTTTCGTTGTCGACATCGATTCGCTCCGGAAAAATCGTCCCAGGAAGGGGATATCGCCCAGCACAGGAACTTTATCCCGGATCTTCTGGACATCCTCGGCGATCAGACCACCGAGGACCACAGTCTGCCCATCCCAAACAATACAGCTCGTGATCACCGAACGCGCGCGGAATCGTGGCAGCGGCAATTGCGCCACCAGCGGCGTTCCCAGCGTGCTTCCCGCAACCGATTGCGCCTGCGGAAGGAACGGACCCGGATCGTCATAGCCCAGAAACTCCGTCAAACTCGGGATCAGGGTCATCTGAATGGTGAAACCATCAGCCGAAACGTAGGGAATTACGTCCAAAGCCGGACCGAGCGGCACCGGAATGGGCGTGTAGTTCGATTGCTGGGCCACGCCACCGCCGAAGTTGCCGATACCCGTCGTCGCGGCCGTCGTTGCCGTGCCGCCCGAGGATGTCGCTCCGAAGTTCTGGCTCGCCACAACGTTCTTCAGCTCGATGATCTGAATTTGCGCCTGGCGTCCACTCAGCGTGGTTACGCGGGGCGCCGCCAGCAGGTCCGCACCCGAACGCTGCTCCAGCGCGCGAATGACCACCCGGAATTGCGGGTCCGTCAGAATGCCCGTGATTGTGGCCACCGCGGGAACGGTCTGTCCGCCGCCCTGGGCCTGGTTGCGCAAACCCGAGGTCAGGTTCTGATCCGAGGATTGCGGAGGAATCACTGTGCCCGCCGGGTTAATGGCGTCCGGCGGTGCACCTGGAAAGACTCCGCTTGGATTCGCGGAGGATGGGGCGCCCTGGTAGGAGGGAGCGGTTCCAGCTTGCCCGCCTATCGCGCCGCCGTGCATAAGGAAATTACCCAGGAACCAATCGAAACCCAGTGCCCGGGAATCGCTCTGGCTGATTTCGGTGAACTTCGCTTCGATGCTCACCTGCGGCGGAGCTACGTTGAGGATCTGTATCGCTTTTTCGACGATATCCAGTTCTTCCATCGTCGCGCGCACCAGCAAGAGCCCAGTGCGGTCATTAAAGAACAGCGCTTTGCCGGTGGCTTGAGGAAGGCCCGTCGGACCAATCGCGATGGCATTGGTCGAGAAATCCACGCCTGCCGCCACGAAGAAGTTGCGCACCAGATCAATCGTGCCGGACCGCAGGTTGGTATAGGTAATGCCGGCGATACCCGTCCCGCCGCCACCACCACCGCCTCCAATGCCACCGCCTCCAATGCCACCGCCACCACCGCCGCCGCCACCAAAACCGCCACCAAAACCGCCACCACCGGACGTTCCAGTCACATCGACACGCGCGATCCCGAATCCGCCACCGCCACCACCGCCCCCGACGCCACCGCCACCACCAAAACCACCGCCACCGCCCCCGACGCCGCCGCCACCGCTGCTGCCCCCGACGCCCAACTGCACCACGCTCACGCTCTGCAGACCTTCGACAAACGCGTTCGGGTCGACTTTATAGGTGCGTGTGAAGAGGGGTTGGGCTTCGTTGCCCCGTTGTGAGAACACCACCGCGTAATCCTCCACGGAATACTTGATCGGTGTCTCGGCCACTTTGGAAACAGCGTCGATCACCTCTCCGAGCCGCACATTATTCAGGCGCAAGCGAACGATCACGTCGTTGAGATTCACGCGCTCGGCGGGCGGCGGCGCGGGCAGTAGCGCTCCCGTTGTCGGATCGACTCCGCCGGTCAGTTGTGTCGTCGCGACCGGGACATCGACATGGGGATTGATAATGATATTGAGGCCCCGCTTATCGGGGTCGCGCTGCCGGGCCTGCTCGTTAAGGTCCCGGACGACTTCGCTGAGAGGCAAACCGTCATAGAGAATCTCGTTGAGGATAATCTTGTCGAGTTTCTGATAAATAATCTGGCGACCGTAGCTGGTGTTGACCAGGTTGGTCGTCGCCCAGGGATTGGGCGTCGGCAACTTCTCGCGCGAGATCGGGATGTTCCAGGCTTTCTCGACTTCGACGAGGGCTTCTCTCGCGGAGATTTCCCGTTTCCGGGCTTCCTGGGCGTACCGGGCCTCCTTGATCAACATGAGGTAGTAGAACGCGTTGCGGTCTTCGGGGTTGCGGCGGACCGCCTCGAGCAGCTTTGCCTCCGCTTCATCCAACTTGCCCATCTCGATGAGCATGCGTCCATCCTGCACGAGGGTTGAGGTTTCGATCGATTCGCGCTTCACTTCCGGGACCATATCCATGACTTCCTTGCTTGGCACCCGGCCTTGGCGCTCCTGAAGGGCGCGGTTGATTTCCTTATTCAGATTCTGGGCTGTCGCGTTGGTTGGGTCCACGCGCAGGACGCGCTCGACCTGGGCACTGGCTTCATTCAGGTTGCCGACTTTCCGGGCCTTTTCGGCCAGTTGCAGGCGGACGCCCGCCAACCCGGCAACGGCATCCTTGTTTTCGCGGTCCACGCCAATGCCAATGCTCCGGACCAGGTCCAGCGAGCGCTCGTAACGGCGCGCCGCTTCTTCTAGATTCCCTTGCTTATGAATTCTGGCGGCGTCTTCCAGGGTGCGGCGGAGTTCGATAACAGTCGCCTGCCGGCGGAGGGCCTCCGTGGTCGCAATGTCCGCGGTTGCCGTTTGAGCCTGCAGGGCCGATCCCGCCGAAAGCAACAGCAGGACAGATAAAGAGAGAGAGGCTGCTTTTATCATGGTTTGGTTTCCTTAGACTGAAAAGCTTAGATCAGTGACTCACTTTGTGGAGGCCGTAGCGCTGCTGCTGGCATGGTACTTAATCACCGTTCGTCGTTTGTTTGAGTCCGCCGACAATACAACTTCGTTTCGCGTTATGGCAACGATTTTGTATTGTTCGGGATCATCTTTGAGGTCAATCCGGTCGTCCTTGCGCCTGTTCATGAAGGTCTGCTTGCCAGGCGGATACTCCAGATCGGCCGCGTAGCCGATGACCGCGGAGTAGGGCTTGTCCTGCATCACGCTGATCGGTTCGACCTGGTCCCTGAGCTTGATGACAAGCTCCGTTGGCTGGTTGGCGGGACCGATAACGCGGAGCAATTCAAACAGGTCATTGCGCGGCGTAGCCATGCTGGTATTTCGTTGCGTGGGCCGCGGGGTCCGATCCGTTTCACGCCGGATGACCACGAGGTACTTGGCAGCTTCCGTGGCGTCTGGAGCCGCCGCAACGGGACTGAACGAAACCTCCAGTTTGAGCTCATGAATCCTTGTGATCCTGACGGCTCCAGGGCCCAGTTCATTTCCCTTGCGTATTGGGACCAATTGGCCGCCTGGCAACTTCTTCCAAGGCACCGGGTTGAAGAGGTTATGCTCGCCGGCAAGATCAATATCCAGCGGGCTCTCCAGCCGGGCGAGAACGGTTCGGTTCGTGCTAAGCCAATCGTCCAGCGGCTGGAACGGCTTGGGTTTGACCTTCACCGTAAGGTTGCGCCGGATTTCCTCCAGGCGATCGCGTTCATGTGAAACCTGCCATGGCAGCGCAGCTGCCGCGGCCGCGAGGCCCAGCAGCACAATGCTCAACAGGACCTTCTCGTAGTGTTTTTTCAGAAACTGCATGCTGCGCCTATTTGCCGGTGGATTTCAGATTGACGGCCGTAATGGAAAGAACAAATCGCAAGGGTTTTTCGTCCAGGATCGTCGCGGGCCCGCGAGAGGCCGGGCGCTGGACTGGCTGAGGAATAACTGGCATAGGGTTCATCATGCCCCCTCGGCCACCGTACCGGCCGCCATACCGGCCACCCATCCCGCCGTAGCGGTCCCGCATAGCCTGCATGGGGTCCATCCCAACCGGGCGGCCATACCGGCTGCTCAGGTCGGCCATCTGGCCGCTCTCGTCGGTCGTCGGAGTCGTCGCGTTCGCCGCCTGTTCCGCCACAACGTTTGTGACGATCAAGCAGTGCGGCAGGCGTGCCAAACCGTCCAGGACAGCAGCCAGTTCGGAGCTGAATCCTTGGAACGCGACTTCATAAGGCATCACGACGGAATATGTGTTGGTGACGGCTTTGGCGGTCAGGTAATCCTGAGAACCGGTCAACGAGGTGTCGGAGCTGTCCACAGAAGCCCTTTTCAGCCAAGCAAGCGAGTTGACTTTGGCATCGAAAAGCACCTGGCAGATCGACTGGATATCCGCCAGTTGGGTCGCGAGCGGCTGAAGCGTGGCCGACTTGAAATCCATCGTCCCGCTCAACGCGGAGAAGGTAAACCAATAATTGGTTGGAACTTCGACCCCCGCAAGTTGCGCATCCGCCAACAGCCTGGCTCGTGTGTTGTCCAGGAAGCTCCGGAAGGTCATATTGTTGAGGTTCTCGGGAATTCGAGGCGGCAGGAAATGCGCTTCGACTTCGCTAAGAAAGCCTTGGAGGCGAACGCCTTCCTCCTTCGCGGCGGTGATGTTCTCCGGATTGGGATAGGGATCCCTCCTTGCCAGCGTTTCAAGCCTCGTCGTGGCGGTGTTTAACTCCTCGGTGATGGCCTGGTCCTGCCGGACTTTGGTGAACAGGTAGAATCCGGCAAACCCCAGCAGGCCCAGCGCGACAACGCCGCCCACCACCAGGTAAAGATTACGTTTGATCCACTGCATAACAATTACTCTGTCGCGGCCGGTTCTGTGGTGGCAGCGGCGGGATCGGCATTGGGATCAGCCGCGGCGTTCGGGTCAGCGTTGGGATCGGCATTAGGATCCATGGGGTCCGGGGCGGCTCGCGCAGGTTTCGCGGTCAGATCAATGCCAGGGTACCTCAATTTCAGAACCATCCCAAAGGTAAAGGTGTGTTCGACTTCCCCCACCTGGTCCAACTGCCCATCGAGCTTTGTCCCGTCTTTGACAAAGAACGGGCTGGACTGGATGGCGTTTTCCACCACGAAAGCCAGCTTTCCATTCGCCGAGCTGTCGGCCGCGTTGTTGAGATTTACGGCCCGGAATTTCACCTTAAGGTTTTCAAGCACGTTCGTGCTCTTGGTGCTGGTGGTCGTGTCGTCCATGGCGGGCATGCGCATCCGCAGGCCATAGCGGGCCAGCAAGCGCGGATCCATGCGGTAAACGCTGGATGAGGAAGTCTCTTCCGACGAACTCGTCTCCCCACCGGCGGACTGGAACGTCTGCGTCGGCGGAGTTCCAAAAGTCTCGATCCAAACACCCACTTTATACCCGGGACGCGCCTCCTCTACGGCCCGTTCGGTGCTGGCGAGAATGCGCTGCAATTCCGCCAGCACATCTGGCCAGAAAAGGCGCCAGTGGACCTGCTGGATCAGGGCATCTGTCTGCTGTTTAACATCCTTGACCTGGGCCTCGTGCCGTTGCAGTTCGCGCTCCTTGGCTTCGAGAGGTTCGAGTTGGCGCTTGATTTCCTCCAGGGAAGACGCCTTGACCTGAGCGACCCGCTCGAGGAACCAGCCGTAAGCGAATACCACCAGGATCAGGCTGAACACCGCCGCGATAAAATAGGGCTTCTTTTGATCAAATTGCTGCCGTTTGAGGATGCTCTTGGGCACCAGGTTCAATTCCACCGGGCATTGCGCCACGTTCCGCAATCCCAACCCCACGATTTCCCCGAAAGAATGCGCCACCTTCGCCAGATCTTCGATATCGATCGATGGATCGATCTGGACGTTCCGGAACGGGTTGAAGTAATCGACCGGGATGTTCAGTTTCTCGGCGAAGAACTGCGAGGTGTACGGCATGATGGATGCCCCGCCCGCCAAGAACAACCGTTGCGGCGCCGATCCGCCTTGCTGGCCCCGGTAAAACTGGATCGTTTGGTTGACCTGGATATGCAGGCGGGTCATTACCTGCCGCGCGATCTTTGAGATCGCCGCCTGGTGCGGGCTCTCCGGCTCTTCATAGGCCCCGCCCAAGCTCACAAACCCCTCCGCGATTTTCACCTTCTCCGCCTCGGCAAAGCGCAATTTGGCTTCGGCGGCAAACTCCTGGGTGATCGAGTTGGCCCCGATATTGATCCCGCGGGCGTAGACCTTGCCTTTTTCGAAGAAGAGCAGGTTGCTGGTTTTTGCCCCGATATCGAGAAGCATTGTGCAGCCTTCCAGGTCGCCGTAATTGAAGCGGAAGGCGTTGCAGAGCGCCGCAGCCGACACATCGACCAGTTGGAGGCGCAGACCGGTGGCTTCGGCGGTCCGGAAGAGCCCCTCAACGACGTCGGATTTGATGGCCACCAAGAGGACTTCCAGTTCGCCGCTGGGGGTCGTTCCGAGGATCTGGTAATCCCAGACCACTTCTTCCAGCGGGAAGGGCACATTCTGTTGCGCCTCATACTGGATGATCTGGGTCACCTTGGAGGAGTCGACCGGGGGCAACTTGACGAATTTGGAAAAGACATGGAAACCTGGGGCGCAAACATTAGACCGGCGCGATCCAAACCCCCGCTCGCTAAAGAGTTCGTTGATGGCCTTGCGCAGAACCGTCTCGCGCGCAGTCTCCTGGGAACCTTCCAAGCCCAACGAACGCACCCCATACCGCTTGAGCATCAGGGTTCCGGCTTCGTTGAGTTCAAACTCGGCGGCTTTGAGAGTGCCGGCCCCAAAATCCAGACTTAAGAAAGAGTTTGAATTTAACATGTTTTCTTACCGTCACATTCTCCGCAGAACCGTTTGACGTCAAGCCAACGCGCGGTTCAGCGACGTCCGAGGGCGGCGATGGTGGTTACTGGAAAACTCTAACTCGGTCAAACAGAAAAGTGGGACGGAGAGGGCAATCCTTACGCTTTTTTCCCCTTCTCGCGCTGCACTCTCTGCCTGAAGTAGGCGATGGTCTTCTCCAGACCCTCTGACAAACCCACACATGGTTCCCATTTAAGCAATGTTCGTGCCCGAGTTATGTCCGGTTGACGCTGGCGCGGATCGTCCTGAGGGAGGGGTTTGAAGGAGATTTTGCTCCGCGACCCCGTGGCCTCAATGACCGCCTTGGCAAACTGCAGCATGCTCATTTCGTGCGGGTTACCAATATTGACGGGGTCCGGAGTCGCACTCATCATCAATCGATAGATCCCTTCGATCAAATCCGAGCAATAACAGAAGCTGCGCGTTTGACTTCCGTCGCCGAAAACGGTCAACGGTTTATTCTCCAGCGCCTGGCTTATGAACGCAGGCACAACCCGGCCATCGTTCAGACGCATGCGCGGGCCATAGGTGTTGAAGATGCGCACGATCCGAGTCTCGACATGATGTTCGCGGTGATAGGCCATCGTGAGGGCCTCGGCAAACCGTTTGGCCTCGTCGTAACATCCGCGCGGGCCTATGGGGTTAACGTTGCCCCAATAATCCTCCTTTTGAGGGTGGACGAGCGGATCGCCATACACCTCGGAAGTGGAGGTCAGAAGAAACCGTGCGCCATTATTCTTCGCCAACCCCAGCGCCTTATGGGTGCCCAGCGATCCCACCTTCAACGTCTGGATGGGGAGTTCGAGGTAATCGATTGGGCTCGCGGGCGATGCGAAATGCCAGACGTAATCGATTTCTTCGTCGAGGAAAAGATACTCCGTCACGTCCTGCTCGATAAACCGAAAGGCCTTGTTGCCTGCCAGTTGCCCGATGTTCGCCAGGTTACCGGTCACAAGGTTGTCCATCCCGATCACCCTGTGCCCCCGCTGGATCAGCAAATCCACCAAGTGCGACCCTAGAAATCCGGCAGCGCCTGTCACGACGGACGTTGGCGGTCGTTTTGCAGTTTTTTGTTTTTTCATCTTAAAGAAGAGTCCCTTCGACAACGGCGGCCTCCCCTGGGAACACCCTGGCCCCATCGGATGGAGGCGGGGCCGCAGCACGGGCGCATCATTTCGCTCCGGTTCCCAGGAGCACGACTGGCACGGTGCGGAACAGGATCTTCAAATCCAGCCACAGAGACCAGTTGTCGATGTACTCCAGGTCGAGGCGAACCCAATCCTTGAAATCCGTGACGTTATTGCGGCCGCTGATCTGCCATAGGCAGGTCAAACCCGGCTTCACGCTTAATCTCCGGCGATGGGAAAAGTCGTCGAAGCGCCTCACTTCGTCAACCGGGAGCGGCCGCGGGCCGACCAGGCTCATCTCGCCCCGGAGAACATTGATAAGCTGGGGGAGTTCATCGATGCTGAACCGGCGGATGATGCGCCCGACCGGCGTAATGCGCGGATCGTCGGTCAGCTTGAAGACCGGCCCGGCCATTTCATTCAAGGCAGCCAGTTCCTGTTTCAACTGCTCCGCGTCGGTGACCATGGAGCGGAACTTGAGCATGGTGAAGGGGCGGCCATTCAACCCGCTGCGCTGCTGGCGGAACAAGACCGGGCCTGGGGAGGTCACCCGGATGGCCAGCGCCGTCATCAGGAGCAAGGGGCTGGCGATAATCAGCAAGACAAAGGCGCCAGCGATATCGAGCAACTCCTTGGCGAGCGCTTGCCAGTTCTCTTCCGGCGTGGATCGGAACACCAGCATCGGGCGCCCGTAAAAGTCGTCGAGGGTTGTTTGCGAAAGCTGCGTGTTGAAGAAATCCGCCATCAGCCACGCTTCCACCCCTTCAAGCTCACAGGCCTGAATGGCCTTTTCCACCTTTCCGAAATAGGTATGCTTGGCGCTCAGGATCACGCCGTTGGCCGAGTGCTCATGGAGAAGCTGGACCAGGGTGTGGATGGGCGTTTCGTTCAGGTTCAGTTCCGCCAGGATCTCGATGCCATCCCGGGCCGTTTGCTGCAGATGGGCATGCAACCGGGCCGTATCTTCGGTCGTCCCGACCAGGATCAACCGTTTTCTGAGCTGGGCATGGGCCACGTTGCTCTCGATCCACTGCCGGATCAGCTCCTCTTTCAACAGGATGAGCACGAAGCTGATCGGGCCAAAGAGAATGATGACGGCGCGAGCGAGCTTCTCGTTGAAAAGGAAGATCGCCACGATCATCACGAGAACGGTCAAAGCCGCCGATTGGAACACTTGCCATGCCGTCCGCCGCCGTGAGGCGATAAGGGGCCGGCTGTAAAAACCATGCGCTTCCAGCAGGAGCGGGCTGATCGGGACAATGATCAACAGCAGCCACGCGTATTCGGAGAAACTCTGGATGTGCAACGGACCGCCCAGGCGGGCCAGCCACTCGTTATCCTGGCGCAAAAGGTGGGCCAGCCAAAAACTCAGTGCGAAGAGGCCCGAATCAAGAAGCCTCTGCAACTGCGTTCGAATTTGACGCTGACGCCGCAACATGCCTAATCAATTCATCCGCTGGATTCCTTCGCCCTGTTCCCGTTCAGTTCCAGCGAAGGCTGGCGCAGGCCCGTAAGCCCTGCCACTATGACCGCGCGGCCACGAAACGTAAATACTGCTGTAAATACTGTCTCTCCGGTTTGGCCAGGAGTTCTGCAATCATTCAGTTCCTCTTCGGGCTTTCGCCGCCCGAAGCATCCGCCGAGTTGGATCTGCTGGCGGACACCGGTCCGGCCGCAAGTTGAAATTCAGGCACCGAGGCGGCGATCAGATCCGCCATCCGCGCGAAGCAAGCGTCTTCCAACCCGGGCGGGCAGATGGAGAAGTAGGAAACGTACGCCCAACGCTGGAGCACGCCTGTCCGGATCAAGTCGCGCGCCATCCACCACATCCGTTCGCCATGATGCGGCGTTAATTGGTTATCGGCGACGAACCAGTACACATACAGGCCGCGGGCCCTGACAGGCTGACCGGAAGGATCCTGGAACACTTTCGAGCTGGTCAGTTTCATCACCTGCAAATCGTACGGGTGCGGACGCTGGATGGGGATGGAGACCGTTTCGGTCGAGTCGATACGCCAACCCTGGCCATCCAGGCAAAACTGCGGCTTATGAATGCTGGTCCGGTCTGTTCCCATCAAGACGACGCTGGCCAGGGCGCGGAAACCGTCCTTGCCATGATACTCCCGTCGTCCGAAGAGCGTGTCCTGGGGCAGCCAATCCACTTCCACCGGAGTGATTCCCACCGTTTCCGACGTGTAGTCAAGGACCTCGGCCGGGAGGCTGACACTCTGGTGCCGGGCCACGACCCCATTGGTCAGGTAGGTCGGTTCTTCAACGACCCGCAGGCCGGGTTTCCCGAGTTGATGGCTGGCCCCCAGAGACGACAGAACCACCGCCGCCAAGCCCATCAGGCCAAGCCCCACCCCCAATGCAGTCCATTGGCTTCGATTCATGTTTGCGGCTTGGTTTGAAGCCATCGGCCGAGCAGGAATAGACAACCCAGCGCGACCGCGAACGTCACTAGCCCCAGATGCTGCTCCACTTTCATCGCCAGACTCTGGCCAAACACATCCCCTAAAATGATCACCGTCGTGACGCGCGCCACGTTCCCGGCCACGGCCAGGGGAATGGCGGCTAAGAAGATGATCAGCCGCTTTACCGGGCTCGAAAACCCCACGAACGCATAGATCAAAGTGACCGCCCCGAGCGCCGTCAGGCTGCGGATTCCGCTGCACGCGACCGCGACGTCGTAAACTCCTTCCGGCCCAATGATCTGCGAGCCGTCCCGGGCGATCGGCATCGCCAGCATCCAATGCCCGATAAACCACGAGATCTTCGTCACCAAAAGGCGCAAGGGGTAAGTCAAGGATTCCGCCACGGTGCTTAGCGGGATAGAGAACACGAACAGGATCATGGGGAAAAAACTGCTCATCATGAACCGCCGTCCCCAGGTCAAGCCGAGCAAGCCAAACAACCCCAGGACAAACGCGATGATCGAGATCCGCGTCTGCTGGACCCTGTATCCGGCGAAATGCAGGAGGAGCGCCACGATCACGAGCCCTAGCCCCGGCCACCAGACGTTCTCCGCCAACGCCAGCAATTCCTTTCGTTTCCACCAGAACAACACCAGGACAACGATAGGGATAAGATAACCGTGTTCGTCGTCGGGATGACTGCTATAGCAGTATTGCATCCAGCCGAACAGCGAGGGGGTTTCGATATAGCCGAAGGTTGAGTTGCCCCAGAACTGGAACAGGATCAGCCACCCGGCAAGCAGGCCAATCCAAAGCGGCTTGGCTGGCCACTGTTTCCAGTACCACGCCAACTCCTGCGCCAGGCTCTGCTTCTCTTGTGGTTCCGCCAGTTCCCCTGCGCTCATGCCGTTCCATTCATCTCATAGTCTCGGAGGTTGCCAGATTATCCCGTTTCGCTTTGGGTGCCAGCAAATTCAGAAGACGCATCATCTGACAGCCAACGCGTAGGCTTGTTCAAGCTGCTCAACCGACTGCCTCCAATCCACCAGCTTCCGGAACCGTTCCGCCCCAATTTCACCCATTCGCCGCCGCACTTCCGGCCGATCGATCAGCTGAGCCATGGCTTCCGCGAGTTTCACCGACGAGCTTTCGCGCACATACCATCCGGCGCGCCCGGAAGAAGCGCGGCTTTCCACCAGGTCAAAAAGCACCTGGGGTTTGCCGAAGGCCATGTATTCCAACACTTTGTTCATGGTGCAGGCGTCGTTGTAAGCGTTCTTTGGGTCGCAGGAAACCCCTAAATCAATCGTCTGCAACGCCCGGAAAAGGGCCGCCCCTTGCGTCCAGCCGGGCATATCGACAAACTCCTGCAATCCAAGGGAATCCCGCAATGCCACCAGCCCTTCGTATTCCGGACCGGTCCCCATCAGCAGAAACTGCAAGTCTCGCCTTCCCAGCTTGTTAACCAGATGATCGGCCGCTTCGATAAGATGATGCACCCCATCCGCACTGCCCATGACCCCAACGTAGCCAATCAGATATTGCCGCCCCCTCTTCAAGCTCGGATCAGGAGGGTAATTGCCCGGCGGGATCTTCGGCGCCGTTCGCACCAGGAAGACCCGCTCAGGTCGTTTGCCTCCGCGCCCCACTGCGACCGCGTGGCCGGTCTGATTCGTCACCAATACCACGTTGGCCGTCGCGTAAGTGAGCCGCTCAGCCACACGCACCGCCCAATAGAAAACTCCGCGCTTGCTGAACTTGGCCTCGAACATCTCCGGCCAAAGATCGTGCACATCATAAATGACCCGAACCCCAAGCAGCTTGAAGGGTAATGCCGCTAAAAAGAGCAAATCCGGGGGATTACAGATATGGATGACCTTGAACCGGTGCCGCCACCAAGCCTTCCAGCCCAGCCGCGTTTCACCCCAGAGCGCCGAAGCGTATTCGAGGAAGAAGCCCCAGAACCCTTTTGCCTCCGTGCTCAGGGGATGCCGGTAGATCTGGATACCCTCAAGCACCTCTTCCGCAGTTACTTGCCCGTGCATTTGGGGGCAAATGACCGTCACTTGGTATCCGGCATCGCGCAAAGCCAACGCCTCCTGCCACACGCGCCGGTCCAGCGGCACAGGCAGGTTCTCGACCAGGATGAGTATCGATGCTTTCCGCAAGCGATTTTCCTTCTGCCCCTTCCTAGCCCGCAGATAATGCCGAAACCCACCAAAGACGCACGCAATTTTTCAGCGCTACCGGGGGCAACGCCCCCGAACACCCGTCCCAAGCCCAATTCGCCCTGGAAGGGCGCGCCAGATTTGCCCTCTCAGGCCTTGGCGAGAGAGGGCGTTTGAATCAAAAACCGATCAGCCTAATGCTTGCGGTTGCGGTTCTTCTTCGGAGCGCCAGGCTGACCTGCGGGTTTTGCGGAAGTCTGTTGGCTGCAGCCACATGCAGAAGGAGAAGCCGTGACAGGCGTCGGAGCCTGAGGCGCAGGGACAGAGGCCGGCGTCGGGGTTGGGGTCGGGTTCGGATTTGCGGACGGATCCACAGTATTCATAAGTTCTCTTTCGGCCGTTCGATTGAATGGTTGTGAACAGCCGTGGCCATCCCTCATGCATCGGCTATGCCAGAGGACGTGTCTCCAATCCTAACCCACACCTTATCAATCGCTTAAGAACGACAACCCCGCTCCTATGCCTCGAAGCGATTTCCTTCCCTACGCCGCCTTTGAGCAGGTTCTGCACGAAATCGCCCCCGTTTCGTGCAAAAGACGCCCTCCGCCGCCGCTTTTACGGATCGCGACCCGGACTCCTCCCGGTCTAAACACGGTCGTCACCCGTAGATCACCCGTAGATGACCCGTTCCCGAACGGGTCATCTACGGGTGAACTACGGGTGAACTACGGGTGATCTACGGGTGAACCACGGGTGAACCCCGTATCTTGATGGCTTCAACGACGGATTCGTCAGGCCCGAGGAGGCTGGGCGGGCCGAAAGCAAAGCGCATGACCAACCTCCCGCGCAGAGCTACGGGCGCAGGCGATAGAACCTCTGCCGGTCTGCCGTCGTGCCGGTTTCGAAGCGATTTTCAGCGGGCACATCCTCCCATGGCCCCATGATAGAGGCCGACTGCTGGAGGACGGCGTCGCCCGCCCAAGTCAGGGTCAGGCGGTCCCGGTTCAAGGTGACCGAAATTGTCGGGGTGCACGTCACGGTAACCGTGAAACTGCAGGTGACCGGTTCGGCGCCATTCACGAGCACGCAGTTGACGGTGGTCGTTCCGACAGGGAAGACCGATCCGGACGGCGGCTTGCATTCGAGAGGCACCCGTTTGCAATCGATGGTGGCGAACGACGTGAATTCCACTACGGCACCGGCGGCGCTGGTGCAGGCCACCGTCATGTTGCCCGGACAATGCAAGACCGGTTTGGCGTTCGGGTCGGAGGGACCCGCAATGACGGTCAATTTCGTGACACAGCTTCCCACGTTGCCTCGGCCGTCCATGACGTAACAAGTGATCTCGTATTCGCCCGGATCCACGAGGGTGCCGGGCGGCGGTTCCTGTTCCACAATCCAGGCGTTCGGCGCGGAGGCTATATTGGGCGAGCGCGGGCAATTGTCGGTGAACGTGACTCTCTCGCGGATGTCGGGCACGACCGCCTGGCACGGAACCGCCCCAGTGGTGCCCAGGATCCTGCCCAGGTCGATGGTGATGGGATCCGGGCAGTTCAGGACGGGCGGTGTGGTGTCGCCAAAGAAGAAGCACACCGGCCAGCCATACGATTCATACAGCGACCAGCCATAAAGCGTCACGCCGACCGGTTGCGGCGCCAAAACGGTATGGACGCCGGGCGTCACGAAGACGCTCGCGCCGGAGTAACCGCTGGCCGCGATGGCCGTAAACGACGCTGCAGGAATGGCCGCCCCATCCAGCGTGACGAGGCCGGCAAGCGCGAGGGCGCCGGGAGCGATCACATTGACGTAGCTGCTCGTGAAACCGCTGGGGACGCAAAACCGGTTCTGGGTGGTATAAAGCGATTTGTGCGGCACCTGCAGCATGAAAGGATCCGCATTCGCCACGAGGTCGAAGTCGGAACTGTTCGCGTATTGGAACACCTGGACGGGGCGGCTTGAGAGGATGCGGATCGGAAACGCGCGCGCGGTTTCGTAAAACTCGCCGCGGTTCAGGGTGGCGACATTGACGCCATTGACGAAGATGAGCGTGCCGTCAAACGCCGCCAGCACGCGATAGGTATCGCCCGTGCGTGTGGCCAGCGGGAAGGCCATGTAATCCACGCCCCATCGGATCACGGGGATGAGGTGCTCCACCAAGTAATCGCCGAAAGCCGGGTTAGGCGACCGGACATTGGCACACATGTGGCCTCCGAAAACGGAGATCGGCTTGTCCGACAGGATGATCGTGCCCGTCAGATCCTGGGGCGCCCCTTCGGTATTGCGCAGTTGGTAGGTCTCGCCTTGCTGTAGTTTGATCGTGAACGGAAAACCGGAATCATGGCCAAGCGTCACGACGGAGGGCACAATGGACACGGTGGTGTCGTTCTGGGTGCCCACGATGGCGAATTGTGTTCCGTTCAACTCCGGAACCGCCGCATGGACGTTTTCGTAGCTGCCAATGATGTATTCCGTCCCGATCGCTTCCGTGTGCACGGCAAGATAACCGTCGCTGGTGAAGGTGACCTTGCTCAGGCCGTAAATGCCGACCGGCTCGGTCGCGGTCACGTGGATGCCTTTCTTCTCGATGGTGTCGTTTGAATCGCCGAGATCCGCGGCCTTGGGCAGGTCGATCAAAATGGCGCCGACCGCCGGGATATTCACGGTTTGGACAAACCCCAATCCCAGAATCTCGACCTTGACCTGCGTGCCTGGATCGCCCATCGCGCAAAGGGTGAGTTTCACGGGGTTGGCCGGGTCAGGGGCATAGTTGCCCGGGAAGGTCAGCCAGAAGTCGGTGCCCCGGCAATTCAGGTTGCAGTTCTCGCCCGGGCGCACTTCCACGCGGTAATCCTCCACTTCGCCGATCGGCGATGCGCCCGTGAAATCGAGGTTGCCCTCGCGGCTGAACCGGAAACGGGCGAAGGTCACGCCCGCTTTGGCGCTCGCGGGGACGTTGAAGGTGAGAACGTTGGCGCCCCCAGAGAGGGGTTGCGCAGTAAAGATCCGCTCCGCCGCGTCCGCCCAACTTCCATTGGCGCTGAAATCAACCCAGGCATCGAGGCGCCCGCTGGTGGAAGCCGTCACTTCCACTTGCGCGCTCGAACCCGCGACCAGCGGCGTGAGGAACCGGACACCATCCTCGTCATCGGAAGCGGCGACCGCGCCGTCGTCACCCAAAGCGGCTGGGTCCGGTTGGCCGTCTGGTTCGCCATCGATAAGCTTGCCGAGATGGTAGTTGGGGCTGATCCCGTGCCGGGCGCCATTGCGGGAGAGGGTGGTTGGATAGCCGCCGGCCAGCAGATCGGACTGCAACTGGGGCGCGTCGCCGAAATCGAGCAGCACGCTGCCGATCGTTAACCTGTAATCCTCCACTTCGCCATCGGTGGCGGGGCCGTCGAAACTCTGGACGCCTCCCCGGCTATAGCGAAAACGAGCGAAGGTGTCGCCCTGCTTGGCGCCGGCGGGGACGGTGAACGAGAGGTTGTTCACCCCGCCCGAAACGGCCTGCCCCGTGAAAATGCGCTCCCCGGCGTCGGCCCAGGAACCATTGGCGTTGAAGTCAACCCAAGCGTCCAGGCGGCCGCTGGTGGATGCGATGACTTCGATCGTGACAGGGGAACCGGCGTTGACAGGCGTGAGAAAGACCACCCCATCCTCGTCGTCAGGGGTGCCTGGCGAACCGTCATCGCCCAAGGCATCGGCGCTGGGTTGGCCGTCCGGCTCCGGATCGATCAGTTTGCCCAGCCGGAAATCCGGGTTGATCCGGTGGCGGGCGCCGTTGCGCGAGAGTGTCGTCGGGTATCCTCCCGCCGCGACGTCGGATTGCAGTTGGGGGGCGTCACCGAAATCGAAAGGTTCGCCTTCGATGGTGACCTTGTAGTCCTCCACTTCGCCGTCGGCGGCCGGTCCGTCAAAGTTCTTCACGCCACCCCGGCTGTAGCGAAACCGCGCGTAGGTCTCGGTTTGTTTGGCGCCCGGCGGGACGTCGAATTTGAGGGTGTTCGCGCCTCCGCTGACCGGTTCGCCTGAAAAGATCCGTTCGCCTTCGTCCGCCCAGGAACCGTTCGCGTTGAAGTCGACCCAGGCGTCCAGGCGGCCCGAGGTGGACACCGTGACCTGCACTTGGACCAGGGTGCCGGGTTTAAGCGCGTCCAGGAAAACGACCCCGTCCTCATCGTCGGGCGTGCCTGGCGGACCGTCATCGCCCAAGGCATCGGCGCTGGGCTGGCCATCACTTTCGGCGTCGATGCGCGCGCCCATGAAAAAGTCCGGATTGACCAGGTGCCGCGCGCCGTCGTTCCTGAGCGTGGTCGGATAGGGGGCCTCGGGCGCGTCGCCGAAGTCGAACCTCGCCTCAGCGACCGTGATCCGGTAGTCCTCCACTTCGCCATCCTTGGCTTCGCCAACAAAACTCTCCACCCCCGAGCGGCTATATCGAAAGCGGGCGAACGTTCCGACAATCTTCGCGTCGGGCGGGACATCGAACGTGAGGGCGTTGGCGCCCGGGTTGACCGCCTGCCCCGTGAAGATGCGCTCCCCCTTGTCGGCCCAGGAACCGTTCGCGTTGAAATCGATCCAGGCGTCCAAACGCCCGGCCACCGAAACCGTGACCTGCACGACCGCTGGGGCGCCAGCGACCATGGTCCCGACTAGCACCACGCCATCCTCATCGTCGGGCGCGCCGGCCGGGCCGTCGTCGCCCAGGGCGTCGGAGCTGGGTTGCCCGTCCACCTCGGCGTCGATGCGGCTCCCCATGAAGATATCGGAGCGAACCAGGTGGCGCGCGCCGTCGCTCTTGAGCGTGGTCGGATAAGGCCCGTCGGGCGCGTCGCCGAAATCGAACTCGGCAGATCTCCCAATCACCAGGGCGTAGTCCTCCACCTCACCGCCGTCGCTGTTATAACCAATGAAGCCGTACCCGCCTTCGCGACTCAGGCGGAAACGCGCGAAGGTCTGGCCGGGAACCGCCGTAGCGGGAATGTCAAAAGAGAGCGCATTATCGCCGGGAACCAGCGTTTGCCTATCGAAGATCTTCTCGCCGACATTCGCCCAGGAACCGTTGGCGTTGAAGTCCATCCAGGCGTCCAACCGCCCCGCCGCGCCGGCTGCATCGGTCAGGAAAACGTTCAGCTTGACGGTTTGACCCGGGATCAGGTCCGAGAGAAAGGTCACGCCGTCGTCGTCGGCGCCGTCTCCGGACGCATCGGGTTTGGGCTGACCATCCACTTCGGCATCGGCATCTCGGCCTAGCCAGAAGCCTTTGATCAGGCGGCAGCGCGCGCCGTCGCTCTTAAGAACGGTTGGAAAGGCAGGGTCGGGTGCGTCTCCGAAATCCATTTCCACGGCCACAACGGTCAGTTGCGCCGGGTTGCTTCGGGCTGAGCCGTAGGGATTGGTAACAACGACGTCGTACATGCCAGATTGGTTCACTTGAACGTCCGTGAGCCTGAGCGTGGCGCCGATTTGCCTGGGGATCGCCTGCTCATTGAAGCGCCATTGATAGGTGAGCGTGGGATCGCCGGTAGCTTCGACCGTAAACACCACCGTATCGCCCACGGTGACCCTCTGGCTGGCGGGATGGGTGACGATCCGGGGTGGGTTCCGCCGCACGATGATTGCCAATTCTAAGGCGTCGCTGCCGCCGATCGCGAGGCCCGGGCGCTCGAGGGCTGCTTCCACACTCTGGGCGAAGCCGGGCCCGGCTGTGGAACCGAGCGCGAGTAGCGCGCCAACCAAGCCGGGCCAGCGCACCCAAGGCAGCGCCCTGGAAACGAAAGAGTAGGCGTTCATGGCAATTCCCCGTTCAGGATATTTACGGTCTCGATGTTGAGGAACGAGACCGGTTGGAAGCCGGTGGTGGTCAGGCTCGCCGACGTCTGCGTGGTCGCCAGGTGCAGCGCATCGTAGTTGAGAACGTCATTGCCACCGCGGCCATCAACCGTCCGCGCCAAGTCTGCGGAAGGCATGACCTTGAGAGTATCACTTCGAGCACCGCCAATGACGTTCTCGACCGCGTTGGCGTTTCGCAGTTCGAGGGCGAGGAAAATCTCATCGGGCTCGGGCGCGGTGTTGAGCACCACGGTTTGGCGCGCGGTGACGGAGAGATCAACCGTGACCGCAAAGGTGGTCGTGAGGCTGAAATCAAGGGTGTCTGAACCGCCGGTGGCATCCGCGGCTTCCAGGATAATGTCGCTCCCGAGATCAGTGTCCGCATCGAAGACGTAGCGATCATCGCCCGCGCCGCCGTTGAGGATGTTTTCAAGGCCGTTGCCCTGGAGGACGTCGTTGCCCGCTCCGCCTATAACGTGCTCGATCCGGTCGGTGGCTTGCAGGTCCAGGCTCAAGCTGCCCGTAACGGCCTGCAGGGCGGGATTGGACAGGTTCACCGTAACCCCGGCGGTGCTCGCGGAGAAGTTGAGGGTGTCCGCACCGCCATTGGCGGTTTCAACAATCGCGGCCACCCCGGCGTCGGTATCGGCATTGAACTTGTAGGTATCATTGCCGCTGCCGCCGGTCAGTGTGTCATTGCCACCGCGTCCTTCGATGAGATCGTCGCCCAATGCGCCCAGGATGCTGTCGTTACCGGCCCCGCCCGCCAGCACATTCCCAAGCGAGTTCCCCCGCAAGTTGTTGCCGGCTTGGCCGCCAAGGATGTTCTCGAACGCAACTCCGGACGTCAGTTGCACTTGCAGGTTGGCGTTGACCACTTGCGGTGGCGGCGTGGAGTCCGAGAGATCCAAGGTGACCGGCAGGGTGGTTGTGGCGCTGAAATCGAGTGTATCCACACCGCCTTCGCTATCCGCATCCTCGGCAATGTTGTCAGAGCCGAGATTCAGGTCCGCGTCGAAGACGAAGGTGTCGTTGCCGCGATGGCCGAACAGGTTGTCGTTGCCGCCGCCGCCCGTGATGCGGTTGTCGAGCGTGTTGCCAGTCAGCGCATCGGCACCCGCGCCGCCGACAACGTTCTCGAGGCTATGGCAAGCGATCAGCCGCAAGATGAGGTTCGCGTTGACCGCCTGCGCTTCGCCTTCGCCAAGGTCAACCGTGATCGGCGAGGCCGTGGTCGAGAAGTCGAGCGTGTCCGTCCCACCCGTGCCGACGTCCTCCCAGATGTGGTCCGTGCCCAGCGCCACATCGGCATCGAAGAGGTAGGTATCCGCGCCGTCGCCGCCCTGCAGCCAATCGTTTCCGCCCGCTCCCGTCAACGTATCCGCCCCGGCCCGGCCTTCCAACCGGTTGGCAAGGGTGTTGCCTGTCAGAATGTCGTCGAGCATGCCACCCATGACGTTTTCCACAACTGACCCGCCGGAAAGGCTGAGGATGTGGCGCACGACAGAACCAGGCGGCGGCGTCCGAGCGGCAAGCTGCGCCGCTGCCGTTGAGAGATTGACCGTGACGAGGGCGGTCTCCGTGGCGGAGTAGTCCAGCGTGTCGACGCCGCCTCCGGCCAACTCATTGACCGTGTCGGTCCCGAGGTTGGTATCGGCGTCGAACAAGTAAACGTCGTCCGCCGCGCCGCCCGTGAGCGTGTCATCTCCGGCGCCGCCTACGAGAATATCGGATCCACTGCCACCGAGAAGGACGTCATTGCCCCCCTGCCCTTCCAGGCGCGAGGATCCGGTGAACGCGGCAGCGTCCAGAGTATTGGCGCCGGCGCCGCCGATGAGGGTGGCCAGTTCAATACTTGTCAGGGTATCACTCTCGCCGCCAAACCCTAGCGACGCATCTGTGAGGACCATGTTGGCGTCGCGCTCCTCGAAAACGCGATCGCTGCCCGAGCCGCCGTCGAGAATGTCGTTGCCCAGGCGCCCCGTCAAAACATCGGCACCGCCAAGGCCTTCAATCCGGTTGACAAGCGCGTTGCCTATGAGGGTGTCATTGCCATCACCACCCCGTAGATGCTCAATGCTGTTGCTCGTCGTCAGAGCGAGAACCAGGTTGGCGTTCACCGTCTGGGCCGTGGTGAGACCGAGATCGAACGCCACGCCGACGGAACCCGTCCCGGACAAGTCCACCGTGTCACTCCCGCCTGCCGCCGTTTCAGTGATCCGATCGCCGATCTCGCTGGACAACGAACTGTCCGCGTCAAAGGAATAGGTATCGTCGCCCGTACCACCCACCAAGTGATCGTCCCCGGCCCCACCGATGAGTGTATCGGCGCCGACGGTGCCCATGAGCGTGTCGTCCCCCGCCCCGCCGTCAAGCGTCACGGTCCCGGTCGAAAACGCGGCAGCGTTGAGGACATTGTCACCGTCGCCTCCTGTTAATTCGGCAAACTCAATCGTGCCGACGTAAGTGTCCGTTTCGCTCCCAACCTGCAACTGCGTATTCGTGAGGGTGAAATTGGCGTCGCGCTGTTCGATAATGGTGTCAATGCCGTTGGCCGTGATCGTGTCGTTGCCCGCGCCGCCCGTGAGGAAGTTCACGCCGGAACCGCCGGTGATGATGTCATTGCCGCCGCGGCCGTCCAGGTGCACCTCGCCGCTGAATGTTGAGGCGTTCAATTCGTTGGCGTCATCGTCGCCTGTCAGACTCACGTTCTCGAAGTCGGCGTAGGTGTCCACTTCGCCAGTCCCAATCAGCGTCAGGGTGGTGTTGGTCAGGTTGAATCCGCCGCCGCGCTCTTCCACAAGAGTATCGCTGCCGCTGTCGCCCAGAGGGCCACCATCCAGGTTGTCGTTCCCGGCCCCACCGCGGATGCGATTGCTATTCTTGTTGCCGATGAGCGAGTCGTTCTGGGAACCGCCGTAAAGATGCTCGATCCCTCGGACGCTTGAGATGGTCAGGCTCAGATTGGCGTTCACGGTCTGCGAGAGGTTGCTCCCGAGATCCACCGAGACGCCCTGCGTTGTCGTGGCGGAGAAGTCGAAAAGATCCTGGTCCAGGCCGATGCCGAAGAGGGTGGTGGGTTCGAACACGTTATCGTGCCCCAGCGGCGTGTCCGCATCGAACACGTAAATATCGGAACCGCGACCGCCGCGCAGTTCATCGTCGCCGCCCTTGCCCTCAATGCGGTCGTCACCCGTGCCGCCCAGGATCCGGTTGTCGAGCGTGTTGCCCGTCAGGACGTCATTCTGGTCGCCGCCCGTGACGTTCTCGATGACATTGCCCGCCGGCAGCGTAAGCGTCAGAGACTGGGTTACCTGTTGCGCCGCTGCCATGCCCAGGTCGAGTGTGATCGCGCGGCTGCTCGTCTGGGAAAGATCAATGGTGTCGTTGCCGCCGAACGGCGAGGCCACCTCGAAGACCTGGTCGTTCCCGAGACTCTTGTCGCCGTCAAAGCGGAACGTGTCGTTTTCGCCGCCACCGTCGAGTTTGTCGTCATCGGCGCCGCCTTCAAGAAGGTCGTTGCCGCCTTCACCGTAGATTACGTCATCGCCGACGCCGCCGATCAATTCGTCATCGCCCACTCCGCCGAGCAGTTCCACCTTGCCGGCGTTCGTGAAGTAACCGAAGTCACCGAGCATGACGTCGTTGCCGTCCTGGCCATACACCTTGTCGTTGTCAGGGCAAGGGTTGTCAAAGATCAAGACGGTCGCGGTAGGCAGATTCCCGTAAACGGGTCCGCCAGTCGGGTTCTTGAGCTGGACGAAGAAATACTCCGGCGGGGTCTCCGTGAGCGTGTCCAGCACGATCGGGATGATGAACGACTTCTCGTTCTCATCCACGCCGAAGCTAATCGTGCGCCGGCCCACACCTGGCTGGTTCTCCCAAATGCCGATGTAATCTGCGTTGTTCGTGGCGGTGACCTGCTCGGTCCAGTAGGTGCCCACGGGCTGGAAGCTGTTTGGCGTGCGGAGGATGGTGATGGTGGCAAACCCGTCGGTTTCGCGCACGCTGTAGACGACCTGGCTAAACTGGAGACTCCAAGGACCGGCCGAACCGAGTGGCACCGCGCGGAAGCCGGCGTCAACGTTCAGAACAATCTGCCCAGCGTTGACGTGGAAGCTGCCGGTCAGCCCAGTACTGGCGTTGGCGTCGCTGTCCCGATCGTCGCTCCCGACGTTCGGCGTCGCGTAGGTGTAGCCCGACGGCGCCATGAACTGCACATAGTAATCGCACGCGGCGAGCTTGGTGAACTGGTAAGCCCCGCTCGCGTTGGTGTAGGTGATCCCGACCAGGACCCAATTCGAATCGAACAGGTTCACCTGGATATCTTTTACACCGGGTTCGGCATCCTGCTCGCGGTTGTCCGCCGGGCTGCTATCGAGCCAGACGCGCCCCTGAATTGTGCCCGGCGCCGGGATCGTGGCCGGGTTGACGTAGATGCGTTTGCCGCCATCCCCTGGCGTGTTGTTCGCCGGTTGCTGAATCAGCTTGGCATCGTAGCCCAAGCCGGCGCAAGCACAGCCCGGCCCGAGCCAGTGTCCGCCAATGAGCCAATCGTTCCCGGGACCGCCATCGATCACATCGTTACCCGGCCCGCCGTAGGCCACGTCGTTGAAGAACGCCAAGCCATTGCCGGTCGACGTGTCGGGCTTGGCCTTCTTGGGCGGCGTGTAGAAACCGATGTCTTCCAGCGTCAGGACCGTCGTGCTCGCCGTGACGAGGAGTGGATTGTTATCGGTGGTGACGATGCTGTCTTCCGGCGTGGTGCTTTCGTCAACCGTCACGACGAGCGGTCCCAGGAGGACATCGGCCGTGAAATGGCCGATCGGCGCGACCGTGCTGGTGGTGACCGTGTATGCGTTCTCGAAATCCTGGATCTTGACCGTCACGCCGCCTAAACCCCAGTCGGTGCTCGCATCGTAGAAGCCATTGTTGTTGGCGTCGTAAAAGACAAAGCCGGTCACTTGGGCCAGATCGTCGTCATAGATGTAGCCGATGTCCTGGAAGCCGGAAATCTCGGCGTTTACCGGGTTGGTCAGCCTCCCGTAAATGCTCTCCATGTCCTCGGAAACAAGGTCGTCAATGATGGTCACTTCCACATCGATCAACTGCTGCCCCGTAAATGGCGCGAAGGTCACCGTGACCGGCCCGACCGGGAGGAAGTCCACCGCCGCCATGGCCGTCCCGTTCACCGCCGACCAATCGACGGAAATTGGCACTTCCGTGCTGCCTTCGGCCACAATGTCAAAGACCATCTTGCGCGGCGTGATGTCCACGTCCGGAACACTCGGGTCCGGATCGTTCGGAAGCGCATCTTCACTAACACCCTCCGGCCAATCGGGGCCAATCAGATTGACGGCGAAGATCCAGACTTTGGGCAACGGATCGTCCTCGAGAATCGTGATGACCGCGGTGTCATTCGGCGCGCGAACCGGCCCGCCGGTGGGGTTGAGCAAATGCAACGTGATCGTCTCGTCGCCCTCGTAGGCGTCGTTATTCACGATCGGGATCGCGATCTCCTTGACGGTCTCGCCCGGAGCGAATCGCACCACGCCACGCGGGCCGCTCGTTCCGTTCTCCCAAACGCCGGTGTAATCCACACCTGGCGTCGCGGTTCCGCCGATGGTCCAGTAAACCGCGACCGGCTCCGAACTGCCTTCCGCCCGCACCAAGTGGATCACGGCGAGTTCCTCGGATTCCCTCACTGCATACTGGGTCCGGGCAAACTCCACATACCACGGACCCGGGTCTGGCACTTCGTCGTTCGCGATCGTCACGATGGCGTGGTTCAAGTCGGCCGCCACCACGTTGATCTGCGCGTTGTTTGCCCGCAGCAGATTAACAAAGAATTCCTCGTCCGGCTCCAGCCGCGTGTCGCCGACGATCTCGACCTCGATCTGTTTCACGGTTTCGCCTTCGCGGAACGTGCCCGTTTCGAACGCGTAAACGAAATCGGGCAGTTCGCCCTCAGGCGCCGCGTTCACGGCCGTCCCACGGGTCGTGTTCCAGTCGAACGTCACATCCCGTCCACTCACGGCGCTCAGATGCACGGACAACTGCACCGCCGTGTTGCCCGCGTGCCCCTCGGGTTTCGAATACGTGTTCGGGATGAACTCCACGAACGGCATCGCGTCGTCGTCGGCGATGCGCGCCCTGGCGACCGCTCGTCCCACCACAGCCGCGTCCGAAGGCGTGACTGGAGCGAGGCGCACCAGGAAGTTGAACTGCTCGTTGTACTCATCCAAAGCGTCGTCGAAGACAGGAACAACGATCGTCTTCTCGACTTGGCCGGAGGCAAAGGTCACCGTCCCCGGAGCCGTCTCGAGCGCGGCCGAATAGTCCAGGCCGACGCCGGGGCGGGCGCCGTCAAACACTCGCAGACCGCTGGAATCGACCACCTGCTGGGTGAGGTACTCGAGCGAAATCGGCTGGTAGCTCGGGTTGCTCAACCGAATGACGAACGTCATGTCGGTGCCTTCGGGTATAGGCGCCCCGGCTGGCACGACTTGAACGCCATCCGCCACGGTGATCACGGGCGGCTCGTCATCGTCGATGATGGTTCCCACCCCGACCGCGTGTCCCGGATCGATCTCCGCCGCCCACGGATCGGACAGCGTGACGGTGAAAGTTTCGTCCAATTCATCCATGGTGTCCCCAATGATCGGGACCGAAAGGGTCTTCACCGTCTCGCCAGGCTGAAAGACGAGCGTGTAAGAGACGCTGGCGTAATCATCAATCCGCTGCGCGCCACCAGGCCCAAAGCCCGGAGTCGATTCGTAGCAGACGAGCACGACCTCGTCGCTGACGCTCGACAGGGTTACCGTAAACAGCAGTTGGGTGATGCCGGTGTCGCCTTCTTCCACTGACGGACTGTCGATGACCAGCAACGGCGTCGTCCCGTGGACTCCCGCATCCTTGGTATAATCGATCTGGCCGTCATCGACGTGGAAGA
This sequence comes from uncultured Verrucomicrobiota bacterium, assembly GCA_964578605.1. Classification (GTDB taxonomy): domain Bacteria; phylum Verrucomicrobiota; class Verrucomicrobiia; order Limisphaerales; family SIBE01; genus JAXMHN01. Next base: position 11,823 of record CAZODO010000011.1, on the reverse strand, counting down.
GATCGGTCAGGGCCGTTCCCGAATTCACATCGCTGTCAACCTCCGCATCGCTCCCGCTGTTCTTGTCCACGAAAGCGAGCCCGGTCGGCAAGGTAAAGCGCAGCCTGTAATCCCCACCTTTCAACCCGGTAAACTTGAACGTTCCATCCGGGCCTGTCGTAGTCTGGGCCACCACGACACTCGCCGCGTTCAGCAACGCCACCTTGATCCCGGCCACACCCTTCTCGTTCTCGTCACGGACGTTATTGCGAACACCGTACTCGTCCGGCGCGTCCAGCCAGACTGAGTCACCGATATTGGCGCCGGGGAAGGTCGTGGCGGCCGCGCTGTGGGCGTCGTCCGCGAACACCAAGTCGTCGCCATCGGAGCCGTCCAGGAAGTCTTCGGTGTCCAGATCGGTATCGCCCGCGGTCGAAACGCCGCTCACCAAAAGTGTGCCGCCGTAAAGGCTATCACGCCCGCCGCCGCCGAAGAGGACATCGCTTCCCGGCCCTCCGGCGAGGAGGTCGTTCCCCGTTCCTTGGATATCCTGGACCTCCAGGAAACTCACGATCAGGCCGTCATCGCCCACCAGCACGTCGTTTCCAAGACCGCCATCGATCGTATCGCTGCCATAGCTTCCACCAGGTGTGCTGTCTTCGCCGATCAACCAGTCATCACCCAAGCCGCCGATAATCGTATCATCGCCCGCGCCGCCCATGACCACGTCGTTGCCTTCCCCTGCATCGATGGAATCGGCATCATCGTTCCCCTCGATCGTGTCGTCGCCCTCGGCCCCGGAAATCGTATCGTTGCCCGCGCCGCCATAGAGGTTGTCGTTCCCCAGGCCGCCATCGATCGTGTCGCTGCCGTCATCGCCGTACAGATCGTCGTCACCCTCCAAACCCGTGAGGGTATCGTCACCGGCACCGCCATGGAACTCGTCCTCGCGGCCCGTGTAGGAGTCATCCGCCGGTTCGGCAGTGATGGTGTCATTGCCATGGTCGCCGTCGTAGCGTCCGCCTCCCCTTCCGGCATAGATCGCATCGTTGCCATCATCCCCGTGAACTCCGCGATCGGCGGATGAACTGTCCACCGGCGAGGTCACGCCGCGCAGGTCGATGGTGTCATTGCCGGCCCCGCCCCGCGCCCAGATCTTCTTCACACCGTAATAGGTCTGCTTGATCCCGCCGAAAGCCACTTCCACAGTCTCGCCTTCGGCGGTATCTGCGATGTGAGTGACCGTGTAGCTCTCATCACCGTCGACCGTATCGCCGAGCTCACGCTCATCTGCATACGGCCCCATATTGAGACGCAGGCTGCCGGCGCTATCCGCGTCTTCCAGTTCAGCGCCGCTGGCGTCGACGTAATTCGCAAGCACCGGTTGCGGGCACACGATGTCAAACTCCAGCAAGGTGATCTCTGCGAACCGCCAGGTCGCGTCGATCTCAAAGAAGAACAGGTCGATAATCAGGTAAGCTTCGAGGAACAGGGTCATCTCGCCGTGCACGTCGAAAATGCAGCGAATATCCTGCCGGGCGTTCGCGATGATTTCCGAGATCCGCACCCGCCCGTCGTCATCCGGATCATTGAGATTGAAATCGACCGTCACCTCGACGCCGCCTCGCACGCCCGCCTCTGCGATAACGATGTCAATCGACCCGGCCGCGTAGAGCGAACCGCCGAGGGTCAACTCCGGCACATCCTTGCCGTCTTTATCCACATCCTTAATGTAAAAACCGTCGAAAATATCGAGCACATCCTTGTCTTCGCTATTGAAGAACTTCTGGATGCCAAACGTGTCGAACCCGATCGTCAGGTCAGCGTAGGCGCTGATCGAGCCGCCAAACTTCACGTAGAGCGGCCCGATGATCGGGATGGACAATTCAAAGCCGGCTTCGAAATCGAGCGTGGGAAGATGATACTCAAACAGGCTGATCGGCTGTCCCAGGAAGAGCTTCGAAATCTCGCCGATGGAAAGGAACGGCAGGGTGATGCCGAGCTCCTCAAGGTCGTCAAGGAAGCTGAGGATATTTCCCGGAACGTTCGCTTTACCGACCGACTGGCCGCCCAGCTTCGCCACGTTGCCTCCGGCCCATTCAGGCGCGTAGACGAATTTGCCGATGTCCCCGAGATCAACCGCTGGCGGATCCGCCTGACCGCCCAAACGCTCCACATTGCCGAACTTGTCCGTCTGCAGATCGAAGCTTCCCAACGGAAGCAGGATTGAGCCATCGCTCGTCACTCCGGAATTGGCGAGGCGGATGACGATCACGAGCACGTCAATGAACTCGCGGGTGCTCGGGCTGATCATCCCGAACGCCTCCGCCATGTCCAGCAAGCTGAAAGGTTCACCGGCAATATCGGAGATCAGGGGCAGCGGTGCGGTAATCACGTCCACCACCGGTTGGAGCGGCTTCGTAATCTTGCTCACCTCTTCGAGGATCGGCCCCATGAAATCAGCGATGAACGACCCCACATCCAGGGACACGTTGTGGAATCCGAACTCCAGGTTCCCGTCCTCGTCACCGCCCAATGCCCAACTCCAATCCAGGTCGAACTCCGCCAATAAGCGCGGGAAGCGGGTGTCACCGCCAAAACTGACAATCAGGTCCAACGCGATCTTTGCCTGGGCCCCCAGCTCGGCGTCGATAAACTTGTCGAAGCTGAACCCGCTTCCGGTCATGTCAGCGAAGGTCAATTTATTGCCGCTGCCCGAAGTGTCTTTCAAATTGACGGAGAAGAACCCGGTAAAGTGCGTTGAATCGCGCGGATCCCCAGCGAGACTCACGCCATCCGACTCGTCCAACACCTCCAACTGCAGGAAGAGCAATTGCCCCTTCGCCTTCAATCCGGGAATGGTCAGGTTAAAATCGACCCGCAGTTCCTCGGAATCCGAGGTATCGAGGTAAAAGCCGTCGGTGGCACTGATCGCGAACTTCAGCTTAAGGTCAAACCCGACTTCCATCTTCACGTTGCCATCGACGCTGAGGCCCAGGCCGGGGATCCCCAGGTCGAAGTCGATTGGATTGGCGCTGGTATCGACGAGAGCCGCCGTCCGTTTTAACCGCAGGTTGAACTTGATTCCGTCGGATTCGCACTTGATATCAATTTCGTCGGCGCTGGTGAGCGGCGAACCGTCCGCTTTCGCCAGAATGTCCAGCCCAGGAGCTCCCAGGGCTTCAAAGATGGCCTTCTTAGCCAGACTGATCGGGTCGCCGCCCTCGGCCAGTGTCTGGCGTAACTGGGCCAGCAATCCCGTGCGGAATTCCATGATCGAATCCGCCGCCTTCCCGAACTGATCGCCGACCAGCGGCAGGTTGCGCGACAGCTTGTTCCCAAGGCCGTCCTCGATCACCCCGAGGAGCGCATCCAATCCGTCCACGAGGATTTCGGGATTGTTGACCAAGTCGCAGGGGCTGATGTTGTCGAACAGGCTCGAGATGTCAGGCGCGCGCAACACCACGGCGCTGGTGTCGCCGGTGAAGAGCTTGTCGAGCGGTCCAGACTGGAACACGAGCCAGTTGTCGGGTTCCGAACCGTCATCTGGACCGTCGCTCGTGCTGCCGATAGGCAAGCTATCCAGGGCAAAGAGCGGCAGGTTGGCGCTCGCAGCCGCCGTCAGGGTCAATCCGACGTTCTCGCTGTCGAAGAAGGTCTCGCCGCTGCGGAAATAGTGCCGTCCGTCGCCGTTGTTGTCCTTGAAAGCCACGCCGAAACTGGCGCTGTCGGTCGTGGTAGCGGCATTGCCATCGCCATCCAGCGTGACCGTGCCGTTCTTGATCGAGATCTTCAGGCTGCCAATGCCGGCCGACAGGTTGACGCCGGTGGCTCGCACGGCCGCCTTTAACGTCAACGCGGTCGTGTCATACAGGAAAGGAATCAGGTTGCACCCGCCGCTCACATCCAGCCCAAAGTCCAGCGACAGCGTCGCGCTCGCGGTCACGTTCAGGTTGGCCGAGCCCTCGATCTGGACGATGTCCGACACCCCTTTCAGCACCGCCCTCGCAGGATGATTGGCGGGCAGCAGGTTGACAATCTCTCCCAGGCTGAACGAGAGAGGGAGCAGATTTCCGTAAGCCAGACCATACTCGAGGTGGAACTTGATCGCCGTCTCGGTGATCGTGTTTGAACCGTCGTTCGTCGCGCCGTCGCCGGTCGGCGAAGCGCTCTTGTCGAAGTCGACCGTGAACGGACTGGCGCCCGCCGCGTTGACCACCTGGACGACCTTCGCAGCGGTCGTGTAGGTCGCGTTGTAGGTGATCTTGAGGGTCTTGTTCGCGGGTTCCACCACCACGGCGGCGTCATTGACCCCGTCGGCAAACGATCCGTCATCGTCAAAGTCGATCTGCCAATCGTTGAACTCCGCCCCGTTCGATTTCGCCGTGAAGACGAGCGCATTCTTCTGCCCGGAAGGATTGAACCGCGCAACCGCCGCCGCCCCTGGCGAACCACCCGCCGGCCCGGACACGCGGGCGTCATCGAGCGCGAGGGAGAACTTGGACGGATCCACGCCGAACAGTTTCTCCAGATCGCTCTCCAGTTTGGTGATGGCGCTGCTGTCACCCGAAGCGAGGTTCTGGAACGCCCGGCTAAGGTCGCCCGCGAAATCAAGCACTTCGCTCACGCTCACGTTGATCAGCGGCAACGGTTCGCTCAGGAACGAGAACGCTTTCAGTCCTTCCAACTGGTCGCTCACCGAGTCGAGGATGGCGATAACGTCCAGGAAGCTGGTGCATCGGAAGTCGCCCATCGCCCCGAGCTTCGGATAGGTCACGAAGGTGCCCTTATTGTTCGTCGCGGCGTCGTATGGGTCCGGGTTGTACTCCACGTTGTGGATGTCCGGGATGCAAATGCGGAATTGGGATCCCGGCGGAACGAGCGGGTTTCCGGACAGCGTCGGGATGTTCGGCGAAACGGTAATGTTGTTGAGCTGGATGTCCACCGACCCCGTGATTTCGGTGTCGGGGGTGACATAGCTTCCGAGATCCGCGATGTGTTTCAGGATCAGGTCCACGTCCAATCGGCCGGGGTGCACAGCGTCATGCGGGTTCTTCAGCTTCAAGCTACCCGTGAGCGTGCCGGTGGCGCTGCCGTTGCTCGTCGAGATCTCGAAGATGGCGAAGCGCGCCTTTGCAGCCAGGTTGTTCGCCGAGACGGTCAAGGTCCCCCCGAGTTGCACGTTGTCGAGGAAAATGCCGCGGTTCGCGGCCTTGGCTGGGACCACGTTGTTGAACCCGACCTCGGTGACGATCGGTTCGTCATTGTCCGCCTCGATAGCGATGGACGTGATCTTTCCGAGCCAGCTATCCAGGGTGTTGTTATCGAAGAAGGCGTCGCCGGTGGAAGCGTCTTCATCGACGTCCAACTGCCCGTCATTGTCGAGATCCTCGCCCGAATCGAGCACGCCATTGCCGTTGGTGTCTTCGTTCTGAGTGTCGAGCTTCCCATCGGCGTCGAGGTCCTCGTTAACAGCCTCGAGAATGATCCCCGGGCTGCTCGAGGTGGCCACGAACCGAATCACGCGCTGCAGCGGAGTCCCCTGGAAAGCGGGGGCTGTCCCGAGCAAGCCGTTCAGGTCCGCCACCAGGCTGGCCACGCTGGTGTTGTCGTCGGTCCTGAACGCTCCGACCGACTTCGACAAGGTGAACGTATGGCGATACTCGCCGTCATTGAGGTTGATCGTGAAGGTCGAATCCGCCGTCGTCTTGCCGTCAGAGGGCGGAGGCAAGGTCGGCGAGGTGACCAGTTTCGGCACCGTTCTCTCGCCCAGGTCCACCCCCAGGGTAAACGAGATCGACGGCGTTCCGCTGATGCTGAAATCGCCGCTCGCCGAGATGTCTACGAGGTCGCCCAGCCCGATCGACGGATCATAGCTGAACTCAGTGGATTCCGTGATGGTATATGAGAAGCTAACCGCGATGGCGAACGTGTTGTTGGCCAGATCAACCTGCGGGTTGATGTCGAACGGCGCCAGGATCTTCTTCAACTCCGCCAACAGCCCCTGCAACGTCGGGAACTTCGGCAGCGACATGCCCGACGAATTGCGGGTGAAGCCAATCTCCGTAAACGCCGGGTTGGAGGCGTCGCCGTCGATCTTCAAGTTCGCGCCGGCCAGCAACTCCAGGGCGATCTGCGATCGGTTCAGGATGGCCTGGACCTTGCCGACCAGCCCTGCACCCGCGAGGGCGGCGTTGATGTCCACCACCAGGTCATTCAACGAGCCGTTGGCGCTTGTGCTGGCCGCGGTCACTGTCACATCTATCCCAGAACCACCATCGATGCTGATGGAGAATTTCGCGTCCGCCGTCAGTTGGCCCAGCGCCAGCTTCCCCGTCGCCTTGCCATTCCCCGTGCTGGCCACCAACTGCACATCCACCAGCTTGGCAAAGACCTTGTCCAGGAAAGCCGTGCCGAAATCGAGTGTTCCCCCCAGGTTCAACCCCGATCCGAACGGCAAATCCAAATCGAGCAGCGCGCTGCCGCTGATCCCGCCCAGACTATTCAAGGTGCGCTTGAGTTCGCCATAAAAGTCGTCGATCCGGAAGTTCAGGAACCGGTAAAGGAACTCCGCTGGCCCTCCCACCGGCTTGATCGTCACCTCGAGCGGGTTCGTGATCTCCGGCCAGATGATCTGGAGCGTCGCCAACGGGATGTCGAACAGCGGCGGACCGCCCGGTTCCATCGCCGCCACCCGGATCCCGGTTTCCAGGGTCAAATCGTCACCACCCGCCGTCAAAAAGCTGAAATCAAAGAACGCCGCGGGGTTGTTGACGAACTCGTAAAGGCGAATCTTGCCGTCGTTCGGGTGGCCGTATGGATCCGCCGGTTCTTTAATGTTGACCTCGATCCGGACGTTTGGATCGACGCTCAACGTGACATCCTCGAGCGTGATCGCCAGCAGTCCCAGGTTCCCCGTCGCGGTCAACGACCCCGTCACACGCAGGTTGCGGATCGTAAACTCCGGCTGCGCCATGGCGTTCGTGGCCAGATAAAACCCTTTGCTGTCGATCCCCATTTCCATCCGCAACTCCACGTCGAGCGCCAGCCCAAGGCTGCCGTGGATCTGGAGAAGCCCACCCATCAGATCGACGTTGATGGGCGCCTCAAACGCCACCGTCCGCCGGAAAGGATTGGCACCGTTGCCAAAGATCAGCTGCCGGGTCGCCGCGCTGGCCATGACGTTGCCCGGAATGTCGTCCAGGGAATCCAGCACCGCCTGGAACGCCGCGTCCGTGGTGATCAGGGTGCCCAAGTCCTCCGGCCGGAAATCGCTGCCCGATTCGAAAAGGCGCCGCCAGAGCGAACTCGGATCTCCCCCGCTCCCCGGAATGGCGGTGCCGACCACCGGTCCGTTCAGTGACGGGAACCCGATCGGCAAGTTCCGAAGGAAGTCGCCTCCGTTCAATCCGGTGCCGAGCGCGTCTCCAATCACCGGGAGAGGCGACGAGAGCCCGTCCCCGATCATCTCGAAGAACCCGACAATGTGGTCCCAAACCCCTTTCCAGAACGCGACGAAGTCTTCGAAGAACGTGGTTTGTTCGAAGGTCTCGACATTGACCGCGAAGACCTTCTGCGATCCCATCTGGCGAATCTCGACGTTGTCCTCGCTGTCGGTTTCAAGTCCGCTGCTGACCGGGCCCGTAAACGAGAGTTTGTCTCCCGGATCGGCAGTGTCGTTCGCGCCGCCATCGAAGTGGATGCCGCCGGCCACCGAAACTTCGCCATTCACGCTGTCGATGATCAGCGTGTCGTCCCCGGCGCCGGCATGCACCGAAATCGTCCTGATGGTGGCCAGTTCAAACGTGCCAATCACCGTGCTCCCCGCCAAGACCTCCAATTGATCCGGCTGCCCCGGGGCATCGGCGCGGCGGAGGGTCACCGTATCGTCGGCACTACCGGTGTCCACCCAGAGCGTGGCGTCGTAATCGAGGGCGCGGCTCGCGCGGCTCAACGTCCAGGCGCCCCGCCCCTGGGTCCCCGCCACGAGAATGTCGTCGGTCGCGTCGTAAACCAGGTCGGACACGACGACGTTAGGAAGGTCGTCCCCCAACCGAGACCAGACGAAATTCGGTGGTGTGGTTGCCGCCAAGCCAGGCAGATCGTCGGTTCTAAGCCAGTAAACGCCGTCGCGAGCCCCCACGGCAATAAACAGCTGCGTGTCGCGCCGCCACGCAGCCACCGCTTCAAACCCGCCCGTCGAGCCGCTCAGGTTCCCGGTCACGTCCTGGGCCGTCACCGAACCGTCCGCTGCCACCGTCAGGAGCCAGATATGGGAGTCGTCCACCGCGAACCCAGTGCGCCAATTCGTTGGATCGAGGGCGATATGGTTGATCGAGTTCGCGCCGGCAGGCGTCACGCTCTTGAAAGTGACTCCGTCGTCGGAGCTGACGAACACGGTGTTGCCGCGGGCCACAACCATAACCCCCGCCTTGCCGGTGGTTCCTTCAAATCCCCCGTAAACCAGCGCGGTGACGTAGCTCGTTGGTGCGGCAGCGGCGATCGTCCGGACGGTGTCGCCCTTGTCGGTGCTGGCGTAGACCATCGTCCGCCCCATGAGCAGCCAGGACGAATTGACCGCGTTCACCGCGAACGGGATCCGCTGGAACCCCCTGAACGCCTGGTCTGTGCCCAGACCGAGGTTCTGGGTACTGTCCAGCCCGCTGTAATCGGCGGCCGCCGCGCTGGATTTCAGCGCCAGGGTGGTTTGGGATGAAAAGCTGTCGGGGTTGGAGGGGTTCGTGAAATCGCGGCGGTAGAACGTCGTGAAGTTGTTGCTCATGTAATACCGGGTGGTGGTCGTCCCGTTGTAGCCCGCCGCCACATAGTTCCCGTCGCCGCCCGTCAGCGAATCCCACACCTGGGAATCGCCCGTCTGCCGCACCACGCCCACGTCCTGGGTCCCGGCAAACACGGTGTTCGTGTTGTGATCATACCCGACCGAATGCCCGATCTCCGTGATGCGCAATCCCTGGCCCACGAATTTCCATTCGGGGCTGGCGTTGCCCGCCCTCGGATTCTGCAACCGGTAAATCCCGCCGTCGCTGGCCAGGAGCAGGTCGTTGTCGTTTGCCGAGAACACCAAATGCCGGATATCGCCATGGGGCGCGGTGTTGAACGCCCCGGGGCCGCTCCCGTCATCGGTGGTGATCTCCGTCCACGTCGTCGTGTCCCCGTCATAGCGGAAGGCGATGCCCACATACGGATTGGTGGCATGGATCGCCCCGGCGATATACACCCGGTTATCGCTAAGCGGATCGGCCACGAACGCGAAGTGTTTCTCGCCTTGCCCGGTCGGATTGGTCTGCGGAGATCCCGCCAGCGGTGCCCAAGTCCCCCCTTGATCCGTCGACCGAAAAACTCCCGCCAACCGAACTTGATTGCTGTTCGTGTGGTCCGGCCCCAGGACCGCCGCATAGACCGCCTTGGTCCCTGTTTCTGCGACCGCCAACCGGATCCGCACCACCCGATCCAGCGTCTCCGCCGGATCGGTCGCCGGGTTCGCCCCGGCCGGTTCGCCTGCCGTGCCGTCCCGGTCGTAATCGGGCGTCAAGCCGTTCACCACCTTGGTCCAGGTGATGGTCGTCTCGTCCGCCGCGTTGGCGTTGTCCGCCCGGTAAACACCTTCCGTCCCGGCCGTCCCGGAAGCTCTCGACGAACTCAGGGAGACGTAAAACCTGCCCGCGTTTCCCGGTTCCTGGATCATGTCCGAAATGTCGAACTCGGGCAGGGCAGGAGTTCCTTTCCCGGAAAGGCGCTTCCATTCCTGGCCGTTGTTCAGGGTCCGGTAAAGCCCGCCAGAGGTCCCCAGCACGACGTCAAACGTGGACGCCATGACCATCCCGGCCGTGGTCGACGACGGCACGATCGCCGTCACCCGCAACCCGTCAAACGTCCCCACCTTGATCCAGGTCGCTCCCCCATCGGTCGAACGGAACAGGCCCGCTGCCTCCCCGCCCTTGCCCGCGCTGCTGAAGCTTCCCGTCCCGCCGAACAGGACCAACTTGGCCTCCGGGGTTGCGTTGGTCACCGCGTTCCCGTCCGCGTCAAAGGGGGAGATGGCTACGGCGCTGATCGCGAGGGAAGGCAAGCGGTCGGAGATGGGGGTCCAGGCAGGGTTGGCCGTGTCGAAGTTGACGCTCTTCCACACCCCGCCGCTCACGCTCGCCAGGTAAGCGATGGCCGGGTTCGTCGGATGCGGCGCGATCATCTGCACCGCCCCGATCACCGGATTGTCCGGCGAGACGATGGTGTTGCTATTGTTAATGATGCTGAAGGGCCCCTGCTCCTGCCACGTGGCCGCGTCAATGAACGAAACGGCCGACGGCAACGACGGCACAAACCTCAGGATGAGGTCCCGTTCGTTGGCGGAAAGATCCAGAAGAAACGTCCCCGACCCGGTGTCGTTCGTGAAGGCCGAGTCGTCCAGGGTGAACTTTGCCCGGTCGAAATCCTGAATCCCCTCCGTGGTATGGAGGATTCGCCAGGCGTAAGAAGAGGTCTTGTCGAAGTTGGCCGCGTCCAGGGTGTTTCCGGTGGACGTCACCGAGTGAAGCTCGATTTCAAACCGGCTGCTCGAGGTGGCGCTTATCGAAAGGCCGCCCGTGATATCCAGCAGATCCCAACCTGTCGCGCTGCCTTCCGTGCCCGTCGCGTCACTAATATCCCAGATATACTTCTCCGTCCCGCTCCACGCTTCCGAAGTCGGCATGGCCACCTTCGAAGGGACATGCCCCGTCGACACGTCATCCAGCTTGCCTATCGATAGCAAACCAATGGAACGCGACGCCGCTGCTTCGGAGTCCGTCACCGCCGTCCCGTCGGCCGGAGGCCCATTCGCCGCGTGCAGCGTATCCACCGATTCCGTCGCGGCTGAAAGCGTCAGAACAGGGGCAACCGGCGCAGAGTCGGAAAGCGGTTGTCCCGCCTCCAATTCCACAGGAATGGCCCCGGCGCTCGCCAGGGACTCAAGGCTCACCGCGGCCTCCGTTTCAGATACATCTGGCGTCCCAGGGAGACCCGTTTCGGTCTCAGGACTACCCGCCGCCGACGATGCCTGGTCGGCAGAGGAGGGGTCCTCAAGAGGCTCGAACGGCTCGGCGCCACCCGTGAGATCAGGTAAAGCGTCCGCGATAGGGGACTCCAATTGGCCGCTAAAAGAGGTTTCGATCCCGTCGGCCTCCACCACCTCGAAGGCGGGCTTGAGATCGTCGCTCAGGTGGGGCGCAGCCGCGGACGCCATAGCGTCTGCCGACAACAATATCCGAGCTTCAAGCATCTCCAGCTCGAATTGGCGCTGTCTTGGTTGCGACATACGTGTCGAACGACGTGAGCAAGACACCAGCGTTTATTGCACAAGCAGCTGTCCCGGGAACGACTCGTGACTTTCTAAAGCCATTTCATAGCGCTCCATCCCCCCGTGTCAATGCTCAATTTCGGACTTTTCATCGCCCTCTCGGGTAACAGTTACTTTTGGCGCACGGCGTCGTCTGCACGGCGGCGGAGCGCCGGTCTGCAACCGACTTTACTGGGAGACCGCAGCACATCGGATTGCGGGTCGCTCCGTCGACCGCCGTTGGTTGCTTCCTCTTGGCCGATATCCTTGCTGTTTGGCGCCTTTGAGATTGCAGTATCGGAAGCGGAAGGAAACCACGGCGCGCGACGGAGCGCGCTGCCCTACCCACCTGAACGCACCGTCTATGGGACAATGCCCCCAAAAGTCGAGATGCGAACCATCCGGACGACTGAGGCGCCACGGCCACGCCGGCTATGGGGTGTCTCCGTAGTGCCTCCGTAGTGTCTCCGTAGTGGCAGGCAGGTCCGAGGCAGGTCGTGGCCGAGTGT
>CAZODO010000010.1:0-80801 GCA_964578605.1 uncultured Verrucomicrobiota bacterium | reverse complement strand
GGATGGAGGTGTAAGATTTGCCGTGCTTGCCTTTGGAGATGACCTCGGCAATAAACATGCCTACTCAATACGACATATGGATCCTATATGTAAAGATATATTTATATGACATTACGATATCGCATGCCTACATTTGCAAAAAAGTCCAAGAGTGATCATCCCCGCATCAGATCGGGCTGCTATGAGGTTTTGGGGGCTGAAATCGACTGGAACTTCCGTTTGAAATCTCGGTCCGCTTGAGGACTTCGGTCCCATGCTGCGACAAGAGGCCATTCGGCGTGACATGGGGCAGGCTGGGAAGGTGGTCCTGCTCATTGATGGAGCTCCCGGTTTGGAGAACATGGGAGAACTGAATTTCCGTGATGCCATTCAAATCGTGGACTTCTATCACGGTGCCGAGCACGCCGGGAAGGTGGTGGAGGCGCTCTTGGGGAGCAAAGAGCACCCGGAATACAAGGCGCGACGCAGCCGCTGGGTCAGACGTTTGCTGGGCAACGGCGTGGAGAATCTCCTCAAGGAAACCCGACAGGAATGTGCCGGCAGAGCGCAGGCGGAAGCGGTGGAAGAGCAACTGAGGTATTTCGTGAACAACACCGATCGCATGCACTATCGGACGTTCCGTCGTCAGGGACTCTCTATTGGTTCGGGGGTGATCGAGGCCGGCTGTAAAACGGTCATCGGCTCTCGCTGCAAACGATCGGGGATGTTCTGGGGCAAACCCGGTGCCGTCAATATTCTGGCGTTGCGCTGCATCCATTCCAGTCACCGATTGGACCAGTTCTGGAAAGAGCGGCTCAACGCCCACGCCGCCCGCAACGATTCTCTCCCTTTAGCCGCGTAACGGAAGAATTCTGTCGTGCGCCCTTCAGGCGTGGCGCGAAGCTCGGAGGCGTTGACACTTTGGAGAGCCTTATGTTACCGTTCGCGCCAAGAACTGCGGGTCATGAGCTCGTTCCTTAATCAACAGGTTCTCGTGCTCAATCGCCTCTGGCAAGCGGTTAATGTTTGCAGTGTGCGCCGCGCTCTTTCGCTGCTCTTTGAAGGCCACGCGCAGGTTGTAATGGGAATGGGCGACGGGTCCTTCCAGACGTTTAGCTTCAATGAGTGGACCGACTTCTCGCGTGAGGAACCCGATCCCGAGAGTATTCACACGATCTCATTTCGGATCCGGGTGCCGAAGGTCATTCTCCTGCTGTTTTTTGACCGGCTTCCGAAGAAGGAAGTGAAGTTTACGCGGCACAACATTTTCGAACGGGACAAGAACACCTGCCAGTACTGCGGCAAGGTCTTTGATCGGAAAGATCTGAACCTGGATCACGTGATCCCACGTGACCGTGGAGGTCCCACCACTTGGGAGAACATCGTTTGCTCCTGCATCGCGTGCAACACCCACAAGGCTAACCGGACACCGCAGGAGGCAGGTATGCACCTGATCAGGAAGCCCAAACGGCCGAAGTGGCGGCCGTTCATCCAAGTGAATCTCGGCCTGCAGTGCCACGATAGCTGGAAGCACTTTCTCGATCTGGCCTACTGGAACGTCGAGATCGGCTCTACGTCTTAGCAGGCGCGGTCTTCGCGGCTTCGATAAGGTCCCAGAATTTCGGGTTTTCCTGCAACGCAGCGTCTTCGCCTGTCGGTAGGCTTGAGCGAAAAAGGAAGTCTTTCAAGGAGTTCCGACTGAGTATCCGGTGGACCACAACGCCGAGTTCGTGGCGTTCGAAATAGACCCGATAGTCCCCGAGTCGAAAGCGATGCAGGATCTTGCCGCTACGTTCGAGCTTGCCATATCGTTCCAGGTCCGAAGTCAGGACTTCCTGGGGGAGCCCCCGAAACTCGCCAAGAATATAAAGCTGCAATTCCCTGGGCATCCGTGCGAGTTCAGCGGTGCTCGTGGGATTGAAGATAATCTGGAATGGACGCATGGGGGCATGGTAGCGCGTACGGGAATCGAACCCGTCTTTCAGCCTTGAGAGGGCCGTGTCCTAACCGATAGACGAACGCGCCAGGAAACGGGAGGATGCTAATTCAATCCCCCACGATGTCAATTGCGGACAAGAAAAAAGCCGCCCTTGAGGGGCGGCTTGCGAGAAAACACTAAGTTCGACTAGCTGCGACGGCGGAGCGCCAAGAGCGCGCCAAGGCCGAGAGCGGCGAGCGCGAGGGTCGTCGGCTCAGGAACCACGAGCGCGGTAGTTCCGAGTTGCAGGTTCGGGGGAACGACCACGCCACCACCAAGGGTCACCTGGTAGGGACCGAAGTCGACCGAGGTTCCGGGACCGAGCACGCGGACGAGAATGTCGGCGCTACCGCCAGCATCCACTCCAGGAACGGTCGGGGTCACGCTGGTGACAAAACCCGCAGCGTTAGAACCGGGGGCGCCACGGAAGGTGGTCGTTGCCGGGGTCAGTGGTTGCAGATTGGCCACAGGGGTCCCCGCAGGACCACCGAACAACGCGACGGTCCAATCGGGTGACCCGACATTGCTTGTTCCTGCTGCGTCCCCTGGCAGAACGAACCGGGCGTTCACTTCAGTACCGATACGGTTATTGAAGACGAACTGACCCTGTCCGTAGGCAGCCACGGAGACCATGAGCGCTGCCAAGGCGATGATTAGCTTTTTCATAGTTGATTGAGTAGTACTGCTCTCTGTTCTGACTTGTTGTGCTTACTGGTTGACACTGAACTGCCTCGTCCACGTCACCGGCTTCGCGACTTTCACAAACACCGCTTCGCCGACGTCGAAGGTCACCGGCTTGTCCCAATTGTCATCGAGATCGTCGTAGGTCGCGACGTCGTAACTCTGGCTCGTGGTATTGAACTTGTACACCTGATCACCAGCGGTCAGCCCATCGGCTGCTTTGCTGGGGAAGTGCAGTTCGGCTGCTGTGCCAGCTTGGGGCACCTTCGAGCTCACGATCTGGAAACCAGCAACCATCGGGGTCGTCAAATTGCCTTGCGGCACTTCGCCGACGAACGTGATGGTAAGCGGAGTGCCACCCGGATTACGGACGAACACACCTTCACCGGGGATGAGCTGCGTGGCACCAAACGCTCCGAAAGAAGCGTCCAGGTCATCGTAAGTTCCCGAAGCATAACCCGTTCCCGGAGTATACTTGTAGATCTGCGTCCCGTTGGGCACGCCGGCGAACAGCGCATCAATGGTGTTTGTGGCAGCCGTCAGCGGGTTCGAGATCATGGCAAACCCGTTAGCAGGGATCGTCTTGTTAACGTAACCGACCGCGTTAACTGAGAAGACCTGCGCCATGGATGTGGCAGCGCCAACAGCGCTGACAGCAGCAATCAAGAGCAACGTTTTTGTTCTCATGTATTTGTTTGTTGTTTATTCCGTGTGTGGCCGCACGTTCTCAGAATCGCCATCGGCTGTCAATCTTTTTTTGAACAATTTTTCGGTCTTGCTTGTCGCTCGATGTTCGCCTTTCGACGGTACGTTCCAAGGGTCTCTTCCGGCCCGGCGATCCGGACAACGATCTTGA
Organism: uncultured Verrucomicrobiota bacterium; assembly: GCA_964578605.1. Classification (GTDB taxonomy): domain Bacteria; phylum Verrucomicrobiota; class Verrucomicrobiia; order Limisphaerales; family SIBE01; genus JAXMHN01. The sequence continues at coordinate 77,307 of CAZODO010000010.1, read as the reverse complement.
GGGATTCGGGCGTGGGATGTGCCGCAAGATCAACCGCTTGTGCGGTGTTTTCCAGGGGAAATTCGTGACTGGCCAGCCTCCGGACGTCGAACTGCCGGGAAAACACCAACCGGGCCACCTCGTCCTGTAAAGTCAGGTCCGATGAGTAGCTGCCCAGCAGGTCCTTTTCGTCCACGCAGACGGAGGCCGGGTCAACCGAGGCTTCTGCGCCCCGACGAGTGTGTGCGAAGAGCAGGACCTTCCCGCCCCCGCGAACGATTCTCTGGGCTGGGGGTATGACGCTATCAGCCGGGACCGCGACAACGACGGCATCTGGTCCCCGGCCCTCGGTGAGGTGAACAAGGTCCTTGGAGAATGCCTCGATCTCGCCGGTAAAGGTCCAATTTGCTCCGAACTCGCCCGCCAGTTCCAGGCGGCGGTCCATGAGATCGCAGGCGGCTACGCGCACTTCTCGGAGCGCAAGCAACCGGGTGAACATAAGCCCGATAGGACCTTGCCCGACGACCAACGCGCAATCGCCAGCCAGCAATTCCAGCCGGTTCACCGCCTTCAATACCGTGTTGACCGGCTCCAGCAGGGCGCCTTCGACGAAAGAGTTCTTTTCGGGAATCCGCACCACTCCGGGAAAGACAAACGGCATCACCCGCACGTATTCGGCGTATCCGCCGCCCGCCGGCTCGAAACCAGCCGTAATTCCGGTGCGCTTGTATCCGGCGCATTGCGCGAACGCCCGATGGCGGCACGCATGGCATTTCATGCAGGGGACATGGTGATGCAATGCGACCCGTTCCCCGCACTGAAACCCGCTGACGTGCGCGCCGACGCGCACGATGGTGCCCGCGGTTTCGTGGCCAAACACGCGTGGAGGCGGCACGGTGCCGAACTGGATCTTCTTAATGTCCGTGGGGCAAACGCCGCACACGGCAACTTTCACAAGCAGTTCGTCCGGGCCGATCTCCGGCACAGGCAGGGTCTCGAGGCGCAATGCGTTCGGGCCGCGATAAACCACGGCTCGCATGGTGTCCGGAATCATATCGCTCGGGCTCACGATGGCTGGGCAGGGCGGCGGTGGACCTTGTGGATGGCGGCTTGGTCGGTGCATTTGATGATCATCTCATCGATGCACACATGCGGCGGGCGGCTCGCAGCCCAGACCAACGCCTCCGCCACATCTTCAGCTTGAAGCGCAGTCACTCCTTCATAGACTTTCTTCGCGCGCTGTTGGTCGCCTTTGAAACGCACGACAGAGAACCCCGTCTCCGCCAATCCAGGGTCGATCGTTCCGACCCGGACCCCGGTGCCGCACAATTCCAACCGGAGCGCACGGGTAATCTGGAGTTCGCCGGCTTTGGCCGCGCAGTAAACGGCTCCGCCCTCATACACGACGCGCCCGGCGATCGAACCGACGTTTAAGATGTAGCTGCCGACGTTGTTCAACATCAGCGGAAGCAGGGCCCGCGTCATGCGCAAGACGCCCAATACGTTCGATTGAAGCATCCCCTCCCAATCTTCATCCTTTCCTTGCGCGACGAAGTCCAACCCCAAAGCACCGCCCGCGTTGTTGATCAGCACATCGATCTTCGGCGTTGAGCCGCGTGCCCACTGCGCGAAAGCCTCAACGCTCGGTGTGCTGGCGACGTCCAACGCGTGCGCATGCGCTTCCTGCGCCCCGGCCGTTCGCGCTTCCGCCGCTGTTTGCTCCACGCGCTCAACCCGCCGCGCTCCAAGGAGAAGGCGAGCTCCCTGCGCACCGAAGGCGCGCGCGGCGGCCGCACCGAACCCGCTGGATGCGCCCGTGATCACCACCCATTTCCCGGTTAACATTGATCCCATTGGTGTGATTGTGAAAAAAGGCGGGGGAAAAGCAATCTGTGAGTTTCCCTCAGCCTGATCAGCAGGCGTGACAGGCCTTCTGAAACAGGCTAGAAGGGCGCTGTGAACACCTCCGAAGACAGGATGACCCGCTGGAGCGGGCGCGTGCTCGGGTTCGCCAGGGTGTTAGGGGCGGTTGGAGGCCTCTTTGCGGCCCCCGCTTCAATCCAGGCGCTGCCGGATTGGCAAAACCCCAAGTTCACCGGCCTCAATAACGAGCCGCCGCACGCCACCATGATCATTTGCCCCGACGCCAACATCGCCCGGTCAATCGAGTGCGCGGACAACGCTAATCGGGTGAAGTCGCCCTTCTACCGGTCTCTCAATGGCGATTGGAAGTATCATTACTCCAAGACAATCAACGACCGCGTTGCCGGCTTTTGGGAACCGGCCTTTGACGATGCGTCATGGAACACCATCCCCGTGCCTTCGAATGTGGAGAAGCATGGCTATGGCATCCCGATCTACGTCAATATCCGGTACCCCTGGCGCAAACCGTGGACCCCGCCGTTCATCCCCGCCGACGACCCCAACAACACCGTCAATGCGTATCGCCGGAGCTTCTCCGTGCCTTCGGGATGGGCCGGACGCCGCGTTCTTATCACATTCGACGGGGTGAATTCGTTCTTTCACCTTTGGGTTAACGGACGGAAGGCGGGGCTCGGAAAGGACAGCCGCACCCCGGTGGAATTCGACATCACCAAACTCCTCAAACCCGGCGAGAATCTATTAGCCGTCGAAAACTTCCGCTGGTGCGACGGCTCTTATCTCGAAGACCAAGACTTTTGGCGCATGAGCGGCATCTTCCGGGACGTTTACCTGTGGTCGCCGCCATCCGTTCACATCCGTGACTTCGAAATCACCACGGATCTCGACGAGCAATACCGCCAGGGCGAGCTCAAGGCGAAAGTGCAAGTGCGCAACGATTCCGATCAGCCCGCGGCGGTCATCCTCCAGGCTGACTTGCTCGATCCCTCGGGCAACGTGGTGCTGTCGCGGTCCGTGGAGCGCACGATTGATCCGGGCTACGAATCGTCGCTGGAAGGCGCCGCACCTGTGGATACCCCCCTGAAATGGACCTCGGAAACGCCGCATCTTTACAAGCTTCTTCTGTCGGTGAAAGACCCCGCGGGCAAGCCGATGGAAGTGATTCCGGTCAACGTCGGGTTCCGTGAAGTGGAAATTCGCAATGGCAACTTGCTTGTCAATGGCCAGCGCGTCCTTTTCAAAGGAGTGAACCGGCACGAAGTGGACCCCGTCCTTGGCCAGGCCATCACGGTGGACGGCATGATTCAGGACATCCGGTTGATGAAGCAGTTCAACATCAACGCCAGCCGGTGCAGCCATTATCCCAATGCCCCCGCGTGGTACGACCTTTGCGATCGATACGGCATTTACCTCATCAACGAAGCCAATATCGAAAGCCACGGCATGGGCTACGACGAAGCGTCCCTTGCCAAAGATCCCGAGTGGCTCGATGCCCACATGGACCGCACCATTCGCATGGTCGAACGCGACAAAAACCATCCGTCGGTGATCATCTGGTCGCTCGGCAACGAAGCTGGAGACGGCGTGAACTTCGAAGCCACCTCACGCTGGGTGCACCAGCGCGACCCGAGCCGGCCGGTGCATTACGAGCGGGCGGAACGGCGGTCCCATACCGACATCGTTTGCCCGATGTATCCGCCGCCAAGCGAACTGGCGGAATACGCCTCCCAGCCGCGAACCCGGCCCTATATCGTGTGCGAATACGCGCACGCCATGGGCAACAGCAGCGGCAATATGTGGCTGTACTGGCGCCAGATTTACACCAAACCCTGCCTGCAGGGCGGTTTCATCTGGGATTGGGTGGACCAGGCGCAACGCGAACCCGCACCCGCGCGGTTCATCATCCAGGATCGCGGCCCGCGCCAATGGTCGTGCGTCCTCAATTGCGCCCGGCCGTTCGAAAACGTCGTTAGCGGGCAGGTCATCGTCGTCGATCCCGAAGCCGGCAATCTCCGCGACGCGATCACGGTGGAAGTGCGAGTCCATCCGCTCCCGACCGACAGCCATAGCGTGTTCGTGGGCAAGAGCGGCCAGCAATGGCTGCTTCAGCAAACGCCCGACGGCATCGAATGGCGGCTCCAACCGCGTGGCGCGCGGCAGGCGTCGGTCGCGAGGGTTGCCCTGCCCTCCGACTGGAATGGCCGGTGGCATCATGTCGCCGGAACCTACGATGGCGAGCGGCTCCGCCTTTTCATCGATGGCGCCGCCGTCGCGGACGCACCGTGCGTGGGCTCGATCAACACGACCAGCCATTCTCTCATGGTCGGATGCGATCCCGAGTTTCCTGAACGCCGGGCAGCTGCTTGCTTTCGCGAAGCCCGCATTTACTCACGCGCCCTTGCGCCATCGGAACTGGCAGACCCCAACCGCGATGCTGAACCTGGCCTGGAACTCTGGCTTGATTTCCGCCAGGTCCAGCGCGAACCGCTCCCGGAAGGCACGACGTCCTGGGCGTATGGTGGCGATTACGGTCCGCCCGGCACACCCAGCGACGACAACTTCTGTTCGAACGGCCTTGTCAGCAATGACCGCACGCCGCATCCCGGGCTGCACGAGGTCAAACATGTGTACCAATATGTCCATTGCCGCCCGCTTAACCTGCCCGCCCGCGTCATCGAGATTCACAACTGGCACGATTTCCTGAACCTGCGTGACGTGGCCACCTGCGAATGGCGTTTGACGGCCGATGGCATCGAAGTCCAGCGCGGCGCCCTCGCCGTGCCTGACCTCGCGCCTCGCGCCGCCCGGCAGGTGACTGTCTCCGTCCGGCCGTTCAATCCTGAACCGGGCGTGGAATACTTCATCGAACTCAGCTTCCGGTTGAAAGCGGATCAGCCTTGGGCGAAAGCCGGGCATGAGATCGCCTGGGACCAGTTCAAGCTCCCGGATGAATCCAGCGAGGACCCTTTCATCCCGATTGGCCCGCGGCCGGTCCGCCTGACGCAGGATGCCTCTCGAGTCGCCCTCTCGACGGGGGGTCTGGAAGCCCGCTTCGACCGGACCTCCGGGCAGATGGTTTCGCTCCGGTTCCGCGGCACGGAAATGCTGGAAGCGCCGCTGCGTCCGGATTTCTGGCGCGCCCCCACCGATAACGACCGCGGCCGGAACATGACGGGCTCCCAGGGGATTTGGCGCACCGCGCACCTGGACGCCGAGCTTGTCGAGTTCGCGGTCCAGCGAGATCGCCCGACGCGCGGCGCCTCGGTGTCAACGAGGTTCCTCCTTCCGCGTGTCGGCGCCGAGTGGCTTAATCATTACGCCTTCCACTCGGATGGCAGCATTGAAGTGGAAGCCCGGTTCGAACCCGGTCCCATGGATCGGCCGGCGCTTCCGCGAATGGGCATGCAGCTGGCCCTGCCCTTGACCTTCTCCAACGTGAGATGGCTCGGCCGCGGCCCGTACGAAACCTACTGCGACCGGTTGGACGCGCGAGTGGGCCTTTACAGCGGGACTGTCGGTGAACAGTTCTTCGATGGTTACGTCGAGCCCGGCGAATCCGGCAACAAAGTCGGTGTCCGGTGGATCGCCGTCACTAATGAGGACGGCGTTGGGCTCCTTGCGGTGGGAAACCCCGTGCTCAGCGTGAACGCTCTCCATTACACCGCCGACGACCTGCAAAGCGCGAAGCACCCATTTGAATTGCCTCGACCCGCACGAACGGTGCTGAATCTGGATTACCAACAGCAGGGCGTGGGTGGCGATGATAGTTGGGGCGCCTGGCCGCATCCGGAATTCCTGCTTCCGAAAAGAATGTATGCTTACGGATTCTGGCTCCGGCCGATCGGCCCCGGCGATGACCCCGGGAGCCTCGCGCGCAAACTGCCCCGGTGAAGCTGGCATTGACCCGTTGCCCTTTCGGAGCGCCGCTTTGACACCCAATGCGGCGCCGACTTGGCGATTGACTTCGGACGACTCTGCCAACCAGCATGCGGTCCATGAATTCCACCCAGAAAAGCCTTCCGTCACGCCGTCAATTCATCAAGACGGCCACTCAGATCGCGGCCACGTCCGCTCTCGCGGGGGTCGCTTTGCCTCACGTCCACGCCCAGGAATCCAGCACCATCCAATTGGCCTTGATTGGTTGCGGCGGGCGCGGGAGCGGTGCGGTCGCGAACGCCATGTCAGCCGGGGGCCTGGTGCTCGGCGACGACTCAGGGACCGCGCGCGACCGGAAGACCGTTGGTGGTCCGGTCAAACTTGTCGCCATGGCCGACCTGCGCCAGGACCGCCTCGATGGGGCCCATCAGGCGTTGTCCCGGACCTTGGGCGACCGCGTGGACGCTCCACCGGAACGCCGGTTCCTCGGGTTCGATGCGTACCGGCATGCCATCGACTGCTTGAAGCCGGGCGACGTCGCCATGCTCACCACCCATGCCGCCTTCCGCGCCCCGCACCTGGAATACGCCGTCGAGAAGGGCGTCAACGTTTTCATGGAAAAGGATTTCGCCGCGGATCCGGGCGGGATCAAGCGCATCATCAAAGCGGGTGAAGCTGCGGAAAAGAAGAACCTCAAGATCGCCGCCGGCCTGATGTGCCGTCATTCCTCCGCCCGCCAGGCGCTCATTCAAAAGATCCGCGATGGCGCCATGGGCGACATCCAATTGATCCGCGCTTACCGCATGGATAGCGGGTACCAGATGGGCCCCTTCCCGGGCGGACAGAACGAGTTACTCTGGCAGCTTAGCCCGGGCCACCCCTACCAGTTCCTGTGGTCGTCCGGCGGCGTCTTTATCGAGTTGATGATCCACCAGATCGACGAGTGCTTCTGGATCAAGGATTCCTGGCCCGTCTCGGCTCACGGCGTGGGCGGACGCTATGCCGGGAGCACCGATTGCAGCCAGAACCTCGATAGCTATTCCATCGAATATACCTTCGCCGACGGCACCAAAGCGCTCGTCACGGGCCGCTACATCCCGAATTGTTATTCCGACTTTGCGACGTTCGTCCATGGGACGAAATGCGCCGCCAAGTTCTCGGGCAACATCCACGCCCCCACGACCTGGATGTACAAGGATCAACGCGTCGAGCAGTCCAATATCGCCTGGCGGGTCCCGAAAGAGACGGTAAACCCCTGGCAGGCCGAGTGGGACCTCCTCCTGGACGCCATCCGCAATGACCGTCCCCATAACGAAGCCAAACGCGCCGGGCTCTCCAACCTGGGAGCCATCATGGGCCGGGCAGCCGTGCATATGGGCCGGGTCATCACCTGGGACGAAATGCTCGCCTCCGACTTCAAGTTCTGCCCGAACGTGGACGAATTGACGGTCAACAGCCCCGCCCCGGTTCGAGCGGACGCCAATGGCGCTTACCCGGCGCCCATCCCCGGCAAGACGGTTGAGATCTGAGCCGTAGAAATCTCAAGAGCGCGGCTGGTCCGGAAACGGGCTGCGACCGGCCGCTGGACTTGAGAAGCTGATTCCGCCGTGAACCGCGCCGGAAAGCGACGCGGTTTCCAGTTCCAGACCAAGCGCGGCCGGCGCGCAAGTCCGGCCGGGAGCCTCTCTTTGCGCCACTCATCCATAGAACCACTATGTTTTAACTAATATTATACTAAGGTTTAAGTAATTCATCATAGTGAAACCATAGTTACACAATAGTGAAATCATAATGGAACTACGGATGCAGTGCGGGTGAGTGGTCCAACTGGTTCAGGAACTGGCCCTCTCTGCTACAGTTCACCCTGGCTCCCTCCACCCGAGGGGTGCCCGGCCTGTTTCTCAACATGGACATTTCCGCGGGAATCGGGTACAAGTGAGGCTTAATTGAAGACGGAGCCCGACAATACGGGGAACGGTGAGTGGATCTTGATAGTGGCGACCGCGCTGGTTGCGGCCGCTCTGTTCGTGCCTTTGCCCCGGCCCTTGGCCGTTGAACCGAGGGTGGAATGGTTGGCGCCAGGCTCACTCGGAGCCTTGCTGGCTTTGCTGCTGGCGACCGGTGGCTTCCTGGCGTTTCGCCGGAAGTTCTGGGCCCATGGACCGAACGAATCCCGCCGGCTGCGGAACGGGGTCATCCTGGCGATCGTCCAGGCGATTCTCCTCCGGGCGGCCGTGGAATTGGGGCATCGGGCGAGTTCCTGGCCATGGATCTGGTGGCCGGTGCAAGCTTGGCTCTGGACGCCCTGGTTCTTGACGATTGGGCTGGCGGCTATGCTGCTTGGAAGCCGGCTGGCCATCCTGGTGGGCATGAGCGGTGTGCTGCTCCTTTATTTGCGGTCCGACCCGGGGCCGCTCCCGCTGATCGGCTGCCTGGTGGCCTCGTTGGTGGGCATTCTTCTGTTGCGCCGATCCAGTCGGCGGCGGGTCTTGCGAGCGGGCATTCTTACTGGAGTTTTTCTTGGATTGGTGGCCGCGCTGGAAGGAGTCCAGAACGGCGCGCCGGCCATGGCGGTAGGCAGCGCGTCCCTCGTGCCGATCGGGATGGGTTTCCTCTCGGGGTTCGCGGTTCTGGCAGTATTGCCTTTTGCGGAATGGTTGCTGGGTGAAGTCTCGGATGTGACGCTGGCCGAGTATGGGAGCGAACACCAATTGCTGGACCAGCTTAAGGAGCAAGCTCCGGGAACCTGGCATCATTCGCTGAATGTCTCCGATCTGTCCGAAAAAGCGGCCATGGCCATCGGCGCCCGGGCGCTCTTCTGCAAGACGGCGGCGCTGTATCACGATATCGGCAAGCTCAGAGAGCCCTCCCTGTTCGCCGAAAACATCACGGGCCCGTCGCCGCACGAGGAGCTTGAGCCGCGCGAGAGCGCGGCGCGGATTATCGACCACGTGACTTTCGGATTGGAACTGGCCCGGAAACACCGTTTGCCAAAAGCCTTCCGCGAAATTATCGCGGAGCATCATGGGGGAACGCCCGTTCGGTTCTTCTTCGCGAAAGCGTGCGCCAACCTGCCTGAGGGCCAAAGCCCCGAGTCCTTGCGCCCGCATTTCTCCTATCCGGGTCCGCCGCCTTCGTCGCGTGAATCGGGGATCATTTCGCTGGCCGACATGATTGAGGCGGCGACGCGCTCGCTCGGACCGCAGACCGAGGCTGAATCGCGGGCGTTTATACGGAAGCTGATTGCCGAGCGCGTGGCCGAAGGCGGGTTCGCGCTGTGCCCGCTGACCTTGGCCGAGTTGGCGCGGGTCGAAGACTCGTTCATCGGCTGGCTGAAAGCGCGCGACCATCATCGGCCGGCTTATCCGAAGACCTACCCGCTCTCTGCCGAACACGCCCCGCAATGGGCCAAAGCAGCCGGCGCGGCCCAAATGGCTTGAGGACGGCGATCCCGCGGCGCCGCGAAGTCCGCGCTTATCGGGGGCGGCAAAAAATGGCGCGGCGCGCTTGTTTCTGTTCGCCTGCTCCGGGTTGAACCACTAGGCTCTCGCGCGCACATGATAGCCGCTGCAGCCATTGAGCCAAATCCATGGATGATTCTCCCGTTTGTCCTGTTGCTGGGTGCCATTGCCTTGGCGCCGCTGGCGGCGGCGGATTGGTGGAGTCGGCACTATCCGAAAGTGGCGCTGTCGCTCGGCGCGATCACGCTGGCGTACTACCTCTTCGGGCTCGGCGCGCGCGAGGCGGTCGTCCATACGGCGACGGAATATTTCAGCTTTATCGCGCTGATCGGTTCGCTCTTCGTGGTCTCCGGAGGAATTCATATTACGGTCAAAGGAGAAGCGACCCCGCTGGCGAACGTGGTTTTCTTGGCGATCGGGGCGGTGATTGCAAACCTCCTGGGGACGACGGGGGCCTCGATGCTGATGATTCGACCGTGGCTGCGGATGAACCGGTACCGCGTTACTGCGCATCATGTGGTCTTCTTCATCTTCATCATATCGAATGTCGGCGGGTGCCTGACACCGATTGGAGATCCGCCGCTGTTCCTCGGTTATCTGAGGGGCATCCCCTTCTGGTGGATCGCGGAGCATTGCTGGCCCATGTGGGCGGTGGGTGTGGGTTTCCTGTTGGGGCTGTTCTTTGTCCTGGATTACAGGAATTACCTGCGGGCGCCGAAGGCTGTGCGCGCCGAATTGGCAGAGCCCCCGGATCAATGGCGGTTTGAGGGGCTTGGAAACCTGGGATTCCTGGCGGTGATTCTGGGGGCGGTCTTCATCACGAACCCGCCCTTCCTCCGGGAGGTGCTCATGCTGGCGGCGGCGGCGGGGTCGTACCTCACCACGCGCGAGGATGTGCATAAGGCGAACCGGTTCAATTTCCACCCGATTCAGGAGGTGGCGATCCTGTTCATCGGGATATTCGCCACGATGATGCCGGCGCTGGATTGGCTGCAGATGAACGCCAAGCTGATGGGAACGCCCTCAGCTGGCGTGTTCTTTTGGAGTTGCGGCGTCTTGTCCAGTGTCCTGGATAATGCGCCGACTTACCTGAGCTTTCTGCAGGGCCTTTCGGGCGCTTTCGTGGACCCGGCTGTGATCGGCCAGGTTCAGCAACTGATCCAGAATGGCGGCTTGGACCTGGCCGGTGCGAGCGGGGCTGTTGGGTCCACCTACGCGGTGCTGCAAGAACAGTACGGCGCGACGCTCGCCTCCGGCGTCGTGAACCGGCAGCAGATCGAGGTGGCTTACTTGCTCGGGAACAGCGCTTTGAACCAGTACATTGTGGCCGTGAGCGTGGGAGCGGTCTTTTTCGGAGCCAATACCTATATCGGCAACGGCCCGAACTTCATGGTCAAGTCCATCGCCGAACACGAGAAAGTGAATGCGCCCGGGTTCATTGGATACGTGTTCCGATATACAGTGCCCTGCATGGCACCGATGCTGCTATTGACGTGGTGGCTCTTTTTCCGCTGAAATGGAGGGTTCTGGCGCATGCGCTCGCTCTACAACATCCTGTTCGCCGTCTTCTTCATTCTTTCCGCGCCGTTTTATTTCCTGAAGATGTGGCGCCGTGGCCAGTGGCGCTCAGGGTTTGAGCAGCGGTTTGGGAGGTATGGGACCAAGATCAAGCAGGCCGTTACCAACCGCCAGATTCTCTGGCTCCACGCCGTCAGCGTAGGTGAAGTGAACATCTGCACCCAGTTGATCCGCGCCCTGGAACCGAGGGTGCCGAACGTCAAGATCGTCGTGTCCACCACGACCTCAACGGGCATGGGGGAGCTTCACAAGAAACTCCCAAGCCATATCGAGAAGATCTATTACCCCATCGACCGGCTGAAATGGGTGCAGCGAGCCCTGAAAACGCTCCATCCCGAAGCGGTCGTGCTGGTCGAGGCCGAGATCTGGCCCAATTTCCTTTGGAAACTCCGCGACCGCGGGATTCCTTGCTTCCTGGTCAACGCGCGGTTGTCAGAGAGATCGTTTCTGGGTTACCGCCGGTTTCGCTTCCTGTTCGGGCCGATCTTCCGGTCGTTCAAAGGCGTCGGCGTCCAGAACGAGAGCGACGCGGCGCGCTTGCGACAGTTGGGCTGCCGGCAGGAGGCCATTCATGTCGTTGGAAACCTCAAATTCGACTCTGCGCCCATAAGCGAGCGGCCCTTGTTCGATCTGGCGGTCATGCTGCGGCAGGTAGGCGTCGCGGCGGATGCACGCATTTTGATCGGCGGCAGCACCCATCCAGGGGAAGAAAAGCTCTTGGGAGAGGTTTTCCTGCGGTTGCGTAAGCGCTTCCCAGATTTGTTCTTGATCGTGGCGCCTCGCCATTTCGAACGCAGCAAGGAAGCCGGCAAGCAGCTTGCCGCGCTGGGCCTGCGCCTGGTGTACCGGACCGAACTGGGTGCGGATACCCGGTTCAAACCGGGCGAGGTCGATTGCTTGCTCGTCAATACAACCGGCGAACTCAGGTATTTCTACGAGTGCGCGTCCGTGATCTTTGTTGGCAAAAGCCTGCTGGCCACAGGCGGCCAGAACCCGATCGAGCCGGCGGCGCTTGGGAAGGCAATGGTCTTCGGCCCGAACATGCAGAACTTCGAAGCGATCGCTGCCGCATTCGTCAGGGAGGGTGGAGCGATCCAAGTGAAGGACGCCACGGATCTGGAGCGGGCGCTTGAGGAAATCCTCGCGGATGAACGGCGGATGGCCGACCTCGGCAAGAACGCTTTAAAGGTGGTGCACCGGAACCAGGGAGCGATTGACCGCACCGTGGAGATGATCGTGAAACACCTCCACAGTGACGAGATCTACGTGCGGCGCGAGGGAACGGATTAACCGAGGATCCGCCGGCCTTCGTCGAGGAAGATGCCCTTGAAGTTCATCTCGAGGGCCTGGGCGTTCGTGGCCTTGGCCATGGCTTCTTTCTCCGTGACCTTGCGGTCCTTCACCAATTGGAAGAGCGCCTGGTTGAAGTTCTGCATTCCGTCATCCACGCCTGTCTCGATGGCCGCCTGCAATTTGTCCAAGCGGTTTTCCTCAATCAGCTTCCTTACGGTGGGCGTGTTGATCATGATTTCCAGAGCCGGCGTGACGGTGCCGTTGACGGTCGTGACCATGCGCTGGCAGACGACGGCTTGCAGGGTGCCCGCAAGCTGACGCCGGATCTGCTCGCGCTCGTCCGCTTTGAAGAAGTCAAGGATGCGCGTGACCGACTGGGAGGCATTGGTGGTGTGCAAGGTCGAAAGCACCAGGTGCCCGGTGTCGGCGGCGCTCATGGCCGCCATAAAACTGAGCGCGTCGCGCATTTCCCCGATCATGATAATGTCCGGGTCCTGCCGCAGCACGTGTTTGAGGCCGGCCTCAAACGAGAGCGTATCCAGCCCGACTTCCCGCTGTTCAATGACCGATTGATTGTCTTCGAAGACAAACTCAATCGGGTCTTCCAGGGTGATAATGTGCCGTTTGAAGGTGGCGTTGATATGCTCGATCATCGCCGCCAGGGTGGTGGACTTGCCGCACCCGGTCGATCCCGCCAGCAGAACAATGCCGCGCGGGGACTCGGCGATCTTCTTCAAGACGGGCAGGAGCCCCAGTTGCTCAAAACTCGGCACCTGGGTCTTCACATAACGCATCGACAAGCAGAACTGGCCGCGCTGTTGGAAGAGATTGGTCCGGAACCGCCCGGTCCCGGGCAGGAAATAAGAGAAGTCGATCTCGCGATGGTCTTCGAGGCGCCGTTTCATGTGAGGCGGCACGATCGTATCCACTACCCTGCCGATCCATTCCTGCGTGGGCGTGGGCGACTCAATCGCAACCAACTGGCGGTTAATGCGAAAAATGACCGGGCCGTCAATCTTGATGTGAACGTCGGAGGCGCCGCCTCCGGTGGCGGCCTGGAGAATACGCTTAAAGATTTCCATTCTGGCGGGGGGTGCGCCTGCAGGATAGAACTCCCGAGGGCAGCCAGGGCAAAAGCTGTTTATTTCGCGGGGATGAGTTGTTTAAAGGAGCCGGGGGACTGCAAGCTGGTTGAAGCGTTCCTGGGACTGGCGAGACATGTTCATAAAGACCATGGATACCAGGTAGCCCGAATGCCTGTTGCCGGTGCAATCGACCACCACTCCGGTGCAATGAACCTTCTTGCCATCCACGGGCGACTGCAGATCCACGGTCATCTCGGTCCAAGCGGGAATGGGGTGATCGGACCGGAATTCGATGCCGTTCTTGCGGAACCGGATCGCACTGGAGGGGAGAGCCAAACGAGTCTGCGCGGATGAGATTTTAGCCGATTGGAAGATTCCGGAGGTGTCGAGTTTGCTTGTACTCATAACAGGATGGGATAATCTAACATAATCGGCAAAGGCGTCAACGACAGCTACCACTCGATCACCGCGGAAGCCCAGGTTAACCCGGCTCCAAATACCACCAGCAGGATCAAATCCCCATGCTGAATCTGCCCCGTGCTCACGGCTTCGTCCAACGCGATCGCAACCGAGGCCGCGGAGGTGTTGCCATACTTGTGCAGGTTGATGAAGACCTGGGACGGTTCGGCGCCCAACCGCTCCGTCACGGCATCGATAATCCGGCGGTTCGCCTGGTGGGGAATGACCAGCTTGATCTGCTTGATGTCAATCTCGCAACGGCGCAGCGATTCCCGCGCTGCCTGATACATGGCGTTGACGGCGCTCTTGAACGTTTCCTTGCCATCCATCCGGAGATAATGCAGCCGGTTCGATACGGACTCGACGGTCGCCGGGCAGCGGCTGCCTCCAGCCGGCATGCTGAGAAGATCGGCTTTCCCGCCATCGGCGCCCATGCAGGCCGTGAGCAGGCCGTGACTGGTCGGCGAGTTCTGCAGAATGGCCGCTCCGGCGCCATCGCCAAACAGCACGCAGGTATTGCGGTCGCTCCAATCGACGATCGAGGAGAGTTTCTCGGCCCCTATCACCAGCACGGTGTCATACGTCTGCGACATGATGAACTGCTGGCCGATTTCCAGACCGTAAATGAACCCGGAACAGGCCGCTTCAATGTCAAAGGCCGCCGCCCGCCGGGCGCCGATCTTCCGTTGCACAAGGCAAGCGGTCGAGGGGAAGGGCATATCCGGAGTGATGGTGGCGACAATGATCAGATCGAGCTGCTCAGGCTTCAAGTGCGCCCGTTCCAGGGCGCGCAGGGCGGCTTTGCTGGCGATATCGGAAGTGAACTCGTCGTCGGCCGCGAGGCGGCGCTCTTTGATCCCCGTGCGGATCGTGATCCACTCGTCGGTGGTGTCCACCATCTTTTCGAGATCTTTGTTCGAAAGAACGCGCTCGGGCACATAGGACCCGACCGCCACGATGGAGGCGGTGCGTCCTTTGAATCCGTGCGCTGCGCGAGGGTTCTTAAACCGCGGAGTGGAGGAAGGGCTCATGCTGGGACGGCAACCGCCTCATTCGCCCGGGCAATCTCATCGCGGATGACGTGATCGATATGGTGCTGAATGGCTTCTGTACTCACGCGAATAGCGTTCATGATGGCCCGCTCACTGGCGGAACCATGCGCTTTCATAACATGGCCGCTGATCCCGAGCAAGGGCGCTCCGCCATAGGCATCGGGATCCATCCGCCGCTTGATGGTGCGAAACGCGTTTTTCGCGAGCAGCGCTCCAAGCACCCGCTTGGGATTCTTGGTCAGCTCGCTCTGGAGCCAGCCCAACAGGCCCTTGGCGAAGCTCTCCAGCGTTTTCAAGACGATGTTGCCGACGAACCCGTCGCAAACGACGACGTCCACCCGGTTATGAAAGAGATCGTGGCCTTCCACGTTGCCGATGAAATTCAGGTCCGCCTGCCGGCAGAGCCGCAGGGCCTGCTGGGTCATCTCGGTGCCTTTGTTGTCTTCCGTGCCGTTGCACAGGAGTCCCACCCGGGGATTCGCACAGCGAAGGACTTCCCTCGAATAGACGCTGCCCATCACCGCGTAATGGAGAAGGTGCATCGGCCTCGACTCCACATTGGCGCCCGAGTCCAGGAGCACAAACTCCCCTTCGGGTGCGGGAATCACCGTGGCGATCCCCACGCGATCCACCCCGGCCAGAGGCCGAAGGCGGATGGTGGCCGCTGCGACAAGGCCGCCTGTATTGCCCAGCGAAATGAGCGCATCGGCCTTTCCGTGGCGCACTAGGTCAATGGCGCGGAGGATGGAACAGTCCTTCTTCCGGCGCAGCCCCTCGATGGGCTTGTCTTCCATGGTGAGAAACTCCGACGCATGGGCAATTCGGACGCGCGTATCCTGGAGCCCGGATCGGATCAGACCGGCCTGGATCTCGCACTCTCGCCCAACCAGGTAAAGCTCGGTGATCTTGCGATTGGCGAGCAGTGCCTGTTTGGCGCCTTCGATAACGACCGCCGGCCCGCGGTCGCCACCCATGACATCCACCGCTATGCGCATAAACGAAAAGAGCGCAGCAGTCTCGTTCCGTCCGTCTGCGCTCTGATGCCGTTTAGCCGAGGGTGTCGATTGTCAGAACTTGCCGCCCCTTGTAATAGCCGCAGGCAGGACAAACACGGTGAGGAACATAGGGCGCCGCGCATTGCGGACACGTGCTGAGCTGAGGCAGCGTCAGCACGCTGTTGTACGCCCGCCGCATTCGCTGGCGGCTACGAGATGGTTTGCGCTTTGGTACGCCCATAATTCAAACGATGCTAAAGCTTCAGCTTGTTCAGTTCAGCCCAGGCAGACGGCTCTCTCGCCGGTTCTGCAATGCTGGCTGGTGGGTTCAGATTGTGCCCTCGGTCAAGCAGCCCGCGGCAATCTGGCTCACACAACGGATGTTGCGGAAACGCCAGCAAAATATCTTCCCGCACATAGGGCGTCAAGTCTATGCGGTCGTTGACCACCGCAACCCGTTCTTCGCCCTCCAACCGCAGGTCGCACATCCAGTCGTCCAGATCGAGCCGCGTCGTGAACGGCCGCAGGCATCGAACGCACTGGCATTCCAGCGTGCAATCCAGCGCGCCCCGCACCAAAACGCTCGTGCTCAAACGCTCCAAAGTCAGGTCGTACCCAACCGGTTGGCGCACTTCCATCATCTCATCAATCCCAGTTAGCTCCAATTCCTCGGGGGTCAGTTCGCCTTGGAGCTCGAGACTATGATCGTCCAGGTGGCGCAAATTGAAGTTCAGTGGCATAACGCTTTCCCTTTCGCGGAATAGACTACCAGGATTTTCCGGCAAATGCGACCCAAAGTTCGGCGGCGGCTCGTTCGCCGGGCGCACCCGAGGCCGATTGGGCCGCGGGGTGGGGGGCCTTGGAAATCTGTGAGAAACCGATCCGCAGGATCGAGCGCGCAACCAGTTCCCGGAGCCATTCCTCCCCTAGATATCTCGATTTCAACACGTATTTAACACGTATTTAACACGCTTGGGAGACGTGTTAAATACGTGTTAAATACGAGTTATATACGTGTTATATCCGGGGGGAGGACGGCCGAATCCAAGCGGTTGCTCGTCCGAAATGACTAGGATCGACCCGGCGTTCTGGCCTTAAACTGTTGATAACCAATAACATGACGTCAGAAATGGAACATCGGACGAGTGTCGGGCGTCCCCTCTGGAACCAGTTCTCACTAGCGACCCATCACCAGCCCCTCATCCGTCACATCCGTCTCGGATTTCGGTCTTCGGTCCCGCGAAGCTCCGGGCTGGAGCCGGCCGCAATAGAGCCGTGCTTTCGCCCCACGCTGCCGGTCAAGCAAACAAAAAACCCAGGACCGCGCGAGGCTGTCCTGGGTTTTGAGAAAGAGAGGGTGTGCGACTATTCGATCGGCGAAACGGGCTGTTCGCGTAAGTGGACCGGCTGAACAAACGGTTCCGGCTGCGGAACAACCACGAGGGCCGGACCGCGAGGAACCACTTCAAACGGGATGATCTCGCCGTCACGGGTCGGCCGGACGGTTGGCGTTGCGCCCGGGGCGCCTGGATCCATCGGCGGCACGAAGGTTTGGCCCGCGCTGACGGTGTGAGTGGTCATCTGCTGGGTCACGGGATTGATGTAGACGACCATCATGGTGCCTTCGATGACATGCACAATGCCATTGGCACTGATTTGGTACTTCGTCCCCCGAATGCCGAAAACGGCGTTGGGAGTTTTAACCTCGTATTTGGAGGCGGCAGAAAGCCTCTTGACTTCGCCCCGGATCGTTCCGGAGGTCAGGTTGAGCTGCGTCTCAACCACGGTATCGGCACCGGTGCGCTCGATCTGCAGCCGGTCCAAGCCAAGCGTGGTGCTGTCGAAAAGATGAACGTTGGGGCCATTGTCACCGAGGTAAAGGTCTGCCTGGCCATCCACGCCGGTCCGGACGGTTGCGCCGGGAGCGAGAGCTTGGCCGGTCTTCAGCGGCATCCAGTTGCCACCCTGTTCGGCATAGGATGCCGTCCCTTTTACGGTGCGCACCACGGCGCGCCCCGTAGCCGCTTGAGCAGAGCAGACCAGTAATAACGCCGCCAGCGCCGTTCCACACGCCACCAATTTCGAAAAGCATCCAACTGGTTTCATAGATTCAATGTGCTCCTAAATGGTTTACTCTCTTAGATCAGCAGCAGTCTAAGTATTTGCGAGCTCATGTCAATCGGATAATCGCCTGATTTTTCGAGCTGCTTACGGCCGCTTATTGCGCCGTCTTAAACAGTGCCACCGCCGCCGTATCTCACTGCTTGGACGCCTCTTCTGCAAGCTTTTTCTCGATTAAACGCAAGTAGATTTGGCCCGTTTCATACCGTTTGAATTGGGGGTCAGGATGCCAATGCGCCTGAAAAACGGCTTGCTCGAACCATCGCTTGGACTCGGCCCAGTTCCCCAGCTGGAAATAATGCCAGCCGACGAGGCCCTGGATGATGTAATTCTTCGGGTCCAGCTTGAGGGCTGCATCGAAGCGAGGGCCCGCTTCATCCGGCCGGTCCAGCCAATGCAGCGCCATCCCCCACTTGACGTGATTATAGGGGTCAAAGCGGTTGAGCTTGGCGCCGCGTTCGAACCATTGGATGGCTTCGGCGGCCAGTTCGCGGTAATTCCCGAGGCCTTCCCAGCTCGCGAGACGGAGGGTTTCGCCAATTTCGTAGGTGGTTTCGAAGTTGTTCGGCTCCACCTGGTGGGCGGCTTTGAGCCAATTCAGCTTGCTGTCGATATCGGTCGCCCGGCTCGCGCGGTTCAGGAGCACGGTTTCGCGGGCGCGCGTGACCGCCTGCTGCGCGAGGGAAAAGCCGCCGGCCAGGCAGGTGAGAATGAGGAGAGGTTTGCCCAGCCACCCCATCCGCAGCCAATAACGCTCGGTCGCAAACCGGAGATGACCGGTGATCAAGGCCATCAACGTGACCGCAACCAGGGCGTTCGCGGGAATATGCATATTGAAATCGGCGACCGAATGCACCAGGAGCGAAACCAGGCCCGCTGCGGCGCCCAGGACGAAGGCGGACCGATTGCTGCGCTTGGTTGTCAGGTCGTTCGAACGGCGCACGAACTTCCAGCTCTGGAAGACGCCCGTGTAAAGCAGGATGACCGCAGCCGCAATGAGGACCGCGCCCACCAGGCCGTAGTCGGCAAGGGTATTCAGGTAATCGTTGTGCGCATAAAGGGGGCGCATCTGGATGTCGTCCGGCCGGTAAACCCGGAAGACCTGGTCATAATGGCCGGGACCGGCGCCCCACCAGAAGTGGTCCTGCCACATCTGGTAGGCGGGTTTCCAGAGTTGCAGGCGAACGATGTCCAGGATTCTTCCTTCCGCATCGATTCCGCCGCGCCGTTGCAGAACCGAGAGGTTCTTGACGAACATCGTGAAGGCGCCCACCAAGAGAACGCAGAAGACAATGGCCGCCAGCCGCTGGCCACGTTGCCGCATGAGCAGCCCGAAAAAAACAAGCAGGCCTGCGCCGGTCGCGACCCAGGCTCCGCGGGAGACCGAAACGCCAATGCCGGCAAAAACACAGAGCGTCCCGTAGCCGATAAAGACCTTGGTGGCCGGCTGAAAACGCCCCGTGAGCGTGTAGGCCAGGCCGAGCGGCAAGATCATTTCCAGGAACCCCGCCATGTGGTTGGGATTGACGTAGGTGCCTGAGGCGCGGCCCAGGTAGTTCGCATACTGCGGTGTCCACAGGACGCGACCTGACTTCGTCAGGAATTGGTAAACCGCGTAAAGCGAAATCAAAGCCCCGACGGCCACGAGGGTCATCGATAGAATCTGGGTCGATTCCTGGCGGGAGAGGTTATTGAGGATTGCCAGGAACAGGAAACCATAAACCAGGATCTGGAGCAGTTCCTGCCGGGCAAGCATCTCGACGCCGTTCTCGGCCAGAACCATCCGGTACCGCACCACGGCGTAGACGACAAACGCCGTCACCGCCCAGCACATGGGCGCCCAGAGGAGCCGGTAGGGTCTGCCCAACGCGATCCGGGCCATCCAGAGCAGGAGCACGCTTGCGGTGAGGGCCTGTATCACCACCGCCTGCGGAGCGCCCACCGCCCCAAACGCGAGCGGACCGAAAATCAGGATAAGTCCAACCAGGACGAGAATCCCGCGCTCGCAAAGCCGGTCCAGGAAATCGGCGTCCAGTTTGGTTGGAAGAAAGCGCCTCTTGGCGGGACCGGACGATCCGGCCGAGGTAGGTGCGCTGCTGCTTGCCTGCATGGCTCGGCGAATGCTAGGGGCAACTGGGTTGGGCTCCAAGCAAAAAGGGCCCCGGGTTAGAACTGTTGCTCATACCTTTGGAGAGACTTGGGCGTTTGCCGACGCGGGATCCAATAGGTCTTTGCGTGCGGGTCCCTTCGCCGGCTCAGGAAATCGTTGCCCGTCCAGCGCGCCAGGAGGCCCATGGGGGTGACAAGGAGGTAAAAAAGCAGCGTCAGGATCACCGTGGAGACCACAAGACCCATCGCCAACCCCAACGCCATCCAACTGACGTAGACCCATTTCAGGCTCCGGGGCCAAACCAGGCCCAAGACGATCAGGGCAAGAGCCGGTACGAGCAACCAGGGATAGCCAGGCTGGCCACGCCACGCCCCCCACCCAGCGAGCGCTGCGAAAATGCCCCCCACGACCAGGGCGAACTTGCGAAGTTCGCGGGGGCCGGTGGGCAAGGTCTTGAGTGGATCACGCATTAGGGATGGGCTGCGGTGCGCATGCGCTCAGTCCAGTTCGTACTCCCGCAGCCAATTCACGTCTTTATCCAAAGGCTTTTGCTCGGCCTTTTCGATGACGAAAGAGCCCATGACCAGGAAGTCCATATTGGTGCGCATGAAACAAAGGTAAGCATGCTCCGGAGTGCAAACGATGGGCTCGCCGCGGACGTTGAACGAGGTGTTGATCATCACAGGGCAATCGTGCTTCTCGCCGAACCTCGTGATCAGACGATGGAAAAGAGGGTTCGTTTCTTCGCTCACCGTCTGAACGCGGGCGGAGTAATCGACATGCGTGATCGCCGGCAGAGTCGAACGCACTTCCCGGAGCTTTTCGAGCCCCGACACCCGGCGGCTTCCGGGCGGTTGAAGACGGATCTCCGGCCGAACGGAAGCCGTCAGCAGCATATAAGGACTTTCGGTGTTCAACTCGAAGTATTCAGCCGCTCGCTCGCGCAAGACGCTCGGCGCAAACGGTCGGAAACTCTCCCGGAACTTGATCTTCAGGTTCATCAGCTCCTGCATATCGGCGGAACGGGCGTCGCCCAGGATCGACCGCGCGCCCAGAGCCCGTGGTCCGAACTCCATGCGGCCCTGGAACCAGCCAATGACTTTGCCGTCCGCGAGGAGTTGGACGACTCGCTCAAGCAGGTCTTCTTCGGCAAGCTCTTTGAAGGGGACTTCCCGGGCGGTGAGGAATTCGCGAATCTGGCGGTTCGTAAACGCGGGCCCGAGGAAAGACCCCTGCTGGAAGTCCCGCTGGCCGTCGGCTTTCCGTGTGTTGCCCAAGTATTGGTGCCAGACTAGCAAAGCCGCTCCGAGCGCACCGCCGGCG
Organism: uncultured Verrucomicrobiota bacterium; assembly: GCA_964578605.1. GTDB lineage: Bacteria > Verrucomicrobiota > Verrucomicrobiia > Limisphaerales > SIBE01 > JAXMHN01. The sequence continues at coordinate 56,094 of CAZODO010000010.1, read as the reverse complement.
TCGCCGGCAGCCGGTTGAATCCAGATCCGGTCGAAGACCCGCTCTCGCAGGATTCGGCCGTTGGCAACGCAATTCAGGGCGACGCCTCCAGCCAGGCAAAGGTGCCTCATCCCTGTTGCTTCGCGCACGTGGCGTGCCATCCTGAAAAGGACCTCCTCCGTGACATCCTGCATCGACCGGGCGAGGTCCATGTCACGTTGGGTGAACTTCGATTCGGGCTTTCTTGGAGGGCCGCCGAACAGCTTGTGAAACCGCTCATGGGTCATGGTGAGGCCGGCGACGTAGTTAAAATACGCCATGTTCAGCCGGAACGAGCCGTCTTCCTTCAAGTCGATCAGCTCGCGCAGAATGGGGTCCTTGAACCTCGGTTCGCCATAGGGGGCCAGCCCCATCATCTTGTACTCGCCGGAGTTCACCTTGAACCCTGTGTAGGAGGTGAAAGCGGAGTAAAGAAGCCCCAGCGAATGCGGAAAGCGCAACTCCGACATCAACTCAATTCCGTTGCCGCGACCCACCCCGTAGCTGGTCGTCGCCCATTCGCCAACCCCATCGACCGTCAGGAATGCCGCCTCCTCGAAAGGCGACGGGAAAAAGGCGGATGCGGCGTGCGACTCATGATGCTCGGCGAACAGGATCTTGCCGGGGAAGCCCAGCTCCTTCTGGATTTCCGCTTTCATCCAGATCCTGTCCTTGATCCAGAGTGGAACCGCCTTCAAGAACGGCCGAAGCCCCCGCGGAGCACACGCGAGGAACGTATGCAGGATCCGGTCGAACTTGAGGAACGGTTTCTCGTAAAAGACCGCGTAATCAAGCTCATCGGAGCGAATCCCGCCTTCTTGCAGACAGGAATCGATTGCGTTCCGCGGGAAGCGTTCGTCATGCTTCTTCCGAGTGAAGCGCTCCTCCTGCGCCGCCGCCACAATGCGGCCATCCCGCACCAGGCAGGCCGCGCTGTCGTGGTAGAACGCCGAAATCCCGAGAATGTTCATGCGCCGCCGCTGGAGCGCCGCGCTTCCCCTACTTCGAACCCACGAACTCCCGCGGATCCGTGATCTTGCCGGTCAGGGCGCTCGCGGCCACGGTTGCGGGGCTCGCCAGGAACACCTGGCTTTCCTTGTGCCCCATTCGGCCTGGGAAATTCCGGTTCGTGGCGCTGATGCATTTGAGCGGCTTGTTCATTCGCCCGAAGGTATCTACCGGCCCGCCGAGGCAGGCTGCGCAACTCGCGTTTTCGGTCATCTGCACCCCGGCGTCGACCAGGATTTCCCAAACCGTCTTGCCATCCCAGCGCGCGGACTGCAGGTCGTGCACGATCTCCGGCGTTGCGGGAACGCCAAAGGTATCAATGGCCACGCGTTTGCCCTGCAAGACTCTTGCAAACTCAAGGAAGTCGCTTGTCTTCCCGCCTGTGCAAGACCCGATATAGGCGCGGTCGAGCCGCACGGTGCCCAGTTCCTTCGCGAGCTTCCGCTGTCCGGGATCCGGATGACACGCCACTGTCGGCTCGAGCTTGGACAGGTCCACCGTCATTTCGAAGACGAACTTCTCGTTCGCATCGCGTTCGACGGGCTGGTAAGTGGCTTTCGTCCCGTTCAGTTTGCAGCGGTAATCCACGAACGCCTTGGTCTGCGCGTCGAATTCGAAGATCCCGTTCTTGCCTCCTGCCTCGATGGCCATGTTGGCGATGGTCATGCGGTCGTCCATGCTCAACGTGGCCACGCCTGGCCCGTCGAATTGCATCGCGCGGTAGGTCGCGCCGTCAAAGCCGATCTCGCCGATGCAATGCAGAATGACGTCCTTGGCCATGACGCCCGGTTGCAGCTGCCCCTCGATCCGAAAATGCATGGTTTCTGGCACCTTGATCAGGAGTTTGCCGGTCCCCATCACGAACCCGGCGTCCGTGTTGCCGATGCCCGTCGCGAACTCATTGAACGCCCCCGCCATGCACGTGTGCGAATCCGTTCCGAATAGGACCTCGCCGGGGCGCGTATGCCCTTTTTGGGGGAGGGCGGTATGGCAAACGCCAGCGAAGTTGGCCCCATATTGGCGCCTCAGAACGCCTTTCGACGCGTCGAACACCCAATGCCCATTGGGATCATCGATCACGTCGTAGAAGTAGGGCAGGTCCTGCTCACGCACGAAGTCGCGCAGGATATCCACGTTCCGGTTCGACATGGAATCCGCCGTAAAAATGTAATGGTCCGGGATAATGACGATCTTCCGGCGGTCCCACACCTTTGCCTTCGCCCCAAACTCGCGCTTGAAGACCCCGATCGTCCCCGGTCCGCACACGTCGTGCGTCATGAGGATATCCGCGCTAACCCAAATGTTGTCCCCGGCCTGCACCTGGGTCTTGCCCGCGGCGCGCGCAAGGATTTTCTCGGTGAGTGTCATAGCATCGTCGAATCAACGCATCTCGCGTTGAACCAAAACACTACTGGCCGCGACGCTGGGACGCAACTGTCCAGATCAATTTGGCCGTCCCCGGACAAGGCTCCGCGTCACAGGGGCCGGACCCAGATATTGCGGAACCGGACAGGGCAATCGTGTCCGCCCAGGACCAGCGGTCCTTTGCTGATCTTCTGCTTGTACTCGGGCAGGACGCGGTGGTTCGTCTCGCCCCGGATCTCTTCGTTCAGGTGCACGAGCACGCCATTATGAAACATGGTAATGCGGGCGGGCTTCACGAGCTTCTCCCCGTCGAATACCGGCGCCGTGAAGGCGATATCGAACGTTTGCCATTCGCCTGGTGGGCGCGAGGCATTCACCGTCGGCGGCGTCTGGCCATAAATGGCGGCGGCCATGCCATCCGGGTAGATCTTTTCGTTGTAGGAATCGAAAATCTGGATCTCGAAAAGCCCCATGATGAACAGTCCGTTGTTGCCCCGGTTGTACCAAGGCCCTGAGAAGTCGGTGGGCGCCATCCACTCCAGGTGAATCTGGCAATCGCCAAACTCCTGCTTGCTCGCGAGGTTCCCATGCCCGGCTTCGATATACGAAGCGCTGGCGCCCGCCGAATCCGGCCGGACAACCTTGGCTTGGTTCGCCTGCCATTTGGATAAGTCTCCGCCATCGAACAGAACCACCGCATCCGAGGGGGCCGGCGCAGGACGCCGCGGCGCACGACCGGGATCCACCCGCTTCGGCGCCGGCCGGTCGGCGTCATGCACGCGGTATCCGCACCACGGGAGAACGGGCGTATCGTTATACCCGTACACGCCGGAGCCATCTTTGGCGTGGACCAGGTCGGCGGCATTGAGGTTCGGGGTGACCGCGGCGGTCAAAGTCACCGCGACGAGAAGGGCCGCGCGGCAAAGGAGGCGGGGTAATGTGTTCATTGCGCTTGCGATCTTTACCTGTGAACCGGCGCTACGCAAACCGCTTCTTTCTTCGTTGGCACCGTTCGTCTGGCGGCTAAGATGGCGCCCATGATCCCGATTTCATCGTTTTCTCTTCGCTGGCGTGCCACTCTAGGCACCCTCGTCCTCGCCCTGACGGTGTTGGCTGGTTTGCCCGCCGCCTCGGGCGCCAGCTTGTCGGCGCTTCCCCCGGGCGAGGTGCCCCAGGATCGCCGTCTGCAACCGCCCAAGGATCTGGACGGCTATTTCCCTTTCACCCCCAGCGCCACGCCCGAACAGTGGGAACATCGCGCCGAGCGTGTCCGCGTCCAGATGCAGGTGGCCCTTGGGCTTTGGCCCGCTCCCGAGAAAACCCCGCTCAACCCCGTGGTCCACGGCAAAGTTGAGCGCGACGGTTTTACGGTGGAAAAGGTGTTCTTCGAGAGCGTTCCCGGTTTCTTCGTCACGGGCAGCCTTTACCGGCCGAGCGAGGGAACCGGCCGGCGCCCGGGCGTGCTCTGTCCCCATGGCCATTGGGACAACGGCCGCTTTATGGAATACAGCCCGGACCGTGTCCGGCAGGAAATCGCCAATGGCGCCGAGCGTTTTGAAGAAGGCGGCCGCAGCGTCCTGCAGGCCCGGTGCGTGCAATTGGCGCGCATGGGATGCGTGGTGTTCCACTACGACATGATCGGTTATGCGGACAGCCAGCAGATCTCTTTCGACATCGCGCACCGCTTCGCCAAACAGCGGCCGGAGATGAATTCGGATGAAAACTGGGGCCTGTTCAGCCCGCAAGCCGAAGCGCATCTCCAAAGCGTCATGGGCTTGCAGACGCTGAACTCGGTGCGCGCGCTCGATTTTCTCCTCGGGTTGCCGGATGTCGATCCGCGCCGGATTGGCGTCACCGGCGCCAGCGGCGGCGGCACGCAGACCTTCATTCTTTGCGGCATTGATTCCCGGCCCACCGTGGCTTTCCCCGCCGTGATGGTGTCCACCGCGATGCAAGGCGGCTGCACTTGCGAGAACGCCTCGTTGCTGCGCGTCGACACCGGCAATGTCGAATTCGCCGCCCTGTTCGCGCCTAAACCCCTGGGAATGACGGCCGCCGACGACTGGACCCGCGAGATGTCCACCAAGGGGTTCCCGGAGCTTAAGAAGCATTTCGCCATGCTTGGCGCTCCCAACAACGTGATGCTCAAGCCCCTGGTCCATTTCGAACACAACTACAATCACGTCAGCCGCACCGCCATGTACAACTGGTTCAACAAGCATTTCCAACTCGGCTTGCGTGAACCGGTCCTCGAATCCGACTACAAACGGCTTTCTCGCGACGAAATGTCTGTCTGGGACGATGCCCATCCCCAGCCCCCGAGCGGCCCCGAATTCGAGCGCCGCCTCCTCAAAGGGCTCACGGCCGACACCGCCCGGCAACTGGCCCAGGCCGCGCAGTCGCCCGAACAATTCCGCAAACTGGCCGGACCGGCCATGGACGTCGTGATCGGCCGCAGGCTGGCCGAAGTGGGCGAGATGGCCTTTTCGCCACGATCGCAAGCGGACATCGAGGGCGGTTCGGTCATTGCCGGCCTCTTGCGCAATACCACCCATCGCGAAGAAGTGCCGGTTGTCATTCTGACCCCCGCTCAACGGAAGCCGCACACCGTCATTTGGACGGATGAATCTGGCAAAGCCGGCCTTTTCACTTCGTCCTCCGGCGCACGCCAACCCAAGCCAGCCATCAAAAAGCTGCTCGACGCCGGAGTGACCGTTGTCGGCGTTGATCTCCTGTTCCAGGGTGAGTTCTTGAAAGATGGCAAACCGCTCACGCGCACGCCACGAGTGCAAAACCCGCGCGAAGCGGCCGCTTACACATTCGGATACAACCGCGCCGTGTTCGCCCAGCGCGTGCATGACATCCTGTCCGTGGTGGCCTTTGCCCAAGCGCGAACCGCCCTTCTCAACGAGGGCGGCAAACCCGACCGCATCGATCTCGCCGGACTCGACGCCACCGGCCCGATCGTTGCCGCCGCCCGCGCCCAGTGCGGCAAGGCCATCGATCACACCGCGTTGTCCACCCAAGGGTTCCGGTTCGGCCGCGTTTCGGACCTGCACGATCCCAACTTCCTGCCGGGCGGAGCCAAATACGGCGATCTGCCCGGGATGCTGGCTCTGGCGGCACCTGGGAAACTGTGGGTTTCGGGCGAAGGCGCTGAACTTCCCACCCTGACACGCGCGATCTACGAGAAGGCGGGGGCCTCGAACCATCTGATCGCCGGCCCGGACGACCCTGCAGAGCCGGCCGTGGCCTGGCTGGGTGGGGGCCAGTAAGCATCCGGGCACTTTCCGCGGACCTGAGGTCTTTGAGTCGGCCGGGCTGCTTCCGGATATAACACGTATTTAACAGGTATTTAACACGTATATAACACGTCTTCGGAACGAGTGATATACCTGTTAGAACCGTGTTATTTGCGGGGTATCTCCGGAAGCAGCGGCTTTCGATTCCTCTCGCTCGTCGTTGGGAAGGAGCAAGCAACAGCGGTCGACGGAGCGACCCGCCCTGCCTGCCTGGGTTCAGAGAATCGGTAGGGCAGCGCGCTCCGTCGCGCGCCGTGGTTTCCTTGCGCTTTCTGGAGTTGGAGCTTCAAAAGCGCCAGGCAGTGGAGAAAGGGGCGAAGGGGAAGCAAGCAACGGCGGTCGACGGAGCGACCCGCCCTGCTGCTATGGGAAATTGCTGAATTTCTGCAGCGCACCCCTTTCTGCTGGACAATTTTCGGTGAAGAGGATACCCACTCGGATTGAATCGTAGGCTGATGGGTTCACCACGACACAGGACTGCAGTGAAAAGGATCTTCTGACGTAGACGCAGACCGTGAGGGCTTGGTTCCAGGGGACGTCCATGGCAAAGGCTTGCGCGCTTGCGAGGGTGCTCGTTGTTGACCGCGCGCCCGCGAGCCGGAAGGCCGTTGCGCAGTGGTTGCGCCGGGCTGGCCATGACGTGCTGGAGGCTGGCAGTGGGGCCGACTGCCTTCAGATCGCAGGGCGGGACAACCCCGATCTCATCGTGTTGGCGGTCCCGCTCCCCGACGTTTGCGGCACGGATCTTTGCCGGCAGCTCAAGGCGAACCTTGCGACATCCCATCTGCCCATTGTCATGGTCTCCGAGTCCTTCGCGTCGGCGGACCCCCAGCTTGACAGTCTGGAGACCGGGGCGGACGCATGCCTGACCGGGCCCGTTGAGTCCAGGGAATTGCTGGCTCACGTCCGGGCACTGCTTCGGGCGGCAAAGGCTGAGGGGGCTCTTCGGGAAACCGAGCACCGCTACGGGGCCTTGGCGGAAGCGTCTCCGGAAGCGATCCTGGTCAAGGCGGGAGAGCGCTGGGTTTACGCGAATCCGGCGGCGGCCCGGCTTTTGGGAGCGGAGAATCCTGAGGAACTCATCGGCCGTCGTGTGACCATTGCTCTCGATCCGGCGCCGAGGACGGCGGAAGGAGAGCAGGCCGGGAGGGCGGAGAAGGGCCAACCCGCTCCACCTGTTGAATGCGTTTGGCAAAAGGTGGACGGGTCGAGTATCGAGGTGGAGATGTCGGTGGTTCCCATCGTGTGGCAGGGAGGTCCGGCCGCGCAGATTGCCGCGAGGAATATCAGCGAGCGCAAGGAGGCGGAGGAAGCGCTGCGGGAATCGAGGGAGCGGTTGCGATCAGTGCTCGAGAACGCGCTGGACGCGGCCTACCGGCGCGACTTGCGGACCGATCGCTACGATTATCTCAGCCCCGTGGTTGAGCAGGTCCTGGGCCTGACACCGGAGCGGATACGTTCCATGGCTCTCGCGGAATTCCTTGAACGGGTCCATCCCGACGATCGGGCCTCGGTCCAGTTGGCGGTGGAAGAGGGGTTTCGCGCACTCAAAGGGCGGGTGGAATATCGGTTCAGGGCGGATGACGGGCGGTACCGCTGGATCGCGGATCATTTCACCGTGCAAGCGGGGGAGGATGGCGCGCCCCTGTGGCGCGTGGGGATTCTGCGGGATATTTCAAACCGGAAGGAGGGCGAGCAGCGCCTTCGGTTGGCCAAGTCCGCCGGGAAGATCGGCATCCACGATTACAACGTGGTGACCGGGGACCGCCATTGGGACGAGCGCATTCGTGAACTCTGGGGCGTTGGGCCGGAAGAGTGCGTCACCCACGAAGCGGCCATGGCGGTTATTCACCCGGACGACCGGGTCCGCGTCGAGGAAGCCTTTCAGCGCGCCCTCGATCCGCGCGGTGGCGGCGAGTTTCAAATGGAATATCGCCTGCTCCGAGACGGGCGGACCCGCTGGATCGCGGGGTCCGGGCAGGTCCTTTTCGAAGGCGGCCGTGCCGTGCGGCTGATTGGAACGGTCCTCGACATTACGCAACAGAAGGAGTTCCAGGCCGAGCTGGAGCGCCAGGTCCGGGAACGCACCGCAGAGCTGCAGTTGTTAGTGCGTGATATGGAACAGTTCTCCTACAGCATGGCGCATGACTTAAGAGCGCCCCTCCGCGCGATGGGATCGTTATCTGCAATCGTCGCCGAGGAAGCCGCCGGGGAACTTGGGGAAGAGCACGCGGATTATCTCCGCCGGATCACGTCGTCGGCCAAGCACATGGATCAGCTCATCCAGGACGTGCTCGAATTTAGCAGAGTCGTTCAGTCGGCGGCGCCCCTTTCGACGGTGGACTTGGATCAGCTGGTTCGCGGCATCATCGATCGGTCGCCCCATCTGCACCCGGACCAGGCGGACATTGAAATCGGGGGCGTCCTCCTGCCGGTCTTGGGCAATGAGGCTTTGCTCACCCAGTGCGTGTCCAATCTCTTGACCAACGCCGTAAAGTTCGTAGAGCTGGGATGCAAGCCCCGCGTGCGGATCTGGACCGAACAACGGCGGGAAAGAGTGGCGTTGTTCGTGCGTGACAACGGGATTGGAATCCCCCGCGAAAAGCTCGGCCTCATTTGGGGCCTTTTCGAGCGGGTTCACCATCGCCAGTTCCCGGGCACGGGGATGGGACTGAGCATCGTCAAGCGCGCCGCGGAGAAGATGGGGGGGGCCGTCGGGGTTGAATCCGAGCCCGGCAAAGGGAGCACGTTCCACCTCGAACTGGATCGCGCCGGGATTGGGTTGCCAGCTTGCTCTGTCCAGACAAGTCAGGCGAACCTTTTGCCGAACGAGAGAGCCGGAAACATCCTTCGCCCCCCGGAAGCGTTCGGAGCGCGCGTGGGAGATGGATCAAGATCCTGAGTCTTCTCGAGGTGGTGCCCGCGACAGGACTTGAACCTGTACCCGGTTAAGGACTAGAACCTGAATCTAGCGCGTCTGCCAATTCCGCCACGCGGGCAACCGTTCTAACACTGGCCCCTACTATGCCAGAGTTGAGGTGTCAGGCAAGACCATTCGGCGAATCTTGAAGACCAACGTCTGGAGCAGCGCCCGGCTCAGGCTCCTTTCTCCCCTCATCCCTCACGCCCGTCCGTCCCCTCCTTCCCGAACCACTCGCCCGAACCCGCTGGCATGCACACCCTCACCAACTTGGCACGCGCCATTTCGCGAAAAAGCTGCCTCCCTCCTCAACCGGCAGGCGCTAGACTAACGCCGCTGAGGGCGCTCGAATCAGGGGAGGAACGTAGTTTCCGACCGCATGATCCTTCGAGGCCGCGTGCGCCGTTAGACCGAGCAGGGCAGGAATGGCAATTTGTGCCTTGCAAGCAGGGCATTGGATTTGCGCGCCACGCATCGCGTCTTCGCGGGCGAGGTGTTGCTGGCAGAACGGGCAGGAGAACTTGAAGTCAGAGGCATTCACCCTGGTCGTCATCGGGTGCGGCGGCGTCACGGAGCAAGTTACGTCAGAAGAAGGCGCCGAGAGTTTATGGGGGGATCACTCGACGGGTCGATTCGAGCAGGGTTGATCCGCCACGCACCCACGAAGTCGTTCCGTCGTCCTTTCGGCTTCCACCCGTGAGCTCAGCAAATTCGAAAGTTGTGTTTCCCGCGAAACTGGAGTTGGTGCGTATTCACGGCATGCATCACGATCGCCGTGGCCCGGCGTTTGCCGAAGAGCCCGTACACCGAGAAAACGAACTCTCCAAAAGTTCTTTCGTTCTTCCTTGGTTTGATTCTCACAGCTCGACCCTTGCACGGAAAGCAGCGGCAGCGCAACGGGGTGTTCACCCCAAGGCGCCATCGTGATACCATCGGCAGGAGGGGAGCCCGGCGTCAGGACGACTGCCCGCCAGCCATCCGGGCCTCCCCTTGAATCCTGAGGCGCTCGGCCTGAGACTCGCGCAAAACAGCGTCCAACAGGTCATCCGTCAGATGGGTGAGTTGGCCCGCCGCATCCTTGGCCGCACCGTGGTCGACTGCTCGAGAGAGCAATTCGGCTTTGGTTGCGCCCGTTTTCTTCCCTAGAAATGGCTTGATGATGAGATAGCCCACATCCCGCGCCGGCATATGACGGAGGAAGCGTTTGAGGAGCCGAAAGGTCTGCCATGGGAAGTGCAGCAGTTTGTGAATGAACAAGCGCCTCAACCCCGCGCGCCGGAGGTCATTGATTTGTTCCCCGGACAAGCAGGTGGGGTCGATCGCGGAACACTTAAAGAACTTGTACCAATCGGTCTCCTCGTTGACCAATCTCCGCGTCACGTACTCCTGCCAGAGGGGCGTGCCGCGATACACGCATAACCGGTTGAAACCGAAGGTGTCCAAAGGGAGCCTCGCGGCAAAATCGAAGGTCGCCTTCATATCCTCCGCGGTTTCATCCGGATTGCCCACCACGAAGAAGCCGTGGACGATCTCGATGCCGGCCTTCTTGGCGTTCGTCACAGCCGTCTCAACCTCCTCGAGCGTCTGCTCTTTTCGAACCCGGTCGAGGATCTTCTGACTGCCGCTCTCGATGCCGAACATCAAGGTGCGGCAATGAGCTTTGGCCATGGCCGGGAACAGATGCTGGGCGACGGAATCGACCCGGCCTTCACAGCCCCATTGAATGGTGAGTCCATGGTCGGAAATCCCCTGGCAGATCGCTTCAATGCGTTTGGGCTGCAGGAGGAAGTGATCGTCGACAAAATAAACCGAGCCGTAGCCGCTTTCCTGGAGGTGCTTGAACTCCCGGATGACATGCTCCGGGCTGCGGGAACGCCATTTCCCTTCATTGAAGACGGGGATGTCGCAAAACGCGCACGACCAGGGACAACCCCGTGACGTTTGCATGGTCGTGAAACGCTCGAGGGAGAGCACGGCGGGAACATCCAACGGCATCGATTCGACGAAATCCAAGGGCAAGCCCTCCCGATCCGGAAAGGGCCACTGATCCAAATGACGCTCCATTTTGCGATCGGGATTATTGATCACCTGCCCGTCCTTCGCCCAAGTGAGGCTGGCGACCCCGGCTGGGTCGTCGAGATGCTCCAAAAGGTCCAGAATCAACTGTTCCCCGTCGCCACGGCAGACAAAGTCAACCTCGGGGCATTGCTGCTTGACCAGCGGCGCATTGAGGCTGGCAAACACTCCGCCAAACGCCAATTTCACCGAGGGGTTGGAGGCTCGTACTTGCCGCGCGAGCATCTTGGCGTAGGGATAGCTTGTGGTGCTCAAGAAGCTTAAACCCACCAGGGCAGGTTGCTTCTTCCGGATCTCCTCGAGGATGGTTTTGTTGGGCGTTTCCGGGTTGGCCTGGTCGAACATGAAACACTCGTGGCCGGCTCGTTTTACGACGGCCGACAACGACATGATGCCAATGGGAGGAAACCCCATCACACGGATATTGCCGTTCTTGGCGCGGGTCTTCGCGGGCAGCGCGTAGAATTGAGGGTCGCGAATGTGAATCAGGAATACGATCATGGTTTGAAACGTGTGGCCTGGTTTCCGTCTCGTTTTCCATATAACCGTTCAACGGACCCCATGCGCAATGGGGTGTAGACCCTATATCGGCCACCTCGCGCCGTTCTTCCCCGCCGTTCCATCGTTTCTGCCCCTGCCACGTTCCCTAAGCAGATCACCCGTAGATCACCCGTAGATCACCCGTTGGCGCACGGGTCAACCACGGGTGATCTACGGGTGAACTACGGGTGATCCGCGCGTTTAGGGTGGACCAAGGACGGGTGCCCCTGCCCAGTGTTTCGTGGGGGGGGGGGCGCCGGTTTCTGGGCGCTACCCGATGCGCGAATTGAAAGAAGAGGTGCACGCCGACCTGGGGGTCGGAGTCGAGCCGTCTGGAGACCGTGAACCAGCCTGCCGCGACTGGCTCAGAGCAACACGCGAAGCAGCCGCGACAGCCGGGCGGAGAACGGTTCCCGACGCGCCGAACTGCAAAACGCCGTTTGTCTCGTCGCAACGAGCATGCTTGCGCGGCTGGATGTGGGGTCTTTACCCCATAGCGCGAGGGCGCGAGCACAACGTATCGTGCCGTTGAGCGAGAGGATCTGGGAAAAGTTCTTCTTTCGAAGCGTGGCTCAATGAGACCAACACCCGCGAAAAACAAATCAATCTGGTGCCGACTGACGCAGTTGGCGCTGCTGCTCGCTCGTCTTGTCAGGTGGATCTGGAGACTCCCCTCGAACTTGGCGGCAGCCCTGAGGCGACGGCGACGACAAGCCGCCGTAAATAAGGCCGAAGCGGAACGAATCGACCGGATTCGCAATCCGTCTGAGTACATAGGCAAGTGACTGGAAATGCGGGCATCCAAGGAAATCGGGAGTCCTTTCGAACGGGCGAGGTCTGGGAGCGGATCAGAACGCCAGCCGTTTGTTGGATTAGAACCAGGGCAATGATAGGGACCGGACCCGGCACGCATTTCCAACTCGCCCTGCCGGGGGATGACGGTGAAGGAGTTAATGAAACGCACCTCCATCATGTTAGCGCAACAATATGAGGCGGCTCTGCGGAACTACTGCAAGCAGGGTGCGCAGACTGGCCTGCCCCTTGCCCGCAGGGTGGGAAAACAGGCCGCGAGCCTCGGGTTGAAAGTGCTGGACCTGGCCAGGCTGCATGACAAGGTCCTCGGCAAGTTTGAACAGCCCGCCGCTCGAGACGGAGCACCGCATCGGGCAGACCCGTTCTTTGCCGAAGCCTTCAAAGAATGGGAGCAGACCAGTCCCTCGGCCCGGCAAGCGGCGGTCCGCTTCCTGCACTTGGATAAACAATTGCGGCAGCGCACCAGGGACCTGGCGAGGTCGCGACGGGTCCGGAAGCAGGCGTTGGCGGATCGAAACGCTTTCAAGCACGCGCTCAAGAATGAAACCAAACATTACGCCAGCCTCTTGGCGGAATCCCGCGACTTGCGGCGGTGCCTCCAAAGTCTGACTCGGCGGATGCTCTCGGCTCAGGAGAACGAGCGAGCCAGGGTCAGCAGGACCCTTCACGACGACGTCGCGCAAGGGTTGCTGGGCATCCAGGTGAGACTGGCGCATTTGAAGAAAGAAGCTGCCCGCAACACCACGGGTCTGAAGAAGGAATTGATTGTCACCCAGCGGCTCGTCGAAAAGTCAGCCAAGACTCTGGAGCGGTTTTCCGGTAAGCTCGGTTAAGGCATGAAACGCGATGTGGCCAGCTTGAAACGCCGGTTGCGGCAGGAAGTCTCTCGCCGGAAGGCCGCCGAAGCCGCCCTCAAAAAGAGTGAACTGCACCATGACCAGTCCCTGGCCCAGGCGCGGTGTCTCCAGGAGCAAATGCGTCATCTTTCCCATCAGATTCTGACGGTGCAGGAAGAGGAACGCAAACGAATCAGCCGGGAGCTGCACGATGAGATCGTGCAAACGCTCACGGGCATTAACGTGCGACTAGCGACTCTAAAGGCCGCCGCCGCCATGAATGCGAAGGGGCTGCAGGGGAAGATCAACAGCACCCAACGGCTGGTCGAGAAATCGGTCGAAAGCGTGCATCGCTTTGCCCGCGATCTGCGCCCGACCTTGCTGGACGACCTGGGCCTCATCCCGGCTTTGCATTCTTTCATGAAGGACTTCACCAAGCGGACAGGCATCCGGATTCACCTTACCGCCTTCACGTCCGATCGCAGTGACCAGTTGGACAGCGCCAAGCGCACGGCCTTCTTTCGCCTGGCGCAGGAGGCGCTCACCAACGTGGCCAGGCATGCGCATGCCAGCCATGTCAAGTTTACCGTCCAAAGACTCGCCGGCGCGATCGCGATGGAAATCATCGACAATGGAAGGGGATTTCAAATGGACCGTGTCCTCATCGCGAGAGGGAACAATCGATTGGGAGTGCTGGGCATGCGCGAGAGGGTGCAGATGGTGGGCGGCCAATTCGAACTGGAATCGACTCCCGGCGCCGGAACCACCATTCGGGCGCGAATCCCCCTAGGCAAGCGCCCCCGGAGACGCAACCACGCCGACCAATGAGACCCCGCATTTCGAGCTCTAGGAAACCGATCACTGTCCTGCTCGCCGAAGATCACATGGTGGTGCGGCAAGGACTGCGCAAGTTGCTCGAGGCCGAAGAGGATCTGGAGGTCGTGGGCGAAGCGGAAACGGGCCGGCAAGCCGTTGAGATGACCCTGAAGCTTCGGCCCGCCATCGTGGTGATGGACATTGCCATGCCGCTCCTCAACGGATTGGAGGCCAGTCGCCAAATCCTCAAACAAGCCTCAGGCACCAAGGTGCTTATCCTCTCCGCACACAGCGACGACGCTTACGTGGAAAGAGCCCTTGAGTTTGGGGTTAAAGGTTTTCTGCTCAAGCAAACCTCCGCTCACGTGTTGTCGCGGGCCATCCGGGAAATTCAGAAGGGAAACGTCTTCTTCACCCCGTCGATTGCCAAACGCCTGGCTGAGAGCAAGCCGCTGGCCGCGTCCAACTCGGTCAGGAAGAAGATCGCCAACTTGACCTCACGAGAAGTCGAAGCCCTGCAGCTCATTGCGGAAGGCAAAGCCAATAAACAGATCGCGGCCGAACTGGGCATCAGCATCAAAACGGTCGAAAAACACCGGCAACGCCTCATGCAGAAGTTAGGCATTCATGACACAGCCGGCCTGACTCGGTATGCCATCGCTGCGGGCGTGATCGAAAGCAGCCTGCAAATCACCTTCGTCAACTAGATCTGCCATGGAACAAATTGCGCCATCCGCGACGTCTGGGTGACCGATCGTCCCGATTCGGAACTGAAATACAAGCGACACGAAGAGATCCTTGTCTTTCGCTATTGGGATGGCTCCCGCTGGGGGATCGAAATTGCAGGAAGTCGAGACGGTCTGGATTATCAGCAGCCTGACGGCCCAGGAAGCTAATGCGGCCCGTTGTCCCGTCCGCGAACCGGTCGCGGCCACCGTCTTGGGCATCCTGCGCCGGGCCGTCCACGGAGAGGGGCGGGCTTGGATGCGCCGCCAAGTCCGCGCTCGGGATCGCACCTACCCAACTTTCCTGGCCAAAATGAGCCGACGCGCCGGAACCATCCTCCATTCGATCTGTCGTCCCACTCGACTTTGGAGCAGCCCTGTGTTGAGTTCCTTTTCTTGTTGAGGCGTTCGAATCGATCAAGCAAAGTTGTTTCGCCGCGATGAAAACCGGGGGTAGGTTGTGCTACCCGGGGGCTTTGCAGGGGGAGGCAGTAGGATCATGCAACTGAAATCTGCACCTAAGCGCCGCAGCACCGGGATGAAGGTCATCCAGGCCAAGGATCGCATGAAGGTCCGGCCGGAATGCGTGTATGTGAGCAGTTCGTCCATCTCACCATCGAGCCCGTCGAGGAGCCGGTGCCATTGCAGGGCTTGCTGATGATCATTTTCCGAGACGCCGCCGCCGCGCCATTGGACACAGCCGGCAAAGGCCGCTTGCGGAAACCGGCCGTGCGCAGCGGCTCTTGGACGGTCGAACTCGAGCGGGAACTCGAGCGCGCCCGGCAGGAGTTGCAGACGACCCGCCAGGAGATGCAGTCCTCGGAGGAGGTCCTCAAGTCCACCAACGAGGAATTGCAGTCCACGAATGAGGAATTGCAGTCTACCAACGAGGAACTCACCACCTCCAAGGAAGAAATGCAATCCATGAACGAAGAACTCCAGACGCTCAATACCGAGTTGCAGGCCAAGGTGGACGAGCTTTCCCGGGCCAGCAACGACATGAAGAACCTGCTCAACAGCACCGATATTGCCACCTTGTTTCTCGACAACCATCTCAACGTGCGTCGGTTCACTTCAGAAGCGACGAAAATCATCAACCTTATCCCCTCCGACGTGGGCCGGCCCATCACCGACTTGGCCTCTGAACTGCGCTATGCCGACTTGGCCGAGGATGCGCGGGCGGTGCTGCGAACACTGGCCGTTGTGGAAAAGCCAATTGGCACACACGACGGCCGCTGGTTTAACGTGCGGATCATGCCTTACCGCAGCACCCTGGACGACCACATCGACGGCGTCGTCATCACCTTCGTGGACATCACCGCCGCCAAGACGTTGGAGGCACAATTGCGGGCGAAACAGGCCGGCCTGAAAAAGAGAATCGGGAAGCAAGCGACAAAACTGGCTCGGCGCAATGCGAGCTAATCAGGGCGCCGGGCCGTGCAAATGAAGACGAACCTCGGATCCAAGAAGGCGGTCCTACGCCGCCGCGCCGAACAGCGCCTCAGGGAAGCGGAGAGTGACGAGCCGGTTGCAGCAGACGGGCCGCAGCCCCGTGGATCAGTCTGCGCGATGAATAGAAGGTCAAAGCTCTCATCGGATCCGGCCGAACTGCGCCGCCGCGCCGAAGCCCGTCTGATACGACAGGCGACGGATACGGATTTGCCACCAAGCGATGTCGACCCGAAACGGCTCCTCCACGAATTGCAGGTTCACCAGGTGGAACTGGAGTTGCAGAATGAGGAGCTCCAAGCCGCGCGTAATCAGGCGGAGCAGGCGCTGGAGAAATGCACCGACCTTTATGATTTTGCCCCGGTCGGCTATTTCTCCGTCGATGAACAGGGGCTCATCCTGGAGATGAACCTGACCGCCGCGACGATGCTCGGGGTGGAACGCGCCCGTTTGGTCAACCGGCGGTTCCGTGATTTTGTGGCCCTGTCCAGTCGGCCGATGTTTCTAGCCTTCCTGCAAACGGCCCTTGCGGCTTCCGGAAAGCAGAGCTGTGAGATGTCCCTTGTGAACGACTCGGGAGCGGCCTTCTGGGCCGGCATTCAAGCGACGCCGGCCGTCGCTGCCCAAGGGGCGCGGAGATGGTGCCGGATAGCCGTCTCGGACATTTCTGCCCTCAAACGGGCGGAAGAAGCGCATCGTCGTATGGACGCTCTTACCGTGGCAAACGAGAAGTTGAAGCGGGAAATCGGCCGGCGACGGGAGGTGGAATCCGTGCTCAAGAAAAGCGAGAAACGCCAAAGCCGGTTGTTGGAGGAGGCGCGCCACATGCAAGACCAGTTGCGGCATCTGTCTCATCAAGTTCTGCAGGCACAGGAGGAAGAACGAAAGCGAATAAGCCGCGACTTGCACGACCAGGTGGCCCAAGCCCTGGTGGGCATCAACGTCCATCTAACAGCCTTAACCCAACAGCAAACCGTCAATAGAAAGCAGCTCAATCAGGAGATCGCGAGCACGCTGCGCCTGGTCGAAGAGTCGGTCGATACTGTGCATCGGTTTGCCCGCGAATTGCGACCGACGGTCCTGGACGATCTGGGATTGATCCCCGCCCTTCATTCGTTCATGAAGGACTTTACCAAACGGACCGGCATCCGAACTAGTCTCACTTCCTTTACCTCGGCTAAAATCACCGAATTGGATGGTGCCACCAGCACGGTCCTCTATCGCGTGGCCTTGGAGGCGCTCACTAATGTCGCCAGGCACGCCGAAGCCAGTCAGGTCGAAGTCGCCGTGAAGAGAGTGAGGGCTTCCATTCGGCTGGAAGTTACCGACGACGGCAAAGGGTTTGACGTGAAACGTGTGTTGTTTGGCAAGAAGCAGAAGCGTTTGGGGGTGCTTGGAATGAGAGAGCGCGTTCAGATGGTCGGCGGTCGGTGCAGCGTCGATTCGGAACCCGGCAAAGGCACCACCGTTTGCGCTCTGGTTCCGCTGCGCGGGCGGCACGCGCAGGGAAGGCGGCAAGACCTTTGATTGGGGACGCCGGGAACGGCCGGATACTTTCCCGGTCCGCGGCGAACGCCACCTCCAACCCCTGGTTTGGGCTCATCCCGCGGATTCTTGGCCAGTGGCCATAGCCAGCCCTGGCCGGTTGTCTTATTGGGCGACGGGCATCGAGGAAGAGGGTACAAGCATCGTGGGGTCAAAAAATTCGGCCCGGAATTTGTCGAGGTTAATGCGATTGCAGTGCGAGTCGTTATGGACCCAGTTGTAGGCGATGATGCCGCCCTGGCCACCCGGTTCCCAGCAGTAGATCGCTCCCGTCATGGTTGATGCGTGTTCCATCGTGCAGATCGTTGTACTCCAGTCGGATGTGCTTGCCGGCGTGATGCCGCCGATCGTTCCTGCGGCTGCTCTGACAACTCCCTTCACGACAGTGCCGTCCACCGCACCAATGATTCGCCCAGGGGCTGGCGGAGGGATAGGTCAGTGTCCCGCCGTTCAGGGTGTTGCATGGCTTCCAGCTCGCGTCTGAGCGGTGCCCAATAGGCTTTGTCGAGAGCACGCTCAGCCTTTTCTTCCTGTGGTGTTCTTAGCCAAGCGCCACTTCAAGATTATCTCCACGCTGGAGCACGACGGGGCCGGTGAACCGGATTTCAGCCCGGCCTTCACTCACGGCAAGGTTCGCAGCCACCGGCTGGCCACCGGCTGTCACGGTCACGGTTTCGGGCGCCAGCATTTCGGGGGGTGTTAGCGTGAGCGTTTGCAGACGCTGGGTGCCCCATTTGACTTCCAGAGTGGCTCTGAAACCGGTCCCGGTCTGCTTCTGTGTGTAGGTTCCCCATCCTTCCGGCCCAGTAAAGGCGGCTTTGAAATTCTCCGGCGTCAGGCGCGGCGAAAAGCTCATCTGGCCAAGCGGACCGTGGCAGGCGAACCCGCACGCGGCCAGGAAAACTCCGTAGCTGGCCATGCTGCGCGCGTAGTGATCGCCGCATTCGACTTCGTTCCACGGATTGCGGCGCGACGGGTGGTACCGGTCGTGCACGGCGCGCGTGATGGCCAGCCCTTCCTGGATCATGCCTTCCCAAACCATGTGGCTGGCGACTTGGTACTCGAACCCGTTCATGCACTCGTTGAAGTAGCCGGCCGCCCAGTCGGGTCCTTTGCCCTTCGCCTGCTCGTAATCCCAGTCGGATCGCGGGAAGGTGCACATGAGCAGCCCCGCTTCGCCTGGCATGGCATACCAGCGCCCCGGTTTGTACGCGGCTCGGTACGGCCCTACATCCGGGGTGAAGTTGTAAAGCCAGAGCGATCGAAGAGCCGCGCGGGTCTCAGATTCGGGCAGCACGCGCGGCAAGCCCACCTGGAACGCCCAACTCTGGCCCATGACCTGGTCGATATGGCACCCGGTTCCTGAGTTGATAGCATCAAGGTGTTTCGGGTCGGGTCTGTTGATGAAGTACTCGCCGTCGAACAGTTCGCGGACGAGCCCGGCGCGCCCTTTTTCAAGGATTTCCTGGCATTGCCGCGCAAAATCTGTATCGCCCACCTCGCGGGCCATGGTATCGGCAGCGCGCAAAGCCGCCAGGTACAGGCCACTGAGCCATGCGACCGGGCCGAACCAATCGGTGTCGAGGGTGTTGTGCTGGTTGCCCGTGATCAAGCCATCGCCATCCTCGTCCTTCGCGATGAGCCATTGGGCGGCCTTTTTTACGTTCGGCCAGTTGCGCCTCAGGAACGCGTCGTCGGCCGACATCTGGTGTTCGCGCAAGGCGCGCAGGATCGTGCCGGCCTGGCCGTCGACGGCCGCGATGTCGTTGAATTCGCCGCGGAAATGGATGGCGCCATTGGGCTGCAGCGCCAACCCAAAATCAACGTGTTCGCGCGTGATCCGCTCCAGGTCCGGGAACAGCCGCGCCAGTGCCTGGGCGTACTGCCAGACGTGTCCGCAGGTGCCATGGCAACAGCCGACACCTTCCCAGCCCCAGAAGCGTCCGTTGCCAAACCTGTGACAGGTCGAGGTCGCCAGGATCGAGATGTTCAGGAAGGTCCGGTCCAGGAACCAGTAGGGCAGGGTGGAGTCGTACCAGGTATCGTGCCAAAGCCGAGTCTCGCTGCTCAGCCGCGGGAAATGCTGCGCCACGTAGCGCGCCACCGCGCTGGCCGAAGTGAATCGCGTGGCGTAGTGCCGGCCGGGCGGCAGCCGATCCATCTTGAGATTCGGCAGGTGCCAGCCGAGGAGGAAGGTCACCGTGGCTTTCTGTTGCGGCGCCAGCTTCAAAGTGCGCACCAAGCCGCCGGTCAAACTCTCGCCGAAAGGCCTTCGGCTCGGGTCCGGTGCTCCTTGTGCGGCGTTGAAAAGGCCGGCGAAGTCTTTGGTGCCTTCCAGCCCGGTCACCGCCTTGTCTTCAGCCTGCGGTTCCAACAGCGCCAGCGTCATCGTTCCGAAATCAGGAGCTTCGGCAAGCGGTCCAACCGGTGTGCGCGGCCGGTCGCTAAACACGATGTCGTCAACCCCGATGTTCCCCCAGCCGCCGGACTCGTTATCGACGATCCGCAGCCGCGCGGTCTTTCCGGCCCAGCGCCGGACGTCCCAACTGAGGGGCTGCATCTGGTTGTTGCTGGCGCCCGTCGCGCTCAGGACCACCTGGTCATCCACCAGCAGGTCCATGCAGGTCCGGCCTTTGTGCGCCCCGCCTCCGATCAGAAACGTGATATACTTCCGCTCAAGCGCGAACGGTTTGCTGGTCAGCATCCCTTTCGCCCGGTCTTTCTCTTCCACCGAACCGCCCGGCGCAGACGCGTGACTGTTCACCACCCGGTTTCCCGCGCCACCCACGTTGCCCTGATACTCGGGGATGGCCGACGTCTCGACCGGTCCACTGCCGAACGCTGTGCCCGTGGCCGTCCAGTCGCCATATTCTTCCCGCTCGAAATTGTCGAAGGAGATGTCTGGCTGGGTGACGCTCGCATCGCTTGGCCCGTCTTCGGCTGATGCTTCGAGCAAAAGGAGGTTGTTCTCGCGCGCGGCGCGATAACGGCGAAAGCCGTCGCGAGTCGGTCCGCTATGAAGGCAGATCGGGTTTTCCAGAAGACCGCCAACTTGCGCAGTGATTTCCGCATCGCTGAGGTTCCGCACCGTGAATTGCATCACAGTGACGGGCAAAGAGGAATCTTCGGTATTCAGCGGAATGAAAGGAGAGAAGGCCTCCAGGTCGACGGCAACGGGCGAGTCCGGGTCCCGGTAAGCCACGTGCCCGATCGGGTATTCGCCATTGAACGACACGTCCCGCCAGTCGCCCCGCTCGAGCCGCCGCATTTTGGTGGAGGCCCCTGTAGCGACCCGCAAAGCAAAACCCTGCGCGAACGGCGCCGTCACGGCCATGGGCTTGGCGTAGTGCTCCGCGCCCGTGCCGATATGCCGGTTGAAGATGTCCCAATGCCAGAGCCGCCCGTCGCCGCCCAGGTAAACCTGGCCTGCGCACATGCCACCGATCGGCATGCCGATGCGTTCGAGGTCCGGTCCGCGGTAATAGGCAGGATTGCCACGTTCGAACAGGGACTTAACCCAGGCCGGACGCAGCCTCTTGTCGCGCGGCACCAGCTTCTCGAAGTCGGCCCGGGTGAACGGACCAGCCATGGCCTCCCACGGTCGGAACGTGGTGACCGCCGTCCCAAGGCCGACCAGTTTGAGAAAGTCGCGACGCGGCCAGCCTTTCTGGCCACCCGAAGTCCCGGCAGAGTGTGAGTCAGTGTTCATGGTGGTGGTTCCCGATGCCGGCATCTTGCCAGCCCACCCCCCTGGCAAGCGAGCGTCTTCTCTGGGGAAATCGGACGCGAAAGCGCGCCACTCGCCATCCTGGGAATACTGACCGAAGCCATCGAACCGCTAGGAAAGCCCGTTCAGAAATGGCGGAAGGGGTGGGAGTCGAACCCACGGATGGATTACTCCATCGCCTGATTTCGAGTCAGGTGCCTTAAACCACTCAGCCACCCTTCCACGCTCATTACCAAGCACTTACAAGCCATTGAAAATCACCGGGTTCGACATGTGTACGAAAACGTCCTGGCATCCGGTGTGCGACATGCGCGGCCTGAAGGTAAGGGGTTTGTGGCATGGAGGCAAGCGGTTTGCGGCAAGCCTAAACGTCCTTTGGACCAACAGGGGGCTTTTGGGGAAATTTGAATCCCGCATGATTCAAAACGGCTTCGCTTTTTTCAGACCAAGACCACCGAGAAGAACATAGGGCGCTGTGCGAGCGAGATGCACCGAACGTTGGCGTACCAGGTCGTTGCAGAAAGAGGAGAATGAGAAAGCCAACGCACCAGCCCTCTCCCCCAGAACCGGGTACGGGATGCCGGCCTGCGCCAAGGACGGGGTTGTGGTCTGTTTCTTCCAGAGCGCGCAGAAGTTCAAGACGCGGGACGCAACGCTCGGCTTCAGTGACAAGGCGAACCTCGACGAACGCGCCATGTGGCCGACCGCTTTCACGCTTAGACAGCTGACTTCCGCCGAAGAGGCGAAGGTTGCGGCGCTGATAAGGAAAGCGGCGAACTAGAGCTGGCGGCGTCGTTCGAATGCACTTGTCCTGCAGCGGCGTGCCTGGTTTCGAAGCTCCGCACGTGATTGGACCCTTGCGCCTGCGTTTTTAAAGCCCGCGTGCGGCCGGTTTTCGCTTGAATCCTGGTTTCCGTTCGAAGACGCTGCGGAGGCATAAGCCAACGCCTATGAGCAACATCAATCGTCGTCATTTCCTTGGAGCCACGGCCCTTTCTGCCGCCGCCGCTGCCAGCCTTGTCCAAGCCGCGGAACCTGCCGCCGGGTCCGTTAAGATCCTTGGCATTGCGGGGAGCATGCGAAAGGGGAAAACCACCGTGAAAGCGGTTCAGTTGGCGTTGGACGCCGCCAAGAGCGTCAGTCCTGCGATCACCACGGAACTCATTGACCTTGCGGGACTGAATCTCGACCCTTACGTGGCTGTTGGGGCAAAGAGCTCGGACCATCCGG
Organism: uncultured Verrucomicrobiota bacterium; assembly: GCA_964578605.1. GTDB lineage: Bacteria > Verrucomicrobiota > Verrucomicrobiia > Limisphaerales > SIBE01 > JAXMHN01. The sequence continues at coordinate 33,724 of CAZODO010000010.1, read as the reverse complement.
ATGACTTTCCAGGGTTGGGTGAGAAGCTGTCAGCCCCGAATGTGCATGGCATTCTGCTGGGATCTCCGGTTTACATGGGCCTGATCTCGTCGCCGATGAAGAACATCATCGACCGCATGATCGCGTTTCGGCAGGGCGGCTTCCCATTGAAGAACAAAGCGGGCGGGGCAATCGCGGTGGGGGGAGGACGTAACACCGGGTTCGAACTCGTTTTGCAGCAATTGATCATGTTCATGCTGTCGCAAGAGATGGTGGTCGTGGGCGATGGAAGGCCAGGCGCTCACTGGGGCGGCGCTATTCAAAGCCAGGCAGAGGAACTGGCCAAAGACGAAGGCAGCTTGAACACCGTGCGGGGAGTGGGCAAACGGGTGGCCGAGATCGCGCTGATCATGGCGGCTACAGCGAAGTAGCGCATAAACCCATGGCCTGGTCTGCTGAACAGCCGGCAGCCCTGGCGACCGCGGGTGCTCCCGCGTTTGCGGATGAAAGCGCCTGGTGGCAGCGCTTGATGTCAAACTTTGTTTCCTATGACAAAGCCCATTTTCTTGCTGGCAATCGCAGCCTTGCTCGCCGTCAACGGCACGGCCGCCGAACCGGTCCGGCTGCGAGTCGACTTCTCGAAACCTGAGGGCCGATGGGACATGCCCGCTCTGGCCCTCGGGCAGGGCGGACTGCAAGGTGATCCCATGATCGCGCCGCACGTGAAGGAGATTCGGCAACTCCGGCCGCGGACCATCCGCCTGTTCTTGAGCGAGTATTACCGGATCTATCCGGATCACGACACTTACGATTGGACGAGGCTTGACCGTGAGCTCCGTGCCGTGCGCGAAACCGGGGCGCGTCCCGCGCTGGCGCTGGCCATGAAACCGCCGGTCCTTTACCCCAAGGTCGACCACTTCATCGTGCACCCGAACAACTACGACGAGTGGGAACGCCTTTGCGAAGCGCTTGCCCGCCATTGCCGGGAGGAGGGATTCCAGGTGGCCGCTTGGGAAGTCTGTAACGAACCCGACATCGGCGAGTCAGGCGGCACGCCCCACTTCTTTAGAAAGGCCGAGGATTACAATCGGTTTTATACGCAGACCGTTCGGGCGCTGTTGCGTGGCGACCCGGACGCGCAAGTGGGCGGTCCGGCCGTGGCTTCGGCAACCAGTTTCCTTGTCGAGGGCCTGATCGAGCATTGCGCAACTCAAGGTGTGCCGCTCCATTTCGTGTCCTGGCACCTCTACTCCGATTCGGCCGGCGCGCATGCGGGCAATGTCGCCAAACAGCGAGCGAAGCTGGCCAAATTTCCCCAGCTGAAAGACGTCAAGCTCTTCATCTCTGAATGGAACATGGACCTGATGCGGCCGAATCTTGCTCCCGGTTTCCAGCCGTGCTTCGTGCTTGAAACCATGCGGCGCTATGCAGAGGAGAAGCTGGACATGGCCGCCTATTACCACATCCGAGACTGTTTTGTTGAACCGGCAGACTTCGATTGGATGTCTCCGGGCGGGCGCCGGTTCATGGCGCATTGGTGGAACACCATGCCACAGTATAGCGCCCTTTTCGATCATCACGGGCGGGTGCGTCCGGCTTGGTACGCCTTTCGCCTGCTTGGCCAGCTGGAGGGGCCGCGCTTTGCGGTGGAAGGCGAGCAGGGCAGCATTCGGGCCATTGCCGGCGATGGCAACGGCTACAAACATGTGATCGTCTGGCGGTATGAAGAGGGCGGCGCGGACGAGATCGAAGTCAGCCTTGAACTGGCGGGCCTTGACAGGCGGAGCACCCGCATCGTCATGTTGGATGCCGAAGCGCCCGTCAACAACATCAAGGTCATCCACTTTGGGCGCGCTGACCGGATTGCCAGCACGCCCATGAAGCTCAAGCCGTGGGAGATCCGCTGGATCGAGACAGAATAGCCTCCACGCCGAGGCCGCTTGCTCGGCCTTGATTCGCTGCACTTCCATGGGCAAGACCAGCTCGATCCTGTCGCCCGGACCGGACTCCTTGCTCCATTCCACCCCGCCGTTGCTGGCCGGTTTCAATGACTTGACCGCGCCCGCGAGATAAGTTTTGCCCCCCAGCACCACAACCCGGTCCACGCCCGCCAGCACAGAGGGCGGGAAGTCAGGCGATTTGCCCGAGTCAAACACGCGCCATTCGAGCAGGCCGGTTGAAAACTCTCCATCGGATTCAATCTCGAGCCGCAACTTGGAAGGGGTGACTTCGTCGAAGGTCGTCAGGCGTGTGTTCGCCGAGAGGGATCTTGACGTGAGCTTGCCCGGGATGCGGCCAAGTCTCAAGCCCATGATCATCGAAGCTGGGCAGGGCTGGGCCGCTGGCCCGGCCCTTGCGAATTGGACATCCCGCGGCCTATAAAGAACTGCATGAACACATCTCGGCATCAGTTTTCCTACACCCGCAAGGGGGAGCGGTGGACCCAGGATCACGTGATCACCCTCCACCTCATCGTGACGCCGCGCGCCGCGGAGGCGCGGCAGGCGCTGCATCGCGTCCTGCAGTCGTGGTTCGAAGCGTTTTCTCCTGACCCCGCGCCCGCGCCTTCTGGTGAGCGGCGCGCGGTTTCAGGAGGGGTGGGCATTACCTGGGCCGATGACTGCGGTGGGAATGCAGCCGCCCGCGATCACGAAGCGGTTGTCCTTATCTCCGGCGGTGAGGACGGGATCGAGTCAATCTCGTGGACCTATGAGGAACTGATCGATTTGCTCGACAAGAGCAAGCTGGACCTGGATGTGCGGGTCGACGAGGTGTGGAGCAAGCCGTGAGGGCCGATTTCGGGCGCGGTTGAATGGGCGGGGTACTTTGACGCCGGAATGGAGACAGCGCGGCCACGCATACAACAGGCAGATGACACGGTTATCACAGGTATTTAACACGTCTCTGGAACGAGTTAAATACCTGTTAAATACGTGTTATATACGTGTTATATCCGGAAGCAGGCGGGGTTCGGCGGGGCGGTTTCTGCTCAAAAGGGCTTGGCATTCCCCTCACAGCGCAGAGCGCGCAGGCCGCTCACGCTTCTCGCGCCGGTCTTGCGATTCAGAAGCCCGGTCCCGCCGGTTAACGCCGCTCAGCTGAGTTGGCGTTGCGCGCCCGGCCGTCCGCCCAATGGCGCAAGCGGTCGATATGCTCGTCCATGGTGGTGGCCAGGGGCACCGTTTGGCGGAGCGCCTGGAGGATGTGTTTGGTGCCGAGTGGGCTGGAGGCGGAAAAGGCATCGTAAAGCGCGCTGATGATGGCCTGCTCAATCTCCGCGCCGCTGAAATTCTCCGCCACTTCGGCCAGCGCTTGAAGGTGGAAATCAGCCGGGTTGCGGCCGCGTTTGGCGAGGTGAATGCGGAAGATCTGTTCCCGTTCCTGGCTGCAGGGCAGGTCCACGAAGAAAATCTCGTCAAGGCGGCCTTTGCGCATGAGTTCCGGAGGCAGGTGGGAAATGTCGTTGGCGGTGGCGACCACAAAGACGGCCGTGCTCTTTTCCGACAGCCAGGTAAGGAAGGTGCCAAACACGCGCGCGGCAGTCCCGGCATCGCTCAATCCGGAGCTTTGAGAGCCGGAGAAGGCCTTGTCGATTTCGTCCACCCACAAGACCGCGGGCGCCACCGATTCCGCGACCGCGATTGCCCGCCGGATGTTCTCTTCGGAGGATCCGACGAAGCTCCCGAACATCCGGCCGATATCGAATCGGAGCAGGGGGAGTTGCCACAGGGACGAAACGGCTTTCGCGCAAAGGCTTTTTCCGCATCCTTGGACCCCCAGGAGCAGGATGCCTTTGGGAGCGGGCAAGCCAAACGCTCGGGCCTCTTCGGTGAAGGCCACGGTGCGTTTTTGGAGCCAATCTTTGAGGACTGCAAGGCCGCCCACCTGGTCGATCGTCTCGTTGGCGGCGTAGTACTCAAGCAAACCGCTCTTGCGGACGATCTGCTGCTTCTCGGAGAAGATCTGGTGCACGTGCCCGGCGTTCAACGCCTGGTCCGTGACCAGGATCTTCGCGAAGACGTTTTCCGCTTCGCCTAGCGTCAGCCCGAGGGCGGCTTGGAGCAGCCGTTCGCGCGACCGGGCATCCAGGTCCACTTGCACGGAGGCGGACTGTTGGACCTCCGAGAGAATGCGGTCGAGCATTGCGTCCAGGTCCTCGCGCGAGGGCAGGGGGAAATTGACCAACGTGATTTCCTTCTCCAACTCGGGCGGAAGTTCCAGCACCGGCGAAACCAGGACGATAGTCTTGTGGCTGTTCTTGAGATGCTGCGCGATCTCCTTGAGCTTGCGGATGACCGCGGGATTGCTCTTGGTGAGGAACGGATGGAAATCTTTGAAGACAAAGATGGCGGGCTCCACCTGGTCGATCACCTGGTCCAGGGCCAGAAGCGGATCTTTGGTGGGTGCGCCGCGCTGCTTTTGGACCTGGATGGAGGTTCCGGACGGGGAAAGCCCCGTCGTCACGCTCCATTCGAAGACCTTTTTCTGGCGCTTGCGCGCGATCTCGAGCAAGACGGCTTGCACGCGGAGCTCTTCGGAAGAGACGATATACAGGATCGGGTAACGCGCGCGGACCAGCACCTCGATCTCCTGGCACGGTGTCATCCCCAACTGTCTAACGGTTCGGGAGCCGATTGGAAAGCCAGACGGCAAGCCACGTTTTTTTGGCAGGGCGGGTCGGCCCGGCCCGGGTTGAGGATGGACGGGCAGGCTGCCAGGCGTATGCTCTGGACCATGGCATTGGTCCAGAAAGCTCCTTCCCGCCGCAATGCCCCCGCGGTGCGGCATCCCTTGGCGGCCACCGTATGAACGAGATCGGCGAGATCCCAGCCGTCGGCGTTTTGGCCAGGACCATCAGCTTGTTTCCCCGCGCGGCGCAGGACCAGGGCGAGAAGCTTTTCAATGCGGGCGCGGTGGCGAACTTGCGAGCGACCACGCCGAGATTTGTGTTTGAGGCCGAGGTTGCATCGAGCATGCCGGCGCGCATTCGGCTTGCCGTGGACGGACCGCGAGCCGTGTGGAACGGGACATGTTCCTGTGGCGTCCGAACCCGCTGTTGCCATATCTATGCCGCGGCAAAAGCGCTCCTGGCCGAGCACAGTGTCTCGCTGGTCAATCAGCTCTCGGCAGGGACGAGAGTGGCGGTCCCGGAGGCGCCTTTCTCGTCTGAGCTGGCGCGCCGAATGGCGGACACGCTGGGCCGCGCCTTGAACGCCACCGAACTGAACTACATCCGGACGGTTAACCGGGTTTATCAGCGAAGCCGGATTTCAGGCACGGTGGGCGAAGTCGATTTTGCCGAGCTTGGCTTTCGGCTGAGATTTGCATCGTGGCAGTTGGGCGAGCTCTGGCCTGAGTTTCCACGCGACGACTATTTCTTCTGGCTGTATGTCGCGCGGGCGCTAATTCAATTGAACCTGGCGATCCCTTCGTGGATGCGACCGGTGACCAACATCGCGGAGCTGCAGCCGTTCTTGGAGGCGGCCGAACGGAGGCGCTTTGCCGACCATTGGCGCGATCGGATGGACGCTGTGACGGTTGTCCCGCCAACGGCCACCGACGGCAACCAGGCAGGGTGGGATTTCCGGGTGGTGCTGGGCAAGTCCAGCGCTTTCCTGGAGTGGAAGGGCCCGGAAATGGACCAGTTTGCAAGACCGAAGCCCAACGCGTTGGGCGAACTGCTAGCCAGGTACCCTCTCCTGCCCGCCGCGCTCTCACCGGAAGCGGAGAGCGTGCTGCAGCCTTTCCTGAATTCCGCGGCACGTTACGGCGACGGTGCTGAACTCTACTACCATCTGGAGAATGACAAAATCGCGGTCGCTCGGCTGCTGGCCAAGCCCGCGCTTGCCAGCCGGGTCGTCACCACTGCCCGGAAACCGTTTGAGCGGATCCAGGAACCGCTCCGTTGGACCTTGGAAGGGCCAGATGACGACCGCGACTACCGACTTCGGCTCGTGCAAGCCGACGGGAACCCCCCGCCTGCGTTTCTGCTCACCGGCGGGACGAACCCGGTCCTTTGCGTCAGCAGCGACGCTGTGTTCCAGGCGCCGCCGATCCCGGGTTGTCTCGGCTATTCAGAACCGACGCTCATTCCCGGCCCTGCGATTGAAAGCGCCGAGGGAGTGCGGTTCCTGCGCAAGATCAGTGTGGAGCTGCCTGAACCTCTGCGAGTGCGGGTTCGGACTGTTGGGCTTAAGGCGGCCATCAAGTGCCACCTCTCGCCGCTGCCCAACGGGCACGAGGTCTGCGTGTTCGAAGTGGGCGCCACCGCCGAAGACGGGAGCGCGCATTGGATATGGCGCGGCGCCGCCTGGATGAAAGGAACCCCTGCCGTTCCGCACACCGAAGCCAATGGCAATTGGATTACTTGCTACGACGAGCAGATCCTCGATCAGGTGCGCAGCCTCCTCGAGCCTCTCAAGTTGCAGCCCGCCGATAATTTCACCCTTCACCTGCGGGTCAAACGCACCTTCCCCGGACTGTTCGTCAACTGGCTCCAATCCGTCCCTCCGGAAATTACCGTCCAGCTCGAAGGCGAACTGGCTTCGTTGACCCAGGATGCTGTCTCCGGCCGGGTGCGGCTGGAAGCGGACGAGGTCGAGATTGACTGGTTCGACCTTCGCGTGGTGTTGAACGTCTCCGACACCACCCTGACCGCGGAGGAAATCAAGCTGCTCTTGAATGCGCGCGGAGCTTACGTGCGCTTGAAAGGCAAAGGGTGGAAGCGGTTGGAGTTTGACTTCACGCCGGCCGACGACGAACAGCTGGCGCGCCTGGGCCTTTCCGCTCGCGAGCTGTCCGGGGAACCTCAGCGTCTGCATGCGCTGCAATTGGCCGACCCGGCTGCCAAGCATTTCCTGCCCGAGAAGCAAGTCGAAGAAATCCGGCGCCGCACCGAGGAAATCAAAGTGCGGGTCGCGCCTGACCTGCCGGCCGTTGTGAAGGCGGAACTTCGGCCCTATCAGCGGGAGGGATTCCACTTCCTGGCGTATCTGGCGCAGAACCGGTTCGGAGGCATTTTGGCGGATGACATGGGGTTGGGGAAAACCCTTCAAACATTGGCTTGGCTCGCATGGTTGCGCGACCGGTATGCCAGGGAGAAGTCGAGTCCGGCGCTCCCCATTCTGGTGGTGTGCCCGAAGAGCGTCATGGACACGTGGCGCGCCGAGACCGCCAAGTTTACCCCGGCCCTTCGCGTCCGGACCTGGGCCGCGAACGAACTGCCGTCGCTCAAGGACGGCTTGCCGGAGGCCGATTTCCACGTGATCAACTACGCGGAGCTTCGGCTCGGGCGCCCGTATCTTGCCGAAGTCCATTGGCTGGCCGTCATCCTCGACGAAGGCCAATATATCAAGAACCCCAACTCGCTCACCGCCCAGGCGGCGCGTGCCCTGCGCGCGGAACACCGGTTGATCCTTTCCGGAACACCCATCGAGAACCGGTTGCTCGACCTCTGGAGCCTCATGCAATTCGCCATGCCCGGCGTCTTGAGCACGCGCGCCCATTTCGCCCGGCTGTACGCTGCCGATGAAGATCCCTTTGCCCGGCGCCGGCTCGCGGCACGGGTCAGGCCTTTTCTGCTCCGCCGAACGAAAGCGCAGGTGGCCAAAGACCTGCCCGACCGGATCGAGGAAGACCTTTATTGCGAAATCGAAGGCGAACAATTGACACTCTACCGGGCGGAGCTCAAGCGGGCGCAACAAATCCTCTTAGGCATCAAGACGCAAAAGGAACTTGCCCAGCACCAGTTCCATTTTTTGACGGCCCTGTTGCGGCTCCGGCAGATATGCTGCCACCCGCGATTGTTCCACCCCAAGGCTCAGAGCGAGGGCGCCAAGCGCGAGGCGCTGCTCGAGCAGCTTGAGCCGCTCATGGAGGAAGGGCACAAGGTCCTGATCTTTTCGCAATTCGTGGAGCTGCTAGAGCTGTTGAAGCCGGACCTTGATCAGCGGGGCTGGCCTGTCTTTTGCCTGACGGGCGCGACCGAGAATCGAGGCGAGTTGGTCCAGAAATTTCAGAATCTCAAGGGCAACGCTGTTTTTCTGATTTCGCTCAAGGCGGGCGGGTTCGGGCTGAACCTGACGGCCGCCAGCTACGTCGTGCTTTTCGATCCGTGGTGGAATCCGGCCGTGGAGAACCAGGCCATCGACCGCACGCACCGCATTGGCCAGACCCGCACCGTGATCGCTTACCGGCTTCTCATCAAGAACAGCATCGAAGAGAAGATCCGGCAGCTTCAGCGCAAGAAATCCGCCCTCTCCGAGGATGTCCTCGGCGAAGAAAAATTCGCGCAGGCGCTGACGCTTGACGACTTCCATTTCCTGCTGGGGGATTGAAGCTCGCGACCGCCGAAAGCTTGATCGCCGGGCGGCGCCGGATACGATGCCGCCGTGAAATCCATCGCCCGCATTCTGCTGGTCGCATCCTGCCTTGGGCTCCTGGCGCAGACCTGGCGTTCACCAGCCGCTGAGAGGCCTGTTTGGGATAGGGACGTGCTGTCGAACGCTCCCAAATGGAGCGCCCTCGAACGTCCTAGCGCTCCCGGAGTCAAGGCGGTCTTCTTCGACGGCCTGCCCTTCCAAGGCAAACCCACGCGCGTGTTCGCCTGGCTTGGCCTGCCCAAGTTGAACCCCGGTGAAAAAGCGCCCGGGATGGTCCTCGTGCACGGCGGCGGCGGAACCGCGTTTGACGAGTGGGTGCGCTTGTGGACCGATCGTGGATACGCCGCCATTGCCATGGATACCTGCGGGCAAGTGCCCGTGGGCACCTACGCCAAATGGGTTCGTGATCCGCAGGGCGGACCTCCAGGCTGGGGCGGGTTGGATCAGATGGACCGCGCGCCCACGGATCAATGGACCTACCACGCCGTCGCGGACGCTATCCTGGCGCACTCGCTCCTGCGTTCCTTGCCGGAAGTGGATCCGGACCGGATCGGGGTGACCGGCATTTCCTGGGGCGGGTATCTCACGTGCATCCTGGCGGGCGTGGATTCGCGCTTTCGACTAGCCGTGCCCGTGTACGGATGCGGCTTCACGGACCGCCACGCCTTTGCCCCCAGCCTTGCTCAACTCGGTCCGGAACGCGCCGCGCAATGGATGGCTTGGTGGGATCCGTCCGTTTACCTGCCCACCGCGCAAATGCCTCTCCTCTGGGTCACCGGCAGCAACGACTTCGCTTACACGTTCAACGCCCTGCAGCTTTCCTATCGCCTCCCGCCCGGGCCGCGGACGCTCTGCATCCGTTTGCGAATGCCTCACGGGCACGGAGGCGCCGGAGAGAATCCGGAAGAAATCCGGGTCTTTGCCGACAGCATCCTGAAGAGCGGTGTGCCTCTCGCGAAATTCACGGAGCAAGGGCGCGACGGGCGCAAGGTCTGGGCACGGTATTCCTCCGAACGGGGCATCCGCAAAGCGGAACTAAACTACACGGTCGACACGGGCAAATGGCAGGACCGCCGTTGGGAAGCGCTGCCGGCCACCTTTGCCGATGGCCTCGTTTCCGCGACGCTCCCGGACCAGACCCGTGTCTACTACATAAACCTGTTCGACGACCGCGATTGCGTCGTCAGCACCGAACACGAGGAACTCCCCGCGGTGGTGCCGCTGCCCCAGGCGCATGCCCATAATGATTACGAGCACACCCGCCCGCTTTTGGACGCCCTGGACCACGGTTTTTGCAGCGTCGAAGCCGATATCTACCTGGTGGACGGCCAACTGCTCGTGGCCCACGACCGGTCTGACGTCCGGCCGGAACGAACCCTCCAGGCGCTCTATCTCGATCCGCTCCGGCAACGGGTCAGGGACAATGGCGGACGCGTTTACCCAGGCGGCCCGCCTGTTCTGTTGTTGATCGATTTCAAGTCCGAGGCCGAATCCACTTACGCCGCCTTGCGCACCGTCCTCGAAGGCTACTCGGAAATGCTCACACGCTTCTCAAGCACCCGTGTGGTGACCAACGCCGTCACCGTGGTCATTTCGGGCAACCGTCCGAAGGACACCTTGGCGCAAGAGACTGCTCGTCATGCCGCCATCGACGGCCGCCCCGAAGACCTCGACGGAACGCTACCCCCAAGCCTCATCCCCCTCGTGAGCGAAGATTGGAAGCGCTTGTTCGCCTGGCGCGGGACCGGGCCGTTCCCCGACGCCCAACGTCAGCATTTGCGCGACCTGGTCGCTCGCGCACATGCCCAAGGCCGAAAGGTCCGCTTCTGGGGAACACCCGACCGTCCTGAGGTCTGGACCGAACTGCATGCGGCCAAGGCCGACCTGTTGAACGCGGACGACCTGGCCGCGTTGCGCCATTTCCTGCTCCAACCAGAGCATGCGCAGGCGCCTGACGTGGTGTCTCCGCACTTGCAGGGTCAGCCATTGAAATAGCCTTTAACGATAACGCAGTCACGGTTAAGACCGAAGCCCGAAGACCGAAGCCCGAAGGCGCCGAAAGAAATCCGAATCCCGAATCCGAGTTCCGAGAAGGTGGTGGCGTTTGAGGGGCGTCGAGCCATGGATGCCTCGCGGGTCCAGCCGGCAATTGCCCTCGCGCCGGGGTTCACCCGTAGTTCACCCGTAGTTCACCCGTAGATGACCCGTAGATGACCCGTAGATGACCCGTTCGGCAACGGGTGATCCACGGGTGATCCACGGGTGATCCACGGGTGATCCACGGGTGATCACCGGGTCAGCAACGGGGCGTCCCCAAAGGCAGGCTGGATTTGAAACGGTTCGGGCCCTTCTTGAAGAGTTCCCAAGCTCTTAACGGCACGCTGAATCTCCCCTTGACGGCGGAACGTTTGCTGCTACGGTGATCGCGATGAATCTACTGGTGGGTCAAGTTCTGCTGGCGGTCGTCGTAGCGAGCGACGCCGTGGCTGCTTGTCGCCTTTAGACCTCGAATTTGACAAGAACCCACGGCCGTAAATGGTCGTGGGTTTTTTGTTGCCCCTGACCAGCGGCCCCCATATTAAAAATCAAAAATGAGCACCGAATCGAAGACCGCGCACCCCAAAACGTCCGCCCCGGCTGAAACCCGCAGCGAGGTTGGCCCCGCTATGCTGGGAAGTGACATCCTGGTTTCCTGCCTCGAACGCGAGGGGGTGGACACCATTTTTGCCTACCCGGGCGGCGCGAGCATGGAGATTCACCAGGCGCTCACTCGCTCCAAGATCCGGACGATCCTGCCGCGGCACGAGCAGGGCGGAGCGTTTGCAGCCGGAGGGTATGCGCGCGCTTCGGGCAAGGTGGGGGTGTGCATGGCAACGAGTGGACCGGGGGCGACAAACCTGGTTTCCGGGATTGCCGACGCCTACATGGATTCGGTGCCCGTGATCGGCATCACGGGGCAGGTGGCCCAGCACATGATTGGCAAAGGCGCCTTTCAAGAGACCGACATTTTTGGCGTCACGCTGCCGATCGTGAAGCATAGCTACCTGATTACCGACGTGACCGAGATCCCGCGCGTGATCAAGGAAGCCTTCCATATCGCCCGCACGGGAAGGCCCGGGCCGGTCATGATCGACATCCCCAAGAACGTCCAACAGGCGCGCACGCAGCCGGTTTACCCGATGGAAGCACATTTGCGGGGTTATTGCCCTGACAAACGGGCGGACGACGTGGCGCTGAACGAGATCATTGGCTTGATCGAGAAATCCGAGCGCCCTTTGCTTTACGTCGGGGGCGGCATTATCAGCAGCAACGCGTCGGGCGAACTGCGGAAGTTCGTCGAGGTCACTGGCATTCCCGTGACGACAACCCTTATGGGCTGCGGTGCGTTTCCTGAGAACCATCCGCTTTCGTTGCGCTGGCTGGGCATGCACGGGACCGCCTACGCCAACTGGGCCGTGAGCGGCGAGTTTCAGAAGCGCGGCGACGAAATGGTGCAGGTGGCTCCGGGGGCGGACTTGCTCCTGGCGTTCGGCGTCCGGTTTGATGATCGCGTGACGGGCAAGGTCGACAAGTTCTGCGAGCACGGGACCATCGTTCATATCGACATCGATGCCTCGGAGATTAATAAGAACAAGCCGGCCCATCTGCCGATCATTAGCGATATAAAGTATGCTTTGGAACAGCTCAACAAACTGGTCCGCGCCCGGCCCATCAAGAAGAAGTTCGATGCCTGGCACAAGCAGGTGGCGGTGTGGAAGGAAAAGGCGCCGTTATCCTACCGGCTCACCGACGAAGTGCTCCGGTCGCAGCACGTGCGGGAGTTCATGGACGGCGACGCCAGCCAGGTGATCCTTCCGCAGATGGCCATCGAAGCCTTGTATGAACTGACCAAGGGCGAAGCCATTCTCACCACAGGCGTCGGCCAGCACCAGATGTGGACCGGCCAGTTCTACAAGTTCAGTTTCCCGCGGCAACTCCTGACCAGCGCCGGACTTGGGGCGATGGGTTACGGTTACCCGGCCGCGTTGGGGGCCAAGGTGGCCTGCCCGGACCGCCATGTTGTGGACATCGATGGCGACGGCTCGTTCCTGATGAACGTGCAGGAGTTGGCCACCGCGCACATTGAGAAGATCGCTGCCAAAGCCATCATCCTGAACAACCAGCACCTGGGCATGGTGATGCAATGGGAAGACCGCTTCTATAAAGGCAATCGTGGCCATACTTATTTGGGCGATCCCGCGAATAAGAAGCAGATTTACCCGGATTACATCACCATGGCCAAGAGCTTCAGCGTCCCGTGCGAACGCGTCATCTTCAAGAAAGACCTGCGTCCGGCCATCCAGCGGATGCTCGATTCGGATCAGCCCTACCTCTTGGACGTGATCGTGCCTTACACCGAGCACGTCCTGCCGTTCATTCCGGCGGGCAAGACCGTGCGCGAGATGATCTACCAATAGCCTCTCCTGCGCAGCTTGGGATGCTTGGAGTTGGCGGGGCCGGTTCTTCCGGTCCCGCTTTTCATTTCGTGCGGTCTGAAACGCTCGCCTTTCCTACCCGGCCCGTGGTATGCCTGACGCACGCATGAACCAGCACGCTATTGCCTTTCGGGTTGCCCTTTCTCTCCTGCTCGGATCGGGCGCGATCTCTTCGGCGGCGGAAACGCAGACTCCCTCCGCCACCGATCTCACAATGTATTACGATCAACCGGCAAGCCATTTCAGCCAAAGCTTGCCCTTGGGCAACGGCCGGCTTGGCGCCATGGTCTTCGGCGGCGTCCAACAGGAGCGCATCGTCCTCAACGAAATCTCCCTCTGGTCCGGGTCTCCCGAGGACGCCAACCGCCCTGACGCCCATCAAAAGTTGGCGGAAGTCCAGCGATTGCTGAAGGAAGGGAAAAACGCCGAGGCCCAGAAGCTGGTTATGGAGAACTTCACGTGCCGCGGAAAGGGTTCGGGGCATGGCAGCGGCGCAAACGTGCCGTTCGGGTGTTACCAGGTGCTCGGCAACCTGCGGCTGTCATTCGATTCTGGCGCCGGAAACCCCTCCAAGTACCGCCGCGAGCTGGATCTGAACGAAGCCATTGCGCGCGTCAGCTACGAACAGAACGGCATCAGGTTCACTCGCGAAACCTTCGTGAGCGCTCCTGACCAGGCGATTGTCATGCGGATCGGCGCCAACCAGCCCGGCGCTGTCACGTTCGACATTGCGCTCGACCGGCCGGAGCGGTTCGAAACCCGGGTATCAGGCGCGTTTGAACTCCTGATGACAGGCCAGCTTAACAACGGCGTGGATGGCAAAGGGATGAAGTACGCGGGGCGGTTGCGCGTCGTGCCGCGAGGCGGCAGCGTGACCAGCGGCCCCGGCAAATCGCTGCGCGTGGCGCGTGCCGACGAGGTCCTGCTCTTCTTCGCTGCCGCCACGGATTACCAGGGGTTCGCCGGACGCCGCACCGCGGACCCGGAGCAGGCCAGCCTGGCGGATATGGAAAAGGCAGCCCGCAAGAGCTGGACGGATCTGCGCCAGGCGCATCTGGCGGATTACCAGCGCCTTTTCAAGCGCGTATCCTTGGCTCTGGAGACCAGCGAACCTTCGGCCAGTGCGGCTGCGGCGCTTCCTATTCCCCGCCGGTTGGTGGCTTTGAAACAGGGCGGCAGCGACCCGAAGTTGATGGCGCTTTACTTCCAGTTTGGGCGGTACCTCTTGATCAGTTCGTCGCGCCCGGGCGGTTTGCCTGCCAACCTGCAGGGCCTCTGGGCGGAGGAGATCCAGACGCCCTGGAATGGCGATTACCACCTGGATATCAACGTGCAGATGAATTACTGGCCGGCGGAGGTCTGCAACCTTTCCGAACTGCACGAACCGATGTTCAAGCTGATCGAGTCTCTCCAGAAACCGGGAGCACGCACGGCCCGCGCTTACTACGACGCCCCGGGTTGGGTGGCGCACGTGATCACGAATCCGTGGGGTTTTACCGCGCCTGGCGAACAGGCGTCCTGGGGCGCCACCGTCGGCGGATCGGCCTGGCTTTGCCAGCATCTTTGGGAACATTACGCTTTCACCAAAGACCGAGAGTTCCTCGCGTGGGCTTACCCCATCATGAAAGGCACGGCGCTCTTCTATAGCGACCTGCTCATCGAAGAACCGAAGCATGGATGGCTGGTCACCGCACCTTCCAATTCACCGGAAAACAGCTACCGCACCCCGGACGGGTTTGTCGGGCAGATTTGCATGGGACCGGCCATGGATCAGCAGCTCTTGCGCGATCTCTTCGGCAATTGCGCCGAAGCGGCCGCGATCCTCGGTGTGGACGACGCCCTGCGCCGCGAACTGATCGACAAGCGGGGGCGCTTGGCGCCCAATCAGGTGGGTTCCCAAGGGCAATTGCTCGAGTGGCTCGAGGAATATGCCGAACCGGAGCCGCATCACCGCCACGTCTCTCACCTGTGGGGGCTGTTCCCGGGCGCCGAAATCACTCCCGAAGCCACCCCGGAACTCGCGCGGGCGGCTCAGGTCTCTCTCGAGCGGCGCGGCGATGCCGGAACGGGATGGTCGCTGGCCTGGAAAATCAGCTTCTGGTCCAGGCTCGGCGACGGCAATCGCGCACACAAGATTCTCCGCGATCTCCTGAACCCTACGGGCGATCTCGGGTTCGACTACAAAGGCGGCGGATCCGGCACCTACGCCAACTTGTTCTGCGCCCATCCGCCCTTCCAGATCGACGGCAATTTCGGCGGAACCGCCGGCATCGCGGAAATGCTCCTCCAAAGCCATGGCGGAATGATCCGGTTGCTGCCCGCTCTGCCCGGCGCCTGGTCGCAGGGATCGGTCTCCGGACTCCGGGCACGCGATGGATTTACCGTGGGGATGCGCTGGGATAAGGGCGCTTTAACCGCGGCGACCATCACGTCCGACCGCGATCAGCCCTGCCGGATCCAAGAAGCGCCAGGCGGGTTCAACGCCACCGACAGCCAAGGCCGCCCGGTGCCCTGCCAACGGAGTAATGGGATCCTGCAATTTGCGTCGCGCCAGGGCGAAACGTTCACCGTCCGGCCGGCTGGCAAGTAACCCAATCCGAAGACCGAAATCCGAGGGCCGAAAGAAATCCGAGATCCGAGCGCCGAAGAACGAAGCACGCATAGACTACACCGCCGCCGCTGCGGAAGCGGCTGGGTCGGTGCTCATCGAGTTGACCCCACGTCCTCGCCGAGTATCGGGACGACATGGTGCTCAAGCTGGGGCTGATCAAGGAGGGCCTGAAGAAGATCGCGGGCAGGTTCGCCACGCTGGAGAACGTCGGTTCGAAGGGCGTGGCGGAGTTTGACGAAAGCCCGGACGACCAGGAGCGCACCTTACCTGATTCCTGACGATCTTCTCCAACGGGGCAGTAGGGGAAACCAAAGTGCCGCTGAAAAACCTATCCCTAATCAACTACATGGATCCGACTCCATTGCCCTCGAGTTCAGCGGGCACGATGCGGTAATGCCCCACTAAGGCACTAAGCGCGTGTTGGACATAGTCGATTCGCACTGCCGACCGGAGGCCGTTCGGTAGAATCCCCCAGCCCCCCGGAAAACCTCCTTTAGCCTTCCCTTCTCTGATCTGGGCGCGCCCGACGTAAACCAGCCCACGTTCGATGGCGCGAAGGAGAGATTGCCGTCGAGGGTGATCGTGAGGAAGCACTCGATAGAGCGCCACCAAACCTTCCAGGCGGGTTGCGGAAGGGGTTACCGCCCCATCCGGAGTGAAAGCGCCACTCAAACCGGGAATCCAGGAGGTCCGCCACTGCTCATGCAGCATCATCGTTCCAATTGCCAGGCTATGGTCGAGCAATCGTTGGCGCGAGATGATCGGCTCGTGCGCGGTTTCCCACTTCGGTAAAAGCGCGGCGATCGCGATCATCAGCCAGTGATCGTTGGGCAGTTGATCGATGGGCACTTCCTTTCGACGTTCCGCCAAATAATGAACCCCCCTGAGTGCCGCCTCTAACCACCGAGGGTCCGGATCAACCTCGTGGAGTAGCGTCAAGGCGAGAATCGCTTCCCCCGGGTAGTAGGCAGACTCAAATCCTTCGAAAAACAAGCCCTCTTCGTCACACTTGGATCGGAAGTGTCCGTTGCCCTCTTGCATGAACAGGATGAAATTTCCCAACTCCCGGAGCACACCCGGCTCAACCGCGCCCGCGTCCAGTGCCCGCGCTTTGATCAAGGCGATCAAACCGAGCGCGCAACCTCCCAACTTGATCTGCGGGCGCGGTCCATCGATCTCCTCGCCAGGCAGCGAAAACACCGCACGCATCCCCAAGTGGTTCGTCACCGGCCGCACATAGTTCCGGAGAAGATATCTCGTCGATTGGAGAATAGCTTGGCGCGTGGCGGGCTCGGGCGAGAATTCGTCATACAACGCCATTCCATAGATGGTCCCCGCGTGCCTCAATACGTTATAGGAACGTCCCCGCGGCGTGCCATCCACTTCGACCGTATATTTGAACCGGCCGTCGGGGTCTAAGTGTCGGCGGAGATAATCGACCGCATTGGCCATCGCGGTTCTCTCCGTCGGTCGATCCAAGTCCGCAGGCCGGTTAAGCAGCACCAGCCCAATCCCGTATGCGACAAAAAGAGCCGCCAGGACTAACGCCGCTCGCCCTCCCAATTTTACCCGATGAGACATTCCGATTTAGGCCATTATTGGCGTATCCACCTTTGGGTCGTCAATGCAAGAGCTTGGTCGGCAAGTTGTTTACCTTAAGGCGGCTCATATTGTGCTTGACAGGCGCTAATCCCCCTGATACATCCCCGGGGCGTCAGATTGATTCGTTTGGAGCACCAGTTCGAAACACTAACGTCGGTTATTAAGAAAGAGGGATCCTCTATGTCGAAGAAAATCGCCATGCTGCTGTGCGCCTCCGCATTGCTGCTGCTATCTGGGTCAGCAGTCTTTGGCCAAATCGGTGACGATGATGACGATATCGCAGCGCCTCCACCCAGGACGGTGCCCGATTCCGGTTCGACCGCGATGCTGGCTGGTTGCGCCGTGGCAGGATTGGCCAGTTTGCGCTTCTACTTCAAGAAGAAGTAACTGAGGCAACACGAAGTCGCCTCGCGAGAGTCTCGACTTTTCGCAAATTCAGGGAGATCCGGCGTGTTGCCGATCTCCTTCTTTGTTATCGTTATGGCGAGGCGAATGGTCCCAGAATGAAACAGACGGGAAGATCCCTCGTTCCGGCTGTCCTGGGCGTCCTCCTCATTTGTGGATTCGGAGCTGTCCTCTGGTCGAGAAGTTGGCGAGGCCACTGGGGCGGGATTGCCAACCTCCTTGGCGTCCAAGGCAAAGGCTGGCTTCCCAGTGCGGTGCGCGCTTACGGTGGCCTCAGGGCTCACTGTCCAAGTCTCGAGGAATACCCGCTCTGGCTTCAATGGCAGGTTCGTCGGCAACCGTGGGAAACCCACCCAGGATACCAACGACAACTCACCCGGGAAACCCTGGAAGAGTCGCTTCGGCTCGGCCGGATTTACCTGGTCCACAACCAGAGACCCGCCGGCAATTTCAACTACTCCTACGATTTTGTGGCTCGAAAGCTCGACTGGGCTGACAACGCCGTGCGCCAGGCTGGCACGCTCTGGAGCGTTTCTTTGTTGTTCCATCATGAGCCCACGGATGAACTGCGCCGCTCGCTCGAGTTGGGTTTCGACTTTTTCCTCCGCCAGACGGTTCCCGGCAATGTGAAAGATTCGCTCGCCATCGTCTACGCCGGCGACCTGGACTGCAAATCGGGCACGGTGGCCCTCACAGCTCTCGCGATCATCGAATACCTGCGCACCGCCAAGGACGGACCCACAAAGCTCCCCGACGCTCGCCGACAGCGACTCGAACGAGCCTTGGACGGCTACCTCCGCCACCTCGAATCGATGCGACTGGCCAATCGGCACTTTTCGGATTCCTGGTCACTCGAACGAAAAACTAAAGGAGGCCTCTGGAACCCCTACTCCGACGGCGAAATACTGCTTTGTTTCATCAAGGCGGCAAAGTATCTCGACTACTCCCGACTCGTCCCGCTGATCGACGATACTGCCCTCGAACTCGCCAAAAGTTACACGACCGACCAGTGGCGGTTTGCTCCGGACTCGGACCTTACCAAAGGCTTTTTCCAGTGGAGCTGCATGGCATTTTGGGAGTATCGAGACACTGGATGGAAGCACGCGTCGATGGCGGATGACTACCTTCTGGCGCTCGCTTGGTGGATGGTGCATGTCCATGGAGTTATGCAACGGGGACGGAATACCGGTTACGCCTTCGAAGGGATCCTTCCCGCGTTTGCCGCCGCCCGCGAGCGGGGCGACGAAGCCGCCCACGCGGACCTCGGATGGGCCATCGACCAAGGCCTGGCCAAGTTGACGAGCTGGCAGGTGGGCGGTCCCTTGTGGCAACAAAATCCCTTCCTCAGGTCGCATCCCACCGATGATCCGTTGGCCCTGGGCGGGGTTCTGAATGCGAGCAACGAACCAACCCTCCGTATCGACGTTACCCAACACCAGATGCACGCCGTGCTCCAGGCATTAAGGCACGTCTACACCGATACATCCAACTATCACCGTTGACCTTACGGTACCCTTTACGTTGTCGAATGGCGCCCTTTCGGCAGGGGGATCATTGAGCCATCGAGACCATTGGCCTGAACCAAGAGCTATTCGAATGGAATTACCGAAAAGCCCTGTGTCGTTACATAAACCGTTCTGTTCCAGGGAGAATCCATGCCTTCCATTTGTGGAAGGCCGCGCATGGCTGACAAACCGGTCCGAGCGTTCATCCGCTCAGCACTCCGTTCGCGGTTGCTGACAATTTGTCAGCAACCGCGTAAATGTCACAGCTGCAAAGGTTAGCGGCTAAACCAGGATCGGCCGTGAGTGAACATTCGGCGATCCGTCAGGTCTGGCCGCCTCGGTCAGCATGAGTCGTCACCGAATGGGCTGCCTTTCACGCAGATCAGTAGAGTGTCCCGGCAGGGACGCCGTGAAAATGGCTCGGCGTATGGCTCACCACCGATGAGCGTCCAACCCTCACACTCCACAGTCGTCGCCCGATTCGGTCCTCGGAATTCGGACTTCTTTCGGATTTCGGCGCTCGAGCTTCGGATTTACTCCTCGGGCAATGGCGGGGGCGCGTCCGGGAGCAAGCCCGTGGCCACCGGGAGAGGCGCGGCGGGCGCAGGGGGTGTTGCGCTTGAGCGAGTGGTGTCGGATTTCTGTTCGTCCGCCTTTTTCTCCGCCATGAACTCGGACCGCGGTTTGAGGAGAGGTTCGACCGTATATTTGGAGACGAGGTAGGTCCACTTCTCGCACGCCTTTTCTTTCGCGAGCTTTTCCTCGAGCTTTTTCAGGCTGTCCTGAAATTCCTTATTGAGCTTCTCCTTATCCTCGGGTTTCTCGTCTGGGCCCGGGGTGCGCTCTTTGACGAGGTTGGCCTGGACGTTCATCTGCAGGGTGTAATCGTTCTCGTTGGTGCCCTTGGCCTGCGCGGTCTTGATGGTATAAACGAAGTTGTCGAACGTCTCCAGTTTGGCGACCACAGGGTTGTCGAGGCCGATTTCTTCGGCCTTAGCCTCGGGATTGAGAACGTCGGTGAAGCTAGCCCAGGAGAGCGCGTTGCCGGCGCTGTAAGCTTTGTTCTTGTCGAACTCGTCGCCCTCTTTCTTGTCGGCCAGTTGGAGATCGCCACCTTCTTTCTCGCGAACCAGGGTCCAGGTATTGGTCCCGCCCGGGTGCGTCACGGAGATCGAGCGGAGCTTTTCGACCTTGAAAAAGTCTTCTTTGTTAAGCCAGCGGTCGGGCTTGGCCTCGACATTCGAGAAGGTTTCGGACACTAGCCAAACGGTCTGCGGGTTGTCAGAGCGAGCCACGTACCGGCCGACGGGGTAATCCCCGCCCATCGGCGAGGCGGATCCGGAATCGCGCGTGGCCTTCTTGCCGAGCAACAGGGAGTAGCCTTCCTTGCCACCCTTGTCTTTGAACGTGACCAGCGTGGCCGTATTGGTGCCACCATCTTTGCCGGGCGGCACGAGCTGCATTCGGGCGTATTGAGACGGGCCGATCTTTAACGATTGCACCCCTTTCAGCTCCCAGATCGTCCTGAGCAAATCACGGACTTCCGAGAAGTTGGCGGGATAATTCCATCGTTCCTGGACCTTCCACTGATCGTCGACCTTTGCGAGAGAGACTTCGTTCGTGGGTTCCTTGATGGTGACCTGAACAATGTCGTTCAGGGGGAAGTTCGGCAGGATCTCCTTTCCCGATGCCTGGTCGGTGGGCTTCCAGGAAGCCGCCTTGCGGTTATAGACGAACACGCCGAGCCCGCCAATCACGAGGCCTGCAATGAGGAGGGTAATGAGTTGTTTGCGATTCATTTTGCAGCCGTTTTCTTTTTCTTGATAAGCGCGAGGGAAACGCCAGAGATGGCTACCAGGAAGGGCATCCCCGCGATATTGATCCACTTGAGCCGGTTTTCGAGGGAGTCGATATCCTGCCGCAAGTTCTTGCGCACTTCCTTCAACTCCTTCTTCACCTCCGCCTCTTTCCGCTGGAAGTTCTTGATTTCCTGTTGCTGCTCAGCCGAGAGGATAAAGCGCTGACCGCTTTCCTTGTTCTTTTGCAGTTCGTTAAGCCGGGTTTGCGCTTCCTGCAAGCTCTGCTCAAGGTCCTTGATCTTGCTGCGATAGCGGTCTTCGGCTTCCTTCTGCATCTTGCGCACGAGGGTGAACGGACGGTTCATGGTAGCGCGGCTGCGGACAGCGATCAGGTTGCTGTCGCCGGCCAGTTGCTCCACCATGTTCTGCACCAGGTTGAGGTTGCTGTTGCGCGGCTGGATGAAGCGCTGGCCGAGGAACGATTGGATCGACACGGCAAAGCTGTCGTAAAGGAAGTCGGAATCGCCCACCAGGATGACCGCTCCGTCGGCGGTGGACTCTTTGAGGGAGGTGCCCGCGGCAGTCTCGGGCTTCGCCGCGTCCTTGTCTTCCGCGCTGTCCTTGGGTTTGCCCTCGGGAAAAGCGGTCTTGAACTTGCCCGTTAGCCGGACGGCGATGGCGTGCTCCTTGCCCGAAGAGACGAAGTCTTTGTTCGTCTGCTCGCCCATCATATCGACCATAAAACGGTCAACCAGCTGTGAGTCCTTGCTGCTATGAATGAGAACGGTTTGGGTGAGCCCATCGACGGGAGTGCCCGTGAACGCCCCGGCGAAGGGAATCAAGGCGTTATCGATCTCGCTGGTGACCACATCATTGCGATCGAGCGCCTCGTGGGTGAGCGATAGCACCGCCGGAGCAGATTCAGGGCGGTTATCGCCGCGATTGATCATGGTCTTGAAGATCATGTCGGCGACGACCTTGTTGCTATCGAAGTTGAGGCCCCAGGCCTTCAACAGCTTCTCGAGATTCGACCCAGGGATCTGGGCCGCCTGCATCGGGTTCATTCCCGGCGTGTTCCGGCTATCGACAAAGGAATACGGATCGAGGAACGCGACGAGTTTGCCTCCCCGCAGGACGAATTGGTCGAGAGCATATTGAGCCTTGTCAGTAATCCCCTTCGGATGCACCAGGACGAGAACCTTGATATCCGCTGGAATCTCGTCGACGGTCATCTCAAGCGACCGGACATCGAAGTCCCGCTTGAGTTCGCTCACGACCACCCAGGGTTCCTGACGCTGCATTTGGCCCATGCGCATCATCATCGGGTTCATTTCGCCCATCATAGGGAGCGACGACATCACGCCGACGATCGGCTTGGCCGGCGAGATCACACGGGAGATGGCGCGTGAAATATCGTATTCAAGCAGGCGTTCGCGCTCCGGCGCCAGGAACGGGATGGCTACCTTTGAGTCCAGTTGGCTGACGGAGATGCCCAGGTAAACCTTATCGGCTGCCATATTCAGGGCAGCGCCTTCCACACCATCGAGGTTCGCGGAGTCTTCGGCGTCTGAATCGGGCTTGGGATCGAGCTTCTTGACGATGAGATTACCGCGCGCGTGCTTCCTATACTCGTTCAGGAGGTCCTCCACCCGGTCGGCATAGGTCTTAAGCATGATGGGCATCTCCTTGGAATCCTGCGTGCAGTAAAAGCGGATTTCGACGGGCGTATCCAACTTCTGGAGAATGTTCCTGGTGCCTGCAGAGAGGGTGTAAAGCTTCTCTTGGGTAAGGTCAAAGCGCGTTCTGACCACGCCAGCGATGATGTAGACCGCGACCACGATCAGGAACATCACGGCCACGCCGGCCGCGGAGAACAGGAAGGTCTCGAGCTGTCTCTTTTGTTTCATAAAACTGAGTGCGAAAGAGGTTTAAACTTGGCGCCTTTATCCAACCCGATGCGCGCGTATGATCACGCTCGTTGTGAAGAGAGAAAAGCCGATCATCGCAAGGAAGAAGATCACGTCGCGCGTGCCAATCACGCCGCGTTGAAAGCCGTCGAAATGGGTCATAACGCTGAAGGCCGCCACCGCTTCCACAAGGCGAGGGCTGTCGACGAGGTTCTCGAACATCCGCGTGACGGGCGGCCATCCGGCCAGGATCAGGAACAGACAAACAACCACGGAAAGGATAAAGCTAATCACCTGGTTGCGCGTCATGGCGGACGTGATGCAACTGATCGCCAGATAGGCTCCCGCCAAAAGGAAACTGCCCACATACGCGCCGAAGATCACGCCGTTATCGGGATCGCCAAGGTAATTGACCGTGAGCACCACCGGAAAGGTCAGCACCAACGCAAGCCCGAGGAAGAGCCAAGATGCCAGGAACTTTCCGACAATCGCCTGCCAGGAAGTGATCGGCATGGTCAGCAGCAGTTCCATCGTTCCCTGGCGCCGTTCTTCGGACCAGAGCCGCATGCCAACCGCGGGGACCAGGAACAGGTACAGCCACGGATGCCAAAGAAAGAACGACTCTCTGAGCGACGCTTCGCCTCGCTCAAAGAAGAAACCGAGCATGAACGTGAAGAAGCCCACGAGGAGCAGGAAGATGACGATGAAAACATAGGCCACTGGCGAGGCGAAGTAACCGCTCAGCTCGCGTTTGGCAATGGTCGTAATATTCCGAAAAGCGGTGTTCATTTCCGTTCCTCCTTAATCGTGTCTGAAAGCGTGATGCCCCGGAAGACCTCGTCCAGCCGGCCTTCTTCGGTGTGCAGTTCCTCAATCTTCCATCCTTCCTTCAGCACGACCTCGGAAATGCTCCGCGCCAGGTCGCCATTATGGCAATTGGGCTGCGGGAACACCCGGATGGCGCTCGCAGAGGCGTCCTCGCGCAGGACCGTGCTTTTGCGGACGGTCGGCAGAAGTGCCAGGCGCTGGGTCACCGTAACGGTGGGGACACCGACGACCCGCAACCGGACGGCGCCGGAGATATCAGACCGGGCCTTGAGCTCGGAAGGCGTGCCGTTGGCCACGATCTGTCCTCGGTCAATGATGATTGCCCGGGTGCAGGCGGCTTCGACCTCCTCGAGGATGTGGGTCGAGAACACGATGGCCTTGCGTTCGCCCATGCGCTTGATAAGGGAGCGAACCTCGTGTTTCTGGTTCGGATCCAGGCCGTCAGTCGGTTCGTCCAGGATCAGCACGTCGGGATCGTGAATAACGGATTGGGCAAGGCAGGTGCGGTGTCGAAAGCCTTTGGAGAGGGTGTCGATGCTCTGGTGAAGCACGGATTCAAGGAAGCACATTTCCACCGCGCGATGAACCGCCTGTTTCTTGGCGTCCCCTCGCAGGCCGCGCAACTCCGCAGCGAAATTGAGGAAGCCATAAACCGTCATGTCGGTGTAGGCGGGCGCATTCTCCGGGAGATAGCCGATCAACCGCTTGGCGGGGATCGGGTCTTCCACGACATCATGCCCCCCGATGCTAACGGATCCTGAGGTGGGGGGAATGAAGCCTGTGATCATGCGCATGGAAGTCGATTTTCCGGCACCGTTCGGTCCGAGAAACCCGAGAACTTCGCCTCGCTCGACGGAAAACGAAACGTTGTTCACTGCCAGTTTCGGACCAAACGCTTTGGTCAGATTCTTGACTTTGATCATTCCAGTCTAATTGTTGTTTCCGGACGCCAGACTGCGTCAACCCGCATCGCTAAGGCGAGTTGATCGGGCATTTGGTTAAAAGGTAACCGCGCCCTTTGTCAAGAGGCTCCGTGGCTTTTGACAAGCAGCGCCTAACCTGTTCAATCTTCACCCATGCCTATGAACGCCTGTCCGACTTACGGAGGCGAGACTTTATGACAACACCGGGAAATGCGCAACTCCGGAGCCTGGTGTTCCCTGGGGCCCTCTTCGGGGAAAGGGTAAAGGCCTCTCCGGCTGTGCCGCATTGGAGACTCCTTTGTCGTCGGGGAGCCAGCCTCGTCTGCGGGGTGTGTCTAGCTCTGGCCGCCGGTTGCGCCGCCCCTCGGACCGGCCTGAGAGTGGATCTGTCCGCGCCAGGGTGGTCTGTCCGGGAAGGGCAGGCCGTCTGGCGTCCGGCCAAGGGCAAGCCGGATCTGGCGGGCGAACTCTTGGTCGCGAGTCACCCGTCCGGTCGGGCCTTCGTGCAATTCGCCAAGCCGCCCTTTCAGTTGGTGACAGCCTGCCGAACTAGGGACCGATGGCAGATCACTTTCGGAGCGAACGACCGCACGTTCTCAGGACGCGGAGCGCCGCGGCCCAGGTTCCTTTGGCTGCACCTTTCCGCCTGCCTCGATTCGGATCAGCCGCCGCCAGTTGGCTGGCGCTTCGAAGCGGCGGCGATGGGCCGGTGGCAATTCGAGAACGGCGCCACAGGTGAGAAGTTGGAGGGGTATCTCATACCATGACTCGCGCCATGCCGTCGCAACACAGCGAAGCTTCCTTGTGGGAGCCAAGGCGCCCGACGGGGGACGCATGAAGAGTCGGCATCTCCTGGCTGCGCTTGCCCTGCTTGGTCTCCTCAGCGCCGGCGTGATGCGATTGCGCTTCGATGTCGAAGTTCTCCATTTGCTCCCGGCCAGTTCGAGAGCGGTTGAGGGGCTGAAGCTCTACCAGCAGAACTTTTCAACCGCCGCCGAACTGATCGTGACCGTTCGCGCACCCGACGCTGACGCCGCCGAAATCGCGGCGCAGAGTGTGGCAGGAAGCCTGCGGGCTCGCGTCGGCTCAAGCGCGGACGTCTTCTGGCAGCCCCCATGGATGGAGCGTCCGTCCGAGGGGGCGGAACTCGTCGCTTACGCGTGGTTGAACCAACCGCCTGAGGTCTTTGGTGCCCTGACAAACCGGCTTCTTGGACCGAAAGCGCGTGAAACCGCTCTGGCCACTCGAGATCGCCTTGCGATTTCGCTCTCCCCTGGGGAGTTGGCTCGGGCAGGCCGGGATCCTTTCAATCTGCTCGAGTCGCCGGCGGCGAAGGCGGAAGGCACCTTTTTCGAGAGTCCAGACGCTCTTTTCGCTTCGCCTGACGGCACGTTTCGGCTGGTTTTTGTGCAAAGCCGCCTCGACTTGGCCGGATACGAGGCTTGCGAGGCCTGGCTGGATACGATCAAGGCTGGCGTCGAAGCTGCCCGCGCCGACGGAGCAATTCCCCCCGACGTGGTGATTCGGTATACCGGGCGACCGGCCTTCGTGGCCGAAATTGCCGGTGGAATGCAGCGCGACATCACCAGCTCGATCATCGGGACCCTGTTCATCATCGTCGCTTTATTCTACGGGGCGCATCGGAGCTGGCGCCCCCTCTTCTGGCTGGTTGCCATGCTGACGATGATTTTGGGTGCGACGCTCGCGCTCGCGGGGCTGTTGCTCGGCACGCTCAACGTCGTGAGCGCCGGGTTCGCAGCGATTCTGCTGGGGCTGGCGGGCGACTATGGGTTGATCCTTTTCCAAGAGCATCGTGCGGACCCGGCGGAGCCGGTGGCGGAGATTCGGCGCCGGGCGGGGCCGGGCATCTTCTGGTCGGCCGTAACGACATCGGGAGCGTTCCTGGTCCTGATCGCGTGCGGTCTGCCGGGTCTCGCCCAACTTGGCGCTCTCGTGGCGATTGGAATCGCCGTCGCTGCAGTGAGCATGCTTTACGGATATCTGCCGCCGCTGGTCAAGGCGGAGCGGGCGGGCAGGGCGAAGGCGTTTTCGGTCTTCAAGACGCCAACGAGATTTCCTCCGTTGCCGGTCAAGGTTGCATGGATGCTCACAGTCGTCCTGCTGCTTGCAGCGGCGTTCCTGAACTGCTTGCGACCTCCAGTCCTCGACCACAGTCCTGATCCGCTGCGTCCGCGGCGCAGTCCAGCTTACGCCGCACTGGAGGAGATCCGAAGGGAAATGGCAGCCGGCGCGGACCCTTTCTGGTTGATTATTGCTGGCCGGCACGAGCAGGAAGTCGCAGAACGTTTGGAACATGCCCTGCCGGCGCTTGAGGAAGCGCGCCGCTCCGGAGATATCGGCGAGTTCACGCTTCCGGCCGGACTTTGGCCACGCCCGGATTTCCAGGCGGCCAATCGCACAGCCGTGCCATCGATTCTGGCGGCGCAGGAGGAGATGCGCCAGGCGGCACGGGCGGCAGGCTTCACCTCCGAGGCGTTTGAGCTGACGGAGTCGGTTCTGGCCATCTGGAGGTCTGCGCTGGATTCGCCCGCCGTGTTCTGGCCAAGGAATGAGGTGAGCCGGTGGGTGTTTGACAAGTTCGCAGCGCGGAAAGGCGGGCAGTGCCTCGCACTGGGATTGGTCTACCCGCCGGAAGAAACGGTTGGCGGAGGCCATCCATCCTCTCCAGGCTCACCAGGATGGATACAATCTCTTCCTCAGGAAGGGGTGTGGGTCGCGAGCTGGACACTCCTTGGGCAAGCGGTCCTGGAGGTGGTCGAACGGGATCTTTGGCGTGTGCTCCTCCCGATGGCGCTCATCATCCTGGCCACCCTCTGTTTGGCGTTCCGCCGTCTGCCGGAATGCCTGCTGAGCCTGGCTGCGCTGGGCGTGAGCGGAGCTGGGCTCCTGACCCTCATGTCGGTCGCGGGCTGGTCCTGGAATTTGCTCAACTTGATGGCCATCCCGCTTTTGCTTGGGGTGGGCATCGATTACACCCTGCACACCCAACTGGCCCTTCGACGCCATGGCGGAGACGTCCTGGCGGTGCGCCGCACGATCGGGCGGGCGCTGCTGCTTTGTGCCGGGACGACCGTGGCGGGCTTTGGATCTCTCGCCTGGTCCAGCAACGCAGGCTTGGCGAGCTTGGGGAAAGTCTGCGCCACAGGAATAGCCATCACGTTCCTTGTTTCCGTCTATCTTTTGCCTTTCTGGTGGCAGCGCTTCGCTGGGCCCATGCCGGTTGCTCGCTCGGGCAAGCCTGACGCGGCGGTGGACGGTCCCTCGTCACTGTATCGGAACGGCCCGTGGCGCTGGGGACAGCGGGCGGTTACATGGCTCCCGGAATGGACCATCGCGTTCCTGGGCCGGGTGCTGGTGGCTCTTTATTGGCAGCTGAATCCGCGCCGCCGCCGTACTGTGATTGAGAACCTCTTGCCCGCGGTCGGCGATGACAAGGCGAAAGCGACCCGGGCCGCCCGCGACTTGTTCCAGCACTTCGCCCTCAAGATCGCTGACCTGTGGCGCTACGAAACGGGTCAGTCCATTGACGTCCTCGTCTCCGAACTGACGGGCTGGGAGCATTTCACGGCCGCACGAAAGACCGGCCGCGGCATTCTCCTCCTGACACTTCACCTGGGCAACTGGGAGTTGGGCGCACCGCTCCTGGCGGCGCGCGGCGTCAAAGTGTCCGTCATTACGTCGGATGAGCCTGACCCGCGCCTGACCGAGCTTCGGCAAGCTGCGCGAGCCCGGTGGGGCATCGACACCGTTGTCATTGGCCAGGACCCCTTTGCCTTTGTCGAAGTGATTCGGTTGCTGGATGCTGGAGGCACCGTGGCGCTTCTGATGGATCGCCCTGCGTCGACCAGTGCCACGGAGGTTCAATTGTTCGGACGCCCATTTGCCGCATCGATCGCGGCGTCGGAATTGGCGCGCGCCAGTGGGTGTGTGCTCCTTCCGGTCCTGATGCCGAGGATTGGCGATGGCTACAGGGCGGAGGTGCTGCCCGGGATTCCCTACCGGCGTGCGGATCTCGGTTCGCGCGTTGCCCGGGCTGAACTGACCCAGCAAATCGCTCGCCTTTTCGAACCTGCCATCCGAAGATATTTGTCCCAATGGTATCATTTCGTTCCACTCTGGCGGGAGGGTCAACTCGATCCGACGCGGGCGGCTGCTTCCCGAGGCTCCAGCCGGTCTGCACCTTGATCGCCCTCGCACTCGGGTGGGCCTGGCTGACGGTCTCCGCACTCACCGCCGCTTCGGCTGCGCCTTCGGCGATCGACGCTTGGCTCGCCCGCCAGGCTGAGGTGCGCTCCTGGAAAGCTGAATTCGTGCAGACCCGGATTTTGCCAACCCTTTCTGAGCCGCTGACCGCGCGGGGGCGCCTTTGGTTTGCCGCACCGGACCAGTTCCGATGGGAGCTGGGCCAGCCGCCGCAAACGGTGGCGATTCGGCAGCCGACGCAGATGTTCGTCATTTATCCGGCGCTCAAACGAGCGGAACGATACGCCTTAACTGGCCGCCAAAACCAATCCTGGCATAGCGCCCTGGCACTCCTCGAAGCTGGCTTTCCAAGGGATCGCGCCACTCTGGAAGCCCAGTTTCGCATCCTCGACACCCAGCAGGCGAACGGATTCCTGACAGTCTTTCTCCAGCCGAAGTCCGCTGGCGCACGGCGAATGATTCCCCGGATTCAGGTGGTCCTCACGGCTGACGACTATTCGCTGCGGTCCACTCAACTCGAGTTCCCGGACGGGTCAAAGATGCGCAACGACTTCATCAATGCCGAAGTAAATCCTGCGACGAGTTCCGACCTGTTCAAACCCGACTTCGGCAGCGACTACACTCTTGTCGAACCCCTTAAAGACCCGCCGTCGCGCAAGCCATGAACCCTCTCTTCGGTGCCGCTCTCGCTTCACTGCCGCATGGCGCTGAGTTCCGGTTTCTCGATGAAGTCCTCGCGTTGGAACCCGGTGTGTCCGGCGCTGCCACCTACACCGTGCGTGGCGACGAGCCCTTCCTAGACGGCCACTTTCCGGGTGAGCCCATGTTCCCGGGTGTTCTCCTGGTCGAAGCCGCGGCGCAATTGGTCGGGGTCGTGGCTCGCAGCCGGGATCTCAGCCAAACAGCCCGGCTGCGGTTGACGGCGCTTCGGGCCGTCAAGATCCTCGGCACGGCGCGTCCGGGACAGACGATTCATTTTGAAACAGTCCTCGTTGGAGAGCTTGGGCACCTCGTCCAGGCTCAGGCCAGCGCATCGGTCGAAGGCAAGATCATCCTGCAGGCGGTGTTGACCTTGAGCGAAGAGCAAGCAGACCCCTGACGTCTCCCGTCTCGCGATGAAACGGCTTGGAATCATAGCCATCCTTTCGGCGTTTGCGGCCGGCTGTGGTTGGCTCTGGTGGCCGTTGTCGCCCGGGCCGGCTGTGCTGGCGGTCGCCAGCCTTTCGGACCCGGCCAAGCTGGCCACCTTGGGCCAACGCGGCGCCAATCCCCGGCTTATTAAGATCGTTTACTGGCTCGATGTGGCCCGAGGACGCGGGATGCCAGCCGGAACAGCCATTGACCTGGCCCAAATGGTCAATTGGACCCGCGAACCGCGAGCGGGCCTGGTCCGGCAATCCTTGTTGCGCAACCTCAAGATTGCGGACGAACTGGGTTTGTTCACCCCTGAGAACAAGGAGCGGATGCGCAACGGCAGGGCACCCCTCGTGATGCGCGGTCCGTACGCCAAGTCCAAGGTCGAGGTCGATCACATCGTTCCCTATAGCCTCGCGAAAGAGGCCGGGAACGAGTTGGCCAACCTCGAGATCATGCCTCAACCCTTGAACCGCCGGAGATCCAATCGCGTGGGGGAGCGTCAGGTCAGCCATGCGGAGCGGTTGTTCAGCGCGGGCCTGCTTTCCAAGGATTCGCTGGATCGCGTGCGCGCCAGGGCACGGATCCCGGCGCGCCGGAAGTAACGGTTTTGCGCATCCGCGTGGAAGTCTCGGGTCAACCGATGGTCTTTGATCGCCCGGGCTGTTACCGCAATCGACTTTGCACCCTTGCCGTCTTATGAATGAACCGCCATGAGCCAGACGACCAGACGGACAGTCCTTGTCACAGGAGCGACACGCGGGATCGGGCGCGAGTTGGCCATCCAGTTGCACGCTGCGGGTTTCGCCGTTTTCGCCCGAACGCCCGGCCCGATTATATGCGACCCGAGTCCGTAGCCCGCATGATCGTCCAGTGCATTTCGGCGCCCGAGGACGTCGTGGTGCACGACCTGACATTCCGGCCGATCGTCGAAACGAACTTTTGAGAGCGGCTCATGACTGGAGGGCGGAGGGCTTTCCCAGCGTTGGGCATTGCGCTACGCTGCCGTCATGCATTGGCGCCACAACCCATTACCATCGCTCGTCCTTCCATGGTTGGTTCTTGCCCTGGGAGGCATTTCGGGCTCCCCTCAAGCGGCAGAACCGGGGGAGACCATCATGCTGTTCAACGGCAAAGACCTTTCCGGGTGGCACGTGCGCTGCAAACCGGCCGATGCCGCCAAAGTGTTCTGGAAGGCGGAAGGCGGCGCGATCGTCTGCGACTCGATCGGCCGGAAAGACCACGACTACGTTTGGTTGATGACCGACTGCGAGTTTGCCGATTTTGAACTTCGGCTCAAGTTCCAGGCGTTCAAGGACTCTCCCGGCAATAGCGGACTGCAGTTTCGCAGCCGCTTTGACGCTTCGGCAAACGGCGGCTGGCTGGACGGCCCCCAAGTGGATATCCACCCACCCGCGTCTCAGAACTGGCGCACCGGTCTGATCTACGACGAAACGCGCGAGGAAAAGCGCTGGATCTTCCCGAGTCTCAAAGACTGGAATATCGATGCGAGCCACAAGCCGGCCGGCCACGTTTTCAAGTATTCGGAGGAACAGGATGGCTGGAACGAACTCCTGCTTGTCTGCCAGGGCACGAGTGTGAAGACCGTCCTTAACGGTGTCGTGGTGACCGATTGGGACGGAGCAGGCGTGTTGGATAACGCCGCCCATATCCGGCACAACGTCGGTCAGGCAGGTCACTTCGCCCTGCAACTCCACAGCGGCGATGAATTGCGCATTCGTTTCAAAGATCTTGAGCTTCGAGAGCTCAGACGCGACTCGGGCCGACAGCAGCAAGCTCCTTCCTCGCCCGCGCGGGATGGACGAACGCCTAGGGGCACTGGTCGAGAGTGACGATCGTGGCGAGGGTGGCTTGGACGGTCATGGCCGCGCTCTCAAAATCGCACCGTTCCGGGATGTCGCCCGCGATGTGGTAATTGGGATCGCCATAGGGCCACGAACCGATGTTCACCACCGCGGCGCCATACCCTGCGCGGACGAATGAGCCGTCGTCGTCGCCTGGTCCCGGCCGTTTCACCATCCGCTGTTCCAACCCGATCCCGAACCGCGCGTTGACCGCGCCCATCAATGCCGCCAAACGTTCCCCGGCCGGTTCCGTGTAAGCCGAGACGTTGAGCTTCCTGCCCGCCGCTGTGTCTTCCGCCGGCTTGCCGCCAAGGCTGTCCAGGTTGAAGACCGCCACAATCTTGTCCCCGCGTTCCTTCGCGTTGCGCGCCGCGGTGACGCTCGTCCAGGGCGTGTGCTCTTCGTTGCAGAACAGGAACCGGACCGTCCGTTCGCACGGATGTTCTGCAAGCACCCGGGCCAACTCCAACACCCCGGCCGTCCCGATGGCGTTGTCGTTCGCCCCCGGAGAATCGATCCAGCTCTGCGAGTCTTTGTGGGCCAGGACAACGACGATCTCCCCCGGCCGCGAGCGGCCTTTACGCTCCGCGTAAAGGTTGTAAGCCGTATACCACGGGTCCTCCGGTTTCGGCGCCGAGTACTGGTGTTGCGGCGGTTTGGCCGTGTCCCGCCGGTAGGCCTGCACTTGGACCGGCTCGCGCTGCACCCGGTATCTCCACGATTCCAGCTTGCCGGCAAGGTAATCGTCCGCTTCATACAACGTGTTCTTCTCGTGGCCAGGCAGCGTGTAGTGCAGCTTGCGAAAGGGCAACGGATCCTTCGCCAGGTAAAACACATGGTTCGACATCCGCCCCGCGTCGACCGCCCCGATGAGCCTCACGATGCTCTCCCGGCCTTGGGCACTTTGCCAGACCGCGACCCAGGCCGGATCCGCCTCCGCCGCGGACGGTTCCGCCCCCGAAGCGGCGCGGAGAGCCTGGACAACTAAGAGCAGACCGCCCGTGGCGGCCTGGATGCATGGGTGAATTTTCATAGCGCGTGGCGTGATCTGACCATCGACCCTAGGCCTCCAGCCGGCGCATTGCACGCCAGAATCCAGATCTCCTAACATGGGTGGCACATAACGATCAGGATCACCGACCCGGCGCCACTGACGTTCGACTTGGAACAAGGGCGCCATCGCCGGGTTCGGTGCATCCATCTGGTTACGCGCCCGGCTCATAGATCCTGAGGTTTCAGTCCTGTTTTCTTACTGATCCTGGCCAGCATGCGTGGCCCGATCTCGACACTGTCATGGAAGGAAAATACAAAGTCGGTCCAGCTGTCGCGAGCCAGAACTCGGTGCGATCCGTGCACCTGACGCTTTATGCGCCACCCGATTCGAAGCAGTGCTGCCAGGACGCGACTCGCCCGCGTGGATGGCCACTGGCTCATGCCGCGATCTCAAATACGTCCGTCAACTCCGGGATCGCTTCGCCGTGGTCCAACCGATCAGCCAACACGCGCAACGCTAGCGCCTTGACACGCGCCAAGGCTTCCTCGCGGCTGCTGCCGTAAGTCATCGCTCCCGAAATGTCCGGAACCTCAGCGATCCAGCGGCCATCTTCCTCCTGCTCGACTTCGATCTTCATGCCTGATCCAGGATACGTGAGGCCCCGAGACTGTCGATGCGGAATGGATACGCTGGCACATAACGATCAGGGTGAGCCATGGCGAGGAGCACGCCAGCGCTCGATTTCCTGTGTCGCGTGCGCCTCTCAGATTTTTCTCTCTGACATTCCGTAATCGTAATCGTAATCGTCGATCCGATTTCCTGTGTCGCAGAGATAAGTGGTTTGAGCAAAACAGCATACGAATTCGTTGACGTTACAGAACGACTTCGTGGTCACTTTTCGAGCTTGTTTCTCGCCCGTAAGGAGATGGCGCTTCCCGCAAGACGTGCACTCCGTTCTCCATTTCGATCACCTCGGTTTCTCATGAGAGCCCACTTTGTCACAGCGCGAAAACCGTCTCGAAAAATGAGCGCAACCCCGATTCTTAACGTTAACGAAACGACAAGCTACTCAGCCACAGCCGCTTGTTTCTG
>CAZODO010000009.1:0-87196 GCA_964578605.1 uncultured Verrucomicrobiota bacterium | reverse complement strand
GCAAGCTAACTTTCGCCCCGTTGCCCGAAGTATCGGTGAGAAATGCGGGCTAGAGTGTTGGTTGATGGGATTTTTGTCGGAATGCCGTGGTTAGGGGCTATGGAAAACCTGCTGTCAGGCCACCAGCACTCTTGAGCCTGTGACGGGTGCCGCCCGTCTGCTAAAGCTAGTCAAACTTATTCGCTTCGCTTCTGTAGTCAAGTGCTTTTTCGTTCCCTATGTCTTGTGCGTATGACTGTGTTTTAGTAAATACGCCATGTCTATACTAGACGAGAACACCTGCCGGTTGGCCTTTGCGCCGAGTGAGTTTGTGGCTTTAGGTGAAAAGCTAGAGAAGTTTGAAAGCTTAGAAGCGGCCAAGCGAAAAGCAGAAGGTCAAAAAGCTGGAAAAGCTAGGCACGGTCAGCTTACCGGTAATTTACCGCCAAGCTGCGATACTCGTGATGCTGTTGCCAAGACGGTTGGCGTCAGTGGTAAGACCTATGAGACGGCGAAGAAGATCAAGGCGTTTTAGGAAAAGGCGGCCGCAAAACGGAAGGCTCATGGTCTGACCGCACCAGGGAAGCACAAGAACGCTGGTTCCAAATTATCACAAGCGTTCAAAACACGCGATGTTGTGGCGAACGCAGTCGGCATGAGCAACGGCACGTGATCATGGGCATCCACTGCTTACCGGAAGCTTGATTCCACCGTCCCTTCGCAGGAACCGCTCGGAACTCTCCCTACGGGAGCCAAACCGCTCGGTAAAACCTCTTGGTTGGTGATGCAGGCCGGTCAAGGAACTGAACCGAGCCGTTGACGTTGTTCAGCAATCCGATCGATCGCCACAAGACCAAATCTTCGCTCGCTTCGATGGAATAATTGAAGCCGCCACGACTGGTCAAAACCAGCTCGAACCCGCCGCTGGCCGGGTGCTCGCCCACGGCCAAAAGGGGTGGCTCGGTCACCGTCACGAATTGATTCACGCCTAGATCGGCTATTTCCTGCACAATCCCGGAAGGCCACTCAATCCTCAGGGTCTCGACGCGAGCGGCGTCCTTCAAGCCGAAGTGGGCGGCTAAGTCATTTTGGCTACCGTATCCACTGCCGCCGGAAATCTCCCGCATCTGCCACAATTCCCGGCCGTTTACCGTCGCCTTCACGCGGACCTTCGCTCCAATGGCAGAACGATTGGAGTGTACACCGACGCACTTGACGGTTATCCACCGGTTGCCGTTCCCGTTGTTACGGTAGAAGAAATTGCCGCCGCCCCCGTTAGATACGAAGAGATCGAGAAAACCATCACGATCGTAGTCACCCCAGGCGCACGATCGCGAAACCCCTGCGTCCGTAACGGGGCTGCCAGACAAAACCCTGGTGAATGAGCCGTCACCGTTGTTGTGGAAAAGGTAGCTCGCCGGACCGTTCTCGTTTGCGATGTAGAGATCAAGCCACCCGTCGTTATCGTAATCCCCCCAAGCACAGGAGACCGTCAAGGTTCCATCCCGCAGGACGGTTGCTCCCGTGACCGCAGAGAACGTGCCGTCCTTGTTATTGGAATAGAAAACATTCTGGCCAGCCACAAACAGGTCCAAGTGACCATCGTTGTTGTAGTCGGCCCAGGCACAGCCCTTCGAAGGTCCGTCTTTGTTGACCAACACTCCGGAAGTGATCCTGGTGAACGAACCGTCACCCTCGTTGCGGTAGAGCGAGTTCAACGTATCACCCCGCTCAGTCGTCACAAATAGATCGAGACTGCCATCGCTGTTATAGTCCGCCCAACTGGCGCAGGGAGAGTACGTAACGTCGTTGACAACGGCCCCGGAAATCACCTCCGAGAAGGTGCCGTCAGCATTATTGCGGTACAGGAAGTTGACACGATTGCTCTCCGAGTTGGCGACGAAAAGGTCCAGATTCCCGTCGTTATCAAAGTCCCCCCACGCTCCACTCACTGACCGCGCCAAGGCGCTGGCCACTGGCCCGCTGGTAATTTGAGCAAAGGTCCCGTCCCGATTGTTCCGATATAGGATGTTCCCACCGGTCTGAGCGGTGTCCAGATTGGCCACGAACACGTCGAGGAAGCCATCGTTATCGTAGTCCCCCCAAACGCCGCTCAGCGAGGTTACATAATCCTCAACGAGCCTGCCTTTAACGACCTTCAGGAGCGAGCCGTTTCCAGTGTTCTTGTAGAGCAGATTCTGGCCGCCGTGCACCGAGACAAAGAGGTCTAGGCCGTTGTCGCTGTCGTAGTCAATCCACGCACATCCCGTCGAGAAACTTCTGTCGCTCACGACATCCCCTGTGGTGATCTTCGTGAAGGTCTCATCCACAGACAGCACCCAAGGCCCATAAGACTGGATGCCGGTCCCGCTCGCGACCGACACCGTGTACGTCCCGGAGTGATCAGTCTTCACGTTGGACAAGATCAAGGCGGAATTCGTTTTCCCTGCAAGCACCTGCCCGTTGAAGAGCCACTGGTAGATGATTGGGGAAGGAAGGGCGTTCCTTATGGTAAGCTTCACATTGGCTCCGAGCGAAACACTCAGGTCGCCTGGCCGGGTCAGGATCTGAGCGTTGCCTCTCAAATAACCGTCGTTGCTATTGGGAGTTGAATCGGTTGTAAGGCCATCGTCGAACGTCCAGCAACCTCGCAGGTCAGCCTCAGTTCCAGAAAGAGGCCGATAGAGCCCCAGCTGAATCTCCTGCTGGGACAAGGCACGGTCCCAGATCCGCACTCCGTCAATATACCCAAGGAAAGGACGTTGTTCATTTGGCAACCCCTCGTTGCCGATCACTAAATCGTAGGTGCTCGCTAACAACTCCAGCCCTACCGATGCAGACGCTTTCAGTGACCCGTTTATGTAGATCTTGGCCGTCTTCCCGTCGTAAGTCCCTGCGACATGATACCAAATGTTCGTTTTCAACTCGGGGGCAGAGGTAACGACGAAGTTGATCCCTGAGCCGTCGCCGGGGTCGTTGTTCAGACCTAACGAAGCACAGCCATCTCCCACGATTAGGTTGTAGCCAGTTCCAAATTCAGACCGCCTCTTTCCAACAATCGTGTGAGCTCCCTCGACCACAGCGGCGTTGATCCACGCTTCCAAGGTCAATTGATCAGTCAGGTCCAGTGAATCGCTGTCTGGTATCTCGACGTAATCCGCAGCAGAATTGATCGCAAGAACGCGGTTGCCATCTGACTCTACGAAGCCGCCGAAGCCGTCGAGTTCAAAGACGCGCGGCGCATAGACCGTGTCATCGTTTAGGAACTCGGCTCGAAACTCCCTGGCGGTCGTCGGCGTAATGTCCGTCTCGATGAGTAGACCATAGATGTTGTCGACAAAGTTATAAGGGTGACCGGGGGTGAACGTGTAGAGAGTGAGATCGTAGGTTGCAGACCCAGGAGACTTCGCTAATAGCCGAAAGGCCGAGAACTCCCGGCGTCCCTGAAATGGGGCACCATCTCCATAAGCCCAAAGGCGGAAGGATCGAATCGTCACTTGCTCTGGCATGGCCCATTCAACAAAGTGGATGAATCCGTTGGTTGCGAAGTCACCATAAACAACCTCACCCACAGGGTCGTAATCACATCCGCTCCCGAAATCCCCTCCGAAGATGTCTCTCGCATCAAATGCCGTCTCCCCTGGCTCGCAGCTCCAAAGCGGCGAGTGTCCGGTAATCACGGCTCCCCAGCTCACGTCCCAGAGATCGTCCGAAGACGGGACAGTTTGCTCTGCGCCGGTTGAATCCGCGATTGAGACCACCACATTATCCAGCAGCAGATCGACAACGGCGGTGGCCAGCGAAGTATCTACGAACTCCAAAATCGACTGGGAGCCCTTCGCTAGGAAGTGCATCTTCACCGAACCAAAGCCCTGCTTCGGTGGCACGGCTTCGGCAGTCGACAAAATGCCGCCCGTCGCATCTCTCACGGATACCCGCAAGCTAATCGAACCTTCAACATTGCCGTAGCGTGCCACATTGAAAGTCAGCTTATAAGGCTGACCTGGCACTGTATCGAAAGTCTGGGCCAACCAATCGCCAGCGCCCCGATTACCTGGGTTGAAAACCACGGTGTATGCGCCGTCGACTGGCGGAACATCACCCACGGCCCCGTTGTGCAGGGCAACGCCGGAATCAAGATTTGTTCCGCCCACAATCCAAGGGGCGAGAGTTGGGTTACCCGGCACAAGAATCGAGAACGTACCGGGAGCGAGTTCTCCTGGGAGTTCAAAACTCCCGTTTGCAATGCCAGCCGAATATCCCGGAACAGCTGTGAATAATGCAAAAGCCAATGAGAGAAGGCATTGACCGGTGGGTTTCATATTGCCGCTTTGCTCCTTTTCTCCACGGCCGTCAAGGAGAGAGTTTGAACGGGCGGAAGCCGCGAAAGGAACGCAGCAACTCACAGGACGTGGGCGACCAAGACCCAGCCAGCCTGCTTCGGTCGGGTAAAATGGATGGCGTCCTGTATCAGCGGATACAGTCTGCTTGGCGGCTTTCGATTGGCGAAAACCTGATTTTAGGGGCAATTCTCTAAAACCCCACACCAACGGTGATGCCACCCCGAAAGAGAGCGTGCCCCACCTTCCACCGCTCCCGGGCAGGAAAATAGGGGGCCCCATCGGGCTCGGCCATGGGGGCACTGGATCCACCGGCGGGGCGGAGCAGGTCACGGTGGTGGTGTAGGCTTCGCCAGTGGAGGAAGGGATCAGGACTGGGATCGTGAGCCACCTTCACGGTTGGACCGGCCCAGGGTGGCACTGGCGCCGGTTTGCAGGGCCTTCTGGCAGTGGATCACGCGGGCAGCATCACCATAGCTTCATCCCGCTTGGCCTGCCAGTTGTCGGGCGTCATGGCCTGCAGGATGGCCCGGATTTCGCTCAGGATGGCGGCTTCGTTGCGCTGGACGGGTGCGGATGGTGTTACGGGACCCATGACTGCTGGCAGGGCGGAAACGGCATTTAACGAAGCGAGTTCACCAACATGAGTGTAGTGACGGGTCATAGCCGGGTTGCTATGCCCTACGATGGCTTCAACCACCGCAAGTGGGGCGTTGCTCTCACGGCAAAGGCTAACGAAGGTGTGCCTCAAGCTGTGAAACCCCACCTCGATCACCGCTCGCTTGCCGTTCTCGCCCGTCCCCGGTTTGTAAGGCTTGATGCCGCACGCGATGAAATGGCGTTGCACCATGTCGGTAACAAGGTCGATGCGGTCCAGGTAAAGCCTGGCCATGTCGGGAAGGACGTAATCGGAGTGTGTCTCGGTTGCGAGCTCGTCAAGGATGCTGCCCAGGGTTGGGTGAATCGGGATATGGACAACTTTATCCGGGCGGCTTCGTGCTGTCTTATTTGGCACACGGCGGATGATGTTTCGGGGCAGATCGACTTCGGCCCAACGTAGGGTTGCGCAA
Source organism: uncultured Verrucomicrobiota bacterium (assembly GCA_964578605.1). Lineage (GTDB taxonomy): Bacteria > Verrucomicrobiota > Verrucomicrobiia > Limisphaerales > SIBE01 > JAXMHN01. Next base: position 81,807 of record CAZODO010000009.1, on the reverse strand, counting down.
TCGCCAAGCCTGAGCCCGCTGTAAACGCCCAAGGCGAGCAACGTCCGCAATTCACCGGTCGCGGAGTCACAAACCTTGCGGAGTTCGTCAACGGTAAGCTCCCGGCGTGTGTGGGGTGCGATCCGTTTACGCTGGATCTCCAGCCATGGGTTATCCACCAAGCGGGCGTCCTTCTTCAGCACCCGAAACACCAACGCCAGCAAATTCAGATGCTTGTTGAACGTGCCCGAAGATAGCCCGCTCCCCTGCAAGTGCCCGGCGTATTCACCGGCGATCCCCTCACTCACGCCCCGGAGTGTGGTGAGGGTCGGATGATGCTGTTTCATCCAATCGACGAAAGCGGCAAACTGAAAGCCGTATTGCCTGAGCGTCGCTTCGCCGGTGTCGGGTCGGTTCGCTGATTTGAGATACGTGATCCAAGCCTTGTCTATGGCGAGCGCCGGGCTTTGCTCATCTTCGATCCTCGCCAATTCAGCCTTGCTCCCGTCGATCTTAGCCGCGATGGACTCAAGGGCGGTTGTTTTGTCAGCAGTCGTGAATGGCGCCATTACCCTGGCTTTGGCTTGCTCGGCTTTGCGCCGGTCAGTGATCGGCTTGTCGTTCTCATCCCGCAAGGCTCGCTCAAAGACCTTACCGTCCATAACCCAACGAACGTAGAAGGATGATCCCCGCTTTCTAAGGTGCCCTGTTCGGTGTTTCATTGCTTGCCTTTCGCTTGTTTGCGGTTGGTGGCTCTTTCATACGGTATGGCCGCTCAGAACGCAAGCAGAAAGTAAGCACGTTTATGTAAGTCATTGATAGAGCAATATTACACCAGACTGTAAATCTGCTGGCTCACGCCTTCGATGGTTCGAATCCATCTCCTACCACCACTTTTCACTCTCAGAGGAGATTAGCTCCCCTCTTTCGCCCCTACCCGAGGATCAGGCAAACCCGGTTTTTCGTCCGTGCGTTGGACCAGGGTTGAAACCGGTCCACCGGTCCGGTTAAGGTCACGGTGTGAGTGGAGCGGACAAGGATCAAGAAGCGCTTCGTGCCTCTCTGACCGAACCTCGGGAGCGTGGCGAACCGCTGCACAGCAGGGCGTGCGAACTTGAGCAACGATCCGCCGAACGACAGGAAGCGCTCCGGAGGACTTCCTGTCCCCCGCCCCGCCGTTCTGACGACGGCCAGCCCGCATCATCCAAGAGATCGGGTGGCATTCCTGTGCTCCTCGTTATCGAGGACGATCCCGACGATTTTATGCTCTTGAAACGGGCTTTGAACAAGGCCGGGGCGTCGGCTCGTGTTTGGTGGGCGCGAAATGTTCAGGACGCCCTGCGGATCCTTGCCGATGTGGAGTCGTTCGCTTCCGGCGTTTGCGTGGTGCTGGACGTGCACCTCCCCGGTGGGGACGGTTTCCAGGTGCTGGAACAGATCAAAACGCGGCCGCCCTTGTGCCCCGTCCGGTTCGCATTCCTGACGGGCATGACCGATCGAGGCACGGCCGATCGCGCCGCCGCGGCGGGAGCGGACGGCTTTTTCGTCAAGCCCGGCGGATCGGAAGAGATGATCCAGGTGGCGCGCTCGCTCCAAAGGCTGGCGGCCACCTGAACGCAAAGCCAGCTTTTCAGGCCTTCCAACCGGAACGGTAGGGTCGTTCGATCCAGCGGTTCAGTTCCGGAAAGTTCGCGACCTTCATATTCGGCCCGTCCCACTCAACGCGTTTCCCTGGCCCGGCGTATTGGGCGAGGTTGGCAAGCAAGGTGAACTCCGTCAGTCGGGTGCCGTATTCGAAGCTGGCTGCCGTTTCCTTCTTGCCGGCCAGGCACGCCTCCACGAAATCGGTGAACACATCCTTGGTCCGAGGCAGGGTCTTGGGCGGTTCGCTCATTTCGCGCATTCGTTCCATCGGGACGATATGCATGCGTTCGCCATAGCAACCGGTGTAAATGATCCCTTTGTCCCCCACGTAAAGGGAGCCGTTGGTGCCGAATTCCTCGTCCGGATAGTCGCGCTGCAATTCCGCGATCAAGGGCGGCAGATTGCGAGCGTTTCCCCGGGCGGTGCGCAAGTTCCCGCTCGCTTCGGCCTGGGCATCCTTTCGAAGGCCTTCGTACCAGGTGACCTTGACGGCCGGTTGATCGCCTCGCGCCGGGAAATCCCACCGGATGCGGCTGCCGGTGGGGTAACGCTCATCGCTGCCGCCGCGAACCTCTTCCATCTCGATGGCCACCGGGTGGTCGAGTTGCAGAGCCCAATAGGCGCCGTCCAGCACGTGGCAACCCATGTTGCCGATGGAACCGTTGCCAAAATCAAACCATCCGTGCCACTCGTGCGGGTGCAAGTCGCTATGGAAATCGCGGTAAGGCGCCGGGCCAATCCAGGAATCCCAATCCAATCCCGCCGGGACCGGTTCGTAGGGAGGCCGCGGCCCAACTCCGCCATTGGCGCGATCGGTCCAGCTGTGGGTTTCCGTGACCTTGCCAATCGCCCCCGCCTGGATGTATTCGCACAGCCGGCGGTAGCCCTCTTCGCAATGTCCCTGGTTCCCCATCTGCGTTGGCGCCTTGGATTTCCGCGCCATCTCCCGCATCTTGCGCGCCTCCGCGACGTCATGACAGACGGGCTTCTCGCAGTAGACGCCTTTCCCGAGCTGCATTGCGATCAGAGCGGGCAAGGCGTGCTGATGGTTCGGGCTGGCGATGAAGACGGCATCGATCTCCTTGCCGATCTTGTCGAACATCGCCCGGTAATCGGTAAATGTCTGGACCTTGTCCGCGCTCAGTTTGCGCCCTTCCATCCACTTTTTCACCACTGCAAACCGCTTCTCGTCGGGATCGACCAGCGCATAAGGAATTTGCCCCGTCTTGGCGATGCCGTCACCCAAGTGGGTCATGCCGCGCCCGCCGCATCCAATCACGACGCATTTCAGCTTTTCACCGCTCGACTCAGCCGAGAGGAGGTTTGGCACGGGGAAGGCATGTGCGGCAGCCAGGCCTCCAGCGGCCAGGGCCGTTCGTGTGAGGAAGGACCGACGAGTCAGAATGGCTTTCATAAGCGCCAGAATACAGGAGCCGGACACAGCCTGTCTACTCACCAAAGATTCGTGCCAGCAATTCTCCTTTGCTTCGGAGCGCCGGCCGGCAGCCGGCTTGCAGTCTTCGGGTGCCGCTCGTTCGCAGCGGCGGTGAAAGACCAAACCGGCTGCAAGCCGGCGCTCCGAAGAGCAAGAAGCCAAACCAGAGAGCCCGCCCGCTTCCGGCGGGGTTCTCAGGGATATAACACGTATTTAACAGGTATTTAACACGTATATAACTCGTCTTCGAATCGAGTGAAATACGTGTCATTTACGGGTGAAAAACCTGTTTAATGCGGATCCAGACGCTCTCCTCGCGCGAAAGGATCACGGAGCTCTCCACCCGCTCCAGGAGGTTCCAAGGGCCGGTGGGGCAGGCCGCGAGCGGCCATCGCCCAAAACAAGAAACGCCGGGACAAGTCCGGCGTTCGAAGTTTGGGCTGCGGCGGGATAGCCGCGGATCAGACGGCAGCGCGGCGCCTGGGGAAGTGCAGGAGCCGGCGACCCAGTATGACCGCCACAAGAAGGACCAGAAGCGCGACGACAGGCGCCACAATCGAGAGCACCGAGGTGACCACCGATCCGGCCAGCTCGGCTGTGGCGAAGATGGGATTCCCCAACCCGCCGGTGGTCAGGCTGGACGCCCCGCGGAGCACCACCGTGGAGGCTTGGACCACCGTGGCCACGCCGCCGCCGGCCACCACGGCCAGGCTCCATTTCAGGAAGGGGCTGACGTCCGTGACGAACGAGGCGGTAACAATAGTGCCCGCCACGATTGCCGCGGGCGTGGCCACCGTATCGAGGAAATGATCCACCCAAGGAACGTAATATCCGGCAATCTCCAGCGCGGTCGCCACCGAAAAGCTAATGAGAGCCGGCGTCGAGCCAATCCACTGGAAATCGGGCGCCAGGTTCAAATGCCCCGAATGCGCCGCGACACTCATCACGAGGAAGGGGACGAAAACACGGAATCCGCAGGCCGCGCTCAAGCCGAGGCCCACGCAGAGGCTGAGAATGGTTTCCATAATCGTATCGGTTGCCGCACTCTAGCACGGGGCGGCGCGTTGTCCAAATTAGTCTGAAAGCTCCGGGGCGTCCGCGCGGGTTGACCTGCCCGGCTTCGCGACGAGACGCCAACTGATCCAGCCGGCGACGAGCGTCGCGAGCCCGACCCCGGTCTCGAGAGGACGGCGGAGCATGGTGAACAGGCTGATCGCGGCCACGCTGGCCACGAAGAGCACCGGCACGAAGGGCCAACCCGGGACGCGCAATTCGGGGCCTTCGCGCAGGCGGAGGCGGATGAGGCCGGCGACGGATGCGGCGGTGCACAACCCAAGCGAGAAGCCGATGTAGGTCAGCAGGCTTTCGAACGTGGCCGTCCAAAGCATCACGAGCGCCAGGGCACTTTGAAGGAGAATCCCGCGCCGGGGCGGCCCGGCCTTGGCGAACCGGAACCAGCGGGGCATGCAGCGATCCTCGGCCATGCGCGCGTAGACGCGCGGCCCGGCCATGGTCATCGACGACACCGAGGTGGCCAAGGCGAGGGCAATCACGGCGGTGACCGCCTCCGCGAGCGCTTTGCCTCCCAAAGCCTCCGCGGCCACGCGGCCCACCTCCAGTTTGCCGGCAAGCTGATCCACCGGCGCCGCGAACACGAATACCGCGTTCAACGCGAGATAGATCACCATGACGGCGCCTGTCCCAAGCGCCATTGCTCGCGGCAGGTTCCGCTCCGGCGCCCGCACTTCACTGGCGATGTAAACGGCGGCGTTCCATCCCGAGTAACTGAACGAGACCCACACGAGCGACACAGCAAAGACCCCCAACGGAACGTCGGGCGGCGTGGAAACGGCGGGCGCCCCCAGGCGGGTTCCGGCCCAGGCGATCAGCACGAGAATCAGCACCAGTTTGATGGCCACCGCCGCATTTTGAACCCACGCACCCCGCTGGACGTGGGCGGCGTGCAGCAGAGCGAACAGGCCAACCAGGACGGTCCCGGTAAGCGCCGGCGTGAAGAAAGGGAACCATTCCTTTGTGTAATTCCCAAACGCGAGCGCCACCGCCGCCAGAGGGGCGGAAAACCCGACGAGCAACGAGACCCAGCCCGCGAGATAGCCGGCAGCCGGATGCACCGTGCGCGAAAGAAAGAGGTATTCCCCGCCCGATTCCGGGAAGCGCCGCGCGAGAGCGCCATAGCAAAGGGCTCCCATCATCGCAAGCAGTCCTCCGCCAAACCAGACCGCCAGCACCCGGGCCGGCGTGTGCAAATCCGCCAGCAGAAAACCGCTGGTGGTGAAGACTCCGGAGCCGATCATGCTCGCCACGACGAGCGACGCTGCCGTGGCGAGGCCAAGTTGACGCTGAGGAGACATAGCGTGGTTTGTTCGTCCGAGCCCCTGTCGACCTGGCGACTCTGCCCGGAAGGTGGCGGCTTTGTCGATTTTTCATTGCTACGCCCGCTCGCGTGGGTGGCCCGCCGCTGGAAATCCCGCTTGGCACCCCCTGCGGGTTTTGCTTAGCTGGGCGCGCCGATGAAGAAGACGAACCTCGTCCGCATGCTGAGCCTGCTTTTCCTCGGGCTTGCCGCCGCTGTTTACGGGCAAGAGGGGGAGAGCGAATGGCGCGTGGACGGTTTGACTCCCGAGAGCTACGTGATTTACGACCACGGCCGGATCATCGGGACCAACGGAATTGCCGTCCGGTACGGACCGACGGTGCTGACGGCAACGGCGGTTCAGGTGGACCGCGAGAGCGGTGAGGCTGCAGCCGAGGGGAATGTCACAATCCAGCGCGAGGCTTACCTCTGGAAAGGGGACCGCGTCAGTTACAACCTCAAAACCCGCGCCATGAGCGCGAACCAGTTCCGCGCCGGGTTCGCCCCCTTCTTCGCGGGGGGCGAGGATCTGGGTTCGGAGCCGATCGAAGGCACGACGAACCGGGTTTACACCGCGCGCAACGCCTACGTGACAACGGACGATCTCCAGGAACCCGGGTACCGGATCCGGGCCAAGAATCTGAGGATCATTCCAGGCAAATCCATCACGGCCAAAGAAGCGGTGCTCTACCTGGGCGATGTGCCGGTGATGTATTTCCCGTTCTACCGGCGCCGGCTGGACGGGATTCCCAATGCGTTCGATTTTACCCCCGGCTACCGGAGCCGGTATGGGCCCTTCCTGCGGACTTCCTACAATTGGCAGTTGAATGAGTTTTTGGCCGGCGCGCTGAATCTCGACGTCTACGAAAAGCGGGGGATCGGGTTCGGACCGGATTTCGATTACAACCTGGGAAGCTACGGCCAGGGAACGCTATCCGGGTACTATATTCACGACCGCAAGCCGGGCACCGATGCCCACGATCGACCGATCGACCCGGATCGCCACCGCATTACCTTCTCGCACCGGGGGACATTGCGCACCAACCTGATGGCCACCGTGGTGGTGCGCGAACAGAGTGACGCCTATGTGGTCCGGGACTTTTTCGAGAATGAGTACCGCCAGAATCCCCAGCCGCGATCCTTCCTGGAGCTAAACCAGCTTTGGCCGAATTACAGCCTCGACCTTTTGGCGCAGCCCCAACTCAACGACTTCTTCCAGACCGTGGAACGTCTTCCGGACGTGAAGCTCAACGGTTACCGCCAGCAGTTAGGGGTCTCGCCGTTCTATTACGAGAGCGAAACCTCCGCCGGGTACTTCCGGTTCCAACCGGCCGATGCCGGGACCAATTACTCCGCCCTGCGAGCGGACACGTTCCACCAAATCCTGCTGCCCCGGACCTTCTTCGGATGGCTCAATGTCACGCCGCGTGTGGGAGGACGGTTTACCCATTATGGCGAAACGGACTCGAATCATCCGGCGGTCGATTACTCGCAGGAGGAGCGCGGCGTGTTCAACACCGGGACGGAAGCGTCCTTCAAAGTCTCCCGGCTCTGGAGCAACGCGCGAAGCAAATTCTGGGACGCCGACGGCATCCGCCATATTATCCAGCCTTCGGTCAATTATGTGTTTGTGCCCAACCCGACGGTTCGCCCGCGGGAGCTTCCGCAGTTCGACACCGAAGTGCCCAGCTTGCGGTTGTTGCCGGTCGATTTCCCTGATTACCATGCGATTGACGCCATCGATAGCCAGAACGTGTTGCGGCTTGGGCTGTTCAATAAGGTCCAAACCAAGCGGGACGGTGCCCTGGATCACCTGGTCAATTGGCGGCTGTTTACAGACTGGCGCCTGGACAAACGCGACCAACAAACCACGTTTGCCGATCTGTTTTCCGACCTCGATTTCCGCCCGCGCTCATGGCTGACCCTGAGTTCGGAAACGCGCACCGACATGGAGAATGGCATTCTGCGCTACGCGAACCATTCTGTGACGCTGGAACCGAACGACGTCTGGGGCATTTCCCTCGGGCACCTTTATGTCAAAGAGACCGAAGAATTCGGGCCGGACTCGGGCAATAACCTGATTCGTTCCAGCGTCTATTTCCGGTTCAACGAGAACTGGGCCTGGCGCATGACGCACCATTTCGAAGCGCGAGACTCCACCATGGAAGAGCAGTACTACACGCTCTACCGCGACCTCCGAAATTGGACCTCCGCGCTCACGTTGCGGGTTCGGGACCGGCGGGACGGTTCAGACGACATCACGGTGGCCGTCACCTTCTCGTTAAAGGCCTTCCCGCGATACAGCCTCGGGCACGACCGGGTCGAGCACTCTCTTTTGCTGGGCGGATAGAGGCAGAAAGCCGCTCAAGCCCTCCTAAAGGAGAGCCCCCCTCCGCGAGCGCCGGCAGGTCTTTCAAGTCGTCCGCCTCCCGGCGGCAGAGCTGTCCTCAGGCAATCCGTGGCGGATGAATTCCGGCCCCCTCGATCAAGTCCAAGGGCTCGTGCGCGAGGTTGATAGAACCATGCGAATCCTGGGAACGGGCCCGATGCCGGCAGGCGGGAGCTTTCCCGAGCCATTCCCCACCCGCGGTCGATCCCATGCGAGAAATCCCCCAGCGCGGCGGAAAGCCCAGCGCTTTCCATGGGGCGGCGCCAGCAATTCCCCCGGCATGCTTCTTGCCAGTCGACAAAACTGTCTCCTCGTCGAGGGCAGACGGGGTGCGACGTGCGAAACTGAGACACGGACGGGAGCAAGAGTGACATGGATTCTGACATCGGCCGGCATCGCGGCCTTCTCTGCGGCAGTCCTGGAGCTGTTCAGAGCAGGCGAATCCGACGCTTTCCTGGTCCATTCAGAACCTGCCGTTGACGATCCTGGGCGATGGGAGCTGAGGAGCGAGCCGGACCTGGACGCACTACTGGAGGAGTTCCAATCCGAAGAGGACGTTATGGGGAGCCCAAAGCCAGCTTGAAAGGGAGTTGCGATGCCGCGCCGAATATCAGATCCGAGTGAACGGGGTACTCTGCGCGCCCGTGTTTCCCAGTTGCGGCGTGAACTCACCGAAGTGACTCGGTCCTACAAAGAGGCCGTGTCGCGCCACGAATCAGGGAAAGCCATCCCTCTCCTTCGATCGCGGAGCCGGCTCATGCGCGAACTGCTTGAGGCGCAGTGCGAATTGCTCCTTAGCCTTCGCTCAAATGCAGCAGAGTCTGGACCCGAAAGACCCTCCGAAGACCCGACCATGCTCAAAGGCGGAGCGGTAGCCTGACGGCGGTCCCCGGGACCTGTTGCTTCAGGGCTCGGCAAGCAGGCTTTCAAAAAGGCGCGCGTACTCCCCCGCGGTGCGCGTCCAGGAGAAATCCGCCTCCATCGCATTCAACCGGAAATGCTCCAGAACATCCGGGTGCTCACAGAGGACCAGCGCTTTGCGAATCGCCTTGGCCAACGCCCGGCTGGAGTATTCGGTGAATTTGATGCCGTTGGCGGTATTCGCATCCTGGGTGGGACCGGTGACCGAATCGTCCAACCCGCCCGTTGTGCGCACGATGGGAATGGTCCCGTACCGGAGGCTGTACATCTGGTTGAGACCACACGGTTCGAAGCGCGACGGCATCAGGAAGAAATCGCTGCCGGCTTCTATCCGATGCGCCAGCGCATGATCATAACCAATTCGCACCGCCATCTTGTCCGGATGCCTCGCCGCCAATTGGACAAAGGCGCGCTCGAACCGGGACTCGCCCGCTCCCAGCAGCACGAATTGCAGGTTGGCGCTCAGCATCTCCTCGAGCGCACTCAGAAGGATGTCCATGCCCTTCTGTTCTGCAAGGCGGCTGACCGTCCCGAAGAGCGGGATGTCTAGGGCAACCGGGAGTCCCATTTCTGTTTGAAGGTCGGCCTTTGCCGCTGCCTTATTCGACAAATCCTCGGCCGAGTAGGAGTGCCTCAGGAAGGGGTTATCGACCGTCTTCCACTCGGTGTAGTCCACGCCGTTCAGGATGCCATGCAGGCTGGCTTGGCGCTCTCGCAGCACGCCATCCAGGCCGCACCCGAACTCTTCGGTCGTGATCTCCCGGGCGTAGCGGGGGCTGACCGTCGTGAGCACGTCGGAGTAAATGAGCCCCGCTTTGAGGCAGTTGAGCGACCCGAAATACTCAACGCCTTTAGGCTGGAAGTACTGCCAGGGCAAATTCGTGAGCTCGTACTTCGACGCGGGAAACACCCCCTGATACGCCAGGTTGTGAATGGTCAGGCAGGTCCGAGGCGGAATGCGCCAGGCATCCTGCCACTTCTGATGCGCCACAAACAGCGGCACCAACCCCGTCTGCCAGTCATGAACATGTAAAATGTCCGGCTTGAAATCGAGGTGCCGCGCCAGATACGCCACGCATTTGGAGAAGAAAATGAACCGCTCCGCGTTGTCCGGATAATCCCGTCCCCCTTCCCCGTAGAGCGACGGCCGTTCGTAAAACGCGGGTTGCCTCACGAAATGGATCGTCAGACGCTCCATAGGCTGGTGCGTCAGAATCTCGGCTTTCACACCATCGCGGCCCAGGGGCAACTTGAGCGCGCGTTCGATGCGCTTTAGGGGCGCAGCCTTCGCGGCAACCCCCTGGTAAAGGGGGGTGACAACGACCACTTCGTGCCCGGCCCCCGCGAGATACTTCGCCAGCGCTCCGGCCATATCGGCCAAGCCGCCCGTTTTCGAGTACGGGAAAACTTCGCTGCAGGCCGTCAGGATCTTCATCATTCAAGGCGCGGTTCCAAGCAGGCACGCAGCGCCGCTGGAAACTCCAAGGTGCCGTCCGCTCGCTGGCAGGTTTCCACCAAAGCCACAAACAGCCGGGCCAACGCAGTGCCGCTCCCGTTCAGGATGTGCGGGAAGCGGTTTTCGCCCTCGGCTGTCTTGTATCGCAAACCCATGCGCCGCGCCTGGAAGTCCTCGCAATTGGAGCAACTGGACACCTCGAGGTATTGGCCTTGCCCCGGCGCCCAGACCTCGATGTCATACGTCTTGGCACTGGCGAAACCCATATCTCCTGTGCAGAGAAGGATCACGCGATAATGAAGCCCCAGCCTTTGCAGGACTGCCTCAGCGTTGGCCGTCATCTTTTCCAGTTCGTCATATCCCGTCTCGGGGGCGACCACTTTGATGAGCTCGACCTTGTCAAACTGGTGCACGCGGATCATGCCACGCGTCCCCACCCCAGCCGCACCCGCTTCCGCCCGGAAACACGGGCTGTAAGCGCAGTATCGGATCGGCAACTGGCTCTCTTTCAATATCTCCCCGCGATGAATATTCGCCACGGGCGCTTCCGCTGTTGGCAACATGTAGAGCTTGCCCATTGACGTGGCGTCTTTGCCCTCCTGAACGGCGTAAGCTTGATCTTCAAATTTCGGGAACTGCCCAACGCCGACCATGCAATCGCGGCTGATGATATAGGGCGGGGAAACCTCCGTGTATCCATGCGCCGTCGTGTGCAGATCGAGCAGGAACTGAATCAGCGCTCGCTCCAATCGCGCACCCATCCCCGTGTAGAGCAGAAAGCCGCTGCCGGACAACTTGGCGCCGCGCGCAAAGTCAACTAACCCCAGCGATTCGCACAGCTCCAGGTGGCTTTTGGGCTTGAAGGAAAACTCCGGCTGCGCCCCCCACGTCCGCACCACGGGGTTTTCCTCAGCCGACTTGCCCACAGGAACAGACTCGTGCGGCAAGTTGGGTATCCGCAACAGCAACTCGTCCCGCTCCGTTTCGGCCGCCGCGACCGCTCGGTCCAGTTCCGTGATCCGCTCGCCAATCTCGCGGACGTGCCGCTTCTTTTCCTCGGCTTCGCTTCCCTTCTTCTGGGCCATCAGCGCCCCGATCTCCTTGGAAGCCCGGTTGCGCTCTCCTTTCAAGCCTTCCACCTCAACGAGAGCCGCGCGCCGTTTCTCGTCCAATTCCAACACCTGATCGATCGCCCGCTCGTCCCCTGCCCCTCTCGCAGCGAGCCGGCTCCGGACACGCTCAGGCTCTTCACGGATCAGTTTGATATCCAGCATCGACGCATTATAGGAATGGAACTTCGCCCGGCAAGGTGGAAGGCAGCAGCCTTAGCGAAGCTCCGCGGGAGCCAGGCGCGAGCCTTTTCGCCCTCGTCTTTCAGGTTCGAATCGGCCAATCTGCGGACAATCTGTAATTCCATGAGCCACCGAATCGCCCTTGCCCTCGCGCTGTCCCTGGTTCAGCTCTCTTGCCTGGCAGCGCTCAACCCGGTCCGCCTTCGCTGCGAGTACCGCGAGAACCCCGTCGGCATCGACGCCGCCCAACCACGGTTCTCCTGGGAACTCGAGTCACCCGATCCTGCCGCGCGGAACCTCCGCCAATCGGCTTTTCAAGTGCTCGTCGCCACCGAACGAGGACGCCTTCAGCCCGACCGCGCAGACCTCTGGGACTCCGGCAAAGTCGCCTCCGACCAGATGGCGCACATCGCCTGCACCGGCAAGCCGTTCGCTTCAAATCAATCGTGCTGGTGGGCGGTGCGCGTGTGGGACCAGGAAGGCGCCGCTTCGCCCTGGAGCCCCCCCGCCGAATGGACCATGGGGCTGCTTCCCAACGATTGGGCTGCCAAGTGGATTCGGGCGCGCGAGGGCGGCGAAACCTCCGGGCCGCTCCCAATCTTCCGCCGCGAAATCGCCTTCAAAAAGCCCGTGAAGCGCGCGCTGGCCCACATTTGTGGCTTGGGCTTCTACGAATTGTCCATCAACGGTGTCAAAGTGGGCGACCAGGTCCTCGATCCCGGGTGGACGGACTACCGGAAGCGCTGCCTTTACAGCACGTTCGACGTCACGGATCTGCTGGGCGCATCGGGTGAGGGCTTGACGAAGCCAGCCGCCCTAGCCGTCATGCTCGGCAACGGGATGTATAACGTCCGTGGCGGCCGCTACGTCAAGTTCACAGGTTCCTTCGGCCCGCCGCAGTTCATCCTCCAGATGAATGTCCAGTTCGAAGATGGGACCTCCACCAACGTCTGCAGTGACGCTTCCTGGAAGACGGCCCCTGGACCCATCACCTTTTCGTGCATCTTCGGTGGGGAAGACTACGACGCGCGGCGCGAACTGCCGGGTTGGGATCGCCCTGGCTTTGACGATTCGTCATGGCAGTCCGCGGTTAAAACCGCCGGCCCAGGCGGGCAACTCTCCGCCCAGAGCGCCCCTCCCGTCAAAGTCATGACCAGTTTCTCGCCTGTGAAAGTCACCGAGCCCAAACCCGGCGTCTTCGTCTACGACCTTGGCCAGAATTTCTCGGGTTGGCCGACGCTCCAGATCCGCGGCTCCGCAGGCGCGACGGTGAAGCTCATCCCCGGCGAGTTGCTGGACTCCAACGGACTGGTGAGCCAGCGCAGTTCCGGCAGCCCCGTATGGTTCTCCTACATCTTGAAGGGCCTTGGCGAGCCGGAAGCCTGGCGCCCGCGCTTCACCTATTACGGGTTTCGTTACGTGCAGGTGGAAGGCGCCTCGCCCTTTGAGCAAAGGGAGCGGTTCCCCGACCGGCCCACCCTTCTCCAACTGCGCGGCGAGTTCACCCATTCTTCCGCCCGCCGAACCGGTGATTTCACCTGCTCAGACCCAGTCCTCGAACGGATCGACCGCCTCATCCTGGCGGCCATCGACAGCAATCTCCAGAGCGTGCTTACGGATTGCCCGCATCGCGAGAAGCTTGGCTGGCTGGAAGTCTCGCATTTGCTCGGCCCGACCATCTTCTTCAACTACGACGCCGCCCTGCTCTACTCGAAAATCTGCGATGACATGGCCGCCGCGCAGCTTCCGAACGGCCTGGTTCCCGATATCGCCCCCGAGTTTACCGTATTCAGCGGCGGGTTTCGCGACTCACCTGAATGGGGCAGCGCTTCCGTCGTCAACCCGTGGCTGATTTACCAGCGTTACGGCGACCTTCGTCCGCTCGCCGAGAACTACGCCACTGCCGCTCGTTACGTGGATTACCTCAGCAGCCGCGCCAACGGTCATATCCTCTCCCACGGCCTTGGCGATTGGTATGACATCGGGCCTAACCCGCCTGGCGAGTCGCAATTGACCAGCAAAGGCGTCACCGCCACAGCCATCTACTTCCATGGCGCTGACATCCTCCGCCAAACCGCAGAGCTACTGGGCCGGAGCGAAGACGCCGCAAAATGGGCTTCCCTGGTCAGCGAAATCCGGAAAGCTTTCAACGCCAAGTTCTTTAATCCGAAAACCAGCCAGTACGACCGCGGAAGCCAAACGGCCGCCGCCATGCCCCTGGTCCTCGGCATGGTCAGCCCGAATCAAGCCGGCCCCGTCCTCCAAAAACTCGTCGATGACGTGCGTTCGCGCGGCAACCAGGTCACCGCGGGCGACGTCGGCTTCCGGTTCCTGGTCGAAGCTTTACGGGCGGGCGGCCACCCTGGCGTGCTGTTCGACCTCGTAACGCGGACCGAAGGGCCCGGCTACGTCGACCAACTTAAGAAGGGGGCGACCTCCCTCACCGAAGCTTGGGACGCCAACCCTGCCAGCTCGCAGAACCATTGCATGCTCGGGCATGTGGGCGAGTGGTTCTATTCCGGGCTCGGCGGGATTAATCCCGACCCGCGAGGACCCGGCTTCCGGAGGATCATTCTCCAGCCGCAAGTGGTCGCCGGGTTGGATTGGGCCCGCGCCCGCTATGATTCCATCAGCGGCCCCATCGGCTCCGAATGGCGGAAAGCCGGCGACCAGGTCGTCTTCGAGATCGCCATCCCTCCGAACACATCCGCCACAATTCAAATCCCGACCACCGACCCGGACGGGGTCACAGAAGGCGGCAAAGCCATCGGACGCGTCTCCGGCATCCGGTGTATCGAGAAGCAGGCTCGGGCCGCCGTGTTCGAGGTGGGGTCCGGCCGGTATCGATTTGAGGCAGCCTGGCGGCCTGACTGAGAAGTCCCAACGATGCCCGACGGATCCGAGGGGCGCCTTGCAGTCGGGGGCCAGGACCGGCCATCGGGCCGCGAGATTGAACGAAACGCGGGGCAGCAATGTCCACGACTTTGTAATACAAAGTGACTGCCCTTTTTACCTCAACCTCTGCCCGGGACGCCGCCCCGCCGCGGATTGTCCACCGCCGGTCCACGCCCCCAGTCACTCGCTTCACTCAACATGAACACCCCTGATAACGTCTCCCTGCCCGATCCCCTCAAGAGCTCCAGCACCCTCATCAAAATCGCCGGGGTTGCTGTTCTGATCCTCTTGTTGCTCGTCCCCCTGCAAATGGTCCGGTCCGTTCTCCGGGAACGGCTCGGCCGACGGAACGAAGCCGTTGCGAGCATCACCTCCAGCTGGGGTCGCGACCAGAAGTTTATCGGTCCCGTCCTGGTCGTCCCTTACCAGCGCGCGGTGAAGTCGTGGAAAGAACGTGCCAACGCGTCCGGCGCTATCGAGCGGTTTGAGGCAGTGGACATCCTCCAGGCCACTGCCTATTTCCTGCCCACGAACGTCGTTGTCGCGGGGCACTTGACGCCGTCCAAGTTGCACCGGGGCATCTACGAAGCGGTCGTTTTTCGAGGGGAATTCGACGTCAGCGGCCAGTTCGCCCAACCTGATTTCGCGGCGTTGCGGATCGACGAGAAGAGCGTGCTTTGGAACGAAGCGCTCGTGGCCTTCGCCATCCCGGACCTGCGCGGAGTGAAAGAGACTCTGCAAATAAGCTGGGGAACCGGAAGTCATCCCCTGCTCCCCGGCAGCAAGCTCAAAGGGTTCACTTCCGGAGTCTTCGCCCGGGTTGGCGATCCCCGCAATCTCGGGGCGGCGATTCCCTTTCGGCTGCGCTTGGCATTGAACGGAAGCGGCGGCATGAGCATCGCCCCCGTCGGTGCACAAAACCAGGTGCGCATCACTTCGCCCTGGCCGGATCCGAGCTTCGTGGGCGCCATCCTGCCGGCACAGCGCCAGGTCGGCCGCAACGGCTTTGACGCCTCCTGGCAGGTCTCCTATTACAGCCGCGAATACGGGCAGCAATGGACTGACCAGGAGCCCGAAGCGGGCCTGCACCCGGCATCCGCGGACGCCTCCCTTTTTGGCGTGGTCCTCCTTTCGGGCATTGACGCCTATAGGAATACCGAGCGGGCCATCAAGTACGGGGTGCTCTTTATCGTCCTGATCTTCGCGGCGTTCTTCCTGTTCGAGATCCTGGCCGCGCTCAAGATCCATCCCTTCCAATACGCCGTGGTCGGGGCGGCGCTCTGCCTGTTTTACCTGGCACTGCTATCGCTCTCGGAATTCACTTCGTTTGGGCTCTCTTACCTTATCGCCGTTGCCGTCACGATCCTGCTAATCTGCTTTCACAGTGCCAAAATGCTTAAGAGCGGCACCCGCACCCTTATTGTTGCCGCCCTTTTGGCTGCCATATACGCGTTTCTCTATGTCGCCCTTCAATTGCAGGATTATGCGCTGTTGCTTGGCACAGCCGGCCTGTTCGCCATTCTGGCGCTGGTCATCGTCCTGACGCGCAATATTGACTGGTACGCGCGCGATCGAGCGTGATTTTGCGTCCAAGAGGAGGATTTTTGGACGCCGGCATGCCAATTTTGAGCCGCCGGCGTTCAATTTCGGTCTTGCCAGGCACAGGGGGCTCTTCCACGGCGCAGAGCCAGCTCATACCCGGTGGACCCGGTGTTCACCCGTAGATCACCCGTAGATCACCCGTAGTTCACCCGTAGTTCACCCGTAGTTCACCCGTTCGGGAACGGGTGATCACCGGGTGATCACCGGGTGATGACCGTGTCATGACCGAGTGACGACCGAGTGACGACCGTGTTGAGAGCGGGTGCGGAGGCTGAGAGAGACGCCACCAGCAGGAAAACGTGAGATGCGCCCTGGCGAATGCACACCATAAGCTTTGTATTGACGGGATGACGCTCGTGCATAGGATCAAGGCTCACGCTGATCCAGCGAGCGCGGTGATCAAAGTCTTGATGGCAATCAGCCCTGCGGTTTGGCAAAACGTACTAGCTTAAACAGTTTACTATGGCACTTATTGATTTTGGCGGCGTCCAGGAAGAAGTCATTACCCGGAAGGAATTCCCGATGGCAAAAGCGCGGAAGGTCCTGAAGAACGAGGTCATCGCGGTAATCGGGTATGGCGTCCAGGGCCCGGCACAGTCGCTCAACCTGCGTGACAATGGCTTCAATGTGATCATTGGCCAGGCGAGCAAGTTCAAGAAGGACTGGGATCGGGCCGTCAAAGATGGTTGGAAACCGGGAAAGACTCTTTTCGAGATCGAGGAAGCGGTTCAAAAGGGGACGATCATTCAGATGCTGGTTTCAGATGCCGCCCAGCGCGCCATCTGGCCCAGCGTGAAGAAGAACTTGAAACCGGGCGACGCCCTTTACTTTTCGCACGGCTTCTCGATCGTCTACAGAAAGCAGACCGGCGTCATCCCGCCGCCCGACGTCGATGTGATCATGGTGGCGCCGAAAGGTTCGGGCACCTCCGTCCGGCGCAATTTCCTTACCGGCGCGGGGATCAATTCGAGTTTCGCCGTGGAACAGGACGCCACCGGCCGGGCCGAGGATCGCTGCCTGGCGGTCGGGATCGGCATTGGTTCGGGCTACCTTTTCCCGACGACCTTCCAGCACGAGGTGTTCAGCGATCTTACCGGCGAGCGGGGAGTGTTAATGGGCGCCTTGGCGGGGATTATGGAAGCCCAATATGATGTCCTCCGATCCAATGGCCATACGCCGAGCGAAGCATTCAACGAAACCGTCGAGGAACTGACCCAAAGCCTCATCCGATTGGTCGACGAGAACGGAATGGACTGGATGTATGCGAATTGTTCGGCGACCGCGCAACGCGGGGCGCTGGATTGGAAACCGCGCTTCAAGAAAGCCGTGCTTCCCGTCTTCAAGGAACTCTACAAGCGGGTCAAGGCCGGGAAGGAATCCGCGCGGGTCCTTTCGGCGTGCGGGCAGGCCGATTACCAGGTGCACCTGGGCAAGGAACTCTCCGAGCTTGGCCACTCCGAAATGTGGGAAGCCGGCAAAGCCGTCCGCGCCTTGCGCCCCAAAGAAGCCGCCAAGATGATCGCCAAGGGGACAAAAGGTGTCGAGGGCCGGGCCGCCAATTGACGGCCAGCTCTGAAAGAAAACCCCGAAACGACGCCTCGCGCGTTTAGACCCCGGACCTTCGGAGCGACAACGGTTGCGACGAAGGTTCCTGGGGGATTCATCCTCTTTTCGCAGCCCGTCATTGGGCTGGCCTAATCAATGCACTGACGGACCTCCTGGCGCAATCAAGGCAGTCCTCCTTTTGCGCGCAGGGTCCCTGCTCCGGCAGACTCGGGCAGCCCCGGAAGACTGCCCGCCAAATAGCTAACTCCCGACCTCCACGTAATCCATGTCGCGCACCGGAAGCGGGCCCTGCCAGGAATCGACGGAATACTGTTTGAGGCTCGCGCAACCGGCAAGCAGGCCCGCGGTGAAAAGCAAAAGACACAAGAGGGCTCCCAAACGAAGCGAGCCAGCCAAACGCGGCGGGCAGGCAGGAACCGGGACGTCGCAAGCAGGTTTGGAGTTCATAAGCCGACGGTAACGCAGGGTCCAGAGCGTTTCAATGCGTTTCTCCGAGCTCCGGGGCGAATGGCTGCACCGTGCGCCCGAAACCGGCGCCCCGATAACGCTTGACGGCCGGGAGGAATGTGATTGCATACGCCCAATGAAGAAGAATGTCTTTGCTTTGTTGACGGCCCTATGCCTGTCGGCGCTGTTTTGCGGGTGTGTCCGGACGGTGGATGGCGGATCCAAGGCGGGTCTTCCGATGGCCACCGACACCAAGGAGAGCAGCTATGAACGGCCTGTAGCCGAGATCTTTACCGCGGCAAAAGACGTCCTGAAGCTCAATGGAACCCTCGTAAAAGAGAATACCATCAACAATTCGCTCGAAGCGAAGATCGATACGCGGACCGTCTGGGTGGCCGTGGAAGAGATTGAACCGAAGGTCAGCCGCGTCCGCGTCCAGGCGCGCACCCGGGGCGGCCGCGGAGATATCGACCTCGCGAGCGAGATCGACAAGCAGATTTACGGCAGGTTGATTACCCGGTAGGCGGCGTTTTGGGGAACGGGCCGCCCTTCAAACCGATATTCTCTTCGTAGGAGCCAAGTTTCACGACTTGGCTCTGTTGTTTTGGGCGCAGTTCGAGTTTTAGATGGGCCATGCGGTTGCTTGCGCTGGAAGCGAACGCGGACCCGGGATACCGCGCCGCAATCCGTTCCAGGGTTTGCCGGGCCAGATCGGCATCGGCGGCCATCTCGATCTGCAGATCCGCGAGCAGGTTCAACCAGTGCACCACGCTCTTCGCGGGCTGATTGGGAGAACCGATCAATTGCTCGAGCTGGTCTGAGGCGAGGTCCAGGCGCTGGTAATGACGCGCATAAATCAGCGCCAGCTTCTCCCGCGCCTCACTGTCAAAAGGGAACTCCTCCAGGTGCCGGACGTAATTCGCGGCGGTTGTCGCGGGATCTTCTTCCGGGGCCGCGATCGCCAGGGGCGTCGCCCGCAACCCGAGATCGGCCGGACCGCGCGGCAGCTGGATGCGCCGGGGTTCGGTTCGCTGCGCGTGCCATTCCGGTGATCCCAGGTGCGCGATGCGCTGCAGGGCGAGTTGCGCTTGCTCGGTATCGGGCAGCAGCGCCACGATTTGTTCCAAAGCGGCGCGTGCGCCGGCGCTATCCTGATGAAGCTTGAGGTGCCAATCGGCCTCGCGACTCAGGGCGAAGGCGATATTCTTGGAAGCGTGCCCGGGCTGGCGAAGGATCTCTTGAATGGTCTCCTGCGCGGCGGGGAGATCCTTGAGGTCTTCGGCCTGGATTTCGGCCAAAAGCATCCAGCCGGTGAAGTCGGTTGGGAACCGTTCCAGTTGCTTGCGCACTTCGGCGATGGCGAGATCGAACTCGCCCCGCTTGCGCCGGCCTTGGGCAAGGGAATAGAAAGGAGTGGGATCCGGTTGAGCGCTGCCGCCGGTGTAAAGCCCAACGAACGGGCTGGCGAAGAATTCGCAGATCCGCTGGCGCCAAATGATCGTCAGGCCCAACCCGCCGACAGCGCCCGCCAGCACGGCGGCAATCTTGGAAATCTCATCGCGCGCCCGGGCGGCAAAGGAGATGACAATCCCGAGAATGATCACGGTTCCAATCCAGCGGAGGATCAGCATCGCCGGTTCGTCGCTCGATTGCAGCCAGCGCCAAAGGAGCCATCCGATGCAGGCCGTCGAGACGACGGCAACGGTGGCGTGCCATACCCAATCCTGGATCTGCATAGTTCCCATTCCCGCTGGAGGGCCGCCCGTCTTTACCCGGCTCGTTTGATAATTCGGTCTGGGTTCCGCGCCCGGCTGAGCGCGGTATCGTAGCTGATCAGGCAGCGGCAATAGAGATCGTACAGGCAGGCGTCCATCAGGATCATGCCTTCCTTGCCGCCGGTCTGAATGACCGTCTCCAGCATGTGCTTGTTGTTTTCGCGGATCAGATTTCGAATCGCGCTATTGGCCACCAGAAGCTCGTAAGCCAGCACCCGGCGGGAGCGATCGGCCGAGGGCAACAGTTCCTGAGCGATAATCCCCTGCAGCGTGTTGGCAAGCTGGATCACGATTTGACGCTGAGCGGATCCTTCAAAAACGCCCGTGATCCGCTCAAAGGCGTGCGAGACACTCGGCGAATGAAGGGTCGCCAGCACCAGGTGCCCGGTCTCGGCCGCGGTCAGGGCGGCGGAAATGGCTTCGTGATCGCGCATTTCACCCACGACAATAACGTCCGGGTCCTGGCGCAGCACATGGATCAGCGCGCGGTGGAACGAGTGCGCATCGGTCAGGATCTCTTGCTGGACGATAATCGCCTTGGCATTCTCGTGAATGTGCTCGATGGGATCTTCGATCGTGACGATCTTGCAGCGCCGCTCGTTGTTGATCAAATTGACCATGTAATTGAGCGTTGTGGTCTTGCCCGCTCCAGTCGGGCCGGTAATGAGCATCAGGCCGTTGGGACGGAGCGCCAGGTCGTCAATCTTCGCAGGCAACCCCAGTTCTTCGCGCGTCGGAATGTGGCGTCCGCAAAACCGGATGCTCATTTCCGGACCGCCATTCCTGCGGTAAAGCGTCACACGGATGCGGCCGGCCCGTTCGTCGGGCAACGAGATGCACAATTCCCATTCGCGGTCGAACTTCTCGCGCTGCTCGGAGTTCAACAGGTTGTAGGCCATCCCGGCCAGCGCTTCCACCGAGAGGGCATCTTCGTCCGCGAGAAGGATCTCCCCGTTAATCCGGAATGCCGGCGGCACGCCCACGACGAGGTGCAGATCGGAAGCCTCGCGATCCAGCGCTGTGGAGATCAACCCTTCGAAACGTGAAACGCTCATGGGCCGAATGTTTGGCGCCACCAACCCCGAACGCGAGCCCACATTCCCGCGGAGGACAGGTCCGCCACATCGGAAGTGCCCGGCTGGCAGAGCGGATCCAACTCCCGCGCATGTTCGAACGACGTGACCGCCGCCGGCCGCAACCCCAGCGCCAGTTGGCACCGTCCGAACTGGAGCCACACGACGGCGGCACTGGCGTTGAGTTCAAGAGCTTTCTGGGCTATCTGGAGGCCGCGCGAGAAGCGCCGGTAATAGCAGTAAATGCGGCAGGCCAGCCAATGGATAAACCAATCGTGCGCCGCCAGCCCCAGCGCCTTTTCAAAGCAGAAGTCCGCCCGTTTCTCCGCTCGCGCCAGGAGCACGTCGCCCCGAGCCAGCCAGACGTAAGGCGTGTTACCCTGCGCTTCGATGGCCGCGTCGGAAAAGGCAAGGGCCGCCTTCGGATCGCCGGCACGGGCGAGCGCGACCGCTTTCGCTGCCAGGAGCTCCGCTTCGGCGGGGAACATCTCTAGCGCCTTGTCGGCCCAAAGCTTGGCTTCTTCGAACTCGCCGAGTTCAATCAGCATCCGGACCTGGCCGGTCCAGGCCGCCGCGCAGTGCGGGTCATGTTCGAGGACTTTGGAGTAGAAACGGAGCCCCTCCTCAAAGCGCCCCCGGCGGAAGGACGCCCCGGCTTCTCTCAGATAGTACTGGCCGTCCTTGACGGCGGGCAAACTGGCCCCTTGCTCCTCCAGCGGTTCGTCAAATTCCAAGTGGTTGAACCGGCTCATAACATGCGGGTCGGCGGCTTGTGTAACACTCCAGACTTTACCGTATCAAAAGCTGCGTTAATAATCAATAACTTCCGGCTGAATAGGCAACCTTGCCGGAAACCGGCAGATTGGACAGCCTTCTCCCGGCGTCGTCACGCGGCGAGGCCCGGGAAGGGCCGCGGACGGGCGAGAGACGATTTTGGCGGGCGGGGAGGAAGCCTGGGCTGTTACTGGCCGCCTTTCTTCGGATCCAGCCAAGGGGTGCGGCTCCAGTACCAGGCAGACGGCTTCATGCTTGAGACATGGCCATCGACGAAAAGCACCGCCGTGCGCCCCATGTGGCGCGGCATGGGGCCGCCCCAGTTCGGATCGGTGCCCGTGACTCCGCCCGTGTTGGGGGCGTCATTCCCAGGGTCGTGAACGATCCAGCAACCGGGTTTTTCAGGGCTCTTTTCGGTCACGCATTTCAGAGGATCAGCGGTGTTAAGCGGGCGGCTCCCGGAATCCGTGACATAGACCACCGACGAAGGGTTCGCCACTTCGCCACGAACGCCGGACCATTTCGAATAAGGCCACGGATCGTAATCGCAGCCGCCCATCTGGAAATTCATGCCGTAATTGGAGATTCCCAGATCCCCCGGTGCGGTCGGGTACAGCTGCATGAATTCCTTGAACTTCGGCGTCCGGACAGGGCACAGAAGCAGGTTGGTCGAGGGTTGATACGGCAGGAGGAGATCGAACCAGGCTCTGCGGCCGCCGCTAATGGTCGACGAATTATCGCCGGTGACCTGAAACGTCAGGCAGTAGCGTCCGTTGAAATCATCGGTGTATATCTGACAGGCGACTGCCATCTGATGCAGGTTGTTGACGCAGGCCGCCGCTTGCCCCTTCTTTTTCGCCTTCGAGAGCGCGGGCAATAACATGCCGGCGAGGATGGCGATAATGGCGATGACAACCAGCAATTCAATGAGGGTGAACCCTGCCGCCGGTCTCCACGAACCCTGAGTCGTTTTCATAATCCAAGCGGGCGTGTTCCGCTCTGCCTACCAGATTACCGGCCACGACGCAACTGTCCGATTCGTTTCCCCCACGCCGGTGATGTCGCGAAAGCGATACCGATTGCCCCTCTGCCTGGGAAGACCGCAGCATCGACTGCACAGATCCAGAGCAAGTCCAAGAAGCTGCTTGGACTTGCCGGGCATCTTTCGGACTCCTCAGCAACGCCGTTCTACTTTCGCCGAGCCGTCCATTCGGCCGACCGCTCCTGGCCCTCGTACTCGGTGCGGGCGATCCCCCGCATCGTGCCGTTTTGGACCGTGCCGCGCATGCGATAAACCATCGTGCTGCCATCGTTGCGCTGGCGCTTCAGGTTCCACGAAACCTCGTTGCCCCGGATCCGGCCGTCGGCGATCTCCGCTGAGCGGCCCTCATCCCCACTGAAACTGCCTGTCACCCGGCCGTCTTGCGCCTGCAACACAAACGGAATTTCGAAAGTCCGCTCGCCCATTTGGACGACCGCAACCCAGTCGCCGTTGATGTTGGCGCTCTCCGCGCGCACCGGCTCGTCCCCAATGATCGAAGCAAGCCTGCGCTCGATCGATTCCGCCCAAATCTCGTATCCGCGTTTGGTCAAATGCAGGTAATCCGGCATCAGGCTGGCCGGGATGAGCCCTTCCTCATTGACAAAACGGTGCCCGAAATCGACCCAGAAAATGTCCTGTTGATCCGCCAATCTGCGCAACACCTGGTTCACCTGGAGGATCTTTCCGCGCTGGGCGCTATAGTTCTCGTTGCGCGGAAAAATGGCGAGCAGGACGACCTTGGTGTCAGGCAGCTTCTCGCGCAGCTTTTTCACGATGGCCGTCACGCCCTCCACGATTTGCCCGGGGGTGTTGTCTTCGCCGTTGGAGTTGTTGGTGCCGATCATGATCACCGCCGCCTTGGGTTTGATCCCCTCGAGGTTGCCATTCTCGAACCGCCAGAGGACATGCTGGGTTCGATCGCCGCTGATTCCCAGGTTCAAGGCGTTCCGATGCGCGTAATGCTTTGCCCAGACATCCCTCCCCTCCCCTTCCCAGCCATGCGTGATCGAGTCTCCGATGAAGATCACCTGCGCCTTTGCGCCCGCCTCCGCGGCGCGCCGGTTGATCAGCTTGTGCCGGTCTTCCCACCATTGATCCCGGCGGGGGGCGGGTTCGACCGCCGAATGGCCGTAGGCCAGAAAAGGCGCAAGCGCGATGAACGCCAGAAGTCCGGTGGAAAGGTGAACAAGTCGTTTCATACGCCCGAGAATTGGCCAATCGGCCCGCAGAGGCAAGCTGGGATCGGTTACCGATCCGCGGCCGAGGCAGACGATGGCCCCTCCCTTGCCGCTGAAACAGCAATTTCTGAACGCTCCGAGATGGCATTTCTGTTCTTGCGACCGCCCCGGAGCGCGTCGCAGACTCAGTCCACGCCTATGCGAACTCTCAAGCTTCCCTTAACGGTCCCCGGACGCCTCCTTCCGCATCTGATGATTGGCCTGCTGGCCTTCATGCCTCAGACACCGGCTGCCGAGCCCGGTTCGTCTGAGTCTTCTCCACCAAATCGGCTCACACGCCAAGAGAGCTTCCTCGGCATCCACTTTGATTTTCATGCCGGACCTGACTGCAACGAAATTGGGCGGAACACGACGCCCGAAATGGTGGAGCGTATCATCGACCTGGTCCAACCGGACTACCTCCAGATCGACTGCAAAGGGCATCGCGGGCTGTCGAGCTACCCGACCAAGGTGGGCAACCCGGCGCCGGGCTTCGTCGGTGATCCATTGCGGATTTGGCGCGAAGTGACCGCGCGGCGCGGCGTCGCGCTGTACATGCATTACTCGGGCGTGTGGGATTCGGAAGCCATCATTCAGCACCCGGATTGGGGCGCGATCAACGCGGACGGGAAGACGAACGCCAATGCCACTTCATTCTGGAGCCCTTACGCCGCGGAACTGCTGATCCCGCAATTGCGCGAGTTGGCGGGCGACTATGGTGTGGATGGCGCCTGGATCGATGGCGAGTGCTGGGCGTCGGTTCCGGATTACGGGACCGCGGCGCTCGAAGCGTTTCGCAAGGCAACGGGCGTCGAGGAACCGCCACGGAAACCGGGTGAGCCGCATTGGTTCGAGTTTCTGGAATTCCACCGCGAGGCCTTCCGCAAGTACCTGCGTGGCTACATTGCCGAGATAAACACGACCCACCCCGAGTTTCAGCTTTGCAGCAACTGGGCCTTCACCGATCACATGCCCGAACCGGTCTGCGCGCCGGTGGACTTCCTTTCCGGGGATTATTCGCCCGACGACAGCGTCAATTCCGCTCGCCTGTCCGCGCGGTATCTTGCCCGGCAAGGGAAGCCCTGGGACCTGATGGCCTGGAGTTTCACCTTGAAACCGCGGCCGGACGGACCGCACCAGAAGACGGCGCCGCAATTGCAGCGGGAAGCCGCCGTGGTCCTGGCGATGGGCGGCGGATTCCAGGCGTATCACAAGCAAAAGCGCGACGGCTCCATCTTCGACGAGCAGATGCCTGTCATGGCGGAGGTGGCCAAGTTCTGCCGCGCCCGCCAGGCCTTCTGTCATCACGCCGTCCAGGTGCCGCAAGTGGCGCTTCTTTATTCGACTGCGGCCCATTACCGGCGGGTGAATGGCCTCTTCTCGCGCGACCTGGCGCGGATCAACGGCATTTTGCAGGCGCTGCTCGAAAGCCAGCAATCGGTCGAGGTGCTCGGAGAACATCATTTGACCGGGCGGCTGCAGGAGTATCCGCTCGTTGTGGTTCCCGAATGGGAATATTTGGATGAATCGTTCAAGTCCGATTTGGTCCGCTACGTGAAAGACGGCGGCAATCTATTGCTCGTCGGACCGAGGAGCGCTGCGCTCTTCCAGACGGAACTGGACGCTTCTCTTGAAGACGCGCCGCAATCGGCGGAGGCCGCAATGAACTTCAATGGTGCCTGGGTGCCGCTAAAGGGCGAGATGCAACCAGCCAGGCTTGGACCGAGCGCGCAGCCGTTTGGGCGCTTGCACGCGACGCAGGACTCGAGTTCACCCGCGCAACCCGCGGCATCCATTACCGCGCTGGGCAAAGGCAAGATCGCCGCAACCTATTTCGCTTTTGGACAGGGTTATTTGGCGGGCCGGAACCCGGTGGCCCGAGAGTTTCTTGACAGCTTGACCCGGCAGCTCGTGCCGGATCGCATGGTCGAAGTGACGGGTTCGCACGACGTCGATGTGATGGTGAACAAGATCGATGGCAAGCTCGCCGTTAACCTGGTCAACACGGCCGGACCGCATCAGAGCGAGCCGATCCTTGAGACCCTCCCGCCGGTAGGGCCACTTTCGGTGATCGTTCGCCAAACGCAAGAACCGGCCAGAGTCGTCCTGCAACCGCAGGGGGAATCCATCGCGTTCAATTACCATCATGGACGGCTGCAGTTCACGCTGCCCAAGCTGGACATCCACGACATTGTGACGATCGAACCGAAGTAGGTCCCCGATTGGCGCCGGTCACCAGGCGATCCCGTAATCCTCGCCATGGTTGCTGGCGCCGCCCCAGAACGTCCCGTGACGCTGGTCGAGGTAGATTGCGGTGATGGGGCCCGACGTCTTTTCGGCGAAGTCCAGAGTATAGCCCATGCGACGCAGTTCGCGCCGCACCCACGAAGGGACTTCGCCGTTCAGCGTCATGCGCCCAGGCTGGGAGTCGTGGTTCCCGAATGAACTGCGCATTTGGTAACTCGTGATGTTGGCGGCTTCGCAGGCCTCCTGCACGTTCATCCCGAACTCAACGACGTTCAGGAAGAACTGGAGGAGATTCTGATCCTGCGTGTCGCCGCCCTGCACGGAAAAGCAAAGGAACGGCTTGCCTTCCTTGAGCGCGAGACTCGGTGTCAGGGTGACCCGCGGCCGTTTCCCTGGCGCGACGACGTTGAACGGGTTCTCTTTCGGATCGAGCACGAAGCTTTGCATACGCTGGCTCATGCCGATCCCCGTATTTCCCGGAATGCATGCCGGCAGCCAGCCGCCGCTGGGCGTGACGGAGACCACCCATCCGTGCTTGTCGGCCGCCTGAATTGAAGTAGTGCCGGCCCGGAAGGCGGCATCGAAACCAGGCGAGGCATCGGCCAGGTCTTCGGCACCGCCCGACCCTTCCGCACGCCTCTGAAGGAGATCGCGGAAGGGGTTCGTGCCGCCCTGGAATGGATACGGATCGCCCGGCGCAATCCGGGGATTATTGCGATCCCAGTTGAACAGTTTGAACCGCTCGCGCGCGTAGGCCTTCGAGAGCAAGCCGCGCACAGGTTCCTCGGGCGGGAAATCGGGGTCGCCGTAGTAGAAGTCACGATCGGCAAAGGCAAGGTTCATCGCCTGGTAAAGCGCATGGATATAGCGAGGGCTGTTGTACCCCATGGAACGTAAATCCAGTTGCTCGAGGAGGTTGAGGGCCTGGAGCATGACTGGGCCTTGCGTCCAGACCGTCAACTTAAAGACTTCAATGCCCTTATAGACAGTGCTGACAGGCTCCTCGAGCTTCGGCCGCCAATTGGCCAGATCTGAGAGGGTGTGCAGCCCGCCCAGTTCACGGGATCCGCGGCAGAACTCCTCAGCAATGTCGCCTTTGTAAAAGCGGTCGTAAGCGGCCTGGATGGCTTGTTTCCGGTCTTTGCCCGCCTTGAGGGCCTCGGCCTCGGCGTCGACGAGCTTCTGGAGCGTCGCAAGCAAATCCGGCTGGCGCCAGATTTCGCCCGGATGCGGCCCCTCGCGTTCTTCGCCGAGGTGCGGCAGGAACACCTCTTTCGAATGCGGCCAGGCCTTGAGCTTGTCTTTGAAGCGCTCGATCTTCTGCGCCGTTTCGGCGTCGAGCGGGTAACCGTCCGCCAGTTCCATGGCGGGCGCCAACACTTCTTTGAGCGAAAGCGTCCCGAACTCGGCCAGCATGAGCATCAAGCCCCCGGGGTTGCCCGGCGTCACGGCCGCGAGAGGACCTTCGGCGGGCGGATACTTGAGGTTCTTCGACCGAAAGAACTCGGGCGTCGCGCCAGTCGGTGCCACGCCGAGCCCGTTGATGCCGATGACCTTCTTTGTGTGCGGATTGTAGATCAGGGCCTGAGTCTCGCCGCCCCAGCTCACGTCGTCGTACATCGTGCACACGGCAGCGAGCATGGCGCACGCCGCATCCACCGCGTTGCCGCCCCGCTCGAACACCTTGGCGCCGGCTGTCGCGGCGAGCGGCTTACCCGTAACGGCCACCCAGTGCCGCCCGTGCAGCACGGGCTTCTGTCCCATTGAATAAGGCTCCGGACCTGCGCCAAAGCAGGCCACGGCTGTCGACGCGATAATTCCAGGCAAGCTCATGAGGTAAGGCTTCACACTCCCGAGAGTATCCATAGACGGGTGAAGATAACAATCCCTCCGCGGCAATCAGGAGGGCGAGGAGGGACGTCAGGAAGGGTGGCAGGAATGCCAGATAGAGACATGACCCTTCGCTTGTTGCGGCGGCGTTGCGGTGCGCTCAGTCCCACGAACGAGTCGAACGTTCGCGCTTTGAGTTCGCGGCATTTGACCGGCCTAGCCTAAGCCCTCTTGGATTTCACCGGACTGAACGATCTGGAGCGCTGACTAGAGAACCGGTGAAGTGTCCGGGGGTGTAATACAAATGTTATAACATCGCGCCAAAACGGGGGTTGGATTGTATATAAGATGTTGCAAGTGAACAACAAGCCGTTGGTAACAATTTGAACCCATTCTTCGGTCTCGGTGAGTTCGCGGGCGTGCGCGCGCATCACGAAGGGTCACCGAGTGTCCTGCTCTGCGACAAAGGCTCCGCTCACGTTCCTACCCGGAGATGCGGCGGTGAATCCACCGGACCGTTCGTGCGGTCACCCGTAAGCTCATGAGGACCGTGATATGCCCGTGGGCGACGCGCCAGATCTCCGGGTGACGCCAGGCTTCCCAGAGCTGTTCGATGGATTCCGCAGGGGCAAAGAGATCGTGACGCGATTCCACCAGCAAGATATTGCCCGGCTCAAGCGAAGGCGGCCGCGAGGCCAGGTTCAAGTCATGCAAATCGACGGGCCTGCCGTTCAAGCTTTGGCGCACGGGTTCGCAGAATGGGAGTTGAGCGATCGCCTGATCCATGCGAGCAATGGGCGTCGTCAGGACGGCAAAGCGCAAGTCCGGTTCGACCCGCGCTGTCAAGCCGGCCAGCCAGGCTCCCAACGAGAATCCCCAGACGCCGACCCTCGCCGAGCCTTGGGCCCGGAGCCATAAGCCAAGGGCGCGGGTCTCAGCCATCACCTGGCGCGTGGCCTCCAGCATCGCATTCAGGTCGCTCGATATGAAGTCCGTGACGGGCCCTCTCAACGGGCGGCGATGCATATGGTATGGAAGCTCGATCGCCACGGTGTTGATGCCGTAGTGGCGGAGGCGCGACGCGAGGAAGGGAAACTGGTAACGGTAGCAAAGCTCGGCATTCCAACCGTGCAAAAGGATGACCGTGGGCTTTTCCTGCCAGGGATCGGCTGCTTTGAAGAGCCTTCCGAAGACCGTGTTGTTGCAGAGCGAAGCGGTCTGGATCGGTGACGGAAAGCGGAACGTGCCGTCTTCCGCCAGCGCGAGATCGGGCAGGCTAACCGGCAGAGCCGGGTTGCCCAAGTCTGCTTCCGTGACGAGCGCGGGCGGATTCGCTCCGGGTATCGGCGGCTGGGCACGCTGTTGGGCACGGGTAGCGAGTTGAATCACCCAGCGGTCAATCCGTGTAGTCAGCCACGCGTGCACGGAACGTCACAATTCGAAGTAGTCTGCCGTGATGCCGGCCTCGTCGCACGTCAGGATAGCAACGCTGCGGGTCAATCTGAGCTTGGGTTTGCCAGCGTATCCGGGGTTGAAATACAGCGTTTGCCCGATCTTTTCGCATAAGCGTTTGTGGGTATGCCCAAAGACGACGACGTCCGGGTTGTCGCGGATGATGCGCCGGTTGATCTTGCCGTCCTCGGCTTTCACATCCACTTCGTGATGGACGAGGAACTTGCGCCCGGCCAGTTCGACCAGTTCAGTCTCTTTGTATTCGAGGCCGGTATCCGTATTGCCAATGACGGCGGTCACGGGAGCGATATCTTCCAGTTCGAGAATCAGCCAGGGCAAGCCGATGTCGCCGGCGTGCAAGATATGCTGCACCCCCTTGAAGAGTTCGGGGACCTTCGGATCCAAGTAACCGTGGGTATCGGAAATAATGCCGATCTGTATCATTGCAATCGTGGAGTTCGCGCACTGGCGGCAAGGCCACCGTCACAGCGCGCGTGTTAACCGTCCCTTCCGGATCTAAGCTTTCGCTTCCTCCGGCGCAGGTTCCTCCTCCTCGGCAGGCTGCGCCTCTTCCTCTTCTTCCGGTTCCGGTGCCTCGCCCAGTTTCATGGCGCCCGCGAACAATCCTGTAAAGAGCCCTCCGCTCAGCAAGGTATTCCGGAAGAACTCCCAAGTATGCGGCCAACCGGGCGTGCCTACCGTCAGCGCCTGGATCCAGCCAAAGAGCGTCTTTGGATAGGCCGGATCCATCAACCAGGACGCGGAATTCGTGAGGAAATAGAACAATAAAGCCCCTGCCAACCCGCCGCCCAGAAGCCAAAGCCAGGATGTTTTCGGCTTGAATTTCTGTCCCAGAAGCAGAATGCCCGCGTACGCCAGGTAGTTCACCAGCATCCGGTCGTCAAGCGGCGCGGTGTCGTAGTAGAAGATGTTCATCACGACATCGGTGACCAGCAACGTCGAGAGAGGCAGCCACCAGGCAAGTCGCCTCGGAAAGTACACACCGGCGCAGAACACCAGAGCGTAAGCCGCGCTGAAGTTCGAGGGCATCACCCCGGGCCAGCGCGTGAGGGCAAAGGCCACCATCAACAGCACCGGTATCCAGAGCTTCCGTCTCTCTTTCACGTGAGGAATGATACGCCGCAGGGTTCGAATGACAAGCGAGACCCTCGCCCGAGCTTGGCGCAGCCACGCTCCCAACCCCTCTCGCAATTGAAGTTAGCGAACCTTGGACCGTGCCCGCCAGGCGGCGCTTTCCCTCACATCCAATTGCCGTTCTGAATGTTGCACCACGAAACGAGCGGCCAGGTTCAAACGCTCGGCCAAAGGCAAACCTTCGTCGACACCCATCACAGCCAGCGCCGTGGCCCAACCCTGCGCGCGCGCGGCATTCGTGTGAACCAGGCTGACCGAAAGGGTCCGATGCTGCACCGGCCGACCCGTTCTCGGATCGAGCAGCAAGGGCACCGGCGCGTTGGCCGCAGGCGATCTGGCTCTCTTTGAGCCTTGAGACAGACGTTGAGCCGTGACGACGGCAAGCGCTTCGTTGGTTAAGGCACACTGACCGCGGGGCTCGAGGGCAACGCTCCATGGCCCTGCCGCTCGAAACACCCCGTTCGCCACCATCAGAGTGTCGGGGTATCCGCGGCGCTCCACGACCTGCCCGACCTGGTCAACCGCCCAGCCGCTGGCCAGCGAAGAAAGGTCCAACTCCAATTGCGGATGTTGTTTGCTCAAGACGCCGTCGCCCATCTCGACCTTCTGCCAGCCCAGCGTTTGGCGGGCTGAGTCAAGAGCCGCCCTGGCCGGCGCCGGCCCTGGGGCTCTTTCATTCCCGAGCCCCCACAAACGCGCCAGGGGCCCGACCGTCACGTCGTAGGCACCGCCCGTTTCCCTGCTGATTTCGGCCGCCAATCTCGAAAGGGTGATCGCCGGCCAGGGAACCGGAATCGGGTTGGTGCTCGCGGTATGGTTAAACTCCCAAATCCCGCTGTTCGTCAGCCAATGCGAGCTCATCGATTCCGCCCATTCGAACTGGCGGGTCACGGCCGTCTCAATTGCCGATGGATCGGCGATCTCGTCCCTGATCTTCACGGACCACGCGCCGGTCAGGAACTTTCCCTGGCATTCGAAGGGCGGCAGTTCCGGTTCGCGAGGCGGAAAGGCGCGCGTCAAAGCCAGCGTCAGCACCCCCAACGCGAGCAGGCCAAGCGCGACCGTATCGCGCCGGCCCCACGCATCCGCCGACCCTGAGGACCGGACATAGTGAAGCAACGCACCGGTCGGGCAGCCATATCGACAGTACGCCTGCGGCACGGACAGGGCGGCGACCAGGCCCACCACGGCAAGCACGACGGCAGCCACCCCGGCTGCACGCCAAGCCCAAGCGTCGAAAGGTTCGAAGCTCGTCAAGAGGCCCCCTTTCCCCAGCACAACGATCACCAGTGCAGCGGCCAAGATCAGCACCGGCACCCGCTGCAAAGCGGACGCGATCGGGTGCGCGTGCCGTTCTTTTGGCCGGGCCCGCGACTCACCAGCCCTCCCCGCACGCCGAAAACTGAGAGTCCGTCGCACTCTCGCCCCGATTCCTCCCAGCCATTG
Source organism: uncultured Verrucomicrobiota bacterium (assembly GCA_964578605.1). GTDB lineage: Bacteria > Verrucomicrobiota > Verrucomicrobiia > Limisphaerales > SIBE01 > JAXMHN01. The sequence continues at coordinate 49,796 of CAZODO010000009.1, read as the reverse complement.
CTGCGCAGCCCCATGCGGACAGAGCTGATGGCAATAGAGCTGGCGGCGCGTTAGCCAGGGAACGAGGAACGCCGCCGCCATTAGCAACACCAGGCCAGGCGCCCTTTTGAATGGCAAACCGTTCGCTGCCCAGCCGCCCACCAGGGCCAGCGACACGAAATCGTGGTTCACGATCCCGACGTAGCCAATCAGGATCGCCTGCCATCCCAGTCGCATCCATCGGAAGCCGCGTAACGGTGTAAACGCCATCACAACCGCCCCAATAATCACGGCCACCAATCCCCAATCGCGACCCGACGGCCTCCAGGAAGCCTCCGCCGGGCGTGTCCGTGTCTCGGCCAAAGCCCGCAGCTTCACGCCTTCGGCAACGCCCCGGGCGGTCAAGGTCGCCCCGCTTACGCCGTCCACGGGAAATCGGGGCAGTTCCATGGCGGCGATTTGAGGGATGGAACGTCCTTCGAACAGCTTGAGAAACGTCTCAGACCGCCAGACCTGGTCGACATAGGATGGCGTGTCGTAAGATCGCCGGACGCGAAGGGCCATGACGGTTTGCCCATCCGGTCCCAGCACGATCAGGCTATCCGTCGGACCGCGGTAACCCGGGACATTGTCGCCTTGGGGAGACGTGCGCAGCGCAAAGCCAAGCGAGCGTCCGGACGCATCGAGCACTTGCCACCGAGCGTCCACGCGCGTGATGCGCGCAGCATTGGTCAACACGGCCCGGACTTCCTCCAGCGTCACCGGGCCCGGAAAGCGCAAGGAGGGCGTGCCTCCCGATAGCCGCCGCTGAATGCTTTCCGCCACCGCGAAGCTGGTCAGGGTAGCGCCGCTGACGGCGTCCACTTCCGGGGCCGGCCCGTGCCCGGGACGCCATCCGATAAACCTGCTGAGAAAGCCCTTTGCATTTTGAACTTTGCGGACGTGCTCTGGAGTATCGCCCGAGCGCAGGAACTCAAGCCCCACGACCGAACCTCGCGCGTCGAGCGCAATCAGCATGTCGGCCGGCCCCGCGTAGCCAATGATCTCCTCAGTGAACGGCAGCGTCTTCATCAAGGCACCGATCGGCTCTCCACGCGCGTTCAGGACGATATGCACCCCGCGGTCCGGATCTCGAAGTTGGACTCGATCCGCCGCGGGAAAGAACTTCTGAGCCAGGCCCAGCGAGAGGGAAGAAGGCTGGCGGCTCTCACGCCATTCGGCTTGCTGGTGGATTAACAGCAGGGCGGCGAGCAGGATTCCCGCGCGACACGCCCGTAAGGTCACGGATCGTTTGAGCAGGCCATACATCGCGCGCACTGTCTATAGCTGAATGTCCGGGAGCGGCAATTCTCATTTTAGGCACGGCGCCGCGCTCCGTCGCGCGCCGTGGCTAACTTCCGCTTGACCGTGATTGACTCCGCACAAGATCCATTCTGCCCAGTCTGCAGAGTTTGAAGATAGAGAAAGCAAACCAACGGCGGTCGACGGAGACGGAGCGACCGACCCTACCAAAAAGGGAATAGTTCCATACGATAATCATACGGTAATCCACAGGTTATAAAGCGGTAATCATACGCTCTTGACCGTAAAATGTCCGAATAATTCCCGAATGATGTCCGAACCATCTCCGAACGAGTTCCGAATGAGTTCCATACGAGTGCCGTGTTTGGCCCGGATGCAGCGCCAATGGACAAGCTGACGGGCAGAAGAGATGCAGCAAGCGGCCCCGAACCGAACCCGGCAGTGAAGCCGACGCTCCAAACAGCGGCAACCTGGCACGCGTCCCGCAGAAAGGGGCCTTGAATCGCCAAAACGGCTGCCAACCGCGCAGCAAAAGCATCGACGCAGCCGTGTAAACGCGTTTTACTCGGCCCATGCGATCGATCTTAGTGTTTATGGTGGCGCTTTCGATTGCGCTAGCCGCTTTGACCCCGAACTGTTCCGCGGGCGACCCCTTTCAAACCGTCGAGCTATGGCCGCAAGGCGCGCCTGGCGACAAGGCCGTGCTCGGGGAAGAACAGGACCTTACAAAGCCCACGGACGACCAGGTTGGTGGAAAACGGCTGATCCGGCTGGGCAACGTCGCCCGGCCAAGCATCGCGATTTACCGGCCCGCTCCGGACAAGGACACCGGCGCTGCCGTGGTTGTCTGTCCGGGCGGCGGCTACCACATCCTGGCGATGGACTTGGAAGGCACCGAGATTTGCGAATGGCTCAACTCCGTCGGCGTCACCGGTGTTCTCCTCAAGTATCGGGTCCCGAGGCGGGCCGGCCTCGAAAAACACGCCGCGGCTTTGCAGGACGCGCAACGCGCGCTGGGCATCGTGCGAGCGCACGCGAAGGAATGGGGCTTGAATCCCAAGCGCATCGGGGTGCTCGGTTTTTCGGCAGGAGGCCATTTAGCCGCCGCCGTGAGCAACAATTACGCTCAGCGCGGTTATTCGCCCATCGACGCGTCGGACCTGGTGAGTTGCCGGCCTGATTTCACCGTGCTGATTTACCCGGCCTACCTGACGTTGGAGAAAGAGAACGACAAGATTGCGCCCGAACTCGAGATTAGCCGCAGCACGCCCCCGACATTTCTGGCGATGGCCCAGGACGATCCCGTGCGAGTGGAGACGGCGATCTTCTACGCGTTGGCGTTGAAGAACGCCGGAGTTCCCTTGGAATTGCACATTTACCCGACAGGCGGGCACGGGTATGGCCTGCGGCCTTCCTCTCACCTTGTGACCACTTGGCCCAAGCGCGTGGAGGAATGGCTGGAGAAGTTGCACCGGGCTGAATAGACGGGCGGGTAACTCGCGTGCTGCGCCCAACGGGTAGAGTTCCGGTCAGGGGGAACCCCATTGGCCACCCAAATGCCTGGGCGATGCACGGACTACTCTGGCAGGGCTTGAAGGTCCGCCGCGGTCCAGGGTGCGGTGCGGCCAGCCGTTTCGGCGCGCACGAACCGGACCTGCTCCGGCGAGATGGGTGAGGCGCTATTGCCCCACGCCTGGCGGATATAGGTCAGAACGGCCGCAAGGTTCTCGTCATCGTCGAGCGGCGGCGACATTCCAAACGCCGGCATGTTCAGGCCGGTCCACTGCTGCCCTTTCACCTGGATTGGGCCGGTCAAACCGTGCAGAGGAACCCGGATCAGGCGCCCGGGCGATCCTGCGACCCATTCCGATCCCGCGAGCGGCGGGTACTGGCCGGGCGATCCCATCCCGGTGGCTTGGTGGCAGGCAAGACAGACCATCGCGTAGAGCGATTCGCCCTTCGCAGCCAGCAATTCCGGTCCGGACTTCGGCTGCAAAGCGGACAACTGCCGGAAGGATTGGTAGGGCGCATACACCTGGGCGCTAAACCCGCCTCCGTACCGGTCCAGGTGAATCATCCCCCAGTAGGCCAGCATTATCAGCGCGATGAAGAACCAGAAGGGCATGAGGGACGAATCCGCTTGCGGCTCGAGATCCTCCGCCGAAAGCCCCGCCGCAGCGGAGGACGCAGGAACGGGAGAAGGCGGCTTGATCGAACGCCCCTCGCGCCCGGTCCGGGTCTCCTGCAACGCGCGTTTTGGTCTCGGCTTCTGGCTCATTGCGGTGAAGGCTGGCTCTCTGTCGGCGCCCGTTCGGCTGCGGGTTGCGCGTTGGTTGAGGCGGCGCTGTTAGCGGCCGCGGCCGTGTTGGCATCGGCGGTCGCGTTGGAAGGGGGCGTGGACGCCGCGGCGCCCGGTGGCTGAGGTCCAGGCGCTTCGAAAAGCGGCAGGTCGACCCGGAGACTTAGAAGATACGCGACAAGCGCGTGAGCGTCGCGGGTCGGAATCACCTCGCGGTCACCCGGAATGGGAAGGGCTTCGGGCGAGCCGCCGCCCACCTGCGGGCGCACTTCGAAAAGGAAGGGGTACCGGGGCATGGTTGAACCCTGCACCTGGAGCTTGGGATCGAACAAATGCACCAGGTGCCAGACCGGGTCGGGACGCCGGAGCCCGATGTTGGCGAGATCCGGACCAAGACGCGTCGTGCCCAGCATGAGCGGCGATCCATAAAGGTAATCCTGGCCCACCGTCAGCCGAGTGCCCCATCCCCGCGCGATATCGGGCCCGGTCGGCACCACTCTGACGCCCGCCTCGGCACCGGCGTCGGTGAAGGCCTCTTGGACCTCGTCCGCGCGGCGTTTGCTTGGGTAGGAGAGGACCTTTTGTGGCAAGGAGGCAACCAGCTTCACGGCTTGCTCGCGGCTCAGCGAGTTGCCCATCTGCACGAGCGCCTGGACGACGGCGGCTTCGTTGGTTCCGGCGCTGGTCAGCACGACATCGAACCGGGTGCCTTGCTGACGGATAACTTGCGTGTGGCAATACGCGCAGCCGTTCGCGCGATAGACTTCGCGTCCCAGTTGGGCCAGGCCCGGAGCCGGGGTTGGATAAAGCACGTTGGTGGGCGGGACGTTCGTGGGTTGCTGGTTGCCCATCTGGAGCTGTGGCGCGGCAATCATTCCCAGCCACGACAACGCCAGCGCAAAGAGAAGGCCCAGGAACAGAAAGGGACCGTTGCTCATCGTCCGGCCCTCCCTTCCGCCTTCAAAGTCGACGGGGCCACCAGGCGCCTCAGATCTGTCCAAGTCACCAGGCAGGGGCATGCCGCCGCGAGTAGCCGTCCCAGGTGCACAAGGAACGCGACATAGGCGGCACAAAGAAGGGTTGCACCCAGTGTGCTCATGCCCAGGAAAGGCACGGTTCGGCGGGCGACCTGCAGGAAGTCGGTCTCCGGCCGGTTGATCCCTGCGCCGTGAATCAGGCCGCCGACAAGCAACGCGAGAACACTCAGCAGCGTCCCTGACGCCGCGGTCCAGAAATGGAAACGCATCCAGCCCGGAGAAGGCCAGTCGCATCCCGCCAACCGGGGCGCCATATAGTAAACCGCGCCCGCGAGCGCCATCGCGAGAAAGCCGTGAAACTTGAGTTGGTTCAAGCCTTCGCCATACAACGTATAAAGCGTCACTTGGCTCACCGCCGGGTGCGAAGCCGCCGCCTCCAACAGTGCGGCCAGCAAAAAGCTGCAGGCGCCGAAACCCACAAAACGCAGCAGCAAGTTCGACTTCACGGCCGTCCAAGCCTTGGGCAGCGTGCGAAACCAACAGATCCCGAAGGCAGTCACCGGAACCAGGAGGAACACTTGCGCGACCGTGCTCACGCCGCTAATCCAGCTCGGGACGGGTTCGCCCGCTCGCGCGCCGCCCCAGCCGCCAAACAAGATCCACAGCCAGAATCCAAACAGCGCCAGCCCCCGACTGTGCAACGGGCGCCCGGCAAGCTTTGGAATGAAGTAGAAAATGGACGCCAGCCCGAAAGCCCCCGCACACAAGGTGTAGAAACTGTGCTGGAACCAGCCATGCACCACGGCTTGCATGATGCCGCGAACGGAGAAGTAACTAAGAAGCAACTGGGCCGTCGAATACACCCACGGAAACCAGAGCAACGCGGTCAAAAGGAATCCCTGTGCCACATACAAGGGGCGGGACTGGCGCCGGTGAAGGTTGATCAAGGCCCAGATGCCGGCCAGCACCCACGAAACAAAAAGAACGGGCGCGGATGCCCGGGGCAGCTCAAACCATGGGTAGCCCGTTCCGGCCCCGGCCAGTATCCCCAACGCTCCTGCCAGCAGGCCAATATTCCAGAAAACCGCCGCGGCGCCCAGGATGCGCCTGCCACGAAGCGGATTCCTCCCCAATCGGCAGAACATCCAAAGGGCAAGTCCCAAACCCGCCTGCAGAACAAAGCCATACAGAAAAACGCTCGTCCCTGCCGGGCGGACCCGGCCGTAGGTCAGCCAGGCCGACCCCGCCAGAAAGCCCGGCGCATGCGCTTTGATAGCCGCAACCATCCCCAGCACTCCGCCAATGGCAAGCCAAAGGACAGCCGCCGTCAGCAGGATCAGCACCGGCCCCCGACACGTCCGATCGATCTCCGCCGGGGCTGGAACGGGAACGTCAGCCTCCGCACGGGGCGCGGTTCTCTCGGAAGCAGAAGAGGCGGTCACGGTCATGATGCGCAACAGGCGGCAGTCGAGCCTTATTCGAATGCGCTCGGCTGCTGCGGCTCCGGGGGTGGAGGCGGCGGATTCGCCCGTTCGACGCGGGCCAGCAGGTTGGAACGGCCCGCTGCGGGGTCCTTCCATTCCCGGACCACGAGGTCCATGGCACTCGCGATCGAGAGGCGAACAAGGCCCTTCGAAGCATCTTGCCAACCGAACGAATCGAGCGCCTGCGCGGCGGCCGTGTTGATGTCCTGAAGGTTCTTGATCCGTTCTTCGATGCGCGCCTGGTTTAACGTGGCCGGCCGTGTCCGATAGATCAGGAACCAGGCGAGGGCCCCAGCAATGAGAAACGCACCCACAAGGACGACGACGTAAACCGCCATCGCAATGGGTCTGGGTTCAGAAGGTTCGGGGGTCGTCATAACGCGCCGTCTCGTGTTTGAGCATTCAATGGCCCCCTCCCTGGGCATCCGCCGGGTTGGCCGGGGCCGTTACGGGTGGAAAATAGACATGAAGCGCCTCGGCAAAGCGCGGATCTCGCAGCGGGAAGGGCGGGTGCGCCGCAAGATACTTCAGGAACACGAACGCCAGCACGCCTCCGATGAACGCCATGCAGGCCAGGTCGAGCCAGTGCAGCACAAACCCGTCCGGATGCAGCACCGGCATGATGTTGAACGACAGGTCAATGAAGTGCATCAACCAGGCCCAGACACAAATAAAGACCATCACAGGCAGCTTCAATTTCCAATCGATCCGCAGCAAAAGCAGAAACGGCAGGAAGAAATGGCCGAAAATAATCACCATTCCGATATCCCACCAGCTTCCTTTCTCGCGCAGCACGTACCAGAACGTTTCCTCGGGAATGTTCGCGTTCCAGATGATGAAATATTGCGAGAAGTGGATGTAAGCATAGAACACCGTGAACGCCAGTTGGAGCGATCCCAGGAAGTAAAAGGTCTCCCCATGCACCACTTCGCGCAACGCGCCGGTCCGCTGCAGAATGGCGGCGATGACGTAAACCGTGGCGATGGTCATCCAGACCGAGCCGGCGAAGTAGTAGACGCCATACATGGTCGAAAACCATTGGTGCTGCAGCGCCTTCATCCACATGATCGCCGCCAGCGTCAGCGTCACCGCAAAAAAGAAAATGCCGACGGCCGACCAGATCCGAAGGCGGAACGTGCAGAGCGCCGAGCCTGTTTCATCCTGACGCAGTGACCAGAAGCGCAGTTTGTACGAAAAGAGCCACCAGGCCGCGAAACAGAAAACCGCGACGACGTAAAACATCGGCATCGTAAAGAGCGGTTGCTTCGCATGCAGCGCATGGTCCACGTGCGGATCAAGGCTCATCCACGGATAGATCCTCGGCGCGAAGATCGCGATGGGGATGAAGAGCGCCGCCATCACCGGCAACAAGAAGGCAATGTGCTCTTCGAACCGGCGGATCGCCACCGACCAACTCGCATCGAATAGATGATGCAAAAGCACCAGGAACAACCCTCCAAGGCAGAGGCTCAGGAAGAACATGAAAGCCAGCAGCCATGAATAGGCAAATTGCAGCCGAAGGGACGGAACCACCCACCCAATCAGGGCGCCCACACCGCCGACAATCATCAGCCACTTTGGAACCGGCCGCCACCGCGACAGGTCCAGTCCCGGAAATGAGGGGGAAACTCGATGGTCGCTCATAGCTACTTCGTGAAAATCGCCCGGTGCGCCTCGGGAACATCGTCCACAGACGCCAAACGGCTCAGTTGCAGCGCCCGCAAATACGCGACAATGGCCCACCGATCCTGCACCGGGATCTGGCCCGCATACGGCAGCATGGTGTTGCGGCCACGGGTAATGACATAGAACAACTCGCCGTCCGGCAACCGCACGATCCGAGGATCATGCAGGTTCGCCACCGTGGCCATGCCCAGCTTCTTCGTCACTCCGTTGCCGTCCGCGAGCGGACTGTGGCAGGGGGCACAGTAGATTTGGTAACGCTCGCGCCCGCGTGCCATGAACTGGGGCGTGATCTCAAAGGGCGTCGTCTCCACATAGTTGGTCGTGCCAGTGGCCCTGCCCGTGTTGACGGGGGAATCCTGGAATGGGAAAACCGCCACGTTGCTGCCGCCGCTTGGAATAAGATAAGGCATCCCGCGCGCGATCGTGCCGGCGACCGGAAGACGCGAGCTCCGGCCGTCCGCGAAGAAGGGATCCACCGTCTGCGGTCTCACCTTGAGCTGGCGGTCCATGTCGGGAAACACCTGGAGCGGCGGCTTGCGCGAGGTGCATCCGCGAAAGCCGGCCAGGCTGACGACCAGCACAACGACCATGAGGAATCCGACCAGGAAGTATCGCATCACTCCTCCACAACCTCGATGTGCTTGCTGCCGAGGTTTTCCAACAGCCGGCGGGTTTCGGTTTCGGAATATTTCGGGTCGCTCGTTTCGATGACCACGAAGAAGCGATCGTGCGTTGCCAGGGCAAACCGGCGGTTCTTCAAGAGCGGATGATACAGCCGGGGCAGGCGGTTCAGGAAAAGCATTCCGAACAAGGCGCCAAACGCCCCGAGCAGGATGGTGAGTTCGTAGGAGGGGGGAAAAGCCGCGAACGGGCTGAACATCGGCTTGCCCCCGACGATGATGGGGTAATCGTAGGCGTTCATCCACCAGATCATCAGCATGCCGATCGTGTATCCGGAAACGGCCCCAATGAACGCGAACCAGCCCACTTTGGAGTTCTTCATTCCCATGGCGCCATCCATGCCATGGACCGGAAACGGTGTGTAAACATCCCAGCGCCGGAAGCCTTCGTCCCGCACTTTTTCCGCGGCGTGCAGGATATCCGCCGCTGTCTCGAACTCGGCCACGATGCCGTAAGGATGAGCGATCGTCTCAGGCATTAGCGATGTCCTCCGATTTTGGCGCCGCCCAGCGGGTGATGCGGATCGGCCTGGGGGGTCACGCCTTTGACCTCCGCAATCGCGATCAACGGGAGGAAGCGCAGGAACAACAGGAACAACGTAAAGAACAACCCAAAAGTCCCGATGTAGGTCAGCACGTCAATGACTGTCGGGCTGTAGTAGCCCCAACTGGCCGGCAGAAAATCCCGGTGCAACGACGTGATCACGATCTCGAACCGCTCGAACCACATCCCGATATTCACGAAGATCGACAGGATCCAGACGATGATCATGTTCCGCCGAATGCGTTTGAACCAGAAGAACTGCGGGACGACCACGTTGCAGATGATCATGGTCCAGTATCCCCACCAGTACGGTCCAAACGCCCGGTTGATGAAGGCGTACCGCTCGAAAGGATTCCCGCTGTACCAGGCAATGAAGAACTCCATGCCGTAGGCGTATCCAACGATCGATCCGGTCGCGAGCGTCACCTTGCACATGAGATCGATATGGCGCTCCGTAATGACGTCCTCGAGGTGATAAATCCTGCGCAGCGGGATTAGCAGCGTCAGCACCATCCCAAACCCTGAGAAGATCGCGCCCGCAACGAAATAAGGCGGGAAGATGGTCGTATGCCAGCCAGGCAATTGCGACACCGAGAAGTCCAGGGAGACGATGCTATGCACCGAGAGCACCAGCGGAGTGGATAGTCCTGCCAGAATCAGGTAGGCCTTTTCGTAATTGCTCCAATGGCGGTTCGACCCCGTCCAGCCTAGTGCAAACAGCCCGTAAGCGAATTTGCCCAAGGTGGATTTCGCGCGGTCTCGCATGGTGGCCAAATCCGGGATGAGGCCGGTGTACCAGAAGAGCAGGGACACGGTGAAGTAGGTCGAGACCGCAAAGACGTCCCACATCAATGGCGACCGGAACTGCGGCCAGATGCTCTGAGCGTTCGGCAGCGGGAAGAGCCACCAGCCAAACCAGACGCGTCCAATATGAATCACGGGGAATATGCCCGCGCACATGACCGCAAAGATCGTCATGGCTTCCGCGGCTCGATTCACTGCGGTTCGCCAGCGCTGCCGCAGGAGGAAGAGGATCGCCGAGATGAGCGTTCCCGCGTGGCCAATGCCGATCCACCAGACGAAGTTGATGATGGCCCAACCCCACATCGTCGGATGGCGTACGCCCCAAACGCCCACGCCCGTGGAGACCAGGTAAGCCACCATCGAAAAACAGACCAGCATCAGAACGAAACTGATGCCCAGCGCGATCCACCACCAGGGCGGCGTCCGGCCTTCGATCACGCCCGCAATGCGGTCCGAGATCCATCCGACACTGCGGCGGTTCGCCACCAGGGGCTCGCGCTCCAACTCAGGCGGGGGAGGTTGCAGTCTGAAAACGGTCGCCAAGTCAGCCATTACCGGACTCCTTTCTCGGTATGGGTGGCGCGTTCCGAATGAGCCGCCCCGGCCGGTGTCGGAGTTCCATGCTCGCTGGCATGCGGCTCGAGCGGGTTGCCTCCAAGCTTGTGCGTGAACTCCTGGAAGGTCAGCGGCATATCGTAGGCATCAGGCATCTTGGGATTCGGGTTGCGCAATTTCGCCAGGTAAGTCAGCCGGGGACGCGTGGCGAGGAACTCCAGGACCGTGTAATCGCGATCGATCCTCTTCAACTTCGAGACCCGGCTGTTCGGGTCCCCCAAGTTGCCGAACACGATGGCGTCGGCCGGACACGCCTGGGCGCACGCGGTGGTAAACGTCCCGTCCGGGACTTGCACTTCGCCGGAAGCTCCCGCTTTCACTTTCTGGCCGATCTTGGCGGACTCGATGCGCTGGATGCAGAAGGTGCACTTTTCCATCACGCCGCGCATGCGGACGGTGACGTCCGGGTTTTTGGCGAGCTTGGCCAGTTCCAATTCCTGCGGGGAGCGCTTGGCGAGCGGCCCTCTCCAAAGGCGGTCCAAAGGCCGCTTATTGTAATCGAAGTAATTGAACCTGCGAATCTTGTAGGGACAGTTATTGGAACAGTACCGCGTGCCGACGCAGCGGTTGTAAACCATCAAGTTGAGCCCTTCGTGGTCGTGCACCGTGGCGTTCACGGGGCAGACGTTTTCGCACGGCGCCGCTTCGCAATGCTGGCAGAACATCGGCTGGTAGACGACCTGAGGATCGTCAATCCATTCTTTGAACTGCTGCTGCCGGTCCGAGGCAATCGATTGGCTGCGGCTTTGAAGCGCCGGGCGGCCCGCGAAGTACCGATCCACACGGAGCCAATGCATCTCGCGGCCCATGGCCACTTGCTGCTTCCCAACGATGGGGATGTTGTTCTCGCTCTGGCAGGCGATGGCGCACGCGGAGCACCCGACGCATGCCGTCAGGTCAATGGACATGCCCCACTGGTGCAACGCGGTCGCCTCGGCTTTCTTAAGCGGGTTCGGATACATGGGCTGGGCCGACGGCGGCTCTTCCATGTTCATCCGCTTCGCGAAGTCGGGATGCTTGCCATACTGCTGCAAGGTGGCTTCACGAATGATCGGCCGACCTTCCATGGACCAGTGGTCTTGCGTGCAACTCAAGCGCACCCGCTGCCCAACGGCCGTCACAGTCGCCCCGGACGCGATAGAAGGGGCCTGGCTCGTGCGGCAAGCGTAGGCGTTGTATCCTGCGTTCTTGCCCACCCGCCCCGCCTTGCTTCGTCCGTATCCAAGCGCCAGCGCCACGGTATGGTCGGCCAGCCCGGGCTGGATCCATACCGGACCTCTCACCTTCCTGCCGGCCACGGTGATCTCCACCACATCGCCGCTCTCCAATCGCTTGCCCATGGCGGTTTGGCGGCTCATCTGGACGGCGTTATCCCAGCTGATCTTGGTTATCGGGTCCGGAAGCTCCTGCAGCCAGCCGTTGTTCGCATATCGGCCGTCATCGACGCTGTAATCGCGATGCCAAACCACCTCCAGCTGATCGGGCCCCGGGGCCGGAAGCGCCCTGAATGCGCCAAGCGCCTGCCTGACCGCGTCCGCGTTCATTTGCACGTCCACGGGTGCGGCAGCGCTTTTCGCCAGGAAACCGTCGTGCAAAAAGCTCTTCCATCGCTCCTCGTCTTCGCCGGTCCACTCCCGGAACGTGGCGCGGACAATCTCGTAAGGCGCCGGTTGGTCCAGCCCGGCGATGCGTCCGAGCACCTCCAACTCCGTCAGCCCGCCGAACAGCGGCGCAATCAGCGGCTGAACCGGCACCAGGGTGCCGTCGCTCGTCCGCGCGTCACCCCACGACTCGAGGAAATGCGCCAGGGGCAGGTGCCAGGTGCTCCCTTCGAAGCTCTCGTCTTCGTAATAGCCCAAGCGGATCACTGTCTTGGCCTTCGCGCGCGCCGCGCTCCAGTTCAAGTCCGCGGGCGCATCGTAGGCAGGGTTGACGCCGAGAGCCACCAGCGTCTGGACCTGCCCGGCGTTCAGGGCCTCCGCCAATTGGGCAAGGGTGCCTTCATTCCCCGGCTGGGCTTCGCGAAACACGACGGTCTTGCCAGGGGCTTCAAGTGCCGCATTGATCGCCTGCGCCATCAAATGGACCGCCAGGGGCTGCCGATACCCCGCCATGACCACCGCCTGCCCGGGGTTCGCGAGCAGATCCTGCGCGCACTCCACCGCCCAGCGCTCGTTCGCTCCGACGGTCGCCGCCAGCGGCTGCAAGGCCGACGCAAGACTCCCCTGCCCCCGGTTCGACAAGATTTCCATCGCCACCCGGGCGGCCAGCCCGGCGACGGCGCTCGTGGGCAAGCGAAGCCGGTGATCGGCATTGCTTCCCGTGAGCGTCATGAGCCCTTCGGCCACGTAGAGCCGGTTCATCGGATCAGACGCTTTCTCGACCTTCCGCCCGCGCGCGAAGCGGCGGCAATGCAGATAGGTGTCCTCTTCCCCGCCAATGAAATCGCAGTCGAGGGAGAGAATGACCCGGGCCTGGTCCAGCCGGTAGTACGGCGTCACCGGTTTGCCAAACACCAGGGAAGCGGCTTCCTCGTGAATATGGAAATCGACCGGCTCATGCACAAACCAACGCGCCTGGGGCAGCCTTTGGCCAAGCAAAGCCTGGAGGCGCCGCCGCGAAGGCGAACTGCTCCGCTCCATCAGGAAACAGAGCCCTTGCCCTCCGTTGCCCTGCGCCTCGCGCCCGAGCTGCCCGAGAAACGCCAGCGCGTCGGCGGACGGCACCATCGCCCCGTTCCGCGTGACCCGCATCGCCCGGTCCGGGTCGTACAGATTGAGAATCGCCGCCTGCGCAAAGGTATCAGTCCCGCCATTGCTATCGGGGTGCTGGGGGTTGCCCTCGAGCTTGGTGGGCCGGCCGTCGTTGGACCGCGCCAGCAACGGAATGGCCGCTTCCCGCGTTGGCATGGCCGTGGCATAGAACTGCGGCACCCCATGGACATAACCTTCCGGAGCCTTGCCGAACGGGTAAATGACCGATTCCGGCTTGCGGCAGCCGGTCAAGCCCACACCCGCCAGCAGGAACGACGCGGACATGATCTTCACGAAATCCCGGCGCGTCACCGGGTCCGCCACCATTTCGCTCGCTCCTGCAGGAAACTCGCGCTCGGTCCATTCGCGGAATTCCGGAGTCTCGGCAAGCTGCTCGAGGCTGCGCCAGTATTGCATGCCAGTCTCCGGCTCTGGACAAGGCGGTGGAATCATTTTCATCGGTGACAGGCAGAGCAATTCGCCAGGGACTCAACTCTCCAATTGGCCATCATCTCCTGGCCATGGGTCCGCTGCAGTTGCGCGGCGATCTTCGGATCGGGGCTCCATTTCCAGTTCAGATCCGTGATCCTGTCCGGCGGACGCAACCGCGCCGCGGGATCGCGATGGCACTCGAGGCAGAAGGTCATGCTGAGCGGCTGCGCCTGATGCACTTCGTCCATCTGGTTGATCTGGCCGTGGCATTCCACACAGCTGATCCCGCGGTTCACATGCACAGAATGGTTGAAGTAGACGAAATCGGGCATCCGGTGGATCTGCACCCAGGGAATCGGCCGGCCGGTAGCGTAGCTGTCGCGCACCAACGCCAGCCGGGGGTCGTTGGCCAGCACCTGGGTATGGCAGTTCATGCAGGCGGATGCCGCGGGCACGTTCGAATACCAGGACTTCTCCACCCCGTCATGGCAATACCGGCAGTCCATCCCCAACTGATCCACGTGCACGGCGTGGGAGAAAGCCACCGGCTGAATCGGTTGATACCCAACAGCCGTGTATTTCGGCGTGAAGTAATACCAAATCCCCGCCACGGTCGCTGTGGCCAAAATCGCGCCGCCCGCCAGAATCCTGGAAGGAAGCTTATTCGTCCACTTCGGGAAAATGTCAGACATTGCAGCTTAGATTTTGCCTACGTAAACTCCGTTGATTCGCAGCCTGCCCATGGCGAAAAACCGGGTTCTGCCCACCTACGCTTGAGCACCTTATCCAAATCTATCCTGGTAATAAGATTTGGTTGTAAATTTGACTAAAATCCTTAACTCACCGGTGCGTGCCCTGCAAGTCTTCTTCTGCCGGCACCCAAAGTTTTCCATCTGATTAATTTTCCGAATAAGCTGGATTTGTTACCGCCCCTGCCGCTCGCACCCACCCGGGTCCTCGCGGTCTGCCGCACCCGCCGCTTCGGAAGCGTCCGTTGTTTACCTTTTCGCGCCCGGGAGTCAATGCCCAAATCGAGGGGCGCCCGGCCGCGGGCGGAGGGTTGCCGTCCCACCGGAACCGACCTGGCAACCGGACCAATGCGGTGCCGCGACCCTCTGGGAATCACCCGTCGCCGATCCCTTGCCTGGCGCCTGCCCAGGGATATAACACGTATATAACACGTATATAACACGTATATAACAGGTATTTAACTCGATTGGCGATCGAGTGAAATACCTGTCATCTTCGAGTAACAATCGTGTTATTCACGGACGCAGACGCCCGCCGCCAGCCGTCTTTCCGCCCCGGCCGCCCGGGCGCGCCGCGTTCCCAGCGTTCTTCACCGCCGCCGCCGCTCACCCGCAGTTCCCAGCGCTTCGCGGCGTTCGGAACTGCCATTCTCGCCAATCCGCAAGCTCATGCCCATGGCGGAGAAGATGCGGTCCCGAGTTTCCAGGTATTGCGGCGAATCCAGATCGCGCGGGCGAGGCAGGTCGACAGGAATGACCGTCTGGATCGTGGCCGGGCGGCGGCTCATCACCAGGACGCGATCGGCAAGTTGCACCGCTTCCTCAATATCGTGGGTGACAAAGAGGATGGTCTTCCGCTCGCTTTGCCAGAGGCGCGTCAGGTCGGAGCGCATTTTGAGCCGGGTGATGAAATCCAGGGCGCCAAAAGGCTCGTCCATGTAAATGATCGCGGGGTTGGCCGCGAGAGCCCGGGCGATCTCCACACGCTGGCGCATCCCGCCGGAAAGCTCGCGTGGGTAAGCCTGTTCAAAACCGGTCAGCCCGACCATCTCCAGGTAATGGGCCACGATCTGGTTCCGCTCCGGTTCGGGCTTCGTGCCCAGCCCGAATCCAACATTCTCCTCGACCGTCAACCAGGGGAACACGCCATTCTCCTGGAACACGAAGATTCTGCGCGGGCCGGGTCCGGTGACCGGTTCGCCTTCGACGCGAACCTCCCCGCGTGTGGGGCGGAGAAAGCCGCCGATCACATTGAGCAAGGTGGATTTGCCGCAGCCCGACGGGCCGACGATGCAGACGAACTCGCCGGGCTGGACCTCGAGATTGACGCGTTCGAGGACGTGGACCTGCTGGCCGGGTTGTTTGCCGGGGAAGCTCATCCAGAGATCGCGGACCGTCACGGCCGCCGAGATCGATTCGGAGGAGGCGGCGGTCATTTCAGGAAGCGTTTCGAAAGGCATGCGCAATCACCCTTGGGCGTAACCCCAGCGGACCTCATCGAACTTCTCCAGTTGCCGAACCAGGAGGTCGAGGATGAGGCCGATAAAGCCGATCATGACCATGCCGGCAACCACCAGGTCGTACCGCTTGCCGGCATTCCGGGCGTCGATGATCAGGTAACCCAGCCCGGAGTTGACGGCGATCATCTCCGCCGCGACGACCACCAGCCAGGCCACGCCCAGGGCCAGCCGCACGCCCGTCAGGATCTGCGGCAGGCAAGCCGACAGAATCACCCGCCGGAAAAGCTGCAGTTGGCCCAGCCCGAAGTTTTGGGCCGCCCGGAGGTAGACCGGCTGCATATTCTGGACGGCGGCGGTCGCCGCCACGGTGATCGTGAAGAAGCTGGCCAGGAAAATGAGGAAGATTGGCGCCGCATCCGAGACGCCGAACCAAAGGATCGCAATCGGGATCCAGGCGATCGGAGAGATGGGGCGGAGCATCTGGATGAGCGGATTCAACGCCAGAAAGGCGCGGCCATACCAGCCCAGCAGCAAGCCGAGCGGGATTCCCAGCAGCAGGGCGAGCGTGAACCCCCACGTCACTCGGAACAGGGACGCGACGATGTACTTGAGCAGCAGCCCCTTCTCGATCAGCTCAACGATGCCCCTCAAGACCTCGAGCGGGGTCGGAAAGATCGCGCTTCCGGACCATCGAACGCTGCCGTGCCAAAGCAACAGGAACAGAAGCGTTACGATCACCGGGAGCGCCAGTTGCGAACCCCACCGGATGGACATCCCGCGGCTCATGGTGTGGCTTCCTCCTTAACCGAGGACGCATAGGCCGCCTGCTCGCGCGCAAAGGACGGGTCCGCATAGTCCTCGAACGGGGCGGTTCCGGCAAGAATGCCGGACGCCACGCCAAGCTGGACGATTTCTTCGAAGTCGTCTCGAAGCGGAAGGAGGTTCGTGTACTTCACCCGGTCGGGCGGTTTGCTCAGGACGTACTGCAGCAGTTTGGGGTCTTGATTGTAGTAGTCGCGCGCCACGAATTGGGACGCTTCCATGCGGTTGTCCAAGGTGGCATCGAGCCATTTGCCGCTCCGGGCAATGCCATCGACCAGCGCCTGGACCTCGTTGCGCCGGTTCTGGATGGCGTCTTCATTGACGGCCAGGACGCACGAGATGAAGTTCGGCCAGACATCTTTCGTCAGGTACAGGACCCGCCCGTAGCCATCGAGCTCCGTCTGCGCCATGAATGGCTCCCCCGAAGTGATGGCATCGACCGCGCGCGAATACAGCGCGGCGGGCATGTCCGGCGGAGGCATCTCGACCAGCTTGACGGTGCGGATGTCCAGCCCGCGTTCTTTGAACGCTTTGAACAGGAGCAAGCGCTGGTTCGAGAACCGGTTCGGGACGGCCACGGTCTTGCCGCGCAAGTCCTCCAACCGGAAGATTTGGGAGTCTTTGCGCACCATCATGGCGGTCCCGTCGCGATGCCCAAGGTAAACGATCTTGATGGGCACGCCTTGCTCACGGAGCGCGATCGCCATTGGAGCCAGAATGAAGGTGGCGGGCAAATACCCGGCGAGAAAGGCCTCTTTGATCTCCGGGAAGCCGCTCAATCGAATGGGCTCGAAGGCGTGGTCGCCACGGGCGTTGCGACTGATGAAGTCGGTCACGGGACACGTCAGGTGGCAGGTCACGGGGATATAGCCAACCCGGAACGACCCGGCCGGCTTGGCATTCCGGTCGCGGTTGAAGAACCGGACATTCAAGTTGAGCGCCAGGTGCAACAACGTGATGAGCACCAGCCAAAGGCTGGCTGTGATCAAAACGGTGCGCCTGAGAGGGCTGTGACTTCTCCGCATACTTCGCATTCCATTGCCTGCTCGAGAACTGGGCAGGCGTATTATGGCACGAAGAGGGCCGAGGCGCCAATCGGCGGCTACCAGGCCAGGTGGAGGGCGTCCTGCAGTTCCTCCGGCGTCAGCGGGATCGGGTTGGCTTTCATGCTGCTGGCTTTGGCGGCTTTGCCCACCAGCTCAGGGAAGTCGTCCGCCTGCAAGCCGTATCGCCGAAGGGGCTCGATCCCCAGGCGCCGGGTGAGATGTGCGACCCAGACCAAGCCGTCCTCCGCCGTGGCGGAAGGCGAGCCCGTCACGATTTGGGCCACGTCCGTATACCGGGCCAGAGCGCCGCTTCCGGGGGCACGTTGGCGCAAGGCACGAATATTGACGCCCATGACGTGCGGAAGAAGGGCGGCACAGACGGCGCCATGAGGCGCGGGGAACATTCCGCCGATAGGCGCCGCGAAGCCATGGACAGCGCCCAAACCGGCGTTGGCCAGCGACAGCCCTCCCAGAAGGCTGGCGAGCGCCATATCTTCGCGAGCCTGAGTGTCCCGGCCGTCTTCAAAGGCGCGCACAAGCGAACGCGCCACCCGCCTTAGACCTTCCTTGCAGAAGCCATCGGTGAACGGGTTGGCTCGATGCGAGACGTAAGGCTCGATCAGCTGGGTTAAGGCGTCGAGTCCCGTGGCCGCGGTCAGCGCAGGCGGCAGGCCCCACGTCAACGCAGGGTCCACGAGAGCGAGGCGAGGCAGCATCCCGGGGCTGCGCAAGCTGACTTTGAACCGGTGCTCAGGCGAAGAGAGAACCGCGTTTCGCGTGACTTCGGCGCCGGTTCCCGCGGTGGTCGGGAGGGCGACACAGGGCACCGGCGGCCGGAGGAGCGGTTGTCCTCGGCCGACCACTTCGAGGTAATCGTAGATATCCCCGGGGTTCGCCAGGAGGGCCGCGATCGCCTTTGCCGCGTCGAGCGCGCTGCCCCCGCCACACCCAATCACGAAGTCGCAATGCGCGTCCTGGGCGGTCTGCACCCCGCGTTGCACATCAGGGACACTCGGCTCGCCTGGCGTCGCGAACACAGCGGCCTCCACGCCCGCCTCCTGGAGCGTCTTGCGCAGGTTCTCCGCCCGTTCGGGAGTGCGGCCGGTGACAATCAACGCGCGGCCTCCCAGGTTCTTAACGAGGTCGGGAAGCTCTCGGCTCTTGCCGGGGCCAAAGAGGATCCGCGTGGCCGTAGCAAATTCAAAGTCCATGCTTGTGCTGGGCTCGCTGGTCGGAATTCGCGCTCGCCGTTCAGGTCAGGAAGACGTCCGCGTCGATCCGCATAATCTGTTTGCGCTTTGTTTCGTGACGGACCTTTCATACCCCATCGGCTCGGGCGGCGGAAGCCCCTTCGCGAGGAGAATCGCCGGCACCCGGTCCTGGCGGGTGGCCGCAATCGAAAGAACCTGTTCAAATGCGTTGACCGGGGACACGCAATATGTGGATGCTCAACCGCAGTATGCGTCCACGGCAACCAGCCCGCTTCGCTGTCATACCTTGGCACCCTCTCTCGGGAAGGCGAGTCCTGATCGTCCTGTTGCACCTATGCCTTCTGGCCTTGAGCGCCTTTGCTGACACCAATCCGCCCTCCATGGATGACCTCCCGCCCCGGCCGCTGCGTGAAATGCGAGGCGCATGGATCGCGACCGTGGCGAACCTGGATTGGCCATCCAAACCTGGCTTGCCTCCGGCGGAACAGCGGCGGGAACTGGTGGCGATCATGGATCGCGCCGTGCAACTCAAGTTGAATGTGCTGATCCTCCAGGTCCGTCCGGCCTGCGATGCCCTTTACAGCTCCAAGTTGGAGCCATGGTCGGAGTTTCTCACCGGCCGAATGGGCCAGGCCCCATCGCCCTTCTATGACCCCTTGTCCTTCGCCGTCACGGAAGCGCACCGGCGGGGCCTGGAACTCCATGCGTGGTTCAACCCATTCCGGGTTCGGGCGCCCAACCCGAAGACCGGGGCCGCCTCCAATTACATGACCCGCGCGCGCCCCTCCTGGGTGCGGAAGCACGGCTCACAGCTCTGGTTGGATCCCGGGCTCAAAGCGGTCCAGGACCACACGATCCGGGTCATCCTCGACGTGGTAAAGCGATACGACATCGATGGCGTCCACTTGGACGACTACTTCTATCCTTATCCTGAGAAGGGCGCCAATGGCCGACTGCTGGAGTTCCCCGATCAGTTCGCGTGGCGCGGATACGTCGCCGCTGGCGGAAAGCTCGGTCGGGCAGACTGGCGCCGCAGGAATATCGATACCTTCGTGAGCACGCTCTACAAGCGGGTCAAAGCGGAGAAACGCTGGGTCAAGGTCGGGATTAGCCCCTTTGGCATCTGGCGGCTGGGGGCACCGGCCGAGGTCAAGAAGGGTCTGGACGCCTACGAGCACCTCTACACGGACACCCGCAAATGGTTGGCGAATGGTTGGGGTGATTACTTTGCCCCTCAGCTTTACTGGGCCATTCAGGGCGACCAGAGCTACCCCGCCCTGCTCCAATGGTGGGGCGCTCAGAATGCCCGGTCGCGCATTCTCTGCCCGGGCAATGATCTCACGAAGGTCGGAAACGTCTGGGCAAGCACCGAGATCCTCAGACAGCTTCGCCTCACCCGTGAGCATCCGCAGATGGCGGGGAACATCCTGTGGAACGTCACCAGCCTGATGCGCAACGCGGATCGCGTGGCGGACAAGGTCGGGCGCGAGTTCTACGCCCAGGCGGCGCTCGTCCCACCGACGCCATGGCTAAAGCACCCCGTGCCCGGCAAACCCGCCGTCCAACTGCAGCAGTCAAACCCGGCCAAGCGGTGGCAAGTCTCGTGGAGCCTTCCCAAGGGCGAGAATACGCCCGCGTGGCTATGGCTTTGCCAAACCCGGACGAACGGGAGATGGGAGACGCACGTTCTGCCGGGGCACCGTGGCTCGTGGGACCTGCCGGCGAAGAGTTCGTCTTCGTTCCCCGAACTTATCGCGATTACGCCGGTCAACCGGTGCGGCGCGACGGGCCCGGCCGCGCTTCTCAAGAAGCCGCTCTAGCGGTCACTTGGGCCGCGTTGCAGGCGGAACGTAGCCGTTGTGCCAATAGAATTCCCAGAGCTTGTCCAGCTTTACCGTTTCCGCATGGCCATCCATGAAAGCGAGATTGACGGCACCCGGCAACGGTGAGCCGGCGGCCAGTTTGCGAGGCGCGGCTTTGGCTCCGCGGCCGCCGTGCCGAGCGATGCAATAGCGCCCGATGCCGCCCGCGACGCCATCGCCTTCGTAAAGGTTGCGGGCGGGCAGGTCGTTGGCCTCGGGCCAGGCGTCCACCCACATTGCATCGCCGACGAAGGGCGTGAGGCTTGGGAACTGGATCGCGGATTCCTTGGTGTAGACTCTGTTGGCGTCGCTCCCGGTCACCGCGGTCAAGTCATAGTACAGCCACCCGTTGTACGAATAGGCGCCTTGATACCCCCGGAGCCCGTTGGTGCGCCAAAGCCACGTTTCGTCCGCCGTCCCGTAATCCGGGTTCGCCGGGTTGCGGCTGATCCGCTTGTTGGGTTCGGGCGCACTGGGGCAATAGCGGATGAAATGCGCATTCCCCTGGTAATCGATCAGTTTCGCCATCCAAAGGCTGGTGCCCAGGTCGTAAGGCACCGAGCGGTTGAAATCGCCCATGTACATCTCGTGGGCCAAACCCATCTGCTTCAGATTGCTGGTGCATTTGATCTGCTGGGCCTTGTTCTTGGCGCGCCCCAAGGCCGGCAACAACATCCCCGCCAAAATCGCAATGATGGCAATAACGACCAGCAACTCGATCAACGTGAAACCTATTCTTGCTCGATACGGCTGCAAGGAGTTCATAAGCCTCCTCTTACGCCCCCCCGGACGGTCTGGCGAGGCAATTATGACAAAGCCCGCACGTCCCGGGGCGCGCCGGATGGACCCGCGAGAAACAACGTGCGGCGTGTTCTGCCGGCGCCCGGCCTAAGGTTCGTGTGCGGCCACCCGACTCGACAACGCTTTCAGTTCCGCCTCGGTCATTTCCGTGATGAGTTGCTCAAAGGGAATGTGAGGCGCCCAGCCCAGCAGGCGCCTGGCTTTGGCCGGGTTGCCCACCAGGCGGTGCGGTTCCGTGAGGCGCAAGAGTTTTGGATCATGCCGGGTGAACTCCCGCCAATCGAGCCCGACCGCGGAAAAGGCATGCTCCGCGACCTGCTGGACCGTGTGAAGCTTGCCCGTGGCAAAAATATAATCCTCCGGCCGTTCAAATTGCAGCGAGAGCCACATCCCGCGGACATAGTCCCGCGCGTGCCCCCAATCCCGTTGGGCGGACAGATCGCCCAGCACGAGTTCCTTCTGCAAGCCAAGGCGAATGGCCGCCGCCGCCCGGCAGATCTTGCGGGTGACGAAGTTCTCGCCCCGGCGCGGGCTCTCGTGATTGTAAAGGATGCCGTTGCACGCAAAGAGCCCGTGCGTGCGGCGGTAAATGCCCACCATCTGGCTGGCAAACACGCGCGCGCAGCCGTACGGATTGACCGGGTCAACTGGCGTCGTCTCGTCCTGGGGCACCTGCGTGGGTTCGCCGAACATCTCGCTCGAGGACGCATGGAAGAAACGCGGGAGCGGATCCATGTCGCGAACCATCTCCAGCAACCGCAGCGCCACCATGGCGGTGAGCAGGCAGGTCTCTTCCGGGATTTCGAAGCTCAGGCCCACATGGCTCTGCCCCGCCAGGTGATAGACCTCGTTCGGAGCGGCCTTGGTGAAGACACGGCGCAGGGTCGTGGGATCGTCCAGTTCCGCCGGGTGCAGGATCAAGCGCCGGCCGCAGATCTCCGGGTTGCCGTGGAGATGAGCGATGGCCGAACGTTCGAGCCGGCAGGTGCGGCGATAGATGCCATGGACTTCGTACCCCTGCTCGAGAAGCAACTCGGCCAGGTAAGATCCGTCCTGGCCGGTGATGCCGGTGATCAGCGCGCGTGGCATGTTCGGGATCGGCCCTTTCCTTACCCTGTCACCCGGATGCGTCCTTCGCGGTGATCTTTGAGAAGCTTGACATCGGCCGCGACCATAAGCCGGACGAGTTCGGCGAACCTGGTTTTCGGCTCCCAGCCCAGCTGGCGTTTGGCCTTGCCATAATCGCCGATCAACAGCTCCACCTCGGTCGGCCGATAGTACCGCGGGTCAATCTCCACATGCTTGCGCCAGTCCAGCCCCAACTGGCCGAACGCCAATTCGAGAAACTCGCGGATGGAATGGGTTTCGTTGGTGGCGATCACGTAATCGTCGGGTTTCTCCTGCTGAAGCATCAGCCACATGGCTTCGACGTATTCCTTCGCGTACCCCCAGTCGCGCTTCGAATCCAGGTTCCCCAGGAACAGCTTGTCCTGCAGCCCGGCGGCAATGTGCGCCACCGCCCGGGTGATCTTCCGGGTCACAAACGTCTCGCCCCGGCGGGGCGATTCGTGGTTGAAAAGGATGCCGTTGCTGGCGTGCAGACCGTAGGCTTCGCGGTAATTGACCGTGATCCAATAGGAGAACACCTTCGCGCAGGCATACGGGCTCCGCGGGTAAAACGGTGTCGTTTCAGTTTGGGGAACCTCGCGCACCTGCCCGTACATCTCGCTCGAGGAGGCCTGGTAAAAGCGCGGTTTGATCCCCGATTCCCGGATCGCTTCCAGCAGCCGGATGGTGCCAAGGGCCGTGATGTCGCTAGTGTACTCCGGGCTGTCGAAGCTCACGCGCACGTGGCTCTGAGCCGCGAGGTTGTAGATCTCCTCGGGCTGGATCTGGCCGATCAACCGGGCCATCGAACTGGCGTCACTCAGATCGCCGTAATGCAGCACGAGTTGGGTGCGCCCGACGTGCGGATCCGAATAGATCGTCTCCAGGCGGCCCGTGTTGAACGTGCTGGCGCGCCGGATGATCCCATGCACCTCGTACTCCTTGGAAAGCAGCAACTCGGCAAGATACGATCCATCCTGGCCCGTGATCCCTGTAATCAAAGCTTTTCTCGCCATAATCTGCGCTCAACATGATCGAAACTGCCGAAAGTTAGCAAGGGGAATTCGGTCGCGGGGCGGGAGGACACGTGCCCGCCGGCAAAGCGGCCCGGCATGCCCGAAGCGGGTTTGTTCGGTGCTGGCCCGCGCATCCGTCCGGCTTTGCGCCAAGGCTTCGTTGGAATTCCATTTGACTTCAACCAAGCGGCTGTGCCAAAGCATGAACGCAGGAGGGGATTTCCATTGTCTGAACCATGAACCGATGCGGCATCTATGCTGAATGGCGCGCCCGGAACTGGGCGGCACAAACTCTCGCCGAACGCCCGACCGGATCGTGTCTAACGGAGCAACTGCTTCAACTCATCTGGCATCATCAGCGGCTCCGGCGCGATGAACTCCAAACGGCCGATGGCCAGCCCGTGAGAATTCTGCACCCGGGCTTCTGGAATCATGAATCGGGGCCAGACTTCCGGGGTGCTGTTGTCCAGTTCGGAGATGCTCTGGCCCGCCATGGCGATATCGAAGTTGATCTGGCCACCCACCTTTGGCACGCGCATGGCCACGACCGAAACCCGGCCTTTAGGGCCGTCATTCTTCATGTCGTCTGGGATTCAGTGTCCGATAGCGAACGGCCGCTGCCAACACTCCGCCTTAAACCGTTTCTCGACGCCTCGCTCGATGAGTTGAGCTGCTGGCTCCGGCGCGAGCCCCGACCCGTCCCGGTTGGACTGCTGGGTCAGTGCTTCGCGGGCTTGCGAGCCCTGACCAAGAATCAGTTGCTCGATCTTCTCCGAGACGCTGCCCGGGTGCGCCTCCAGACCAAGGCGGACCAGTTGCACGCGCGTGGGAGGCAGGTCGGCTGGGAGCAAGCGCTTTGGGAAGCCCTCTTCGGAGCGCTTGGTTACCGGAACAACGTTTGGCCAATGCGGCGCATCTCGGAACTGCTGCCCGTCCTCACGGCAAGCGACGGGCACCTCTTGCCCGCTGGACCGCTCCAGGCTCGGTTGCTCGGCGTCAGCGGCTTGCTTCCCACTGACCTGGCAAACCTCTCTGCTTGGGCTAGCCAGTACCTCCGGGAAATCTGGCATCTCTGGTGGCGGGAGCGCGAGCAGTTTGCCGAACTCAGCCTGCCCCGCAACCTGTGGCGACTGGGCGGTCTGCGCCCGGCAAACAACCCGCAGCGCCGCCTCGCCCTCGCCGCGCACTGGCTGGCCGAAGAGGATCTCCCGGCGAAACTTGAGACGTGGTTCGCCAGCGCCCAGCCCAATGCCCGGCTCGCGCGGTCGCTTCATACCGTCCTCCAAACCCGCGAGGATCCCTTTTGGTCGCGGCACTGGACCTTCCATTCGGCTCGGATGCCCGAATCGCAGCCTATGATCGGTCCGCAGCGCGTCACGGATTTGGCTATGAACGTCATCCTCCCGTGGTTCTGGATCCGGGCCGACCTCGGCAAGAACGACGTGCTCCGACGCCTGGCTGAGGAGTGCTATTTCGCCTGGCCAAAGGCCGAGGAGAATGCGGTGCTGCGCCTGGCTTTAAGGCGGCTGCTGAACTCCGCCAGGCCGACGGAAATCAACACCGCCGCTATGCAGCAGGCCGTCCTCCAGATCGTCCGCGATTTCTGCGACTATTCCAACGCTCTCTGCGCCAATTGCCAGTTCCCGCAGCGGCTCCACGAGGGGTTCTTGGCCTGAATCAAAGGAAACACAATCAGGCCAACGCCCCAATGCACTGTGCCGATTGCCCGCCGCCCCAGACCCGGCCGGACACCGGGGAATGCATTCGGGCGGGGGTGGCGCCGCCGCAGTGAATCGGGCCGCCGTTCAGGGCAAAACGGTTCCCGACGATTGGCGACTTTCAACCAGATCCTGGGCGTCGCCGGGTGCAGCACCCCCGCGTCGCAGATCCGCCAGAGCGATGGGCGCCTTTGGGCTCTCCCGCGGGTTTGCCTTTACCGCCGCCGCCCGTCAGGGCATAAACCTGTCCAGTTTTCGGACCTGCACCTGCCCGTGCCGGGCAGAGAAAATGAACACGAGCATCATCCTCATTGCGGTTGTGGCTGGCTTGCTGGCCCTGTTTATTGCCATCAAGATAGGACGTTTCGTTCTAAAAATGGTCTTTGGTCTCGTGGCTTTGGCGATGATAGCCGCTGCCGCGTGGTGGTTTTTTCTGGCGCAGTAGGGAAGCTCTATCTCGGCCCGGGCTGCGCAATCCATGACCAATTGCCTTCTCGCTCCACCGAACCTGCGCCGCATCCGGTCTAAGCACACGCTAAACGCATGCCAAACACATGACAAGCACACGCCCACATGAGGTTAACATGAAGTTGTCATGCGTTTAGGGTGGGTTTAGGAGCAAGGCACAGCGGCGCTACGCCTCAGCGGATGGCTTCGTAGGTCTTTTCGTGTAAATCCGAAAACACCGACTGCAACCAGATCTTTGTCCATTGCCATGCCCCGCGCGCAATCCCTGTCTTCTCATACCGGCGCATGGAGGTGACAGCCAGCGCGTCCCCAATGAACCGGTATGGCCCGAACTGCCGCAGGCGGCAGATCAGCTCGCTATTCTCTCGCACCTGAAGGCGAGGATCAAAACCGCCGCACTCTTTGAATTGATCGCGCCAACAGCTGATCACTCCGGAGCTTCCGCAATGGAGCCCGGAGCGGTGAAGCAGATTTTTGAAAGCGTAAAAGACGGAATAACTCAGGCGCGGGTTGTCAGGACGCCCCTTAATGGTGGCACTGGAGCAGGCAGGCGTGAACCGCTCGGCGATCACTTGTAACGCCCGAGCCTCCAACCGAGTGTCCGCATCAAGGAACACCAGCAAATCCCCCCTGGCTTTGGCCGCGCCGCTATTCCGGGCTTTCCCCAGATCCCGCTCGGGAAACACAATCAGCCGGTCGCACTTGTCTTGCGCAACCTCCACCGTCCGGTCTGTGCACCCGTTCGCGACTACGAGGACCTCGAAATAGGGGTAGGTCTGCCGTTGCAGAGCCTCCAGGGTCTCGGCCAGGTACTTTTCTTCGTTGTGTGCCGGGATAACGACTGAAATCAGTGGTTTCATAGCTGGGAGACCGTCCGGTCTCGTGAACTCCGCTTCCCCCTTCGTCGCTTCGCGGGGACAATCAACGATAATTCAGCCAGCGAAGAACGCTCCCCGAAAAACGCTTACTGCATCCCCTAATGTGAGGAATCCCTCCACCGGGCGCAACTCCAGCTTGACGCAAGCCAGCAATTCTCACTGTGAAACGTGCAGCCGGCCAGGGCGCGACGGCCCCGGCGCGCCCTGGGAAAGGCACCATGCCCAAGGGTCGGCCCGGCGGTCCGGCCCTGAAATTCAGACCGGGTAGGGCGACGCGCTCCGTCGCGCGCCGTGGCTAACTTCCCCTTAACGGTGATTGACTCCGCACAAGATTCATTCTGCCCCGTCTGCAGAAGGTTTGAAGAAAGAGCGAGCAAACCAACGGCGGTCGACGGAGCGACCCGCCCTAACTGAGTTTCAGATCTTTTCTGAGCAGAATGAGAATTGCTCAGCTTTTTCCAGAAAGAGGGATGCCGCCGCTTAAAGCCCCGTGGGATGGTCCAGGAAGAGCCAAGGGACGCCGAACTCAGTCGACAAATGCTGCGCCAGCGCCTTCACGCCGAACGTTTCGGTCGCGTAATGGCCGGCGTAGATCACGTTCAGCCCTATCTCCTCGGCGATGGCGCAGGTCCAGTGGCGTCCTTCCCCGGTGACGAAGGTGTCCACCCCCTCCAAAGCGGCTTGCCTGAGCTCATCCCCGGCGCCGCCCGTGACCACGCCGATGACTCGGCAGCGTTCCGAGCCGCCCGGGAGAAGGATGGGCGACGCGCCTGTGGCTTCCGCGACGCGTGCGACCAGTTCGGCGCGCGAGATTCGGAGTTCTCCCTTGTACCCGATCATTTGGCCTTTGGTGAAAAAGAAGCGCTCGCGCCGTTTCAGGCCGATCGCGGCGCAGAGCAGGGCGTTATTGCCAAACGTCCGGTGCGCATCGAGCGGGAGGTGGGAGGAGTAGACGGCCAGGTTGTTGTCGAGAAGGAGCCGGAGCAATTGGTAGCGCGGGCCGCTCCACGGATGCGTCCGCCCCCAGAACAGGCCATGATGGACGAGCAACAAATCGGCGCCGGCGTCCGCCGCGAGCTGCACCGTCGCCAAGGTGCCGTCCACGGCAGCGGCAATGCGCGTGACTGTTCCGTTATTCTCCACTTGGAGGCCGTTGACCGCGCCGTCCCAATCCAGGAAATGGGACGTCCGAAGCGTCTGGTCACAGAACCGGACGAGTTGTTCAAGCTTTGCCCGTGCCATGCGCGAATGAAACCAAAGTTTTTTCGGGACGCATATTGAAATCTGCGCACGCGTCCTTATAGTGCGCACGACTTGAACGACAAAAATGAGTGAACCTTCCGAGGGCGGAGACGCCTGGAATATTCAGGCGGCGCGGAGCTTGTACAACATCGACCGCTGGGGCGCGAGATATTTCGACATCAATGATGCAGGACACGTGGTCGCGCGTCCGCAGCAGGAAGCCGGGGCGTCGGTAGACCTGACGGATGTCATCGAAGAAGCGAAGGCTCGGGGGTTGAAATTCCCTTTGCTGGTGCGGTTCCAGGACATTCTGCGGCACCGGGTGGAGTCCATTAACCAGGCGTTTCGCAGTTCGATTGCGGAGTTCAATTACCAGGGCAAGTACCGCGGAGTGTTTCCGATCAAGGTGAACCAGCTGCGCGAAGTCGTGGAGGAGATCCTGGATGCCGGCAAGCCGTTTCAGTTCGGGCTGGAGGTGGGGAGCAAGCCGGAGCTGTTCGCGGGGTTGGCGCTTCAAGATCAGACGGACAGCCTGATCATCTGCAACGGTTACAAGGACCATACCTTCATCCGGATGGCGCTGATGGGGGTCCAGCTCGGCAAGAAGGTGATCATGGTTGTCGAGAAGCTCGAGGAGTTGAAACAGATCCTGGGCGTCTCCAAACAAGCCGGCGTCGAGCCGTTGATCGGCATCCGAACTCGGCTCCTGAGCAAAGGCATGGGCAAATGGGCCGACAGCGGCGGTGAGAATGCCAAATTCGGACTGAGCACGGCGGAGCTGCTGGCCGCCACGGAAATGCTGCGCGCGGAGAACCTGACCCACTGCTTCAAGCTTCTGCATTTCCATATCGGTTCGCAGATCCCGGATATTCTCACCGTGAAGAAAGCGGTGCAGGAAGCCGCGCGGTTCTACGCGAAGCTTTACAAGATGGGCTTCCCGATCGAGTACCTGGACGTAGGAGGCGGGCTGGGGGTGGATTACGACGGCAGCCGGTCGGCGTTCGACAGCTCAACCAACTACACGCTGCAGGAGTATACCAACGACATCGTTTACTACGTGGGGGACGTCTGCAACGCGGAGAATGTCCCGCATCCGAACATCATTAGCGAAAGCGGGCGGGCGATTGTGGCGCACCATAGCGTCCTGATCGTGGAGGTCTTCGGCGCGATCGGGAAAATTCGCCCTGGGCAGCAATTTGAATTCAGCGACAAGGAGCATCCCCTCGTCCGGGAGCTTCTCGATATCCAGAAGAACCTCGCGAAGTTGAACAAGCTCGAGGCTTACCACGACGCGCTGGAACGTCGTGAAGACGCGAACAACATGTTCACGCTGGGCCTGATGGAGCTGCCCGACAAAGCGAAGATCGAGAATCTTTATTGGGAAATCAGCCTCCGCGTGGTGGAGAGTTTCAAGGGGCAAGCCTACATTCCCGAGGAAATCCGCAAGCTCGAAGACAGCTTGGGCGACCAGTATCTCTGCAACTTCTCGGTGTTCCAGTCGCTGCTGGATCATTGGGCACTCGGGCAGCTGTTTCCCATCATGCCGCTGAGCAAACTGAACGAACGCCCCACTCGCGAAACGACCCTTGTGGATATCACGTGTGACTCGGACGGCCAGATCAACAAGTTCATCGATCTCCGGGACGTTCGCGATACCCTGTCGCTCCATGCGTTGAGTGGCGAAAATGGCGCGCCTGAACCGTACTACCTGGGTTTCTTCCTGATGGGCGCGTACCAGGATATCATGGGCGATCTCCATAACCTGTTCGGGCGGGTCAACGAAGTGCATGTGTTCCTCGATCCCGATGAGCCAGCCGGCTATTACATCGAGGAGATCATCGAGGGGAACACCATCGTCCAGGCGCTCGGAGCCGTGCAGTACGACGAGAACGAGCTCAAGCGGCAGATGAAGGGGCAAATGGACGCGGCGATCAAGACGGACCGGCTCAAGCCTTCCGAAGCCATGCGTTTGCTTGACGAATACGAACGCGGGCTCCGGGAGTACACTTACCTGACGATCTAGCTTGCCGATGTCGGAAACCGCTCCCAAAGCCGAGCTCATGCGTTCCCTGAGGCGGCTTGTCCGGGGGCTATCGATCCTCTTCTGGAGCTTGCCACTGACCTTGCTCGTCTGCGTCCGGACCACGGTGAGCGAATGGCTGCGGCCCTTGGGCATTCTGCCGCCGATTCTGACGACCATCCTGCTGTTCTACGGGCTCATGCAGCTCGGCTACTTTCAACGGCAGGAACGGGTCTGGATTCAGGCGCTGGAGCGCGGCAAAGTGCTGGCGATTGTCAATATTGGCCTGTCGCCCTTCGTTTTCTGGTGGAACCAGCTTCCGTTTGTGCCGCTTTACTGGGCAGCGATGGCGGGCCTGGTCGTTTCAGGTTTGCTCTTCCTGTTCAACTTGAATTTCGTTCTCCAACGGCTGGCCGCCATGCTGCCGGACGAAACGTTGCGGATGGAGACCCGGTTCTTCACGTCGTTCAACCTCAACCTGCTTGCGGGCCTTTCGGTGCTGGCGGCGGTGTATGCTGTTGTGCGCCGCATCGAGAACCTTCCCGTCCCGGTGCTCCAACTGGTTCAAGCCGTGGACAGCATGCGCGAGTGGCTCTTGGTGTTCCTCATTCTCCTGCCACTCGCCATGACCATGACGCTGATCTGGAAGATCAAGGAAGTGGTGCTGGCCAGCGTTTTCGACGGCGCGGCCTGACACCGCGTCACTTGCGCCAGCTCGCTTCAATTTCTTCCAAGGTGCGGCCTTTCGTCTCGGGCACCATCCACAGCACGAAGACCGTGCTTAACAAGCTGCAGAACGCATACACCCAAAACGTTTTCGCCGGCCCAATCGACTCGCGCAGCATGGGAAAGGTCTGCGTCACCACCCAATCCGCCAGCCACAAGCAAAAGATCGCTACCGACATCGCCCGGCCGCGCAGCTTGGTGGGAAAGATCTCCGAGTTCACGATCCAGGGGATGGGCCCCATCGCCACCGCGAACGCCGCCACAAACAAAAGGATGCAGAGCAGCACGCCCACGCCGCTTTGCCCCCGGTGGAACATCACCCCCACGGCCACGAGCGCCACGACCTGCACGAGCGTTCCCGCGATGAGCAAGGGTCTGCGTCCCGCCCGATCCACAAGCCAGATGGCCACAAACGTGAACAGGACATTGACCGCACCGACAATCACTGTTTGGGAGAAGGCGGAATCGGTGCCCGACCCGGCCGCTTTAAAGATCTCCGGTGCGTAATACATGATCGAGTTGATCCCGCTGAACTGGCCGAACACAGCCAGCAGAATGCCGATGAGCAAAGCGCGCCGGTAACCCGTGGTGAACAGCTCTTTCCAGCGCCCCTGTTCTTCCCGCAACGCGGCATCGATCTGGGCGATCTCCCGCCCGGCGCTTTCCGCTCCCCCAACGCGTTCCAGCACCTGCCTGGCCTCCGTTCTTCGGCCCATCTTCATCAGCCAGCGCGGGCTTTCCGGGACCACGGCCATGCAGATCCCAAAGACGAGCGACGGCAAGGCGAGCGAAGCGAACATCCAGCGCCATCCCACCTGGGTATTCCAAGTCTCGTCGCCCATGCGCTGGATCTGGAGGTTCACAAAGAACACCACCAGGATTCCGGCCACAATCGCCAGTTGATACAAGGCCACCAGGGTGCCCCGTATCTTCTCCGGTGCGATCTCCGCGATATACAAGGGCGAGAGCATCGAAGCGGCCCCGATCGCGATGCCGCCCGCAAACCGCGCCCAGGCGAACGGACCGAGTGCATTGGGCAAAGCCGAACCGAGCGACGACAGCGCGAACAGCACCGCGCAGAAGATCAGGCTTGGCTTCCGCCCGAACCGATCCCCCATGGGCCCGCCAAGCAGCGCCCCGGCCATGCAACCCACCAGGAGGCTGGACGCCGCCCAACCTGTCAGTTCCGCCGAGAGGTTGAACTGCTTGGTCAGGAAACCAATCGCTCCCGAAACGACCGCGGTGTCGTAGCCGAAGAGAAAACCGCCAAAGGCGGCGGCGAGGCTGATAAGAAGGATGTATCCGAGGTTGAGCGCGGGCTTGCGCTCAGGACTCAAGGTTGGGGTGATCATAGGGGGTGACTGGGCGCGGCCTGCAGCCCTCAAGGACCACGGCCGCTCCACGCAGAGAATTCCAGGCTTTCTCTCAGCCTGCGCAGCATTTCGACAAGGTCTTCAAAGGTGGACGGCTTGGCAAGGTACCAGTTCACCCCATCTTTGTAGGCCATGCCGACGTCCGCCGGTTGATCCGACGCGGACAGGATGATGAAGGGCAGCGTTTGAAACGCCGGTTCTTTCCGAATCCACTGCACCAGTTCCAGTCCCGAGCAGCGCGGCATCTTGAGGTCCGACACCACGACCGAAGGCAAAGGACAAGCCTTGCGATCCGCAAAAGGACCGCGGCCTGCCAGGTATTCCTTGGCTTGCGCTCCGTCCTGGACCCATTGAAGCTTCGCGCTGGGGTCGGCTCGTTTCAAGGCCCGCTTCAGCAGGATGAAGTCATTCTCATCGTCTTCAACCAGCAGCCAAACTCTGGGACCTGGTGATCTCATCAACTCTCCAACCATATCGCCGGACAGGATATCCTGACAAGGAGAGTTCCGGGCCATCCAGCAAATCAGCAAATCTCAGCTTCTTCGGAGCGCCGGCTCGCAGCCGGCTTCGAGGCGCCGCCCGTTCGTGGCGACGGCGAAAGCCGAAGCCGGCGCTCCGACGAACAACAAGCCAAACTGAAACTGCGAACGATCGGCGAATCAGTGCATCTCCACCGCGCACGTGCCCAACCCGCCCCGCAAATAATTAAACTGCACATTCGGGTGGTCCGCGAGCAGCGACATCGGCACCGCGCTGTCGGGCATCCGTTTCGAGATCATGTAAGCCGTCAACCGCTGGCCGAACGGGTTGTCATGCTTGCCCGCTTGCCAGATCGAAACCTTATCCGACTTCCACGTCTCCACCGGCCCCACGCTGATCGCCATGGTCGGGACAAGCGAAATGTTGCCGCCACCGCTCGTCCGCGCGTTCTGCGCGATCGTGAGCGGATGCAACTGCACGACCCGGGTGGCGAGCTTGCGGTACTCCTCCGGCGTCGGGGGATCGTCCTTGTGCTTGCCCTTGCGTTGTGGCGGGTCGTTAAAAGCCCAATGTTTGACGTCGCCTTGGCCTCCTTGCATCACCGCGCAACGCACGCCGGCCTCCCACGTCTTGCGGTAGGGCTCGGTATCTCCTTTCGGGAAGTGCAAATGGGCGTCGGGCATCCTCAGCTTCTTTTCGATCCGATCAAAACAAAGCTCGCGATCCGCCCTCTCGAACGAGAGCGGGTGGGTAGCCGGGACTTCCTTCCCGTCCAGGAACCATTCGTCCATGCCCCAGAAATGGCCGGACCGGACATCGAGCCCCAACGCATTCACGATGCGAGCCACAAGCGGGAGTTGCTCGGTCGGGCCGATCGGACCGCAGATGCCAACGGGATTGTCGTCGGTGCACTGGCGCCAGGCATCGATAAACTACAGCGCCTCCGCCAGAAAGAAATCCTCGAGCGTGTCATACATCACCACTTTGAACCCGGGGCGGGAAAGCCGTTCCAGGTCCCGCGGCGTGAGGCGGGCAACGGCTTCGATAAGATCGGCAGGCAGCGTGGTGTAATCCCACCAATCAGCGGCGATGGAACTTAGGCGGCGTGACATAGGCGATTTCTGGTTGCGACATTGATTCTTGAGCGCTGGGCGTTCTCCGCGCCATGGCATTTTGTGCGCGACCTGAGTGCGTCCGAAAGCGCTCAGGCGGTCACAGCCGCCAGTCTTACACCGGTCAACCGTGGAAAAGAAGCCCAATTCCAGGCTACTGACCAACAATGCGATAGAAACCGGATCGGTTTGTCAGCGACAAGGAGAGCGGAGACGTTGCGTCCAAGAGAAGGTCCGTCCAATCGCCTCCCGCCAAGCCGGTGGCGAACTGAACCCGGTAAGGCGGGCCGCCCCCGGTCCAGCTCAGGAGCGCTGTGCTTCCTTCGGTTGTGAGCGTCGCTTGGATCGGGGAGCAAACGACCATCAGCGTCTGGCTGAAAGTGGTGTTGCCACCGCAGGCCGGCGCCCAACTGGAGGTCGTGCCGGTGACGACGACGACATTGGTTTTTCCCGGCACAAGGGGAATGCCCGCGACGCTCCAGACGTTTGAGCCTGTGGCAACGCCCTTCAGCCTGTTGGCTGCGTTTTCCCACGAGACGTTAGTCACCTCCTCGTTCAAAGCCAAAGCCGAGCCAGCCAGGATTAGGTTCGTCGCGCCCGTAACCCAGACCCCTCGCGTCGTCGGATTCGTGAGGGTGAGGAACGGTTCGGCGGTCGAGGCCACACCGCGTCTCTGCGCGAGCACCCAATCAATGATCGCCGGAGTAGCCCAACCCATCAGAAAACCGCCGAAATGCGTGCTGCTGGTCCCGAGTCCTGTGCTGTCGGTGTACCTGCCGGTGGCATACTCGGTATACCGCACATCGCAGCCAGCCAATCGAAGGACGCGCACCCCAGCCCCGGTGTTGCCCGATTGGCCCGCGTCATCATCCCGCGCGCAAACTGCCCATGCCGGGACATCTTTGAGAGCGGCGGGATGGCTGCCTTGCGGCCCCGAGGCGAAAGTCGCCGCAGCGAAAAAGCCCGGTTTCATTTCGATCAGGTTCCAGACGGCATACACGAGGGAAGCCCCGCTCACATAGATTCGGCTGGTGTCCACGTTGAACTGCGGGACGAACTGGTCCACGAGATCCGAGACTTGGCGCAGATACGCGTCGGTCCAGTCCCAATCCCCTCCGCGTCGCATGGGCCAAAGCGCAATCACCGGGTCTCGCTCCTGCTGCCGATAGGAGTTCCACGTTTTGAACGCTGGCCAGGTCAATTGGGTCGGGCCATCGCTTTCGTTGGCACGGATGCCGTCCAAGGCCACGTAGAGTGGGTAGCTGCGTGTGGCGTCGTACTTGACCGGCAGGAGGTAATAGTACGGAAGCCGGCCCAGACTGTTGGTGAAGCTGCCCTTAATGAACGCCGAAGCAGGCGGAGTGACCCAAAGCCGGACGGGTTCACTGGTCACCGTGCCGCCGGCGTTGGTCACGACGACAGTGTAATCGCCTTCATCGGCCGGTTGGACGGCGTTGAACTCAAGGAGACGGTTGGTTTGACCGGCCAGTTCATGACCGTCCAGCTGCCATTGATAAGCGAGAGGTTCCGTCCCTGAGACCGTGACGGCAAAGGACATCTTCGTGCCGATGTCCTCAGCTCGATGTTGCAGCGAGGTCGCGGGCTTGATCTCGGGTGGAATGACGGGCTGGCCGAAGCCAACGCTGATAGCGCCGAGGAGCAACCCCTGCGCGAGGAGGTGACGTTTCGCTTTCATATACCCTGCCTTTGGTTGTTCAGGCTATAGGCGCCTGAGTTTAGGTTTTTGTTCTGTCGTTCTTGTTCTTCCACCGGCCTTGAACGCCGGACTGTGTCCGCGCCGGGCAACACTCCACGCGTGAGGCCTAACAGCCCCTTTCTTGGGAGAGTGAATACGTCAGGCGCGCAGTGCGGAAAGCGCCATCAAGATCGATCAGCGTTCCTCACCAGCCCTCGACACGCGCATCAAACCGGGGGTCTTCATGGCGGAAGCATCTCCTGCAACCCGCGCAGGTCCTCCAGGTCTTGGTCGTTAAAGGCCGGTTTCTCGAACTCCAGATGTCCGAGCCGTCTTGGCCAGCGCCATTTCACCCGTTTGGCGTGTCCATCGGCATAAGAGAAAGTGCCGCCTTGGCTGTGTCGATCCGCCGGCATGCTCCGCCAGGATGCGTGCGGTCTCGGGTAGATCCCGAAACAGCCGTCATCAATGCTGTTTTCATGCTCACCGCCAAAAACGAACACCTGGGCCGGACTGCCCAACCCCGTGGTTCGCACAAAGCGGCTGTCTCTGAGTTCAGGCAGGAGTTCATAGCCGTTTAGCCAGCAACTGAGCGAGTAGCTCCGGGTGCGAGGCAGGCTGAGCCATTTCCGGCTGCCGTATGAGTCCTCCACCTTCGATCGGTCAGCCGGACAAAGGTAAATCGTAACCGATGGGGTGTAGATGAACAGCACCCCTTTCGTAAGGTCGGTCGTGTTCCGACCCACTCGCGCATTGCCGGTCACCCAGGAGTTGGAAGTGCTGACCGGGCCGAGAGTGAGACTGCTCACGCCATACTTGTTTGGCGGCATGAAATCGTTGTGGTCGTCCGCATACATCTGCCAGGCTAGTTGCAGTTGTTTGACGTTGTTAAGGCACCCAATGCCTTGGGCCTTGGCCTTGGCCTTGCCGAGTGCGGGCAGGAGCATGCCGGCCAGGATCGCAATGATCGCAATCACGACCAACAATTCGATCAACGTGAACGCGCTGGAGTTCCAGCGCGGTGTGAGTCTGGGTCCTGCTGCACCCATATTCAGTCCTGCGATCTCTTTCTTTCTTCAACCCCGTCGATCTGGGCGAGCGTCGGCAGATCCACGACGCGAATAGCCCCCTCGCCCGCACCCTCGACGACCGAGTTGCCGTCCGGCGGCAGAGCCGTCCACTCCGAGCCCATCAGGAACGAGTTGACGGGCAAGCCGGAAACCATCTCACGGCCGGTGGCGATGTCCCATATTTTGGCCGTATGATCCGTGGAATAGGTGACCAGCGACTTGGCGTCCGCCGAGAAGCTAACCCGGCACGTCCCCGCCCAGTAGGCCGCCAACGACTCGCTCACGGTCTTTCCGGTCGCCGTACCGAGCACCTGGACCCAACCACGGGATGTGACCACCGCCAACAATCGGGAATCAGGCGAGAATTCGATCCAACACGGCCGCTCGGGCAGCTTTACGGCAAACCGGGTCTGTTTGGTGGCAGCGTCCCAGACCTTGAGCTCGGTCTTGGTTGTGCCGTAGGCGAAGAGGCGTCCGTCAGGGGAAACGCCCCCATCCGCGTGTGGCTTGCACTCGTCGATCAGGACGGTCTGGCGAGTGAGCAGATCATAGCTGCAAAGGGGGCCTCCCATATACGGCGCCTCTCTCCCAGGTTCCATTAGCACTAATTGGTTATGCTCCACCATGGGATAGGCTGCCAGGGCGCTCGCGGCCACTCTGTTGGAATAGATCAACTCCCCCGTCTGCGACTTCCAGGCATAGACAAAACCGTCGCCCGTGGTGGCGCACAAGTCCCAGTTGCGCGCCCAGGGTGGATGCCACAAGAGCCACATTCGACTGACGCCCGGCCCGACGTTTAAATTGTCCATGACGATCGTGCCAGTGCCGATGAAACCATTCGTGAGAGGCTTTCCGTTCATCAGAGTTCCGCGGTGCAAGATGGCGTCAGCTCCTTGGATGCTCGTCTCCCGGAGAGGTTGGCTGCTGCTCTGAGTCGTATCCCACTCCTCGAACGTCAGTTTGGCCAGATTCACGGCCACCATCCGGCGGACATCAGCCGTTGGGGCGCAGATCAGCCGCCCTGGCGGCAACGTGAATGCGCGATGCTTTGACGGGTTGGTCTCAACGCTCCACAGGCAAGCTCTTTTGTCACGGGAAGCGCTGACCAGACGGCCGTCAGCGAGAAACTTCAACGAGCAGACCTCGTCAACATGACCCTGGAGCAGTTCGTGGCAGTCGATGCGGCTGGTATCCCAGATGCGAATCACTTGGTCACTTCCCGCTGTGGCCAGCACGCGCCCTTTACCGGCAAAGGCCAAAGCACGGCCCGAGCCTTGGCTGGCGGGCCACCGTGCGAGCAGGTTGCCGTCTGGCACCGACCAGAGCCACACCGTGGTCGGAGGTCCCGAGCTACAGGCGGCCAGCAACTGGTCGTCCTCGGAAAAAGCAACCCTGATCGCGTCTTTCACCTCAGTCCACCTGTGCAGAATCTGGCGTCGCGGAACCTGCCATAGCGCCACCTCCCCTTCCGCGGCAGCTTTCTCCCGCCACCCGGCTTGCCAACTCGCGGCGAGCATCGAACCGTCCCGGCTCAAGGCAATGCTGCGGCAGTCCACATTGATGAATTGGGGCAGCCCGTCTGCCTTCGACTGGTTTCTTAGCTCGACCAAACGCTCCCAAGACACAGTCTTCCAGACCTGGATCCCTTCCTCGCCGAAAGTAGCCAGCGTGGTGCCATCGCCGGAGAAACAGAGGCTGGCGTTGGTGGCGGGCAAGCTCCGCAACGTGCGCCAGTCAGGGATGGTCCAGATCCAAACGTTGGAACTGGTGGCAGTCGCCAGAAAGCGCCCCTGTGGATCGAACGCCAGATGTTCTCCCCACGAGAGAAAGCCGGCATCTGCGGGAGCGCCGGAACTCAGCGCGCGGCGTTCTCCTTCCCGGGTCGTATCCCAAACCCAAAAGCTGCCTCCGCTCGCCGTGGCCAGCCAGCGGCCGTCAGGAGACAACTCCGCGCGAGTGACCTCCGCTTCGTGCGGGAAGGTCTTCAACTGCTGGCCTTGGCACTTGTGCCACAAATAGCGCCATTCAATCCTGCGCAGGTCGGTTTCGCCGCGCTTTGGAACCTGTCGACGCAGGGCGGTCAATGCCTGGCCCAGGTTATTCTCACGAAGGAGAGTGTCTGCGAGCCTGACATCCGCAGCGTAAACATTCTGTCGGGCGAGCAGTTCCTGGGACTGCGCCTGTCGTTGAGCTTGCTCGGCCGCCTGGCGTTGCACTGTTTCGTTAGCTTGGGCCTTAAGCGCCCTCTGCTCGTTGGCTTCGGCGCGAATTCGCTGACGCCCCTGCTCCCGTTCGGCCAGTGTGGCCCTCCATGCCTGCCAGGTGCTCACCGCCGCGCCCAGCACTAACGCTGCTGCCACGGCGGTTCCGGCCGTCACGATAACCTTATTCCGTCGGGCGAACTTCCGCAGCCGGTATGCCGTGCTCGCCGGGCGGGCCATCACCGGTTGATGGGTCAGGTGACGCTCGATGTCCTGCGCCAAACCATTGGCTGTCTCATACCGCCGTGTTCGGTCCTTCTCCAGGCACTTCATCACAATCCAGTCCAGGTCACCGCGCAGCAGATGGATCAGCCTCGGCACCTCCGACTGACGGTGTCTGGCCACCGTCGTCCGTTCCGCATCTGCCATCGTGCTCACCCGCGTCGATGGACGCACCGGCTCCTGCTCCCGAAGGATGCGCCGCATCTCTTCCATCCCCGCCGCCAGCAGCGTCTTCGCGTCGAAAGGCGTCTTGCCCGTCAGCAGTTCGTAGAGCAACACGCCGAGCGCGTAGATGTCGCTGCGTGTGTCGATGTCCAGCCCGGTCATCTCAGCCTGCTCCGGACTCATGTAGGCCGGCGTCCCAATGAACTGCTGGAACTGGGTGAAAAGAGTCTTCTCGGTCAGCTCTTGCTGTGTGGCTTTGGCGATGCCGAAGTCAATCACCTTAGGCACCGGCACCCCGTCATGCAGGGTGACCAGGATGTTGGAGGGCTTGATGTCCCGGTGAATGATCCCCTTCTGGTGCGCGTGCTGGATCGCGTGGCAGACCTGGGTAAAGAGCGTCAGGCGCGCCATCGGCGGCAGCTTGTTCTCATCGCAATACTGGGTGATCGACACGCCATGCACCAGTTCCATCACAAAGTAAGGCCGCCCACTGCCCGTCGCGCCGGCATCGAGCACCTTGGCGATGTTCGGATGGTCCATCAGCGCCAGCGCCTGCCGTTCGGCCTCGAACCGAACCACCACCTGTTTGGTGTCCATCCCCAGCTTAAGGATCTTGAGAGCGACCCGGCGTTTGACGGGCGCTTTCTGCTCGGCCATATACACCGCGCCGAATCCACCCTCGCCAATCAGTTGCAGCACTTTGTAACGATCAATCACCGTGCCGGGAGCTTCAGCAGGTGACGCCAGGAAAGCGGTTCCCCTCGAATCAACCGGGGCTGTAGGCGCAAGTTCGCCGCCGGCGTTCCTGGACGCCTTCTCGAACATCGCGTCGGCGGCCGTGTGGACGCTCAGGAGGGCTTCAACCTTGTGCCGGAGCGCCGACTTGCCCTGACAGGCCTGGTCGAGGTAGGCGGCTCGTTCGGCGGGCGAGGTCAACTCCAGGGCGGCGTTGAACACCTCGATTTCCCTTCGTTCGCGTTGGTTCATGGCCCCGTCTTTCGTTCGGGTCTCTATCTGCCAATGCGACGTTTCCCGGAGGAAAACAGACAGCGCTACTGCATTTTCTTTCCCGGCCCCACGGGCGTCCTAGGGACGGTGGTGAATGCGATCGTACAGCCAGACTTTGGCGTGAGCCCACCGCCGCAACACAGTCTTTTCCGAGACGCCCAAAACGTGGGCCGCTTCGGTGTTGGTCAGGCCTGCGAAAAACCGGAGCTTTACGATCCGAGCCTGGAAGGGGTCTTCCCGCGCCAGTTCGTCGAGCACCTCGTGCACTTGCAGCACTGTCTCATCCTCGGCAACCGGCGAGATCTCCGCGTCTTCCAGGTCAACTCGCTGCCATCCTCCGCCATGCCGCAGGCGCCGCTTGCGCCGCGCTCTTTCCACCAGGATGCGCCGCATGGCTTCTGCGGCCGCGGCAAAGAAATGTCCTCGCCCTTCCCAGTGCTGCGGACCGTCTCCGGCCAGGCGGAGCCAGGCTTCATGGACAAGCGCGGTCGGCTGGAGCGTGTGGCCGGGCGGTTCGTGGGCCATCTTCTGCGCCGCAAGCTTGCGAAGCTCGTCGTAAACCAGGGGGAGCAAATCCTCGGCGGCCTTGGGGTCGCCTTGCTCAACGGCATCGAGCAGGCGGGTAACATCGCTCACGCCTCAAGTCTACACCAAGGGATGTTCATGTCGATATTTGACCGCTCTCACCCGGCGAATTCTCGGTTCAAGCTTTCAGCCAAAAGGTTTCAACCCTCACTCGTCACTCCAGTGCCTGTTCGACCAGCAACTGTTCGAACAGTCTGCCTCGCGAGCGGCCGGCCTCGAAATCACGAATGGCCTTCATCGCCTCCGGATTGGCCAGAATCTCCATGGCCTCGATAATCGCCTCCATGCGGTCCTTCGAGATGAGGAACCCGGCGATCCGGCCGTGATTGGTGATAGTCACGGCCTTCTCCTTGGGCAACTGCCTGAACAGGCGAGGCAAGTTCGCCTGAGCCTCTGTCGTCGTGACTGTAGTTTTCATGAAATTCTACATAACATCCCGATCGTCGTCTCGTAACGGAAACGCAAGCCAGTTCCACCCCGCCGGGATCAAAGCGGGTTATCCGCGAGGCTGGCCGCCCCAGGTTTGTTGCACAACTTCCCTGGTCACTAGGTTTGGCGCGGGGGAGAAATGGCCGCCCGAATGGGTGTGGCACTGAAACTGACCTGCGCGAAAACCTCCGCCAGTGACACGGTGACCCGCAACGACGGGAGTTCCAGCATTG
Source organism: uncultured Verrucomicrobiota bacterium (assembly GCA_964578605.1). GTDB lineage: Bacteria > Verrucomicrobiota > Verrucomicrobiia > Limisphaerales > SIBE01 > JAXMHN01. The sequence goes on along the minus strand of CAZODO010000009.1, from coordinate 8,481 downwards.
CGTCCAGACCGGCGGCTTCGTTGAGCAGCCACCGGCTGTCCGCCTGACGGATGAATTGTTCAATGCGGGGCTCCTTTTGACTCACGAGAAGATATTCCCGCAGTGTTTCGAGTTGCCGGTAGTGTTCGAACTTCTTCCCGCGATCATAGGCCTCAGTCGAGTCGGAAAGCACTTCCACAAGGACGGTCGGATTGAGCACTGTGTCATCCGTCCCTGGAATGAACTCCGGAGGGCCGCAGATCACGGATAGATCGGGGTAAGTCAAAAGGCCGGTTGCGGCGATTTTGACCCGGAGATCGGAATTAAAAGGAATGCAGCGCCCGCCCCTGAGTCGGTTCCGAAATTCCCCAGCGAGGTTGGTGGCAATCAAGCTGTGTTGAAGGGTTCCACCTGACATGGCAAACATCTCGCCCTCGAAGAACTCGCTCTTAAAATCAGCGGCGCGCTCGATCTCGAGATATTCGCCTTCGGTTAACCGTCGCAACGTTTCGGGCAAGGCCATAATGTAATGGCAAAGTAAAGTTTTCCACGACCAAGGGCAAGAAACCAGCGCGCACGGCCCGAATTCTGCCCATGAACCTCAAAATGGTTGGCTTGATTACCAACTATTTGCGCAACGCGAGGTTCAAGGGCGCAGTGCGCGCCAAAAATGCCGGGGATGTCTCATTTTGCTCAGAAAAGGGTGGGGCCGGACCGCCGGGCCGACCTGAATCTCAGGCAGGGCAGGTCGCTCCGTCGACCGCCGTTGGTTTGCTTTCTCTTTCTTCAAACATTTTGCAGACTGGGCGGAATGAATCTTGTGCGGAGTCAATCACGGTCAAGCGGAAGTTAGCCACGGCGCGCGACGGAGCGCGTCGCCCTACCGCGCTCGAGGAGAAGCTTTCGCGCCGCGAACGGTGTGATTGGAAACCGACAAGGGAACGGGGCCGGCTTTTGGCGGCATTGCTCAGAAAGGGACGTCGAGAACGCGCGCCCTTGCTCGATGCGGAGGGGCTTGCGAGGGAACTGGCGGAGCGGAGGAGTTCATCACCAGCGAATTACCAGGGAAACCCATCTTCCGCGTTGCCGGGATCAGAGTGATTTCACTTCACACTTTATCGACTGTCTGAACCTCCGGCACAGGCAACCGACCGTTTCTTGGTCACACTCTGATCGGGTCCACTCCACGCGAGTCGGCTAAGCCACGTCCACTCTAAACCAACTTCCACTCCCTGAGCACATCCGTGATCAGCCAAGCAAATGGCACTTGGCAGGTTGTTCCCGGTCATGGAACATACCGTCATGTCCGTCTTGCCAATGGCTTGGCCGGATGGCAGCGCAGACCCACTATGACGACGTTTGCTCAGGATCGCTCGGGGCGGAAATCGCACCTGAAAGGGCTCGACTACTCAGTCGTGCAGCAATGCATGCATTGCGGGCTTTGCCTGCCCACCTGCCCGACCTATACCGCCACCAAGCTCGAGCGCAATAGCCCCCGGGGTCGCATTTCCCTCATGCGAGCGATCGCGGACGGGCGGATGGAAACCAGCCGGGCGTTCGCGGAAGAGATGTACTTCTGCCTGGGCTGCCTCGCGTGCATGACCGCTTGCCCCGCCGGGGTGAACTACGCCGAATTGTTCGAAAACGCCCGCGCCGAAGCTGAGGATAGCCACTTGCTCTCCTCTCCCAAGCGCAACCTGATCCGCAATTTTACGGTCCGCTGGCTTTTTATGGATATGCGCCGCCTGCGTTTTCTGGGGCGCATCATGCGGCTTTACCAAAGCCTGGGGCTGCAAACCCTCATCCGGCGCAGCGGGGTGATAAAGCTGTTTCCCAAGCGCCTGCGCGAGTTGGAAGCGATGACGCCCACGATCCAGCCGAAGTTCTCGGCCGAACTGATCCCGCCCGTGACTCCAGCACGGGGCGCCCGCCGATACCGCGTGGCCATGCTGATCGGCTGCGCCCAGGACCTGATCTTCAGCGATATCAATCGGGACACCGTCGAGGTTCTGGCGCGGAACGGTTGTGAAGTCGTCACCCCACGCAACCAGGAATGCTGCGGTTCCCTTCACGCGCACAACGGCGAGCTGGAGTTGGCCTGTGGCTTGGCACGAAAGGCCATCGATCAGATCCCGCCGGCTGAGTTCGACGCCATCATCACCAACGCTGGCGGCTGCGGCTCGCATTTAAAGCATTACTCGAAGCTCCTCGCAGACGATCCGAAATACCTGGAGCGCGCGAAGCTGTGGGACGCGAAGGTCAAAGACATCCATGAGTGGCTGGCGCAAATCGGGTATGAAGCGCCGCGGAAGGACTCCGTGCCCGTCGAGAAGGTGACCTATCACGAGTCCTGCCACCTTTGCCATGGCCAGAAGATCGTCAACCAGCCAAGGGAACTGCTCCGGAGCATCCCGAACGTGGACCTGGTGGAACTGCCCGAAAGTTCATGGTGCTGCGGAAGTGCCGGGATTTATAACATTATCCAACCCGAAATGGCGGACCAGTTGCTCGAGCGCAAGCTGGGCCACGTCCGGTCGACGGGCGCGAGCGTAGTGGCCACGGGCAACCCAGGCTGCCTGCTCCAAGTGGTGAACGGGGCGAAGCAACGCCAGATGTCGTTGCGGGTGGTGCATCCAGTGACCCTCCTGGCGGAAGCTTACCGGCGGGAAAAAGCCTGAGGCAATCCGAGATCCGAAAGGTGAGCCGGTGCTGGCATAACGCCGCTACGAGGAAGCCGAACCTCGGTAACATCCACGCCACTAGTAACTTGCCCTGCCAACACCAGCTCGGATTGCCGCTGGGTCCGGAGACGCCACGTTGTTGACCCGTAGATCACCCGGTGATCACCCGTTCCCGAACGGGTCATCTACGGGTGATCTACGGGTGATCTACGGGTGATCTACGGGTGAACTACGGGTGAACTACGGGTGAACCCCGGCGCGAGGGCGAACTGTGACTTTCTGGTGGCGCCGGGAAAAGCGATTGAAGGCCGGCGCCTACCCAAAATGAGAAATGCTATTTTGGTGAAACGCGTCGTTGCCAGCACCTCCTTTCCCGTCGTAAGATCAGCTCGGTTTCTCCAGCGAGCCAGGGAAAAAACAGGGATGTGGATGCGCTTGCGCGCGGGTTCGTGTCTTTGCTCTGGCCTGGACGCCGGTAAACCGACGGAACACGACGCAATCAATACATGCCGATGAATCATCCGAGCCTGATCACGACGGCTGCCCTCTTGCTGGCCGCAGCCGTCTCCGGCAGCCCCACCTGGGCTGCCACGCGCTATGCCACCACGGTTCTCAGCGACAAACCAGTCGCTTACTGGAACTTCGATGAAGCCGACGGCAACGCCGTGCAACAGGCGCCCCTCAGCCATAAGCCGGTGACAACCGAAAACGATCTCGTGCCCACCGGCGGCGTCCGCCGCGCCAGCCATGCGGCCATCGCGAGCGGCTTGAGCCGGTTGGGGAACTGCGCGGAATTCCAAGGCAACGACTGGTTCCTGGCGACGGCTCTCCGCGCCGGAAAGAGTGAGATTGCCGGCGCGTATGCTGTGGAGTTCTGGATGCAAGTGCAGGGTGAAAACACCAGCGACCGCCACGATTACCTCGCCAACATTGGCGGGAACGCTCCGGCCCTGATCTACGATTTCAAGTCGGATCAGCTCGAGATGTTCGGCGGCAACAGCCGCACGGATGGTGGCCCCGTGTTTAACGACACCGAGTGGCACCACGTCCTTTGGGTTTATTACGGCGATTCGTCGGAAGGTGTCGCGGACCGCGTGGACGCGTTCTTCGATGGAGTCCAGTATCCCTCTATCGGGAACATGCTCAGCCGGCGCATGAGCCTCGGCCAAATCCTGGTGGGCGCCGCCTTGACCAACGGAGCCGATGCCTTTGAAGGGCGCCTCGACGAATTGGCGATCTATGACCTGAGCGCTCTTCCCGATGAAACCGCCGTCGCGGCGAAGATCGACGGGATGGTGGCAGGTCATCTCGATGCCGCCCGCAGCGCCAATGCTCCCGCCTACGCGAGCACGGTGTTGGCGGATCAACCCCTCCTTTACTGGAACTTCGACGAAGCGGAAGGCAACGCGATCCAGAAAGCGCCCATTGCTCTCCCCGTTTTGAACAACGCCAACAACGACCTGGCGCCGAACTTCAATGCCCAACGCATTTCCCACGGAACTGCCGGAAGCGACCTGGAACTGGGTAATGCCATCGACCTCGACGGCCAAGGCAGCTTCTTCGGATCGACCGGCGGAATGGAACTCGGATACGCGAGCCTGAACGGGCCATGGGCGGTTGAATTCTGGTTCCAGCTCCAGTCCGAGCAGAAAATGCGGTACTTCCTGAACATGGGTTCGGACGCCGTCAGCAGGAACAGCCCGGCCATTATCTACGGCTATTTCGGGCCAACGATCGAAGTGTATGGCGCCGGTCGTTCGGGAACGAACGGAGTGCCGGTCGTCGATCAGAACTGGCATCACCTGCTTGTCGTGAACCACGCCACGCCGGCCAGCGAACCGAACCGGGTCGATTTCTACCTGGATAACGTCCATTTCCCAAACGTGGGCGGCGATTTCCGGAAGGCGGTGAACTTCCAAGGCGTTCTCCTGTTCGGGGCGGCGGTTCAGAATCCGGACCCGGGCGAAAGCGGCAGTATTCAGGGCCGGCTGGACGAACTGGCCTTCTATGACCTGAGCGGTTACACAAACACGGCGGACCTGGCAGCGGCCGCAACCGCCATGGCGGCGTCCCATTATGCAGCAGGGTTTGGCACCTCGAACGGCGGCACGATCACCCTTGCTGAACAGCCGAAAAGCCTGACGGCGCAGCGCGGAACCAGCGCCACCTTCGAAGTAAAAGCCAGCGCGACCGGGACCAACGAACCGCTCCTTTACCAGTGGCAACGCAACGGGGTGTCGATCAGCGGCGCGACCAATGCGAGTTACAGCATCCCGCGAATCACCGTCGCGGATATTGGAACCAACAGCTACCGCGTGCGCATTTCGGCCGGGCCGGTCTTCACGCTGAGCGAACCTGCGCACCTGATCGTTCCGGAACCGCCGGCGGCACCGCCCACCCCCTACGCCCAGCAAGTTCTCGCGGACAAGCCGCTGCTATATTGGAACTTCGACGAATTCACCGGCCCGGCCCAACAGCAGGTCCCCCTGGTGCGTGCCCAACCGGCCACAGAAAACGACCTGGTCCCTGTCGGCTCGGCAGCGGACCGTGTTAGCCATGCCAGCCTGGGCGACGGGCTGAACAAGCTCGGCAACGCCCTCTCCCTGGACGGCGCCAGCTTCATGCGCGCGGAGAGCCTGCGCCTGGCAAAGCAGTTCATCACCAATGCCTACGTGCTCGAGACCTGGGTCAGGCTGGACGCCAATCATAACCAGTACCTGGCCAACTTCGGCCCCGCCGGAGCGGACAATGCGCCGGCCATGATCTATGGGTTCAACCCGGCCTACTTCGAGCTCTTCGGCGGCGGCAGCCGCACGACCACCCACGGACCCGCGGTGGAGGACAACGCATGGCATCACCTCGTTTGGGTCAATTACAGCACAGCCCCCGCGAACAGCACGAATCTCGTGGACGCTTACCTGGACGGCACACTGCTGGCCAATGCGGGCGGAGGTTTCAGCCGCAACGCCGATCTCCGAGCGCTGATGTATGGCGCTGCCCTGCCCTCCGGGGCCGATGCCCTGGTCGGTGCTCTGGACGAATTCGCGGTCTACGACCTTGCCGGTCTGAACCAGGACGAAGTCCGTGCCAAAGGCGCCGCCATCGCGGCCAACCACTTCGCGGCCGCCCAAAACGCGACCGGTCCCAGTTACACCTCGGTGGTCCTCGCAGACCAACCGCTCCTCTATTACAACTTCGATGAAGCGAGCGGCAACGCCCGGCAGATTGCGCCGGTCACACTCCCCGCGCTCGATAACTCCGTCAACGCGCTCGTTGCCGCCGGTGCGCAACGGGTCGAACACAGCGTCCTCAATGACGGCCTGACCCTGGGGCACGCAGCTGATTTCAACGGCGTGTCGCACTTCCAAACGGCCGGGCTCGACACCGGCGACAGCACCCTGGTCAACGCGCCCTGGGCAGTCGAATTCTGGATGCAGGTCCAGGGTGCCAACCCGGACAATCGCCAGGATTACCTGCTCAACTTCGGCAATGCCAACCCGGCATTCGTCTACGACTTGAATCCAGACCTTCTGGAGGTGTACGCCTCCGCCGCGGAACGGACTGGAGACGGTCCGGTCATCGCCGATTCCAATTGGCACCACGTGTTCTGGGTCTTCTACGGCGACGGAACCGTGGGTGTGGCCGATCGGATGGACGCGATCATCGACGGAACGCCGATTCCCTATGTGCGGAATAGTTTCGCTCGCGGCCTGGGCCTGAACGCCAGCTTGATCGTGGGCGCCGGCACGCCGGGCTACAACGGGTTCCAAGGGCGCCTGGACGAAATTGCCGTCTACGACCTCTCGGACCTGGCGACCGAAGCAGCCGTTGCGGCCAGGGTGGAGCAAATGGCGGCCAGCCATGCGGCGGCCAGCAAAGCCGAACCGCCTCCGGCCTTGAGCATCCGTGCCGCAGGCAACCAACTCACCCTCGGCTGGTCCGGCTCGGGTTACGTCCTGCAATCGACCAGCACGATCGCGAACCCGGCAAGCTGGACAGACGTGGCCGGCGGACAGAACAGTCCCTACACGACCGCGCCTTCCCCTGGCGTGAACACGTTCTATCGCCTGATCAAACGGTAAGCGTCGCGCAAAATGCGGTACGAAAAGCCATGCGGGCTCGGAGTTAAGTGACCACCTCATCCGACATGACCTGGAAAATGTTTACAGATGTGTACACTTCTGCAATAAGCTCATGCCAAACAGGTTGGAATCGAAAATGTCACGCCTGCGCTCAGGAAGCGGTTTTGGTGAATAAGAATGCCTACATCTTCGCGGTGAAAACGATTGCGTGACGCAAAAGCCCCGAACCAAGAAGGCCGAAGCCATGATCGGTTCGCCACGTTCGCGGCGGAGCATCAGCGCGGCGTGACGGAGTTCGTCGCGGTGATCCAGCCACTGGATGGGAGAATGCTGGAGAATATTGAGGCCTTGGAGAGCCGCGCGCCTCACGATATCGACGTGGTGACGTTTTATTGGCTGCCCGCAGGCAAGACGCAGGCGGACATTATGACGGCAGGGGCGGCAGCGCTCAGCAACCCAAAGGGAGACTACAAGGTGGATGCGTACCTGGTGGAACTGGGAGCGCCGGCGGAGACGCTAGTGGAGCGAAGCCGGTATTGGCACAGCATGTGGACCCATCGCCGGAACGGGTTGTGGAAAGGGTATATCGAGGTGGACCTGGACCCGGCGGAAGATCCAGCGACGAAACAGAACCTCGCGATAACCGCGGGAGGAGTGAAGCCATGACGCGGAACGAACTTCTTCAGTTGTTGGCAGAGCAGAAAGAACTGCGACTGATGCTATCGCACATTCCCGCGAACGCGGTGCTCGACCGGATGGGGCTTGAGGCGCGGCTAAAGGAAATCGAGGCGCAGGTCGGGCCGGAGCCGAAGCTCGGGCCGGAGCCGGCGCGGGCGCGAGTTACTTTCCGGGGCAAGCCGGTCGTGAAAAGCCACGGGATATTCGCAGAGTTTGGTACAGAGGTGATGAAGTCGCTGACGGAGGTAGTGACCGCGATGGCTGCCTCTCATGCAAGCGGGCCACTCAAGCCGAAAGGCCCGATTCCAAACCGGGAGGAGCATCAACTGCTGATCACGAATACGGTGCCTGGGTCATTTGGTTTCGAGGTGGAGGAGTACCAGGACGAGCTGCCGCTTGAAGGCGACCAATCCTCGGTGGCCGTGGCGCTAGCCAAGACCCAGGCAATCCTGGAGAAGACGCGGGAGAGCGATGACGATGAGTTGGCGGAGGTGTTGTCCGAGACGGACAACCGGACGTTGAATGCCGTGCGGAATTTCCTGAAGGTCATGGTGGAAGCTGAAGCGTCCTGCGGGCTTGAATATCGCGATCGGATGGTGCGATTCAGTGATCCGGGGGAAGTGCAACGGAGTTTGCAGAGGTTAGGCGAGCAGAATGTAAAGGAGGCTGCGACCAGTCTGGCCGGGCAGTTCCTTGGGGTGCTACCGCAGCATCGGACGTTTGAATTTCAAGTGCAGGGTGACGCACGGGTGATCACGGGGAAAGTGGGGTTTTCCATTGATGACGCCGGGGCGTTGAACGCCCTGCTGGGGCAACAGGTGCAAATTAAGGTCATGGAAACCAGGGTGGGCAGCGGCCGGCCGCGCTATGTGCTGACAGAGCAGCCGGAGATAACGAAATGAAGATGCTCGCGGAGCACATTGAAAAGTATTTGCTGATTCCTTCGGCTCGGTTCACAGGTCGCAGAGGAGCCAGGGTGAAGGCTGGTGTGGCCGGTTGTTTCATATATCACAACTGTCCGGATATTAGTCCCACAGCATCAACTGGTTAGAAGATTCGGT
>CAZODO010000008.1:0-87665 GCA_964578605.1 uncultured Verrucomicrobiota bacterium | reverse complement strand
CCGCAAAGATTATCTGAAAAATCGTAAAAAGGTGGTCGTTTGCTAAGACCTCTGACTCGCATTTCCCAGCCAATGTGCCATTCTCCGCCTCGCGCGCTGTGCGAAACGTCGCAAGTGTGGATCATTCTGGACAAACGACTTTGGTTTCCGGACGCCCGGGACGCTCTGACCCTAGGCTCACTTAACGGCTTCGTCGCGCTTGGTGGTGATTTGTCCGTCCCGCGCCTGCTTCTGGCTTATCGAAGTGGCATCTTCCCGTGGAGCGTCGATCCCGTGACCTGGTGGTCGCCCGATCCGCGCGGAGTTCTGGAATTGGATCGATTCCACGTGTCGCGCAGCCTCGCAAGAACGCTCCGAAAAGGGATCTATCGTGTGACGGTGGACCAGGCGTTCAGGGCGGTGATTGAAGGGTGCGCGGAACCCGGGCCGGGACGCACCAGCAGTTGGATTACCCCTGAATTCGTCTCAGCTTACCTGCGCCTGCATGAAGAAGGGCACGCGCACAGCGTGGAATGCTGGCGGGACGGCGTGTTGGTGGGCGGAGTGTATGGCGTGCACATCGGCGGCTTTTTTTCGGGGGAATCGATGTTTCACCGGGCGAGCGACGCTTCCAAAGTGGCGCTCTCCGGGCTGGTGGAGCATCTCAAGGGGCGCGGGTTCACCTTGTTCGACATCCAAATGGTGACGCCGCACACGTGCCAACTGGGCGCCACGAGCATCTCCCGTGCAGATTATCTCCGCCGGCTGGAGCGCGCCGTCGAGTTGCCGTGTGCATTTTAAAGGTCAATGCTTGACGGTCCGCAACAACGCCAGGCGGCAGATGGCCAATTCCATCGTTTCCGCCAGCACCTCAGTGCCGTCGCTGGGATCGGTTTCATACCGGGCGAACCATCGATGCTTGCGCATGGATGTCCGGCCGACGATGACCGGCTGGCCGGCGACGTTTCGGAGCCTGGCCAAAACCCGCCGGGCGGCGCTTTCGTCGGTCGAATACGGGGGGCAGTCAGGGCCGGACTGCTCCATGAAACGAAGATGAATCAGCTGGTCCAATTCGGAACCTGCAGGTATTTGATATGGATTGAGTTCTGACATGCGATACGTCCGGTCCAGCCGCATTGGCGACGCGTGCTATTGGCCGGCTGCCGGGGAGCCATAGTACGGACAGGCTCATTTCCCGGCAAGACGCTTTTGCAACGAGCACCACCGAACATTGACATGGGCCTGGCACTGCAGATCATTCCGCTGTCCCGCGATACCGAGGATGTCAGGCGCTTCCTGCAGGTCGGCGAGCGCGTCTATCGTGACGATCCCTTCTGGGTCGCCCCGCTGTGGCTCGACATCCGCAAGCAGTTCAGCGACGCCAATCCGTTCCTCAACCACGCCGAGATGGCGCTATGGGTGGCCTCGCGAAGAGGCGAAGACGTGGCACGGATCGCGGGAATCCTCGACCGGCAGCGTCAGGATCCGCCCGGTGGGCGCACGGCGTATTTCGGCTTTTTCGAAACGCTCCGCGATCAAGAGGTAAGCCAGGCTCTTTTCGACGTCGTGCGTTCCTGGGCGCGCCATAAGGGGGCCGACCTGTTGGTCGGTCCGATGAACCCGTCGGCCAACGACGAGTGCGGGTTGCTGGTGAACGGTTTTGAGCGCCCGCCCGTGCTGATGATGTCGTACAACCCGCGTTATTACGAAGACCTGGTCCTGGCGGCAGGCTTCACCAAAGCGAAAGATCTGCTGGCCTACCTTATCGACCTGGCGGCGTGCCCCTTGGACCGGATCGACCGCCTGGCCGCGCGGTTCCGACAGCGCAAATCGAACCTGCGGCTGCGTCCCCTGCGTCGACGCACCTTGGCCCACGACTTGCCGAAGATCAAAGAAGTTTACAACGCAGCCTGGCGCCAGAACTGGGGATTCGTCCCCATGACGGATGCCGAAGTGGATTCCATGGCGAAACGTTTGGGACCGCTCCTGACCGAGGGCATTTCCTGGCTGGCGGAGACTCCGGAAGAGCCCGTGGGCGTTCTGCTGGCATTGCCGGATTACAATGAAGCAATCCAACCGCTGCGCGGCCGGTTGTTTACTCCCAAGCTGATGACGCTTCTCCCCTATCTCCTGGGGCGAAAACTGCCGGCCATGGCCCGCGTGGTCGCGCTGGGGGTCAAGGAACGTTTCCGCGGACGCGGCATCGAAACCGCCATGCTGGCGGAGGCTTTGCGCGTGGGCGGCCGCCTGGGGTTTCGAGAGGCCGAAGCGTCATGGGTTCTCGAGGAAAACCTGGCGACGCGGCAGACGATCGAAGCGTTCGGGGGAATCGCTTACAAGACCTACCGCCTCTATCAGTGCCGGTTGTCGGAACACGCTTGAGGCGAACAAGAGGGCGCACCGCAAAGGCGGTTGGCCATCGGGATTAACACCACCGCGACCAGCATCCCCGCGAGCACGTCGACCACGTAATGGTACCGGCAGTAAACGGTCGCCACACACAGCAGCACTACCGCGATCGCGTGCAGAATGCGGATCCTTCTGAGATAGAGGAAGGAGAAATAGGCTGAGGCGATCGCCACCACGACGTGGCTGCTTGGAAAAGCCGCTCCCTGCGCCTCGAACACGTCGTAAATCAGCCGCATCAATCGGTAGAATACCCCCGCACGCACCGCTTCCGGGAAAAAAGGCGTTTCCGCGGGCTGCACTGCGGCGGGCAATTGATACCCCTCGGCTCCAAAGAAAACGCGCGGTCCAATGACCGGCAGGAAGATGTAGGCGAGATAACACGCGTAAAAAAGAAAGCAGATCACCGACAGGTAATGGAAAAACTGGTTGCGGTTGCGGACAAAGAGAGCCAAACCCACCCCGACGATCATGATGTAATACGAGAAGTAAGCGGCATACAGGAGTTCTCCAACCATCCGATAAGGCAGTGCCGCCATCCATTCCAAACTCGGCTGCCCCCCGAACCACGCCTCTTCCAGCCGGATGAAAAAGGGGTCGAGATAGGTCGGCACGAACATCCGGTTCAATTCCTCCGTTTCGCGGTAGAACCCCGCGAACAAAAGCACGGGGTAGAAGTGCCTCAGGAACTCAACCAGCCTCCCAGGCCGCCTCTGGTGGTGCCATTGAATCAGGCCGTGCACCAGCAGGATGACCCCACCATGCGCCACGAGCAGCCATGGCCAAGGGTTGACCGATCCGCCATGAAACCCAAGGATCAGCAACGCCACCAAAACCAGATACCCTTGCGTGGCCCAGTCGATAAACCTGTAATTCTTCAGCATCCCGCGGCGAGCGGTTTGAGGGATTCGTGCTTGCGTCATGTTCACCATGCGAGCGGCAATTCGCTGCATCAAAGCACGGAGCCTGGCATTCGCGCAATTCCAAGCACGCCCTTGGCTGCGACAACCGATCCTGAGTCGCATCATAAACATTCATGATACAAGCAGAGAGCCGAATTCTGTTTGATCCTATGCCTCCGCCGTGGAATGGTATCGGCAACAGCCGGATTGGGCCGGCTGCCGGACGCAGCGACGATTCAAAAGGGTGAAGCGAAGTCTCGTTAGACACACGGGTAAATGGCAGCCGACAGGCCGGCGGGTGTCTTGCATCGGTGGCGGGACAAGACCTGCTTGGGACAAACAACCGCTGCGCCTCGAGAAATCGTCTCCCCCCGGAACGAAGTCTCGTCATCATTGTAGTCCCGTGGGCAGCTAGGACCGAACAGGCATCATGAACATCCTGGTGGTCGACGACAGCGAGGCCATTGCCTGCCAGTTGCGTTCCTTGCTCATCGCCAAGGGCTGCCGGGTCTTGACGGCCGGCAGCGGTGAGGAGGCCCTCGCGACGGCGCGCGAGCATCCACCCGACCTCGTCATTTCGGACATCCTCATGCCAGGCATGGACGGTTTCACGCTCTGCCGTGAGTGGAAGAAGGACGAGCGGACGTCTATCTCGAAGTGACAGATACCGGCTGCGGCATGGACGCAGAGACCCAGGCGCGCATCTTTGCCCCCTTTTTCACCACCAAGTTCACCGGGCGCGGCCTGGGACTCGCCGCCGTGCTCGGCATTGCGCAGAGTCACCGGTGCGGCATCAAAGTGCAAAGCACCCCGGGGGAAGGCGCCACCTTTCGGGTCCTTTTCCCGGTGTCCGCCAAGGCTCCGCTGACTCGCGGGCCCACGCAGGCAGCGGATGATTGGCGAGGCAGCGGAACGATCCTGATCGTGGATGACGAGCCGGGGCTTCGGGACGTCGCAGCAGTCATGGTTGAAAGGCTGGGCTTCACCGCGGTAACCGCCGCTGACGGTCTCGAAGCCGTGGCCGCCTTTGAAGCGCGGGGTGGCCAATTCGCCTGCGTTCTGCTCGACCTCACCATGCCCCGCATGGGGGGAGAAGAAGCGGCCCGCGAACTGCGCCGATTGCGCGCGGATGTCCCGATCCTCCTCACCAGCGGTTACAGTGCGCACGAAATCACGTTTCGCTTTGCCGATGAACCGGTGGCGGGCTTCATCTCGAAGCCTTACGACCTCGAGGCGCTCAAAGCGATCCTGCGCAAAGTCCTGGGAACCGGAATCTCAGGCGCTCCCGCACCTTGACCCGGTGCCGCAAACGGTCTCGCCTCCAACCCTCTCCGCCCTCGCCGGAAGCGAATTTCAGGCCGGGCCATCGGCCATCGACAGCGTGCGCCAAGGGACCGATGACGGGAAGACGGTTTGCGAGGCCTTCTACAGAAGCGACGGAGAGGCCCGGGGCGTCCGCGCGGCCAAGGATGGTTCATGGCTCCGGTGAGCGCTTGACGCGGTGCCGGGCCATCAAGCCCGGCACGGCGTTCCCCAGTCAAAACACTTCCGGGACCCCCTCTTCGAGCACCTTGAGGCGCGAGGTGATTCCGCCATTGCGACAAATCTCCTTGAGCCAGCGTGGCGGCTCGTCCAATTCCTCAAACGACAGCTTGAAAGAGCCGTAATGCATCGGGACAAGCCATTTCGACTTTAAATCCTGGAAGGCCTTCACCGCTTCGTCCGGGCCCATATGGACGTGCCGAAACGAATCCGGGAAATACGCCCCGATCGGCAGGATGGCGATCTCTGGCGCCAGGCGTTTCCCGACTTCCGTAAATCCATCGAAATAGGCGCTGTCGCCCGCATGGAACAGGCTGCGCCCCTGATGTTCCAAAATGAAGCCGCCGTACCCCCGGTGTTCGTCGTGGATCATCCGGGCACCCCAATGCTTCGTGGGGACAAACGTCACTTTCCAATCTCCGTTGGAAAAGCTCTCCCACCATCGCAACTCGATAATCCTCGAGAACCCCAGCCGGCGCGCCAGGTCCCCAACTCCCCAGGGCATAATCCCGACCTTCGATGTCGGCAGACGTCTCAGGGTGGGCCGGTGGAAATGGTCAAAATGCGCATGCGTCAGCAGGACAAGATCCGCCGGCGGCAGGCTCTCAATGCGCATTCCGGCCCGCCTCACCCGTTTCAGCAGGAAGATCCAGTTCGCGAAATTCGGGTCGATCAGGACGTTCAGGTTGTTGAACTGCGCCAGAAAAGACGCATGCCCAATCCAGGTCAGCGCCACTTGCCCATCCGAGAGCACGGGGAATTTCGGCTGGTGAAGTTCCCCGGTCCTCTTGGTCAACAAGGCCTTCCAGACCATCTCTCGAAAGAAGGTTCTCGGGTTGAAATGGTTGCTCGGGGTAAGGTCTTTGAAAGAGTGGGGAACTCGGCGGCGCCTGCGCAGCGGGTGGTTAGGCTCGGAAAGGCTCATCAAAAGCTAGTGACAAATACATCCGTCATGAATAAAAAACAACTTCGATAGTCGAATCGTTCGGAATTGGGTTCATGACGATGTTATGAAAAAGTTGATCATAGCTCTGACAGCATTCGCCCTCCTAACGCTTGGTGCCCAGCAGGTTTCGGCCGGTGACCAGGAATGGGCCACCGCAGGCAAGATCTTGACGGGACTGGTCATTGGCGGCGCGGTGGCGCACGCCCTGACACCCCCTCCCCCGCCTCCGGTCGTCTACCAGGCACCCGCTGTGGTCTATGCCACACCGGCCCCTGTCGTCACCGCTTACCCGGCGCCCGTGGTTGTCCAACCCGCGCCTGCCCCCGTGATGGTGCAACCGGCTCCGGTGGTCGTTTATTCTCCGCCGCCCGTTTATTACGTCCAGCCTGCGCCGGTGTATTACGGATATTGCCCGCCGCCGCGGCCCGTGGTGGGGGTGCATTTCGGCTTCGGTTTTGGCGGTGGCCATGGCGGCCATTACCACTACCGCGGGCACCGGTAATCTGGATTTGAGCGGGGCCTGATCATGCAGAAGAACCGCCCGGCCAAGCCGGGCGGTTTTCGTTTGGTATGAAATCCGCACTATTTCAAGGCAAGAACAGCGTTCTGCTGACAAATTGTCAGCATCTGGAACCTGGGGCGGAAAGCCACCCGGTGGCCCAGATAAGCGCTTAAAGGGATTCAGACATGCTGACGGATCAATTGAATACGTTCCTCCGGAAACCGCCGCAGCTTGGCAAGGGCGTTTACATCGCGCGCGGCGCGGTGGTCATCGGTGACGTCACGCTCGGCGACCACGCCAGCGTGTGGTACAACGCCGTCCTCCGCGGCGACATCAACCGCATCGTCGTCGGCCATCATAGCAACGTCCAGGACAACGCCGTTCTCCACCTTGCCGACGAGCACCCCTGCCTAGTCGGGAATTACGTCACGATCGGGCATTCGGCCATCGTCCACGCCTGCACTGTCCAAGACGAATGCCTGATCGGCATGGGCGCAATCATCCTGGATGGCGCCGTCATCGGCGAACAGTCGATTGTTGGCGCCGCCGCCCTGGTGACCCAAGGCTCGAACTTCCCCGCGGGCTCGCTGATCCTGGGATCCCCCGCCAAAGTGGTCCGGGCCTTAAGCCAGGAAGAGCGCCAGCGCATCCGCTATTGGGCTGAGAAATACGTCCGGAACGCCGAATATTGCCTCGAAAACAACATCGGCGCCCCCGGTTCAGCCCCTTAAAGCCGGTTTGAACGCCCGCCGGGCCTTTCCGAACACTTTTCCATTTGAACCGCCCCTTGCCATGGGCGATCGTCTCCCGCAACCGCAGGCCAAAGCCTGCAGAGGTTGTGGGAATTCACTTATCTCAACTGGGAAAACCAATCTATGATGACTCGACGCCAGGCACTGAAATGCACTGTAATCGCCGCCGCCTGTTCCATGGCGAAACCCGTTCTCACTCTCGGCGCGGAAGCGGCCGCCAACCCCTTCAGCGTGGCGCCCCTGCCCTACCCGGCCGACGCCCTCGAACCCTATATCGACGGCCGCACCATGGAGATCCATCACGGGAAGCATCATGCCGCCTACGTGACGAATCTCAACAAAGCCGTCGCCAGCCAGCCATCTCTTGCGGGCAAATCCATCGAGGAACTCGTCCGCAATTGGAACACCGCACCCGAAAGCGTCCGGACAGCCATTCGGAACCACGGAGGGGGCCACATTAATCACACGCTCTTCTGGCAGATGCTGAAAAAGGGCGGCGGTGAACCCCAAGGCGCCATTGCCCGAGCGATCGACGCGCGTTTCGGAAGCTATGACAAGTTTAAAGACGAGTTTACGAAAGCCGCCAGCACTCTTTTTGGCAGCGGATGGGCCTGGCTCTCGCTCGACGGGCACGAATTGCGGATCGAGCAGACCCCCAACCAGGATTCACCGTTGATGCAAGGCCGGATTCCACTGCTTGGCATCGATGTCTGGGAGCACGCCTATTACCTCAAGTATCAGAATCGCCGTGCGGATTACATCACGGCGTTCTACAACGTGATCAACTGGGACTTTGTGGCTGAACGGTTTGCGAAAGTGCAAGGCTGATACTTTTCCTTGAACGTTGCGCGACGGCGTCACTGGCCACTCGACCACGCGCTGCCGTGTGAGAGTCGTCGCGCAACAGGGCTGATTCGAAGCCCGTGATATCCATATTAGAAGGTTACTAATTCCTTGCCTTATTGGCCCTTATGCCAACCATATAGCAAGCATATAGCAACCTTATAGCAATTACGGATGCACTCCCCGCGCGGCTCCAAGCCGGTCCCCGCCCCGAAGCGCATCGTTCCGCGCTGTTTGCTCACCCGCGAAGCAGCGTGGTTTGCGCTCTAACTCCCGAAGCTGGAAGTCTGTGCGTTCAAACGCACACTTCAGACTCCGTCCCTCCTGTGACAATTTTCCGATGTTGACCCGGGGCGTAAGGAAACCAAAGGCCGCATTGGCACTCCAGGTGAATTGCGCCCTCATCCCAAAAAAACTGGACTATGAAACAACCAACACTTCGAGGCCGCTCCAAGAGAGGCCTCTCGGCCGCTCGGTCAGGATTCACCTTGATCGAGCTTCTCGTGGTGATCGCGATCATCGCCATTCTGGCTGGCATGCTCCTGCCCGCCTTGTCTAAGGCGAAGACCAAGGCCCAGGGCATCCTGTGCATGAATAACGGCAAACAGTTGATGCTCGCCTGGCACATGTACAACGCCGACAACGATGACCGCCTGGTCATGAGCTACCACGGCGGCGACGCCCAGGGCGGGGCCATCGCCCGCTCCAACCCGAACGCGGCTCCTTGGGTGGTCGGATGGCTCGATTGGGGAACGAGCGCCGACAACACCAATATCCTCTTTCTGATCGATGAACGGTACTCGAAGCTCGCGAAGTATTTCGGCAATTCCAAGAACATCTTGAAATGCCCCGCCGACATCTACCTGAGCCAGGCGCAGCGCAAGAAGGGCTGGGCCGCCCGCGTGCGCAGCCTCTCGGGCAATATCGGCATCGGCGATGGCAATGCCACATCTGGACCCTGGAATTCCATCTACAAGCACATCAAGAAATCCTCGGACTTCATCAACCCCGGCCCGGGCGAAACCTGGGTTTACACCGACGAACACCCGGACAGCATCAACGACGCCGGTTTCTTCAATCCGGACCAGACAGCATGGGTCGATCAACCGGCCACTTACCACAACGCCGCGGCAGGGTTCGCCTTTGCCGATGGCCATTCCGAGGTGCACAAATGGAAAGGCTCGCTCGCCCAACCGCGCGCCAACCGGGTCAAGTATTCCGATGCCGTCGATGCCCCGGCTCGCGCCGGTGATCCCGATATTCGCTGGGTCGCTTACCGCGCCGGCAGAGTCTCGGAAAAGACCTGGTAGGGCCCCGGCCTGACGGGCTTCCCGAAAGCAACTTCGTTCCTCGCACCACTCCGAACGCGACGAGTTCGGGGTGGTTGCGTTTTTGGAAGAGCTACTTTGCTTCGTATTCGGCCAGGCGCTCTTCCAGGTCCCGGAGCAGGTCCTGGCGCCCGGCTTTGGCGGCGACTTCGAGCGCCTTTCGGGTTGCCTTGGCGGCTTCGGAAAATCGGCCATCCCTCGCGTAATTCGCAGCCAGCAACTCGTGCAGTTCAGGCACGGTGTCCACCGCAGGATCAATCGCGAGCGCTGCCTGGTACTGCGTAAGAGAGGTTTCAATCTCCCCCTCGTGTGCCAGGACAATGGCCAGGTGGTAGCGGGCCGAGGCGTTCCGAGGCGCAAGTTTCACCGCCTTCTGCAGGGGCAAAACCGCTTCCGAGTGCCGCTGCGCGTAGATCAGAGCGGTGCCAAGCGATAAATTCATGTAATCCGCCGCGTAATCCTGCCCAAATCCCTCAGGCAAAAGCTGAACCGCCCTCGCGAGATGCGTCACCGCGTCGTCGAAACGACGGAGAAAGAGCGACGCCATCCCGAGATCGAAATGGGCGCAACCGTCGTCGGGGTTCAACCGGAGCGCTTCGCGGGTGTGCGCCAGGCCCGCTTCGAACTCCCGCTTGCGATTGAAAAGCAGAAGGCCCAATCGCTGGTGGGCATGCACATTTTTGGGGTTGAGGGCCAGCGTCTGGCGATACTTCGCGATTCCCGCGTCGATTTCGCCGCCCTTTTCCAGGACATAAGCAGCCCGGGCCAGCGACAGATCATTCAGGAATTGCTCGCGGATCTGCACAATCGCGCCGGGCGTGGTGTTCACGAACTCGGGGATATTGGCCGCCCGATCTGGAGCGGTGAATTGCGAAAGCAGCACCGCCGGCGTGGTGTTTCCCTCGGCGTCGACATGCGTCAGGCAGAGCTGCGTGTAGTCCGAGTACGCTTTGCTCGAAAAAACCAGCCAGCGTCCGTTTGGCGACCAGCTATGCCACGAATTCATCCGCGCCGTGTTCGCGCGCAAACGGCGGGCTTCACCGCCCTCAGCGGGGATGATGAACAACTCGCTGTCGGGTTGCAGCAGCATGTAATTCTGCGCCTGGCAAAAGACGATCCAGCGGCCGTCCGGGGAGTATCGCGGAAAGAAGTTGCTCCGGCCGTTCTTGGAGGCGCCGCGGAGCGGTTCGGGCGTGCCGCCACGGCCCTCGTTGTAGGGAAGGCGATACAGATCGTAGGCGAATGGCTTGCGCTCCTCGGTGAATTCGGAGCATTCCTCCGGCGTGAGCAGCACCCGACCCTCGGTGTGGGCCGCGCGCAGTTGGTAAGCGGGGGCCCGCGCGAACACGAGCCATTTCCCGTCCGAACTCCACACGGGATTGCTCTGGACGAACGCCGGGTCATCCGCGCCTGGCAGGGCTCGGAACTTCCCGCTGCTCCGCTCGTAAATGGCGACGATTCCCTGGAGCGGGAAAAAGAGCTGCGAGAACGCCAGGTCCGGACGCGCCACAAACAGCGACCGATCCTTGACGGTGCTGGCCACGCGTTGCCCGTCGGGCGAGACTTGAGAAAGGAACCCATACGTCTGCTGGCCATCTTCGCGACGGAAATCCCCCC
Organism: uncultured Verrucomicrobiota bacterium; assembly: GCA_964578605.1. Taxonomy (GTDB): domain Bacteria; phylum Verrucomicrobiota; class Verrucomicrobiia; order Limisphaerales; family SIBE01; genus JAXMHN01. The sequence goes on along the minus strand of CAZODO010000008.1, from coordinate 76,848 downwards.
AACTAATGATATCGGCGGGCGCGAGGACCATTTCTTTGGCCAGGGGCGTGAGGACATACGAGCCCTTGTCATTGGCGTAGTCCACGTCCATACCTAAAAGGGTGCCGTCGCTCGAGAAAGAGTGGCAATTCCCACAAACCGGCAGTTTCTCGAGGACCACAGGCGGCTGTTCGGACGCGTCAATGGACCCGAAACGCCACCGAATCCGCGTGGGATCCTTCACCGCCTCGAGGAAGGGAAGGTTGACCTCGCGATAGAAGATCGGCGCACCTGCGGGGTCGGATGATGTCTGGATGCGAACCCGCGCGCCGGTGAGAATTTGGATTGGTGCCCGTCCCCGAAAGCCTTGGACAGCGATTTCGGCGGGCTGCGCGGTGGATTGCCGTTTGATCGCCTCCCAATCGGCCGCCGGCAGTTCAAACTCGGGCCGCTGGGAGAGGAAAGCCTTCCGTGTCGACGTTTGCGGCAGTTCAACCACCACTAACCAACTGTCTACCAAGTGGTTGGTGTCACGCCACCGAATTCTGGGCGGGACGATCTCCGGCGGGAAGAGCGCTTCGTTGGGTGGATAGATGATCTCCAGCCCGCCGCGGTCGTGCCCGCTCGCGTAGGCTGCCAGAACCACTTCGAGATTCGCTTTAGAACCTCGAAACCAGCCGGAAACGAGGAGAATTGCAGCGACGAACAAGCCAAGCCCGGCCACAGCGACAACCCAAGCGGGGAACGAGCTTCGTCGTTCAGGCGCAGAGGGTTGGGTCGCCTCAACCGGCTTGGACTGCCTTTGCTTCTTCTTCACAGGCACCGTGCTCCCTCGGGGGCGCACTTGCTAAACGTTAACGGGACCGGGGGAGATCGACAAGGCCAATGGCCAGCTCTGCGTCAACGTGTTACGGCCGACAGACCGAAGATTGCCCCCCCGCTCGGGGGATTCGAGCGGTCAGTAGCCTGTGCCATAAAAAGCACAGTTTACACTGGCAAACGCTTATGCTAGCCTCCGGTTGTGATATCCCTAACGGCCGCAACAGCGGCGGGAAACCGCTTTTTTTACGGTCGCTAGCGGTGCCCAGACAACCGCAAGAATACCGGACCGATCTATGAAGAACTTCAACACTCGGACACGCGGGTCCTCACTGCGACGTTTGTTCCAGGAGCGACCGGCGTTTACCCTCATCGAGTTGCTGGTCGTGATCGCCATCATCGCGATCCTGGCCGGCATGCTTCTCCCAGCACTGGGCAAGGCCAAAGCGAAAGCGCAAGGCATCAAGTGCATGGCGAACGGCAAGCAGATCGCCCTGGGCGTGGTCCTCTACGCCGACGACAACAACGACCGTTTTCCAGGTAACCAGGACGGAGGCGGTGCCACGATCACAACCGACTGGTGCGCCGGCTGGCTCACGTTCGACGGGGCGGCCGATAACACCAATTACCTCAAGCTTATCAACGCCCAGATTGGACCCTACGTCGGCCGCGCCAAGGACGTTTACAAATGCCCGGCTGATCAAAGCCTGAGCCGAGGACGAACCGGGGCGCCGCGTGTGCGCAGCATCTCGATGAACGGCTATATCGGCAACCCGATCTCGTCCGGGCGGCCTTACACGTCGGGTTATTGGAACTTCAAGACCTTCTCGGACATGATTTCGCCTTCGCCGTCCAAGTGCTGGCTTTTCATAGACGAGCGCGAAGATAGCATTAACGACGGCTGGCTGGCGGTCGACATGACCGGCTGGGACCCCAGCAATCCGGGGTCTGTCATCCTGGTCGATTACCCGGCGAGCTACCACAATCGAGCGGGCGGCCTCTCCTTCTGCGATGGCCATGCTGAAATCAGGAAATGGGTCGATCCCCGGACAACTCCTATTCTGAAGAAAGGCCAATTGCTGTCGCTGGGAGTCGCCAGCCCAAATAATAAGGACGTCATCTGGATGCAGGAACGAAGCAGCTCGAAGAAAGTTGGGGCAACTCGCCCCAATTGAGCAGCGCCAAGCACCGCGGTTTGTTCTGGCTAGACGTATGGCAGCGCCGGTTCGAAAGAGCCGGCGCTGTTTGTTTGAAGGCCGCTTTCCTTAGCGAAGAGCCATGCCCTTGGACCCTTGACCTTGTTTCAGCACCTGGATTGTATCCGCCGGGAAAGGGCCAAACTCCTCCTCTTCGCCACCAGGCCAGCGGATTCGAATTCGATCTGCTCGGGTGACCGTTCCCAGGCCGTAGTGCAGGCGCGGGTCGTTGCTTGAGCAATAGCTTTGGTTCGGCTGAACTTGCTGCCAGAAGCGCTTGTCCCCGACTTCCAAAGCGGCGAGCGCCCCGAGGGCGTCCGTGCCTGCCCGGTTGAGCAACCTGAACTTGATCCAGTGTTGGCGCCGTCCCACAAGGTTCCGAAGGACATGGGTTGGGCCATCTCGATTGGCCACCACGATATCGATTCCTCCGTCATTATCGAGATCCCCGAACGCAGCGCCGCGCCCGGCGGCAACCAGGATCGGATCGGTGCCGCCCTGGGGCAGCATTTCTTCAAACTCCCCTTTGCCCAAGCCGCGAAACAGGTTGTTGGGTTCGGCGTAAGGGTTTGCCGGGTCGAAGTCCGTGAGGCCCCTCTTGACTCGTCCGTTTGATACGTAGCAGTCGAACAGTGTGTCGTTATCGAAGTCGAAGAAGCCAACACCAAATCCGGTGTAGGGCCAGCTCGTGACGCCCGGGCCCTTCGGCGTGACGAGGTCCACGTAGAACCCGTTTGTGCGATTGTGGAAGAGCCGGTTCGCTTCACCGGCCAGGTGGGTGACGAACAGATCAAACCGGCCTTCACCGAACAGGTCAGCCATGGCGATTCCCATGCCAGCTTCGCAAACGCCAAGCCCGTTCACGGCACACCCTCGGCGCATCCCCTCATCCGTAAAGGTGCCATTGCCTTCGTTGATCCAAAGCTGGTTCGGCGTGGCGTCGTTGGCCACAAAAATGTCCGGACGCCCATCGCGGTTGAAGTCGGAGGACACGATGCCCAACCCGTAGCCATAGGCCTTGTCCAAACCCGCCGCGAGAGTCACCTCTTCAAAGCGCTGGTTATCCACGTTGTGGAACAAGGTGATCATCGAAGGCGCCTTGTAATTGAGCGGCGAGCAGTAATCCGGCAGGCCGCCTTGCGAGAAGCATTGCATCTCGATCACCGGCGACCACTTCACGTAGTTGGCCACAGCCAAATCCAGGCGCCCGTCCCCGTCGTAATCGACAAACGCCGAACTCATCGACCAACCGCCATTGGCCACGCCCGATTCGGCAGTCACGTCGGTAAAGGTCCCGTTGCCATTGTTCCGAAACAGGGTGTTGGTGCCGAGTCCGGTGACATAGATATCCACGTGACTGTCGCCGTTGAAATCGCCGCAGGCGCAGCCCATGCAGTAGATGCCGCGCCCCCCCACTCCGGCCGCTTCCGTGACGTCTTCGAATTTCCAATTCCCGAGATTGCGGTAGAGTTTGTGGCCAAGCCGGTTCGTCTCGTCGGCGTGCAGCGAGCCCGTTTGGACACAGAAGATATCGAGTAAACCGTCGGCGTTGTAGTCCAGCACTCCGAGTCCCCCGCCCTTGATTTCGGGAAACAGATACTGGCCCGGCCGGTGTCCCGTAGTCATTTGGAAGTGCACACCCGCCTGAGTGCTGACTTCCTCAAACCACGGCTCCGCCTGGCGGACGGCCGAAGGCTCAGAATCGGCCGACTGAGACGGTTGGCTTTGCCGCGAGCAACCTCCAGACAAGAGCGCCAATAAGAAGCACGGCCATGCAGGCCAGGCAGCGTCCCACACCGTCCTGAGCGCGTCCAATTGCAGACGCCCCGTCATGGCGCGGCCTCCCTCTTCACACGCTCCAAGGCTCTCGCGATGCTGGGATCTTGCGGCGCCAGCTTCTGTGCGGTCTCCAAGCTGGCGATGGCCGCCGCACGATCTCCGATCTTCAGCGAAAGCTCAGCGATACGCAGGTGAGCGGGCACAAACAGAGGATCGCCCGCCGCCGCCTTGCGATAGTCCATGAGGGCCTCGTTCAGTTGGCCGAGGTTCCGCAGGCGGACGTCCCCCAGATCCAGGAGGATCTGCGCGTTGTTCGAATCCCAGCGGTGCGCCATTTCGAGCGCCGCCACGGCTTCGGCATCGCGGTTCAGGTTCAGGAGCGCGTTGGCTTTGGCCAGGTAAGGTTCGGGTTGGCTTGAGCCGATAAGAACGGCGCGGTTGGCATTGCTCAACGCTCGTTCCGCTTCGCCCACCGCCAGGTCACAAGCAGACAAGGCCACATAGGCCGGCACAGATGAAGTGTCTACGCGCAGCACGTGATTGAGCAGGGGCCGCGCTTTCTCGGGTTCACCCGCCATCGTTTTCGCCAGGGCCAGCGTCACCAGCATGCTCGGATTGTTCGTATGGAAAAGCACCGCCTTTTCGAGAACCTGCACCGCTTTCTCGGGAGCGCCCGACCTCAGGTGTCCCTGCGCCATCTCAATCAGATCGAACGGGAGCCGCATATGCTCCCGGGCATGGTCGGACCAGGCGTCCGGCATGGGGTAATGAGACGCGTTCAACCCAAGGGCCAGTTCGCGCTGGGCCTCTTCCATTCTGCCAAGCTGCTGATAAGCCTGCCCCAAAAGCGCACGGATTGGTTTCGCCCTGGGATCGATCTGCAGCGCTTTCTCGAGGAACGGCACCGCTTCCGCCGGCGCCGCCTGGCGCAGTTTGATCTCGCCCAACCCGGAGAAGCCGCGCCACTCATCCGGCCTCAGCTCAGTCAACCGGCTGAAAGCGCGCTCCGCTTCCTCAACCGCCCCTAAACGCAGGGCATAGTCCCCCAAGCGGTAGAAACCCGGCGCGAAATCCGGGAACTGCTTCGTAACCTCTCGCAGGAGTTCGATAGCCCTGCCGGGCTGTCCGAGTTCCTGGTGGCAAACGGCCAGGTAAAGGACCGCCAGCGGCTCCTTGGGATCCATCCGCGCCACATTCTCGAAAGCCAGTTTGGCTTCCGACCAGAGCCCATTGGCTGCGAACACCAGGCCGAGCGTTGCGTGACGATCCGGATCGCGCGGGGATTCACGGACCCAACTCACCCGCTCGTCGACATACTGGCGCAGGTATGGGTCCAGGTTTGCCGGGTTCACGGGTGTCGGCACGGGCAGCGAGGGCTTCGAAAAATGCACATACCCAAGGACGCTTCCCCCTACGATTAGCCCCAGCAGCAGGGCAGCCCGCAAGAGGCGCCGACCCCCTCCCGGTTCGCTTGCCGGAGGCCCAGAGCGCTGTGCCGGCAACTCCGGGGATCGGGGGTGAAATGCTTCGGCCATCGACAATCGCGCAGCTTCGTTACGCAAAACGAGACTCCCAGAAAACGGAGCAGCCGTCAAACCCGTTGCCTCGCTTGCCCCTCCGCCAGACCGCTCCGACGCCGAACGATTTGGGTGTCGATTTGGGTTGCTGAACGGGACGGGTTTTACCAGACTGGCCTGCAAGGCAACCGGCGCATGAGCAAGACCTTTACTCCACCCCAATGGCGTCGAGGCCCCGGTCTTTGGCTCGCCGGTCTTCAAACTCCCTGCGGATCAACTCGGCGAACTCTGATGCTCCTATGAAACCCTCCCCCATGTCACGACGGTGCTTCCTCGGAACTTCCCTGGCCGGGAGCGCCCTTTGCGCGTCCCAACTCTGGGCCCCCTGGGCTTTTGCAGCCGGCGAGAAGGCTTGGCCCAAACTGCCGCCGGTCCGAATCCACAAGGTCTACGTGGGACGCACGGGCGGCCTTTACCTGGCGCATCCCACCGAAGAACTCGGCCGTTTCGAGAAGTACTTCGCCGACCTGGAGAAGAAGATGGACAACATCAAGTTCGTCGGCGGAGAGATGGTTCCGCCCGCGAACCTGGAACAGTTGGTCGACCAGGTCCGAGGCGCCGACGCCCTTTTGCTGATCCACCTCTCGGGTCATGGCGGCGACACTCCGGTCCTTGGCAAACTGATCGATGTGGGACTGCCCACGATCCTGTTCTCTCAGCCGTTCAGCGGCCATGGCTGGATGTACTTTTCCCAATGGCACAAGCAAGGCAAGAAAGTCGTTCTGCTCCCCAGCAGCGATTGGTCCGAAATCGATCGCGCCGTCGGGTTGCTTCGCGTTCCCGGGTGGTTTAAACAGTCGCGCATTATCGCCTGGGGCGCGCCTCAAGGCACGGAGGCGGCATGCTCGGCCGAGCAGATCAAGAAACGCTTCGGTGCGGAGTTGATCTCCGTCGACAACGCCCGCGTCCAGGAGCTCTTCAAAGCTGTCGATCCGAAGGTGGCCGAGGCGGAAGCAGAGCAATACTGGCTCAGCCAGGCGACGCGCATCGTCGAGCCCACCCGCCAAGAGATTATTGACTCCGCCCGGCTCTTCCTGGCGGTCAAGGAACTGATGATCCAGGAGCGGGCGCAAGCCATCACAAGCTCGCATTGCATGGGCACCCCGCGCGGCTGCCTCGCGTTCAGCAAACTAAACGACATCGGCTTCGTCGGCGCTTGCGAAGGAGACATGGACTCGACGCTCACGATGTTGATGTTCGCCTACGCGTTCCGCGTGCCCGGGTTCATTACCGACCCGGTGATCGACAAGTCCAAGAATGCCATGGTCCACTTCCACTGCACCTCCGCAACCAGGATGGACGGTCCCAACGGCAAGCGCCTCCCCTTCGCCATCCGGAATCAAACCGACAGCAAAGGCGGCGTGGCTCTGGAGGTCGAAAACCGTGTTGGCCAAAGTGTCACGTGCGCCAAACTGGTGAACCTGGACACGATGCTGTTCACTCCGGGCAAAATCCTCGAGACCAGCACCAGCCCGATGGCTTGCCGGACCCAGTTCGCGCAGAGCGTTCCGGACGCTCGCAGGCTCTTCCTCAATTGGGGCGAGAACGTGATCCAGGGCGGCGTCATGACCCTGTTGCACCGCGTGGTGTTCTACGGCGATTATGCGGACGCCATCCGCGACCTCGGCAGCTTGATGGGCTTCAAAGTGGTCGAGGAAGGCGGCGTTGCGTAGCCCGCCGCGGCGCGCTTGGAAAGGCAGGGCTGGCCAGCAGGGCCGGCCCTCTTACTGCCGAGCCCGGATGCGGCCCGACAGGTCCGAGTAGCTTCTTGCTCTCGATCTTGCTCTTGCTCTTGCTCTTGATCTCTGTCTGCTGCCGTCTGCCCAGCAGCTTGCCCATTGCCGGCGCTCCTTGCGCCTGCCTACGGATATAACACGTATTTAACAGGTATTTAACACGTATTTAACTCGATGGCGCATCGAGTCATATGCCTGTTAAATACGCGTCAAAACCGTGTCAAACACGGAAGCGGCGGCCCGCCAGTGGGAAAACTTGTAAGTTCGCGCCGAACCGGCCCGCCCTGCCCCCGCCGGCAAACGGCGTTCACCCTGCCAATCCCAGATCCGCCACGCACTCGACATGCTGCGTTTGGGGAAACATATCGAGCGGGGTAACCTGGCGCAGACGATACTGTCCGCCTTCGGTAAGAATGCCAATATCCCGGGCCAAGGTGGCCGGGTGGCAGGACACATACAGGATTTGCGCCACCCCTGAACTCCGCAGCAGTTCCACGCTTTCCTTAAGACAACCGCGCCTTGGCGGGTCCAGAATCACGGCCGTCTGCCGCGCAGGGAATCGTGTTAAAAGGTCGGGCAAAAGATCTTCGGTCAGACCGGCAATGAACTCGCCATTGGTTCGATTCCGGCTGGCGGCGTTGCGTCGGGCCGCCTGGATGGCGCGGTGGTCCAGCTCGATCCCTACGAATGAGTCCACATCCCCGGCAAGCTCCAGGCTGAAAAAGCCCACTCCGCAATAGGCGTCGATCAAATGGCGCACTCCGCTCGATTGGATGCGTGTCCGAATCACCTCCACCATTTGAGGCAACAGGTGAAAGTTGTTTTGGAAAAACGAGTCCGGATGAACCTCCCATCCTTCCGGTTGGACGCGCAAAACCACCTTGAGACCGCCTTTGGGCGGAGGATGGGCGCGGACCTCCTGCAACTGAGCGTTGATCGCCGGCTCGGAGATCGGGCACTGGTCGATGTCCACGACCAGGCGGTTGTCGTGCCGGATGAACCCGAGATTCAGCCGCTGTTTGAACTTGTCCCATTGGGTTCGCACCATGATCCGGTTGCGGTAGCCGTAGGGAGCGGGACAAGGTTCCACGGGGTCGATCCGCGCGCCGGCGCAGCCTCCGATCCGCTCAAAGAGATCCGTAACCTGCTTGTGCTTGATCGTGAGCTGGGTCGCATAATCGATGTGCTGGTACTGGCAGCCGCCACACTCGCCAAAATACGGGCAGCGCGGCTCCACCCGGTGCGGCGACGGTTCGATCACCTTCACGAGGCGCGCGCGGGCAAACCGCTTCTTGAGTTCCACGATCTCCAGTTCCACGCGCTCGCCGGGAAGGACGAACGGAGCGAAAATGACGAGATCGTTCGCCCTGGCGACGCCTTCGCCGCCGAAGGCAATGTCCTCGATCAGGGCGTTGAGCCGCTGCCCAAGACTCACGGTTGTGGGGTTGGACTCGGTCATGGGCATCACGGCCGGACTTCGAGGACAGCTTCGGTCCATTCGCGCAACTCAAAGGCAGAGCCGGGCGGCTCGCCCGGCCCTTGAAAATCATCGATCGTCGCCAGGTCCGCCGTCAGCACATGCACACCGGGCCGGCAGTTCTCCGGAACCTGAACCTCGACCCTGACGGCCCCACTGGCTTGGCCCGGGATCCGGACTGAACCCGCCGCTTTCGTCTTGAACCCTTCGGGCGCACGCACGCCCATGCCAAAGAGCCGTTCCTGGGTCGAGTGATTCAACACCTGCAACTCGATCGTGACGCGCGCCCCGGGCTTCACGATGTTCCAGAACGGATGAAGGACCGCCCAGCATTCATCGAGCCCGAAGTTCGAGTTATCGAACGGCAACAGAGCGTTCAGCAAGGGCAGTCGCTGCCGAAGCGTCTCGCGCATCCGGGTGATTTGGGCCGGGGTAAACCGGAAAGGAGGATCGACATGCTGGTTAAGGATCAGGCAACCGGCAGGGAGAGTCTCAAGGACATCCAGGCATCGCAGGTAGCCCTGCCCTTCCGCCACGAAGTTGCGGTTCTGCAGGCAATAATCGTCGATACCGGTCGGAGTGAACGAGTCGCCCGCCAGCAGCGCTGACCAGCCTCCGTCCTTCTGCACGAGGAGCGCGTTATGATGGAGCGTTTGGCCGGGGAAATCGTAGATGGTGAACTGGTATTCCTTCCACCGCCACGTGTCGCCATGCTCATGTTTGGCCGTCACAGAGATTGGGTTCTTCGTGAGACAGGGCAACCGGTAATCGCCAGGCCGCTCGAGCAGATCGACCAAGCTGCCGCACGCATGCACTTTGGCGCCAAATTCAGCCACCAGCTTGGGCACGGCGTCCGTATGGTCATCGTGGTAATGCGTCACGAAAACGTGCTCCAGCGCAGTCAGTTGGCCGGATGTGCGCAATTTGCGCACAGCATCCAGAATGCCCGTCCCGCCGCAATCGATCAGGAATCCGGACCCGTCTGCTGCCAGGATGAGGCGAGCATTTGAGATGACGATGATCTGCTCCGGCAAAGGAGGTGTTTCGGCCATTTCCATCCAGTCGACCTTTGCGTCCGGCCCCAGAACACGCCGCGCTTTTGCCTGGATATGATCGTCTTTGAAGTACCATCGCAGGGCGTCGATCGAGAGGTAATTGGCGTAAACCGCCCGGACCCTGGACTGGAGCCGACCGATCGCCTCAAGCGGGTCGCGAATGACCGGCCCGCGAAGCGGCACCAGAAGGTCAGGCTTTTCGAGGGCAAGCGCGTCAAGGCTGGCCATGAGTTGGCCAAGACGGCCCGCCCAGCCGTGGTACCCACCGATCTTCGCCTCCGGAATCGCGTCCTGGAGGCTGAACAGGTCCTGGATCTTGCCGTCGTCACGGATGAGATCGCCCGGAAAGGCCACCTTAACGCCGTTCAACTCGACCAGGTAGGTTACGGCGCCACGCGTGTACCCGGGCGTGTCGAGGACCCGAAAGGAAAGGTCGCCCGCGGCGATCGTGTCGCCTCCCTTGACCCGGCGTGTCACCGGAATCGGATTGACCGGGACCTTGATCGTTTGTTGGGCGTAATCATGGAAACGTTTCTCCCGAAGTTCAGCCCAGAACTTCTCCGGATGCTCGAGAAGGTCGGCTTCCTGTTCCGGAGCGATGACTTGCGCGCCACCGCTGGCGAGCTCGCGTGCGGGCCAGACCGCATCCCGGCGCGCGTGCGTCAGGAGAACCATGCCAGGCGTTGGAAGCTTCCCGGAAGGATCCCCATACACCGCCACTCGGTGGCCATTCCATTCCACCAGGGCGCCATTCACTGGCCCCTGGACCACACTTAGCCCCCGCGGTAACGGCGGACTCGAGCCCGACTCGGCGGCTGTAGCCAAAGGTAAAGGGCCCGACCACGGCCAAAGGCAGAACAGAGCCAACGCAGCACAACCGGTCGACGACTGACGAATGGGGATTGGCATCTTGAGCACGGGTGCACGATGCCCGAACCGCCCTTCTGAGGCAAGCGCACCGCCAAAGAAGCGCAGGCCGAATTCATCCATGAAACCGGATCGACTCGCCGGGAACCGAAGAATGGGGCCAAATGGTCAGCGATTGTTTGCTGTTCCATTGCAAGCGCTTAAGCGAGACTACACCCGCGTTCAGGCGCGATGTTATAACATTTGTATTACACCCTCGGAACGCTGTCCTCCCGCCGCCCCAATTCAGGAAAGAAGATCACGGGGTGAACCCTTTGGATCTTGCTGCAGCGCCCGTGGTGCCTTACACCTCAAAAACGGGCGACACGAGACCCATAAGCCACAATGCCAGGCTGTTCAGGAGACCCTTGATCTCCGCTTCCCCGTGCGCTCGCAGGTCGTCGGTGCCGAGATAATGGGGTGCATCGGTTCCTTTGCGCTTTTCGCGGTCCAATCATTGCGGCTTGGCTTTTCGCTTATCAGGGTTGTGCCGTCACGACTTCGCGAAGCTAAACACCCTCCTTGACTGCTGGCCATTAGGAACATAAGGTACAGCCGCTGTCAAGGCTGGTTTTTATTAGTTCGAGGCAAAGCGCAAGCCGGGAGCTAAAAAGTCGTCCAGTTCTGATAGGCGAAAAGTTTTTCGTTTATTTACACTGTTCGACGTAGAAGGAATACCGCTGTGAACTCCTTGATCGAACTCCACGATTCGACACTCTCCGCCATTGCGCAGCGAGGTGCCTTCACATCGGTCGATTTCAAGCCTGCCTATTTCCACTGGTCTGCCGGTCAGCCCGGACGTGACCCTGGAGAAGGCTGGGTCCAAGACGCTACGTTGTGGTTCGAGGATGCCGCGATAGTTGGAGTCGTCCCTGAGTTACCTTGCGACGTGTTAGACGGTGAGCTGCGAGTTGGCGAGCAGATGCACTCAAACGAAATCCCAGTGCCCTTTCAGAGCCGCGAACCCGTCAAGTTGCTGGTTCGTTTCTCACCAGATGGCCGGGTCAACATTCGCGGGAGCACCGCTTGGCTCGAGTTGCTCGGCGAGCCGAGATATGTTGATAAGTTTCGCCCATAGTAAAAACGGAAGAACGTCGAACCAGTCGCTGGACCGAACAGCCGCTAGCCAGGGCGTTTTTGGACGCGCTCGGATCCCCGCCCGCCAGCCAGGTTGTCTGCTGGCGTTTCCAGGTTGTCGGCGACTGTCGGTCAGCTCAGCGTTCGCCGGGAGCCGGAGCACGCTTGTCTTGGCCGGCGGCGCGATTAAACTGAATGTGTGCCGCGCAAAGTCAGAGATTTGATTCGCGACCTGCTCGACGCCGGTTTCTATCAGATCCAAGGCGGCGGCAAAGGCTCGCATCGAAAGTTCTCGCACGCGCTCTACCCCGGTGCGGTCACCTTGAGTGGCGGCGCAGGGGATGATGCCAAACATTATCAGGAGAAGCAGGTGCGGCGCGCCATCGAGCGTCTCAAGCAATGAAGAAAAGTGATCAGTATCACAAATGGGTCGAATGGAATCCTGAAGATCAGGTTTACATCGGCAAGTGCCCCGATCTGATCACAGGGATCCATGGCGACGACCCCGTTCGGCTTTACGCGGAGCTCTGTGAAGTGGTGGATGAGGTCCTCGCCCACTTCGAATCTCAGGGGCGAACACTGCCTCCACCCAGAACCCGTCCGATGCAGGAAGTAGCCTAAACGGGCGAACAAGCGGCTCGAGGGAACGCCGAGTGAGCGCGTCTGTTCTAATTGATCGCATCAGGCTCGGCGTCCCTCAGCCGAGGCGTTGGACCATTGCCGTGAGCGTCCCAGGGAGGTAGAGTGCACAAAATGATCAAGACGGTAGAAGCAGTTATCGATGAGCAGGGACGTGTCCGCTTGCTAGAGCCCGTCGCCGTGCCGCGCATCCAGCGCGCGCTGGTGACCATCCTGGAGGAAGAGCCCGCCCCGGATCTTCACGAGATTGCTCGTCTGAGTGAAAGCGCTTTGGCCAAAGATTGGAATCGCCCGGAGGAGGAAGTTGCATGGTCACACCTTCAGAAGGGTCAGTGATCTTGGTGCGGTTTCCCTTCTCCGATCTCTCCCAGTCAAAGCTGCGGCCAGCCATCGTTCTGGTCCACGCCGAGAGAGGTGATTGGATTTTGTGCCAGATCACGAGCAAGCCGTACGGCGACAGCCGTGCCGTTCAGATCACGGACGCGGATTTTGCCGCCGGTGAATTAAGGGTCGTCAGCTACGCGCGTCCCGCGAAATTGTTCACCGCGCACCAAAGCTTGTTTTCGTCCGAGGCTGGGAAACTGAAAGCCGAGGCGTTTGCGCGGGTGCGACAGGCCGTCTATGCTCTATTTCGATAAATGGTCGAACAAGGCCGGTGCAGGCGACGCCGGTAAGCGCGCTCGGCGAGTTTGTCGCCGCATAGCCCGGCGCGCCTGACCCAGGGCGTTGGGCGAAGTGACTGACCCATATGTATCCGTTCGGCGGAATTCCCCTCGCGGTGCTCGCAGCGTTCTACCTCGCTTGGACGTGGTGCCGTGCCAGCGTTCGTCGAGGCAGAAGGCCATCGGTTGTGGTTGTGTTCGTGGCAGCTGCAGTCGGGGTCTTGGTGAGCCTGGCCAGCACGTTTCAGCTGGATCTTTTCACTCCGTCACGCTGGCACGGAGGAGGCTCATTGGACGTTTGGGTGGAGATCCTTATTGCTGCCGTGCCGTCCCTGTTGTTGGCACTTGCCGGTTCGGCTTTGGTCGCGTCACATTACAGACGACAGCACAAACGAAACACGAGTGCATGAAATCGCCAACTGGCGTTTTCAACGGCAGTCGTTCAACGTGGTGTTGGACCCGCCCTGAAGGAAGTCCTTCCAGAGATACGAGCTAGCCATGCACACTGATGCTCCTTCTGCGAGAAAGATGGATCGAAAGCGTATTGTACAACTTGCGCTCTTGCTCATCGTTGCGGCCTATGCTCACAACCTGTTTCACGAGTTCGGCCACTGGCTCGTGGGGACAATCCTTGGTAATCAGATGAGTTCGTTCTCATTAACCCTCGGGAATTTTGCGGCTCAGGACGAAGCAGGAATATCCGCATCGCTGGGATTGGGAAAGTATACTGTCGCGATCATCGTTTGCTCACTGTTGCTTGCGCTAGTTTGGAAAGGCAGCCTCAAGCTCAAATTGGGTTTCGTCGCTCTGAACGGCTGGATCTTCGGGAGTACGGTTTGCATGCTGATCGTGATATACACCCACAAACTATTCCGCTAATGATGGGAATGGTGTCCAACAAGACGCTGGAGACGAACTGCCGCCCCGCCTCTCCGCTCGACGCGTGGCGGCAATTCGGATGCGCCATTCACGCACAAGCTTGCGTTTCCAGCGGCAGTTGCTCAGCTTTGCGTTAGCCGAAAGTGGGGGCTCGTGTCCTGGGTTCGGTCTGGTAGCATGATTCCATGAGGACGCAGTTTACGTACTGGAAAGAGGCGGACGGGCGGTACCTGGGATATTTGAACGACTACCCGGACCATTGGACCCAAGGCGAGGACCTGGAGGATCTCAAGGAGCATTTGCGAGATTTGTTTCAGACGTTCAGCTCCGAAGAAATCCCGGGGATTAGGAAAGTCGAGGAGTTAGAGATTGCGTGAAGAGATTCGATCTGATGCAGCGGCTGGAGCAGATGGGATGCACGCTGCTCAGAAAGGGCAGCAAGCATGACATCTATCACAACCCGAGGACAGGTCGGTCCGAACCAGTGCCGCGGCACCGCGAGATCAACGAGATCCTGGCCAAGAGGATTATCCGCCGACTGAGCCCAAATGAAGAGGAATAAATCGGCGAACCAGCCAGTGGAGCGAATAGCGGCGGGCCATCGAAGAGGCGAGCCGATGAAAGAAAGCACGCGTTTTCCGAAAATCGTGGAATGGTCAGACGAAGACCAGTGTTTCGTTGGATCTTGTCCCGGCCTTTTCTATGGCGGTTGCCACGGAGCGGACGAGAAGCAAGTGTTCGATGAATTATGCCAGATGGTGGAGGAGATGATCAACTTGTATCACGAAGAGGGCAAACCGTTGCCGCCCTCTACCTCCGGGCGGTGCAAAAGCTTGCACCAGTCATTTTTGACTTAAGGGTTGCCGGAGTCACCACCGACTTCTTGAGGCAAGTGAGGCAAGCGCCGCCAAGGAGGGGCAGGCTAAATTCACAGGTGAAATCGGACAAACTCGCCGGAAGCTGAAGAATGGAGTCAAAACGTCAGCAACTGCTTGCTGTTGCATTCCAAGCGCTTACGCCAGGTAACACCCGTTCTCGGGCACAATGTTATAACATTTGTATTACACCCTCGGAACGCTGTCGTCTCGCCCCCTCCAGCTCGGGAAAGAAGGTCAAGATGTGAACTCCTTCAATCTTCCTGTTGACCAGGGCCCTAATGGCTGACCCCGGAGGCCCCGGACGACATCGCCCAACTGCGCGCCCTGAGGTTCAATCACTCGACCCATACCATCGGAACGCGCCAGGGCGCCCGGCGCTCGCCCCTGGCCGAGCAACCCTCCGCGGCTCGAGTCCCGGCGGTCGGCGTCGTCAACATTTGCCGAACTCCTCTGCCAGGACCGCGTGCCAGACAGTGTTGGTCCACTGACCCTGAATCAGGCTGTCCTCCACGAACTCTCCTTCGCGTCGGAGGCGCACTTTTTGCAGCAGCCTGAGAGCGGCGCCGTTCCGGCTGTCGCAAGATGCGCTCACGCGGTGCAGATGGATTCCGTTGAAACAGAGCGTCAGCACCCCCGCAAGGGCCTCGGTCGCTATCCCCTGGTTTTGAAAGGCGCGGTTCACCTGAACGGTGAAATTCGCCTGCTGCATGTCCGAGACGCTTAATTGAAGGCCGACCAGGCCAACCAGCTTGCCGGAATCGCGGACCGTAATTCCAAGCCAGAACATCTGGCCCGCTGTGGTCAGGCGCACGTGGGGATCGCTCTCGAGCCATTTCAGAATCGTTTCCTCATCCAGCGGATGTCCGGGCATGTGGCGAAAAGTCTCCTCATCGGACAGGATCTCCAGCAGATCCTTCCAATCCCCCGACGCCAGGCGTCTCAAGATGAGCCGCTGGGTCGAGAATGGCACGGGGACCTTTCGTCCTGGCTCGCCGGTTTCCGCCGGAACAACCAACGCTTCCATGCACATCGGGCATTGCTGGAGCGAGCCGCACTGTTGCATGGGAAAGGAGTTCGCTTCGCCGCAATACGGACAGGCGAAATCAATAAAGTCTTCTTCGGTAATCATTCGGTGAATCGCGTGTGCAACAGGATTGACGTTCCAAGGACGTTCGCCAAGCCAGAATTGGAGTTGGGAGACGGCCTAGGGGCAACTCACCGTTTCCTGTTGCCCCCGTGAATCGGGCGCACGCCCGTGTTTCCGCCATCCCACCAGACGCCAGGGTTCCGTCAGCCTCACGTCTTTCCGCCGGGTTCCCTCTCGGCAGACAAAGTCATTGATTTTTTTGTTATGGCCGCTGTTAGATAGAGGTGATCTCAAATGAACCTTGGAGCGCTTATGAAAAACTATGGCCTTGTCGCAGTCCTTCTCATTGGCATCGGGTTGCAGGCCGCCCCTTACACGCCGGACCAATTGCAGTTGCGCACGACGGTGAAGCCCCATGCGGATTTGGGCATTCCCGCCAGCAGCATGTACAATCCCCGGTTTTTCGACGGTTCCATTTATGTTTCCCAGATTAACACCTTGGCGATCGGAAGATACCGCTCTGGGGGAACGCGGCCGTCCATGGTGCTGGATAACACACCGGCTGCCTGGGAGCACCGGATGCTGGCACCTTTTCGAGGAGCGAATAGCACCACTTACCTCTTGGCAGCAGGCGGCGCCAACAACTTCACCTTCTCGCGATACGATGCCACTGGAGAGAACCGGGTGGATGCGGACGTTTCGGGAGGCGAGACCGCGGCGGAGAGCTTCGATTGGGTGGATGAGAACACGATCATTTACGTAATTTACAGTCCCTCCGGCAATCGCAAGCGCCTGGCTTTGGCCCACGTGGAGGCTGAACCGTTCGAAGTCACGCCCGATACGCGCTGGAATCCCGATGGCTATATTACCACCAGCGCCACGACGCGTCTGCGCAATGTGCGGGTGGGCGATGTTTACAGCAGTTACGCTTACTACGGGGATGCCGGGGTGAATGAGAACCCGAAGTTCTATGCTCTTGATCTCGCGACGGGTGCGGAAACCTTGCTGGGCAACGCGGGCACCTTGACCGGTTCGGGCAGTTTCGGTTTGTGGACCGTAGTGGAGCGGGATGGCTACCTTTACGTCCAGACAACCGACAACGGCGTCGAGGTGTATAACATGAATAGCGCCACCAGCCTTGGATCGCTCTACGCCACTTACACCAAGGAAAAGCTGGACGCAATCACCGGCAATACGGGTCAGTACTACGGCTTCGACGTCAGCCCGGACGGCACGAAACTGTTGCTCGGGGACGGTCAAGGATCGGTATTCGAACTCGGGCCGCCCCTCCCCGTGCAACTCGTGAACAGCGTCAGCCCCAGCGCCGATCTCGGGATCGGAGGCAGCAGCATGTATAACCCGCGCCTTTTCGATGGCGATATCTACGCCAGCCAGATTAACACGCCGCTCTTCGGCCGTTATCCTGTGGGGACGAATGTGCCATCTCTCCTCGTTGACAACACGGTTGAGCCTTTGGAACACCGCATGACGGCGGCCTTTCGCGGGGCAAACCGCACCAAGTACATTTTGGGAGCGGGCGGCGCCAACAACACGCTCTTCTCGCGGTACGATTTTAGCGGCGAGAACCGCGTGGATACCCCGGCTCCGGGAGGCGAGGTGGCGGTGGAGAGCTTTGACTGGGTGGATGACAACACGATTATTTATGTGACCTACAATCCTTCCGCGAACCGGAACCGGCTTTCCTTAGCCCGGGTCCAGGCGGAACCGTTCGCCGTGACGCCCGACACACGCTGGAATGGCAACGGATTTATTACAACCAGCGCCACGACTCGGCTGCGCAATGTCCGGGTGGGCGATGTGCATAGCGGCTTCGCCTATTACGGCGACGCCGGACTCAATGACAATCCCAGTTTCTACGCCATTAACCTGGCGACCGGAGCGGAAACGTTGCTCGGCAAAGCAGGAACGTTGACGGGCTCGGGGAGCTTTGGCCTCTGGACCGCGGTGGAACGAGGTGGATACCTCTACGTGCAGACGACCGACAATGGGATCCAGGTGTACAAGATGGAAAGCGCCACAAGCCTTGGCGCGCTCCAGACCACCTACACCAAGGAAGACATTGATGCCGCGACGGGTTACACCGGCCAGTACTGGGGCTTCGATATCGCCCCAGACCGGGAAAACCTCCTCCTCGGCGCCGGCGGGGGGACGGTCTATCAACTCAAAGCCCGGCTCGAAGAGCCTGCCGGACCGCTCGTGCTATCCATCGCCCGGTCTGGTGCGAATATCATCCTGACCTGGCCAGCTTCAGTGACAGGGGCGGCGATTCAGAGTTCAACGCAGATTGCGCCAGCCAATTTTGCCGATCTGAACCCGCAGCCGACCGTAACAGTGGTGCAAGAGACGAACCAGGTCACGCTCAGACCGGACGGAACCGCGGTGTTCTACCGGTTGCGCAAGTGAGATCGGCCCGTTAACACCCGGGAACGGTGGCCCGCGGTGGACCGGGTGGAACAGTTGCGCTGGAAGCGATTGGCCTTGAGAACCAACGGCCGGTGTTGTTATCCTCGCCGTTGTGTTTTAGCGGCAGTGTGCCTGCCGTTGACACGAAGACCGAGCATGAACAAAGAAGCAGCACTTCACGCTTTGGACGAAGAGAAAGAGCGGCTGGACGCCCGGATACCGAAAACTGCTTCAAAGATGCGTGCACGCCACCTCGGCTACATGGTGGAGGAGGAGGTAGAGGCTGCCCGAAAACACTTGCAGGCGATGTACGAAGCCGGTTTCGAGCTCGGGCCCGGCCTTTCAGCCATGGACGCGTCAGACACCGATCCCAAGTATTCCTTCTGGCTGGAAGGCATTCGACGGCATCTGCAAACGTGCGAAGCCTTCCTGGCCGAGCAACCGTCTGCGGCGTGATGGGCGTCCGCATGGTTTATCCTCTCGCCTGCCGGCCAATCGCCGTCATGGGACGGCAAGGGCGGTAGGCGTTGCGAAACGAATGCTCGAGCGGCTTGCGCTGGAGGGCCGTTTCGAGCAGCGCGCGCTTGCGCATCGTCGGCGGTCAGGTGATCCGGCCTGCGTTCCCAACCCCTGTAGCCCTCGGGCATGCAGTAGAGGCAACGCTCGTTGCAGCGGTCGGTTACCGAGATGCGCACGTGTCACAAGAAGCAAGGTTGCCAGAAGGTTCTGTTCGTGCGCGGTCAATGTCTTAGAGGGAAGCGATCCGGCATCGGGCCAAAATCGGCCGGGCTGTTCCAGTTTGCAAAACACATCGCCTCGGACGGCGTAACCGGCAAGGGGCGCACGGCCCGTTCACCCAGGCAATCGGCGACGAAATCGTTAACCGCGCGTCGCGCTCTAGCGATGGCAGAAAAGGCAAAGGCATGACAGCGGCGGGGATAAATCGCCGCCAGAGGTTCGAATCGTCCATTGAGTTTGGGCACCACCCCGGTCAGACGATCGCAGCGTTCCATCATCTTGGCGAGGAAGGTCAAGCTTAGGTGTGGCAAATCTACCGCCATCACTAAGAGGAGCGGAAAGGCGCACGCATGCAACCCCCGTTCAATACCCGCCATCGGACCGAACCCCAGCTCAAGGTCGAAAAGCACAGGCAGACGCAAAGACGAGTAATCTCCGTCTCTCCGTCCGGAAATGAAGATCTCTCGCACCCCCAGGTTCCGGGCCTTTTCCACCGCCAAATGAATCAAGGGCTTTCCAGAGAAGTCGAGCCAGGCCTTGTCCCGCCCCATCCGGCTGGACGCGCCACCGGCCAAAATCACGGCGCTCATCTCTAATTCGGCTTGCCTCATCGGCCTACAGTTCACGTCGCTCACTTCCTGTTCCAGATCCGGCGGAAGGAGGTTGCAGAGTTTCCTGCCGATTGCTTTCACGTCTCATCTCTGAGCTCCGTCCTTCACCAAAACGCCGGTTGTTAGAATCCGGCACCGTAACCCCGCCCGGCCACGCAGCCAATCTTCTGCCCCGGGCCCGAGCGCGTGGTTCATCCAATGACACGGCTTGCTCTCCTCCACGCCCGCGAAGCGCACATTCTGGACTTCAAACTGCCGGCCAATCAGCGCGTTCAAGTCGGCCCCACGCACAAAAACATTGCGGCGCGTGCCCTGGGGTTGAGCGTGAGGCAGATTCAACTCGCGCCGCAACGCCTCCAGGACTTCCATCGCGAAGAAGGTGATTTGGCCTTTGTAATCATCCTTGAAATCGAAGAATCGATCGCCACGAAGCCCGCGCCCGGCGACGCACTCAACCTGGTCGACAGCGAAGATCGGGTGTTCTCCCGCGGGTTGCCCGTGATGCCCGAAGAAGTTGTGCCCCGGGGCGATGAAAAGATGCTCAATTCGAAACATGGTCACGCTCCGGTCTGCGCCCTCAGATAGGGTGGTGCTGTCCTGGCAAAGGTGAAGGCCGCCTCATACGTTTCCAGGCAATGCCCACACAAGCCCTGGTCCGGGCTCCACCCGGGAAACTCAAGCTCGATCCGTCCGGTGATGGCCTGCGGCAGCTTGGACGCCTCCGCCCAGACGAAGGTAGGAAACCCGCAGAGCGGACAGGAAACACCAGGGGCAGGTTGATGGCTATCGCGCGACCCGCGCGGATCGGCAACCAACTCCAGGAAAAGACCATGACTGGGAGTTGGGTTGCGCCAGAGCGCCGCGAACGTCTCGTCACGCATTTCCTCATCCAAGAAGGAATAACCGCGGGCAAAGGCGAGCGCGTGTTGCTCGCGAGTCTGGATCGGTGTGTGACCGGATGCCGCCAGGCGCCCGTCAATGGTGATATCCCAGAGCAACCGGTACCGCTCGCGTGCCAGTCGGCGCTGGGCACTGTGCAAGCCGGGCAGGTCCAGTTCCGGCCTGTAGCCAAAGCCTGGATCGAGCATGTCGTGAAGGTGCATAAACTCATGGCGCAGGTAATTGCGCAGAGTCGTGTCGCTCGTCAACCGCTCCGGGCGGAGCGCAAGCATCCCCGTCCGCTGATCGGCGGCATTAACGTAAAGCTCCGCCCCCTCGTCGTTCCTCCCGTTGGCTTTGCGGACGGCGAGAACAACAAGCCGATTGCGCACGAGCGGGAACTCGTCCAAGGTCCCGGTCAACGGAGCCTCCAGGCCCCATTCGCGAAACCAGTCCAGGTGCAGCTTGAAAAAGGCTTCACTCCGCTCGTCTGGGTCCAGAATGAAATAGAGCTTCTCCCGCGCGCGATGGAAGCGGGCGATCTGCATCGGCGGCACGCCTTTGCAGCACCCGGTGGTCCCAAGGAACACGGCGGCCTCGATGAAATCGTCGTCGTAGCGCAGTTGCATAACGTCACTTGGGAAGGTTGGCCAGGCCGCAAGATTCGCACAGGGTCTCGGCAGCTTCATCCACCGGACGCAATGACAAGTCTTCACTCCCGGGTTTGACACCGAGCCGGGCACACTCCGCGGCAATGACGGCCAGGGTGAATTCAGCGAATCCACGCAGGGCAGGTTCGTCCGTTGCGGCGGCCAGGCGGCGGGCGAAAGCCGGAGCCCAGCGGCCGAGATGTTCGCGCAGGAACTTTCTCTGCGCGTCGAGGCACTGGGTCAACGAGTCTAGGGCGAGCTGGCGATCCAGGGCGTAGGCTTCCTTGGCGGCTAAGACACACATGAACTCCAGCTCCAGGCAAAGATGATCATGGCGTTCGCCGGCGTCTTCGGCCATTTCCAATCCGAAAGCGCGATAGAATGCGGCCAAGTCCGCGAGGCGATGCGGTTGGTAGAGAGGGTCCGCCTTGATGTCCCAGTACTCAATCTCGTTCAGGGGACATCTTCCGCGGGCCGCATGCCCAAAGGTGGCCAGGCAGGCATCCAAAAAAGCGGAAAAGCCACCCGCCTGAACCGCCGTCGCGGGCAATGGGCTCACTCCAACGGTGCGGCACGCAGACTCCAGGCTGAGCTGTGTGCCGCGCTCGCACAGCCATTGCCAGCCTTCCGGCGTCGGATCTTCGTAGGCTCTAGCCAAGAAGCCATAGAGGAACGAGCGAGCCAGTGCGATGTCCAAAGCCGGTTGCCGATCCGAACGGCTCCGGACTCGGGCGGGCACCTCGTTCCTTTCCGAGACCGGAGGGGGCTCCGGCTCTCCGGAGCGGTAGTTTCCGAATATCGAGCGCCGAGGCGTCCCGGTCTGAGCGGTCCATTCGCCGCGCTGGCAGGGGTCAGATGGAGTTGGCATGTTTGGCGTCTCGCACGTGCAGAGGTTCTTCGACGGTGGTTTCAATGATCTTCGTGCCATCTCTGGCGTAGCCGATGATAGTGTCGTTATACATGGTGAACCTCTTGCCGCGCACTTCGGTCTCGAACACCTTTGGGCCTTCTTTCAATTCGTAGCGGTGGCAGATGCGTTGGTCCTTGCCAAAGAGCTGCAACACAGCCAGGAGTTCGCGATCCGGCGCCGCATACTTTTCTACGGCTTCATCCACTCCGGGGCCAAACATCTGCCGGAGATAAGGACGCGGGACCCAGCGCGGCGGAATGTAATATCCGTTCGGTTCAGTTCCGAACTGCGGGTATAGAGGCAGGGCGACTTTGGCAACGTGGACGAGGTAATAGAGCGGATTGTATCGATCTTCTCTCCAGGTTCCGTCCGGGTTGAGCTCAATCAGCCCCTGCAAGCGGATATGGCCGATGCATGCCGACATGCAGCGAGTTTGCATAGGGAGGCCACTTCCAGCCTGATCGCGGCCTTCAATGCGCGGATAACACGCAATGCATTTCTCGCTGGTGCGTGTGGTCCCACGGTAATAAGTCTTCTTGTAGGGACAAGCTTCCATGCACTTGCGGTAACCGCGGCAGCGTTCCTGATCGATAAGGACAATGCCGTCCTCGGGACGTTTATAGATCGCATTGCGTGGACAGGCCGCTAGACAAGCTGGATACGAGCAGTGATTGCAGATGCGGGCGAGATAGAAGAACCAGGTCTTATGCTCCGGCAAGAGCTCGCCGCCCTGGAAGTACTTACCCTTAACCCCCTTCTCGCTGCCGACAGGGTGATCTTCGTAGCGGTTTGGGGCAGCCCACTCCTGATCCGTGGGAAGATAGCCCAGAGCGCGATTTGCTCCCTCCGGCCCAATATGGGTCTTCGTGGCTTCAAAGACGGTCTTGCCGTTGAACTTCCCGTAGGGCGCGGATCGGTCCGCGGGTTCCCCACCCCAGGTTTGGCCGCCGGGATTGGCCCACTCGAGCAACTCAAGCGTCTTCACATCCCAATGCTGGGGATACCCGCCATACGGTTTGGTCTCCACGTTGTTCCACCACATGTACTCCTGGCCTTTGGAAAAGGTCCATGTGGACTTGCAGGCCATGGTGCATGTTTGGCAGCCGATACACCGGTTGATGTTAAAGACGAAGGCGAACTGCTGGCTCGGATACGCGGCGGCATACGGATATTCCATATCGCGTCCGAGTTGCCAGTTAAAAACAGAATTCATAATACGTGACGGTTAAATGCTGAACGCAATGAATCTCACCGATCCAGTTTTGGCAGAGGCGCACCCATGGGGTCGCACGCTGTCGCCTGGTATTCGGCCGTGGCAGCGGCGGGTGGACGATGCGCCTCGAACTCTGATCCTCCCGTCTGGGTAACCGGTTGTCCATGAACTGCGGCGGTTGTCCATGAGACCGGCTTACCCCAACGAGCAAAGACCTCTCCGATCAGATTGCGGACCCGAGCTTCCCCAAGTTTCTCCAGGGCCAGGTTCGGGCCCAAATACTGCGGATTCTTGAACAGTGCGAGAACCTGCTTCGCATTGAAATCCATCCGCATGAACTCCTCGACGAAGCACTCCGCCATGACTTGGGTCGTGTCTTCCTCCGTGACAAAGGCCATCCCGTTCAGCTCGAACGGATCCTCGAAATCGAATTCGTCTATTGGCATAAGGGTGGTTTCCAGGTTCGAGGTTGTTAGTCAAACGAGACGGCACTGCCACTCCCCTCGCCTTTCGCCGTGAATCCGCCTGCGAGATACTTCTGCATCACTTCGCCTTCGGCATCGGGAGCCATGCCGTTAAGCCCGGGCTTCCACGGCCCACGGCCGTCTAACCCGCCGTCCTCAGCTTTGGTGACGCGGACCAGACACTCTTTGGGCACAGTGTTCACGGCGTGATTATCGGCTTCCCCACCGAAGATAAAGGCCATGGTCGCCTTGGTTTTATGGAAAAGAGTATCCGTCTGGTGCATGGGCATGTGCCAGTTACGGGTGACCGACTGTTGTGATCCGAAGCGAAAATTCGAGATGTAGCCATCCTGGGTAAGGGAAAGGCCGTCAGGCCGCGTTTGTTGCGCTTTGACTGTCTTCTCCGTGGCGATGAACGAGCCGTGTTTCATCATGATGACGTTATAAGGGTACGCGGCGTTGTACGTGAGGCGCAGCATCAACCGGCTGACCCGGAAGAATGGATCGCTCGGGGTCGCCCCCAGATAGGGTCGATCGGCCGGATTGGCGTCCACGTAGACGTAGTCGCCGTCGGCAATCCCAAGATCGCGCGCGGCCTGCGGGTTCATATGGAGTTGGTGTTCGCCCACATTGGGCAACCGCTTGTCCAGCCGGTAAGGATCGCCGAAATTCGAATTCCAGATCAGGTGCCAATCCACGTTGGCCCAGGACGAATGAACGCTGTGCCGTGACTTCGGTGTGAGGCAATAGAACTGAAATCCTTTATCCCAAAGGAAGTTCCGGGTCTTCTTTGTCTCCGCCCAGGACAGTTTGACATTGCGAACGGTGCGATCATCCCAGTGCTCGGCGTCGAGCGGAATGCCGTAATCATTGGGACGGACGATCGGATTCGAGCTCACGATGACGTTGGGCAGGTAGGGTGTCGCTTCCGGTCCTTCCCGATGCACAATGAAGTTTTCACCGCACGCCAACGCCGTTGGGTCGTCGCTGTAGGAATGCAGCCGCCCCGTGTCGGTGTAGAACGGATAAGCGTCATGCACCTGTTCATAGAACGGGATCCGCGGATAACTCCGAAAGAGCATCAGCGCCCCACCGGGCGGTCCGAACTTCCCGGCCATAATGTCGGCCAGTCGGTACCCCGCGGTCGTGGTGCACGTGTCCAGCAGGCGCTGGATGTAAACGCTCCGTTTACCCTCATGCTCGAATTTGAAATGGTCGTGAAAGCGCCGGTCGCCCGTCACCTGGGCCAGGCCCTCGCCAATCCCGGCGAGAATCGCGAGGTCATCCTTGGAGTCGTAGAGCGGCTTGATCCCGCCCTTCCAGATTTGCAGGAAAGGATTGGAACAGCTGGCCGTGACTTCCAAATCTTCGAACTCAACCCAGGAATTCGCCGGGAGCCCGAAGTCCGAGTACTCGACGCTGGCCGTCATCTGGGTTTCGATCGTGACGATCAGTTCCACGTTCGGATTGACATTGCGGATCACGCCATAGGCCCATTTGGCGTTGTTGATCAGGTTGACGTTCGTCGTGAAGATCGCCTTGGTCGGCGTCGGCATGTGGGTTTTCCCGGTGAACACTTTCCGGCCTTCTTTGGGCGTCTCCACGATCAACGGCCGATCACCGTGATTCCAATAAGCCGGCTCTTCGTCTTTGGTGTAGGCGTGCGCGTGCACCTCGCGCCCGTGCGCCTTCGGATCGAGGTTCAGCTCAAAAGGATCTTCGCCAACCCAGCCTTTAAACCCGGGGCCGGTAACTTTGCTGCCCTGGAAAAGGGCCGCTTTATAGTTGCCAGCCCATCCATGGCAACCCGCTCCCGGCTTGCCGATGTTGCCGGTCAGCATCAGGGGCAGGTAAGCCGCCCGGTTCGCCTCGGTGGCATGGAACCAGTGATTGATGCCTTCGCCTTGGTGGATGGAGCAGGGCTTGACGGTCGCGATGTCGCTGGCCAATCGTTCGAGCAGTTCTCTGGGAGCGCTGGTGATTTCCGAGACGGTGTCCAGGTCATAGTCGCGCAGATGGACCTGGTACAGATTCCACGCCGTGGCGACTTCCACCTCCCCGCTGACAGTCCGGATTCGCCCGCGCCAATCCAGCAGCGGATCAATGCCGCTCCTGGCCAGCGTGGAGCCGACCAAGTCGCGTGTGAGCGCTTTCGGGGCTTTGGTCTTGGCATCCCACACCACGAAATCCCCCAGTCTTTGGTGTTGTTCGTCCGTGAGGCCCTGCACTCTCTTGCTGGGGCTGTCCTCAGGCAGCTTGCTGGCGTAATTCGCAAACACCTCGGCAGCTCGAAGCCGACGGCCGTTATCCAACCGGACGAGCAAGGGAAAGTCGGTAAATTGTCTGACGAAGGCATCGTCATACCAGCCCTTGTCCATCATCAGACGTGTGATGCCGAGCCAGAGCGCCGCGTCGGTCGACGGGCGGACGGGAATCCAATAATCGGCCTTGGTCGAAGGCGCCCCGTATTCCGGCGCGATGACCACAATCTTGGCACCACGTTCCATGCATTCAACAAACCAGTGGGCATCGGCCATCTTGTTTTCAACCATGTTCTTTCCGTTCATGATGATCAGCTTCGAATTCCGCAGGTCATTGAAGTCCGTTTCGGAATTCTGCAATCCGTGGACCCAGGGGTGACCCGGCGCCTGGTCCCCATGCCAGGTGTAATTCGACCAAATCCGGCCGGCTTTGGCCTCTTCCGCCTTCACGCCGCGCAGATGCACGTCGAGCAGGGCAAGCGAGTTGCACAGGCGGTACATCCCGTACTTGCCAAGCACGCCCAACAATCCCATCCCCCCGCGCATCTTGATCGTGCGTGTCCCCGCGCCTCCCATATCGTCGATCATTTCGCGCGGGTAACCCTGGGCTTCGAGCAAACGCGCCCCCGCTTCGCCCGAATAACGGGCGGCAATTGATTTGATCGCCCGCGCGATGTAGCGAAACGCGTCGTCCCAAGCGATTCTCTCGAACTTATCGGTCCCTCGTGAATCAAACTTGTACTTGGCTTTTGTTTCTGGCGTCAGCTCGGGAAAACCATCATCGGCCCAGCGCTTCCAACCACGCCGGACAATCGGGTGCTTCAAACGATACGGGCCGTAAAGAATTCGATGGAAGGTGTACCCTTTGGCGCAATGCCGGTTGCCCCAATTCGCAGTCGCGTGGTTGCCGTAAAGATCCGTGTAGGTGTGGACGTCGTACTGCTCACCCAGGCGAACGATCACGCCGTTGCGCACATGAGCGGTAATGCGGCAGTTGTGGGTGTCGTTGGGCGCGCACACCCAAGAGAAAGCGTGATCGTACGCGTATTGATTGCGATAGAGCTTCTCCCAATCCCGGTTCGGGTAATACGCCAGGGGATTGCTCATATCCACCCTCGTGTCTTGCGCCTGGAGGAAGCGCAAAGGGAGAAACTGAGCGGCGCTGATCCCAGCCCCAATAAGGCCGCTCCGCGCGATGAAAGCGCGGCGAGAGAGTTGGTCGTTCATAAATCGAATGGGTTCAGAGTTTCAGCGTCGCTCCGTTTCCGCGGTGCCGCTGTCCAGAACAAGTTGAAACCAGTTGCTGATCATCTTCCGGCCGTTCCGGTCCTGTTGCTCGCCGTTCCAGATGGCAAAGGCCACGGGGACTGTTTTGCCGGCACGAAACTGGACATCCTCGGCCTGGTTGGATCGCAGGTCCCGGACAAACACGACGTTCCAGAAGCCATCGTGCCAGAGGCCCTTGCCGGACACGTTCTGTTGATCCATCGCTTGGGATTGGAACGACCCGAAACCGCGTGCGTTCGCATCCTCCACTGGAGACCCGTGGGGTTGAGAGAGGACATTCCCGGCGTCCAGCGCGGTGTTGAAACTCGTCGGCAAGTACGTGTCGACGTGCATCGAGTTGTAGATCGAGCGCATGTCGTTGACGCGCCCCTCAGCCTCACCTTGCCAACCGGCCTTCCACTGCCAGAGATTCACGGGGTTGTCGGCGTCGCCCATTCCGACGAAACCGTATCGGCCAGTGAGCGAGAACTGCAGGGCCGCGGCGTCCTGAAAGTCCTGCACCCGGATTGCACTGGTCTGTGGAAGCGCATCGCGCCACTGCAACAGAACCGCCATGCGCTGCCCGTCGGTCACGGCCGAAACCGCCACGGCGTAAACCTGGTGAGGCTCCGGCCAGAGCGGGTTCAGGGGCACCCGGACGGGGTCGAACGTTTCCCAGGCGGCATCCATTGGATCGGTTGGGATTGTCCGGACGCGCGCCACGCGAATGGCACCGTCCTCAGGCGCCAGCAAATCGTTCACCGCCACGTCGGTGCGGCGCAGCGATTGCACATAATGCACCAGCGCCCACCGCTCTTCCGGTTTCATCATTTCCGGGCCATACGGCACCATCGGCGTGCCCGGCATCCCATTGTGAATCCTGAGGTAAAGGTCGGGCCCGGTATGGCCGCCCCGGAAAAGGCCAGTATTGAAATCGCGCGGGCGGGCAGGAATTCCGGCGGCATCGCGCAATGTTGGGACTTGCGGCCCGTCCCCCGCGCCCGTCTCACCATGGCAAAGCGCGCACTGCATGCGCTGGAACACTTCACGGCCGAGTGCCAGTTCCTGAACGCCCACCGCCGGTTCCGGCGGGACAACGACCGGCGGCTCAGCGGTCCCATTCTTCCGCGCTTCCTCAAATGCGTTGACCTTTTCGCCAGACGCGCTGGTGCGTGCCGTCAGATTCTTCACGTGCTGCACCAATGCCTGCCGCTCCTGCGGTGACAGGTAAGAGAAGCTCGGCATGGAACTCCCCGGCATGCCGCGGGTGATGGTTTGCAGCAAGTCATCGTCCGTTGGCAAGGCCTGGCCTGGCGTTGACTTCACCTTGAACATCGCCGCTCCAAAATCACGAGGTTTCGGGTAAAGCCAGACGGCCGCCGGCCCGTTACCATTGCCGTCGACACCATGGCAAGCGGCGCAGTGTTGCGCGTAAAGCGCAGGCCCTGGCGAAGGGGGGACCTCCGCACCGGCCGCCCCGAACAAGGACGAAACGGAGCTGAAGGAAAAGAGCAGGCCTGCAAGTGCGGACCATCTCGCCAAGCTCCAGGGAACGGGTGGAACTTTCATCGTGACCATAAACAAGAGCCATTCGCCCGAGGATTCCTTGATGTAAATCATGTTTGCGGGAAACTCAGCGCTTGGTCAGATAGGTGTGGAGGGCAGTGAGCGACTGGGCTGGTGCCGGGACCTGAGGTGTCGGTATCTCGAGATCTCGATCGGGCACCGCAGCGCGAGATTGCTCGCCCGCCGCCGCTTGGGCCAGAGCGCCTGAACACGGCACCGTGTACTGCACGGTGTCCGAATAGCCCGGGAACACGGCCCGGCGATAGCGGACACCTTCCCTCTCCCAAAGGTTGTGGCGGTCGATCAGGTTGCCGTGCTGGTCCACCGGCTCCGCTTTGAAATGAGATGACCCTGGTACCGCAGACAACGGAAGGTCGATGCTGAGAGCGCAGATGCGCACCCAGAATCGGCGTTTCATCCATCTGGACCTGCCGGCAAGAGACCCCGGAGCCACTCGGGCAACTGGTCGGCTGACCAAACCACCCGGCCATTGTGGACGACGGCAACGGCTCGAAAGGGGGCAGCAAGATCGTCGTTGTCGAAAATCATCACGTAGGGTAGCTCGCCAATAGCTCCTCTGAGGTTGGCCATTGTTCGGGGGAATCGTGCAACCAGTTTGTCAGAAGGGACATCGTGCCCACCCTGAGAAACGCGCATCGCGACCCGTTGTTCCGAGGTTTCCGGTCCTGAGATACCGATGAAACAGAGCACCACAGTATAGCCTGCCTGCGCGGCTGCCTTCAGAAACGCCAACTTGTCCCCGACCGGATCTGAAAAGACAGTTTCAAAAACGAAGCTTTCCTTGAACCTGACCAGTTCTTGTCGAACTTGCGCGACAATCCGGGCCGCTTCATAAGCCTCGATCGCCAATTCACGGGCCACCTCGTCCGCGTTGACAAAACGCAGGCCCGCGGGCCTCAAATGCGCGTGGTAGAAGGTGGTCTTCCCGGCGCCGTTGGGGCCAGCCACCGCAACCAGGATCGGCCGCTGATCCAGTATATGGCCACACGTTACCGGGGGAGCGGCTTCACCGCGCGGGGCTTTGCCCTTGGCGGGATGTTTCACTTCTTGGATGCTCGCACCGGTTCGAACTTGCGATTAACGAACCGTCCCGTCGTCCGCTTGCCGTTCGCTTCAATCCTCACCAACAACCCACCAGGGGCTGACTCGTAGTGCGGGTAAGGCAAGGAGTTGAGGTGTTCGGCTAGACGCTGCCGGCCTACGGGCGAATCAACCGACTGAAGGCAAGCTGAAAGAGGCTTCACCTTTGACGCTTTGGCCAATGCCAGGAGCTGGTCGCCTCGCAGGATTGGTTCGACCGCCCGCCCGATCCTGGCCCAAAACTCAATTTGACCGGCAATGGATCGCTGGGTTGCTTCGCCCATGAGGCGGGCATCCAGGATCAGCGCGTCTGAGACTTTAACCGGTTGGCTCATATCGAGAGGGTAGCAAAAGGCTACTCCATGTCAAACGGATGGCACGACCGGGTCGAATGGTGATTAGGAGAGACCGGTTTGCAGGCCGATTACGATCTGAGATTGGCGCGGTACCAGAGGCAAGCGCAAATCGAACGCGAGGTAGAGCCGTTGGCCAAGATGCGATCTGCAGTTTGAAGGCTGTGGACAGCTCAACCAGGACCGGCCCTGAAACACTGAGGAAAAGTGGTCGGAGCGACAGGATTCGAACCTGCGACGTCTTGCTCCCAAAGCAAGTGCTCTAGCCAGGCTGAGCTACGCTCCGATCGGCCTGAGGACGGCTAATATCCCAGCAACTCTTCCCGGAAGCAACGAGTATTTCCAGTGCGGCTCGGCGCGCCCTGCTGAATGCGTCCTCGGATGACATTCGCTTTTCGCATAACGCAGCCTAGACCGGCATCGGAGCAGGGCAATGGGGTTGAAGCACTTGGATTCGGCATCGGGCAGCGGACAATCGCCTGATCTGCGTTGGTGAAGCCCAAAAGGTTTGATTCTTCACCCGGGCAGCGGTATCTAGCTCACCCTGCACACAACAACGTGAAACAGATTGCCCAATACCAAGACGGCCGGATCGAACTCCAAGAAGTCCCCATCCCCACAGCCCCGCCCGGCGGAGTCCTGGTGCGCGTCACGCATTCCGTGATCAGCAGTGGCACGGAGAAAATGAAGGTGGCGCAGGCCAAGATGAACCTGATCCAGAAAGCGCGCGCGCGTCCCGACCAGGTGCGGAAGGTCATGGAAGTGGCGCGCAATCTCGGGTGGCGCGCCGCCCTGGAAAAGGTCCGCAACCGCCTGGAGAGCCCGACGCCGCTCGGGTACAGCGCGGCGGGCGTCGTGACCGCGGTGGATCCGCTCAATGCCCGGTTTCGCGTCGGCGACCGCGTGGCCTGCGGCGGGGCCGAATGCGCTTTTCATGCCGAGTTCGTGGCGGTCCCGGATCTTCTTTGCGCCCATGTGCCGGAGCCGGTGCCCAATTGGCAAGCGGCCTACACCACTCTTTGCTCCATCGCGCTGCAATCGATCCGCCAGACCGAACCCCGCCTCGGCGACCGGGTCCTGGTCATGGGTCAAGGCCTGGTGGGTTTGCTGATCACCAACCTGCTCCAGGTCAATGGCGCCCGCGTTATGGCCGTTGACCTCCTGCCCGCGCGCCGGCCGCTCTGCCAAGCCATGGGCGCCGAGAAAACGGTCATCCTCGGCCAGCAGAATCTCGCCGATGAAATTCGCGCCTGGACCGACGGATTCGGGGTCGACGCCGCCATCCTTTGCACCGCCAGCGAGAGCAACACGCCCGTCGAGCAAGCGGCCGACGCCCTGCGCGACCGAGGCCGGATCGTCGTGGTGGGCATTACGAAAGTAGATCTTCCGTGGCGCACCTTTAGCGAGAAGGAGATCGAGGTGCGATATTCGCGTTCCTATGGTCCGGGACGTTACGACCCCGCCTATGAATGGGGCGGAAGCGATTATCCTATTGGTTATGTCCGTTGGACCGAACAGCGGAATTTCGACGCGGCGCTGCACCTGATGACGCGAGGCGCGCTGCACCTGGAGGCCTTGACCACGCGGCGCGTTCCCCTGGCCGATTGCCTCAGCATTTACCAGGGCTTGGCGTCCGATTCCAAGGACGTCGGAATCATCCTGGAATATCCCGGGGCTGCGGAAGAAGCCAAACCGCTCGAGGTTCCCGCCGTTGCGCCGGGACTGCCGGGTGAGCCTGCTCAAGCGCCAACCGCTCTCGCGCAGGAGCCTGTTCCCGCCACGACAGGCGGCCTTGCGCGAATCGCTTCCAGGCCCGGTCTTCTGCGCGGCGCCGGCAGGATTGCCACGCCGGTGAACCGCTTGGACGTGATTGGCGCCGGGAACTTCGCGCGGACGATGCTGCTTCCGCATCTCAAGGACAAGGTGGCCTTTGCCAGCATCGTCAACCAGACCGCCCTCAGCGCGCGGCATGTGCAGACCAAATTCGGCTTTGAGAAAGCCGCCACGGACGGCATGGAGCTCTTGAAGGCAGGCGATTCCTCGGCAGCTGTGTTGATCGCCACGCGGCATCATCTGCACGCGCCGCTCGTCCTGGAAGCGTTGCAGCACGGGCGGCATATCTTCGTGGAGAAACCGCTCTGCCTGGCGCTAACCGAATTGCAGGAGATCGACGCGGCTTACGAAAAGAGCCAGGGCACCCTCCAGGTCGGGTTTAATCGCCGGTTCGCCCCTGCCAGCGCGGAGCTCAAGAAGGTTCTGGCCGGCAGCCCGGGACCCAAATCGGCCAGCTTCCGCATCAATGCCGGGCGGCTCGATCCGAAGCATTGGTACGCCAATTTCAGCGAGAGCGGCGGCCGTGTGCTGGGCGAGGCCTGCCATTTCCTCGATTACTTCTGCTTCATTTTCGATTCGGACCCGGTGCGGGTCTTCGCGCAGACCACCTGGCCGACGGAAGGGCGCCAGCCCTACCCGGACAGCGTGGCGGCACAGGTGGAATTTGCGGATGGCTCCACGGGCCAACTCCTTTACAGTGCGGAAGGCGATCCCAAATATCCGAAGGAAATGCTGACCGTCTACGCGTCGGGCGCCGTTTGCGAAATCACCAACTACCAGGAACTGGTCGTGCATTCGGGACGGCAACGGAAGAGCCATAGCTACAATTCGAAGGGCCACGCGGAGCAAATGGCGGCCTGGCAAGCTTTCCTCCGTGGCCAAGGCGAGCATCCCCTGCCCTACGCCCAAGCGCGGCGCAGCATGCTGCTCACGTTTGCCGTCCTCGAATCCATTCAGCAAGGCAACGCCGTCCCGTTGCGCGAAGCCGCGTCCGCATGAGTTCCCCGGCGTGGTACTGGCACCGGCTCAGGGCGATGAGCCCATCGGAGCTCGCCGCCCATGGCCGGAGAAAGATCTGCCAGATTTCAGATCGGTATCGTTCGAAGCAGCGGTTCGCCCGTGTTTTGGAACTGCCCCAGGGCGGCACGTTTCCTGTCCTTCGTCCGCGGAACGGCGCGCCCGCCGACCTTCGCGCCGCCCTCGCCCGCGACGCCGCGGAGATCGGCCCGGGCCGTTGGATCGCTTTTGGCTACCTCCCGTTGCAGGTGGATAACCCGCCCCGCTGGCACAAGGATTACCTGGCGGGGATCGACATGGCCACGGAGAGACCCGCCCTTAAACTGCATCACCGGCTCGAAGGCGAAGCCGATATCAAGCTGATCTGGGAACCGAATCGCTGGTACTCGCTCGTACGTCTTGCCCAAGCCGCTTACGTGCTCGACGACCCCGCCCCCGCACAGCGTGCGCTGCGCTTGCTCGAACACTGGGTCGAAGCCAATCCACCCTATTACGGCTGGAACTGGACGAGCGCTCTCGAGACCGGACTGCGCCTGATCCAGTTCACTTGGATGGATGCATTGCTAAGCGCGACTTTCAACGCCAACCCGGAGGCGCGCGCGGCCCTGGCCAGGCTCCGTCCCCAGGTCCTGCTTCCGCACCTCTGGTTCACCTGGCGGGACCGGTCGTTTGGGTCTTCCGCCAACAACCATTTGATCGGTGAATTGTCCGGCCTGATCCTCACGCTGGTCCGCTGGCCCGATCTTGCCGAATGGGCCGCGCCTCTTCCGCGGGTTCACAGTCTGTGGGAGGCCGAAGTCCTCAAACAATTCGCACCCGACGGCGGCAATCGGGAGCAGGCGCTCAATTATCACTTGTTCAGTTTTGAGTTCTGCTGGCAGGCGCGCCTCGCGCTCCTCGCGGCCAAGCGGCCTATCCGCGCGGAAGTGGAAGAGCGTCTGCAGGCCGCGGCGGACTACTTCACCGCCATCCAGGTTGAGTGTCATCCATGGGATTACGGCGATTCCGACAGCGCTTTCGTCACCCCCGTGTTCAGTGAATGGCAAGCGTGCTCCGCTGAGTGGCATCGATGGCTGGCCGAACCCGCTGCCAGCCCGGCAGTTCATTTCTGGATTGGCGAACCGCCAAAGCGCTCCATCACGATTCGCTCCAGCCCATCGCCCGACTTGTGGCGCGTCTTTCCGGAGAGCGGGTTTGCCGCCTGCGCCACGGACGCCTGGAACCTCCGCTGGGACCTCTCGCCCCTCGGTTACCTCGCGACCGCCAGCCACGGACATTGCGATGCCTTGCACCTTTCCCTCTGGCACCGCGGCGAACCGATCGTGATCGATCCGGGGACAGGCACCTACCATTACGACCGGCCCTTGCGCGATTACCTTTCGTCCTGGGACGCACATAACGGGCCGCATCCGAGCGGGCTCAATTTCCCGGAGCGCCGGGGCGCTTTCCTCTGGTCGGCACACCATCCGGCACCGCGCTGGACCATGCCGAATGCGTCGAGCATGACGGCAGAACTGACGCTGCCTTCGGGCAAAGCGCGGCGAACCATTACGCGCCTTCTGGAACAGAATGGCTGGCAAGTGGACGACGCCTTCGAGCCCGGGACGCCCGGTTCTCTTGAAGGTGTCCAAGTCTTCTGGCAACTGCCGCCCGGCGCGGTTCTGACCCGCGTCAAAGAGAAAAGCTTTCTCCTTAAGATCGGTTCCGCGGCGATCACCATCGAACTGAGTGAAGGCTGGACGTCCGTTACCGAAGGCCCCGCCCCCGCCTCGAGAAAGTCCGGGGCCAAAGGCACCGATCTGCGAGGTTTTTGTTCCTCGGCCTTTCGGCGCGTGGAGGCGGGCCCCTGGCTCCTGCTCGAAGCGGAAGAAGGCGCTTCGGCCCCGCTGCGCACAACCTTTCGAACGTGTGAGGCGTCCACCGGCTAAGCCACCAGATGAACCCATGGCCGTTTGAATTCGGCCAGGCTCTCCTGCGCAACGCGGCAGCGCCCGCCGGGCCGGCCATTGGGTATGGGCAATTCCAAGCACAAACGGCGCGCGACAGAGCGCGTCGTCCTGCCAAAAATGAAGAATTGCTCCCGTGCGTCCGATAACACTTGCGTCCGAATCGCCGCTTGCCGCACGTTGGACCCCATGAACCTCTCGCTTTCTTCCCGCGCAGCCGCCTCCCTATTCCTGGCGTCTTCCGTCTTCTGTTTCAGCGCCGAATCGCAAGCGCCCCGGCAGCATGTCTCCTTTCCTGACCCGCGCCTCGCCGTGCATGGATTGCCATGGTTCCAGGAGGATCAGCCTGCCCTCCGTCGTCTTCCATCGAGGTTGAAAGAGAGCTTTCGGCCTCCCGTCTGGAGCTTGGCGCAAAGTCCGAGCGGCGGGCGCATCCGCTTCCAGACCGACTCCACCTCGCTGGGCGTCGAAGCGGAGAACCCCGGCTTTTCGAACATGCATCACATGCCGAGCGTGGGGGAGAACGGCTTTGATCTTTACGTGGACGGCGCCTATCTCGGCAGCGCCTGGCCCGACGCGAACGGCAAGATCGTCAAGGAGTGGTCCTTGGGCCGTAGCGCTGGCCTGCGCCAGGTCACCCTTTACCTCCCCCTCTACAAGCCCGTGGTCATCCGCGAATTGACACTCGATCCCGACGCCCGTCTCGAACCTGCCCGCCCCTATGCCGTTCGCAATCCCGTGGTTTACTCTGGCTCCAGCATTACCCAGGGCGGTTGCGCCTCCAACCCCGGCGGTTCCTGCCAGGCGCTTCTCGAGCGTCGGCTGGACGCGGACTTCGTGAACCTGGGTTTCAGCGGCAACGGCATGGGCGAACCCGCCCTTGCCGAAGCCATCTGCGAACTGACCCCCTCCTGCATCGTCCTGGATTTCTGGGGCAATCCCGCCCCGGTCCAATACGCCGCCACTCTCCCCGTCTTTGTCGATATCCTCCGCGGCAAGTTCCCCAAAGTGCCCATCCTGCTGACCAGCCCCTTCTTTTTCCCGGCGGAACGAACCTCCCAAGCCGTGGCCGACAGTCAGGCGACCAAACGCACGACCGCCCGCCAGTTCGTCGACAGACGCCGCGAAAATGGGGACGATCAGATCGTGTTTGTGGACGGACTTGAAATGCTCGGCCCCGATCAAGCAGAGGGCCTGGTGGACGGCGTCCACTGCAACTCGCTCGGATTCTATTTCAACGCGCGCGGGCTGGAACCCTACCTCAGAGGCGCGCTCGAGAAACGCCAGGATTCCCCCGAGCCGTAAGGGCCAAGGGCCCGCCCCACCTCAAATGAGATCACCCCGGAACAGGATTGCGCGCACTGCGCCCTTGAACCTCGCGTTGCGCAAATAGTTGGTAATCAAGCCAACCATTTTGAGGTTCATGGGCAGAATTGCTGCATCTCGCCCCTGGCTCCGTCCGGATATAACACGTATATAACAGGTATTTAACACGTATTTCACTCGATCCAGAGACGTGTTATATGCCTGTTAAAAGCGAGTAAAATTCGTGTCTAAACCCTCGGGAGACCCGCGCGGGCGCCTCAAAAGCCCACCCGGCTGCCCAGATCTCTCACCAACCCGCGCGGGTCTGCCCGGCGGCCCCGCCTGAACCCTTATCGATTGAATCCGGTCGTCTTTTCTGAGATGAACATGAATCGAATATCCAAATATGAGTCTCCATCGGTCGCGCAAAATGGCGTATCCCGCAGGCATGCGCCGCTCATTTTTACACCTCGCGCTCGGATTGTGCCTTTCCAGTGCGGCCCTTCTCGGGCCGTTGCTCAAGGCGTC
The DNA here is from genome assembly GCA_964578605.1 of uncultured Verrucomicrobiota bacterium. GTDB lineage: Bacteria > Verrucomicrobiota > Verrucomicrobiia > Limisphaerales > SIBE01 > JAXMHN01. Next base: position 40,037 of record CAZODO010000008.1, on the reverse strand, counting down.
AGATGCACCTGCGGATAGCGTTTTCGCCCCGCCGCCAGCCGCTCCGGCATTGCGCCGCGAGAGCGTCCCTCCGTTCTCCGTGAATTCGCGAGCGGGCGTGCGGCCGCTAGGCGCGCCTTCGGAACGGACGCTCTATTCCATCGGGGAACCGACCGACGAAGAGCAGCTTTACCTGGAGTATATCAATCGAGCTCGGCGCGATCCGCCGGCGGAAGCCGTGCGGCTTCAAACGACCACCGATCCCACCGTGCTCGCGAACTACAACGGCTTGAACGTGGATCTCAACTTGATGGCGCAGCAGATCTCGTCCTTGAGTCCGGCGCCCCCGCTCTCGATGAACGCGCACCTGTTGGCGGCGGCCAGGAGGCACAGCGCGGATATGCTGGCGCACGCCTTCCAAGGACACGTGGGTTCGGATGGCAGCACCTTTGGCACCCGGGCGACCGAAGCGGGCTACCCATGGCAAACGATCGCCGAAAACGTTTTTGCGAATGCCCGATCCGTCGAGCATGGCCACGCCGGGTTCGAGGTGGACTGGGGCGGGGATGGCGACCCGGCTTCGGGCGGGATGCAAACGCCCCCGGGGCACCGATTGAATATCCATGACCCGGGATTGCAGGAAGCGGGGATTGGGGTGATCCAAGGGACCAATGGCGGTGTCGGTCCCTGGCTGGTGACCCAGGATTTCGGCAGCCGCTTCGACTTGACGCCTTTCATTACTGGAGTGGCTTACTACGATCTTAATGCCAACGGATTTTACGACCGGGGCGAAGGCGTGGGCGGCATCACGGTGTTGGCGCAAGGCTCGGATTACTACGCCGTCACCGCGCGGTCAGGCGGCTATTCGCTCCCGGTTTCTGGCGATGGGGCCCACCCTGTGACGTTCCAGGTCTCAAATAGACCGGAGGTGCACACGACGGTCACGGTGGCAGGCGGAAACGTCAAACTGGATCAGGCAATGATCTACACCCCGCCGACCATCTCAGGTCCGGATACTGCTTTTGTGAACCAGGAGAACGCCTTTTCGTTCAGTTCGGTGGGCGGCGCAACCGGTTACGAATGGATGCGGGTGAAGCGGCTCCTCCAGCCTGCCCTGGAAGGGGCGGAGCAGGGTTTGGCGCAGGTCACCGCGACGACGTCCGGCTCGTATTCGGTCATCGACAACGTCGTGAAGGCTTCCGGCAAGAGCGCCTTTCACCTGGCCCACCCCTGGGTCAACACCAACGCGCCCCCCGAAGATCAGTTTCTGGTCCTGAACCGGTTGTTTCGCGTCGGCGCCGCAGGGCGCTTGCTATTTGCCAGCCGGCTCGGATGGGCGACCGAAGACCAGGTGGCGCGCGCCCAGATCTCGCTGGACGGCGGGCTCAGCTGGCAGGATGTCTGGAGCCAGGCAGGAACAGGCAAGGCCGGGGATGTGGCTTTCGCACCGCGGACGATCTCCCTCGCGCCTTTTGCGTCCCGCGAAGTGTCAGTGCGCTTTGTTTACGAGTTCGCCGGAGGCGGCTTTTTCGAGCAGACCGATCCCGGAGTGGGATTTTACATCGACAACATCCAGATGGACGGGTGCGAAGAGCTGGTCGACCCGGTGATCTCGAACACGTCCGGAGGAACGTCGTTCAGCTTCGCGCCGGCCGAAGCGGGAGCGTTCGGATTGAGAGTGCGGCCGAAGGTTGGCGATCGGCTGTTTCCTTGGGGGCCTCTGAGACTGGTTGCCGCGGAGATCAGCACATTGACCAGCTTGAAGTTCACCTCGGTTGAAGCGCTCTCGAACGGTGATCTCCAGTTTGGGTTTGCCGTCGTGAACCCAAAGGCAGGGGCGAGCTACCGTATCGAAGGGGCGCCGGATCTAACGGGGCCATGGGCCAACGAACCCGGAAGCACCGTTGCGCCTGCCAAGGATCCGAATGCCTTCCGCGCGACCGTTCCGCGCCCGGCAGACCCGCGCCGCTTCTATCGAGTGACCGTGAACTGAGCGCCTCAGAGCGCTGTCGAAGCGATCGGTCCCAAGGTCTTTTCGCCGGCCAAGGCCAAACGCGACGAGTTAACCTGCTACCCGAAAGAAGGCGCGGCCAAGGAGGGCGTCGAGGGAATCGCGTGGGCACTTGAAGCCATGGCACGACGGCCGGACCGGACGGATGTGCTGAGATCGCTCCAAAGGCGCAGGCCGTCGTCAGCCGAGGGCTGAGCAAAGCGGCGCCCTGGGAACCACACCGCCCCGGAACCCAAAGCCCCGGACAGGGCGTGACTCCTGGATTTTGCCCATTCAGCAGGGCAACGGGAAGTGGAACCCGTCGGGGGTCCCGGCTTGACGAAGAGAGCAACTCCCCCCTACGGTATGGGGCCCTTCCGAGGCTGAATTCGGCGTCCGTCAGCGGCTTCCCTCGTTTGAAGGCGTTGTTAACTTGCGAGACACACAATCCATTTACGAAAGGCTCTATCGTTCTCTTTACCGGATCCGCCGGGTGGAGGAAGAGATCGCCAAGGTTTATCCCACGGACAAGATCAAGAGCCCGGTCCACCTTTCCATTGGCCAGGAGGCGGTTTCAGTCGGCGTATGCGAGCCGCTGAAACCGGAGGACGCCGTTTTCGGCACTTACCGGAGCCACGCGCTTTACCTGGCGAAAGGGGGCGATCTGCGGTCGATGATCGCCGAGTTGTATGGGAAGGCCACCGGTTGTGCCAAAGGCAAGGGCGGATCGATGCACTTGATTGACACCGATGCGAACGTGCTCGGCACGTCTGCCGTGGTCGGGACGACCATCGCCAACGCAATCGGATACGCTTACGCCATGAAGTATCGGCGTGCGCCGAGAATTGTCGTGTCGGTCTTCGGGGACGGTGCGGTGGACGAAGGTGTGTTCCACGAAAGCCTCAATTTCGCGGCGCTCAAGGCGTTGCCCATCCTCTTCATTTGCGAGAACAACGGGTATGCCATCCATACCCACCAGCGGCTGCGTCAAAAGAACCCAAATGTCACGCAGCGTGCGGCGGTTTACGGAATGCCTGCGGAGCGGATCGAAGACAACGACGTGCTGCGCATCTATGAGAGGATTGGAGCTGCCGCCGACGCCCTTCGGAAAGGCGAGCCAGGCCCGTTCTTTTTCGAATGCATGACCTATCGCTGGAAAGAGCACGTCGGGCCGAACGAAGATTATGGTTTGGGCTATCGCAAACGGGAGGAGGCCGAGCCCTGGATTCGCACAGATCAAGTAGTGAAGCTGGCAGGCATGGTCGATCCGGCCCGGCGCGGCCAACTCGAGGCGGAGGTTGAATCCGAGATTCGCGATGCGTTTGAATTCGGCGAGCGCAGCGCTTTTCCGGAAGCGCCGCAACTCTTCGCGGATGTCTTCAAGGAGTGACATGGAACGGACGCTGCAGTACACCGACGCCATTCGCGAAGCCACCGACCAGGAAATGGCGCGCGATGATTCGGTCATCGTTTTCGGCCTGGATGTCGACGACCCGAAGGCCATTCAAGGCACGACGAAAGGGCTGGTTCAGAAGTATGGGCCGGAGCGCGTGTTTGGAACACCGCTGTCCGAAGACGCCATGACTGGGGCGGCCATTGGCATGGCGCTTGCCGGACTTCGGCCGGTGCATATCCATATCCGGATGGATTTCCTCATGCTCGCCATGAACCAGTTGGTCAACGTGGCGGCGAAAAGCTCTTACATGTACGGCGGTTGCGTCCACCTGCCTCTGGTGGTGCGTTCGATGATCGGCAAGAGCTGGGGCCAAGGCGCCCAGCATTCGCAAGGGTTGTACTCGTTCTTCATGCATGTGCCCGGGCTGAAAGTGGTGGCGCCAACGACGCCCTATGACGCCAAGGGTTGCCTGATCCACGCCATCCGCGACGACAACCCGGTCCTGTATGTCGAACACCGCATCCTGCACTTCCAGAAAGGGCCTGTTCCGGAAACGCCTTACGTGGTGCCGCCGGGAAAAGCCCGGATCACTGCCGAAGGCAGCGACGTGACGCTGGTAGGGATCTCCTACATGCAATTGGAATGCCTGCGTGCCCAGCGGTATTTGGAGGAGATCGGGATTCGGGCGGAGGTTATCGACCCGATCTGGCTGAGCCCCTTGGATACCGAGACCATTGTCCGCTCCGTCCGCAAAACCGGCCGTCTCGTCGTGGTGGACAACGGCTGGACGACCTGCGGCGCGAGCGCCGAGATCGCGTCCCAGGTCGTGGAAGCTCTGCAAGGCACGCGCGATGTTCGCGTCCGCCGCCTTGGGTTCGCGCCTGTGACCTGCCCGACCACGCCGGCGCTTGAGTCGCTTTTCTACCCGACTGCCCGGGATATCGCCTCGGCGGCATTCAAGCTTGTCAAAGGCAACGCGAACGAATGGATGCCTGAGGAACGGGCAGACCTGAGGTGCATTGAGTTCAAGGGCCCCTTTTAGTTTATGACTCACCCTGCCCAACCTCGGCCACCGGTGCTCGATTGGCCGCTGATGCACAACAACATCACCCCGGCCGACCTCGAAGCAGTCATTGATTTCCTCAAGGGCAACCCGATCCTCACACAATCGCAGCAGGTCCGGACGTTCGAGCAGGAGTGGTGCGAATGGCTCGGCATGAAATACAGCGTTTTCGTGAACTCAGGGGCGTCGGCCAATCTCGTCACGATCAGCGCGTGCCGGGAGATCTTCGGGTTGGGCGAAATGATCGTGCCGACGCTGACCTGGGTGTCGGATATTGCGTCCGTGCTGCAGTGCGGGTTCAAACCTGTATTTGTCGACATCAACCCGCGCACGCTTGGCATGGATACGCGGGAAGTCATCCGGAAGATCACCCCGCGCACCAAAGCGGTCTTTTTGACTCACGTGCTCGGATACAACGCGCTTGACGAAACGCTCCTGGGCGAATTGAGGGCCAGGAAAATCCCCCTGATCGAAGACGTGTGCGAATCGCATGGCGCCACCTTCCAGGGACGCAAGCTTGGCACGTTCGGCTTCGGATCGAACTTCTCGTTCTACTACGCCCATCACATGAGCACGATCGAGGGCGGGATGATTTCCACCGACGACCCTGAGCTGTACGAAACCGTGCGGATGTTTCGGTCGCATGGCATGGTGCGCGAGGCGACTTCCGAAGCGGTGCGGACGCGCTACCGCGAGACCCACCCGGATTTGAACCCGGACTTCATTTTTGCTTTCCCCGCTTACAACGTTCGGAGCACCGAGATCAACGCGGTGATGGGTCGCTCGCAGCTGCGCCGTTTGGACAGGAACAATGAGATTCGAAGGCGCAACTTGAAACTCTTCCTGGATCACCTTGACCCAGCCCGTTTCCGCACCGATTTCGAGATCGAAGGCAGCTGCAACTACGCGTTCACGCTCATCCTGAAGAACGCGGACACAGCGCTTCGGGACCGGATCGAAGCGGGCATGCGCGCGGCGAAAGTGGAGTTCCGCCGGGGGACGTCCGGAGGCGGGAACCAGTTGCGCCAGCCCTATGCCCGCAAATGGGTCGGAGACCGCGAATACGAGAACTACCCGGAAGTGGATCACGTCCACTTTTACGGCTATTATATCGGCAACTACCCGGACCTGGACCAGGGCAAGATCCTCGAACTCTGTGCTTTCCTGAACCAGGCGTAAGCGGTTGAAGGACGATCTGCCCCCGGGGGGGGAGGCGCGGCGCTGCAAAGGGACGCTGCCGCGGAACGTACACTTGGAGTTATGGACCGAAAACTCGACGTCTTGTTTGTCAATGCCGACTCGTCTGCCCAGGCTTATCAAGAGCTGAGCAAGGACTTTTCCGCCATTGAACCGCCCACGTGGGCGCTTCTGCTTGCCCAGAGTTGCCGGGCGAAAGGATTCGGGGTCGCCATCCTGGATTGCGGCGCCGAGCGCCTTGGGGAGGCTGACGCCGCGCGACGGATTAGCGAAGCCAACCCCCGCCTGATCTGCTTCGTCGTCTACGGGCAGAACCCGAACTCGGGCACGACCAACATGATCGGCGCCATCTCCCTGTGCCGGCGCGTCAAGGAACTGCACCCGGAATTCGTCACGTGCTTTGCCGGTTCCCACACGAGCGCTTTGCCGATGGAAGTGCTGGCCCATCCCGAGATCGACTTTGTGCTCCTGAACGAAGGCGTGTACGCCTTGCACAACGTGCTCCGCACCGACTTCAAGAACGACTTGGACAAGGTCCGCGGCATTGGCCACAAGCGGAATGGCAAGCCCCAACTTAACCCGCCCGAACAGGTCGTTCCGGGCGACCGCATGGACCAGGATTTGCCGGGATACGCCTGGGACCTGTTGCCCTACGACAAGAAGCCGCTGGATCGGTATCGCGCCCATTTCTGGCATGCGGAGTTTAACCACGATCTCCGGACGCCTTTTGCTGCCATCTACACGTCGCTCGGCTGCAAGTTCAAATGCGACTTCTGCATGATCAACATCGTGAACCGGGTCGACAACGCGCCTGGCACCGTCGCGGCGAATTCGCCCAATATGCGGTTCTGGTCGCCGGAATTCATGCTGCGCGAGTTTGAAAAGCTAGTCGGCATGGGAGTCGAGACCGTCCGGATTTCCGATGAAATGTTCTTTCTTAACAAGAACTATTTCGAACCCCTGCTCCAGGGCATTGTCGATCGGGGCTTGAAGCTTCGGATGTGGTCCTACTCGCGCATCGACACGGTGCGCCCGCAGTACCTGGACCTGTTCCGGCGCGCAGGGGTGAATTGGCTGGCACTCGGGGTTGAGGCCGCAAGCCAGGTGATCCGGCGCGAGGTGTCCAAAGGCTCGTTCCAGGAGGTGAACATTCGGCAAGTTGCCAAGACGATCCAGGACAGCGGCATCAACATCATTTCGAATTACATCTTCGGTTTCCCCGACGACACCAAGGAGACGATGCAGCAAACGCTCGATCTCGCCCTCGAATTGAACACCGAGATGGCGAATATGTATCCGTGCCAGGCCCTGCCGGGGAGCCCGCTGTACAATACCGCGCGCGCGAACGGCTGGCCTTTGCCCGATTCCTACGCCGGATACGCCTTTCTCTCCTATGAAAGCCAGCCGCTGCCGACCAAGCATTGCACCGCAGCCGAGGTGTTGAGGTTCCGGGATGCGGCTTGGGAGAATTACTTCACGCGCCCCGAGTATCTGTCGCTGGTGGAACGGAAGTTTGGCTCTCAACAGCGTCAGAATGTCGAAGCCATGGCGCGCATTAAGCTGCGGCGCAAGCTGCTTGGGGACCCGCCGCCCGGCGGATGATCCTGGGCCAGGCTTGGCGACGTTATAACAAATGTATTACATCGTGGCCGAAGCAAGCGCTTGGAATTCACAAGTGCCTGATGGCCAATGGGAAGTTGATGGTGACAAATTGCTCACCTTTTTCCTGGTTGGGGGTCGCGCGGGTTGGCCCGGCCCGCCCTGCTATGGGTTTCGCGCCTGCTCCTCCAACCACGTGCAGGCGACGGGCAAGACCTGGTCCCAGTGGTAGGTCTTGGCACGTTCCCAAGCCTGGCGACGGTAGAACTGGTATCGTTCCGGGCTCTTGAGAACCGCTTTGATTGACGTCGCAAGCGATTCGGGCGTTTCCGCGCTCGATACGACACCGGTCTGCTCGTGCAGCGTCGACTCGATCAAGCCCGGGACAGGGTAGACCACGGCGGGTGTGCCCATGGCGTTCGCTTCGATCACGTTCAAGCCCCAGCCTTCGCGCATGGAGGTATGCAACAGGAGATGGGCGCGCCGCAAGTGGTCATCTTTTTCCTTCTCAGGCAGCGGTCCAGTGAACACGATGTGTTTAGCCAGCCCGAGGTCTTTGACCGACTGCCGGAGCAACTCTTCGACAATGCCGCTGCCAACAATCGTCAGGCGAGCGTCAATCCCGTCGCGAACCAGGCACCGCAGTGCGGCAATGGCGTGGTCCACGCGTTTATTCGGCGCCAGCCTGGACACCACCACAATGCGGAGCGGGAGATCCAGCGGCTTTGGTTCCAACTCCGGAATGGCCACCGTGTGCACGCCATAAGGAATCAAGGTGACCGAGCGCACGCCGACGCTCTGCAGGGCGGTTTTCGTGGAAGGACACGCGGTCCAGAAGGGCACCGCGCGATAGAGCCAATGGGTCCAACGCTCCTGCACCGGGCCAAGGACATTGATTGGAAACCGGTAGAAAGCCCCCCAAATCGGTCCCAGCACTTCATGGATGTAGGCCACGCAGTTCGTTCGGCACCACCACGGCGCGAACCAAGGCACCCCGTGATGCTGATCGATCACAAGGTCGAATGGCTTCTGAGTGCGCACCCATCGCCGCGCTTCGACGATCGCCGATCCTACCCCGCCGCCGCGCACGATTTGCACCCCGTCCATCTCGTCCCGCGGCGGCGCCCCGTCGAACGTGTAGGCGAACCAGGATACCTCATGCCCGCGTTTGGCGAGAGCGGCGAGATAGCCCAGCGTCACCCGCTCCGCTCCCCCGGCCAGCGGATTATCAGGATCGCGCCAGTTCAACATCAGAAATCGCATTGTATCGCGGAGGGAATTGAACAGGAACGACGGGAAAAGTCTAGTGAGCGGGATTGTGTTCAGATTGTGTTGTAATAGGAGTGTCGGCTAGCAGCCGGCTTCATCTTTCGCCGCCGCCACGAACCAACGGCGCCCGCAAGCCGACTGCAACCCGGCGCTCCGAAGAAAATGAGGGTTCCGGGGATGAAGTGGCGTCAGTGACAGCTTTTGGAGGGTTTCTTCCAGAAACTGCCGCGCTGCTCCCGGCGTCCACACGGTCAACACCCGGTCATCACCCGGTGGTCACACGGTCCTGACCGAGTGACGACCGTCTTTAGAGCGGATGAGCCTTGGGCGAACAGTCTCGAAGCGTCAAGATGCTGTCTGCCGACCCAAGCGGTTAACCGAAACGGCGGGTGAGGCGCGCCTGGTCGTAGGCCTGGCGCTGGACGGAATCCATCTTGCTAAAATCGGGAGAACCGTCCGGACGGACAGGCCAAGCGCCGTTTGAAGATGCGGACCCGTGGGTGGCGGCCTGCGCGGGCTGCGCGCCAATGGCGGCGCCGCCGGGCTTTTGAGCTGCCAAGGGGTTGTTCTGAATCGATGCGGTGGCGCGCCGGGCGGCGCTGCCATCGTAACTCATGGATAGGTCGGTCAGCTTAAGGTCGTCGTCCAGCGTTCGGTGCGGCTTGATGTTCTTGGCTTGAAGCAGGCCATGGTAAGCGCGGACGGCCTCTTCCGGAGAAAGCCGGCTTTCCGTGACCAGGCGCAGCATTTCGATGAAGGCCAGTTGATGCTCCGCGTTGTTGATCTTGCGTCCGAACAGGGCGACGCGGGCGCCGTACTTTTGGGCGTCATGGATCAGCCTGAAAGCATCATAAGTGGTGCCTGCGCTGCCGCCGAGGATTCCAACGATCAGGTTCGGATCGTACTGCGCGAGCTCTTCCATGGCCCTCGGACCGTGGTAAACAATTTTCAAGAAGCGCGGCCGGCCGGAGTCGGGGACACCCGCCAGCAGCCTGATGATGTTGTCGTTGATGAACTCGCCAATGTTCCCCGGGGCAATGCCGCTATCGACATTCGGATCGAAGACTTCAAGGAAATGCTGGAACTTCTTGCGCTCGGCCTCTTCACGGAACTGCTTGTACCAAAGCAGCGTCTCGCGGTCCTGGTCAAGGTCGTTAACGAATGTGATGGAGTACAGCCCAAGATTGGCGCCGGGAAAGACGGGCTCAGGCTCGCGCCGGTCGCACTCGACCTGCCCGCACTGGATATGGTCGATGCTCGCGGTGCGAAAAGGTTGCGAGGCTTCGCGGGTATAACAGCCATGGCGAATCACCCAGACGTCCGTGGTGTCGTTGGCGCGCGCGGCAGGGGTCACATGCGAGTCCCGGAAGAGCCCTTCCTTAATCGTAAGCTGTTCGTTGACGTAGGCGGACATGAGCATGATGTCCACCAATCCCTGGTGCACGACCTCGCGGATGATATCCAGGAACTCGGGCAGACTGCGGAAGCCAAACTCGTCGCGCGTCCAGACCTCGGGCGAGAATTGCGCCGGGCGCGCGCCGTGACGTGCCAGGTAGGAACGCGGCCCGGTCGCCCGCACCCCAAAAGCCATGTCCGCATCCTTGGCGTCCGCGATGATGAAGGCGCGGGACTTCGGGTTCGCTTTGATTTCCGTGAGCTTGAGTTCGAGGGATTTGGTCATTGCTAGATTACGCTTTTACCTTGGCCAGGGTATCTTTCAGCGCGCGGAACGACGCTTGCAGACCCATGAGTTCCTTGGGCCAGAGCTTGATTTCGACGTGTTTCTCGACGCCGCCGCGCCCGACCACGCTTGGGACGCTGAGGCAGATGTCCCGAATATCGTAAGCGCCTTGCACGAGCGAAGAGACCGGCAGCAACGCCTTCTTGTTGAGGAGGACGGCGTGAACGACGTCGCGGATCGCAATCCCCACGGCCCATCCGGCACCGCCCTTCTTCTTGATCACCTCCGCCCCGCTGCCCCGGGTGCGCTCGAAAAGGGCGGATTGAAAGCCCGGGCTGCACTCAGGCCAGCCGGTGAGCGGCAAACCGTTGGCGGTCGCGCTCGACCACACGGGGATCATCGAATCGCCATGCTCGCCAAGAATGAGCGCCTTCACTTGGGTGGGCGCGAGCTTCAACTCCTCGGCAATGAACGAACTGAATCGCGCCGTGTCCAGCATCGTGCCCAGCCCGTAAACCTGTTGCCATGGCAAACCAAGCCGTTGCACCGCCAGTTGCGTGAGGATGTCGACCGGGTTGGAGACCACGAAGACTTGCGCGCTGTCGCGCAAGCCGGCGGACTTGATGCTGTCGAGGATCTGAACGAAAAGCGCGACGTTGCGGTTGATCAGGTCGAGCCGGGATTCGTCAGGCTTTCGGCGCAAGCCCGCGGTAATGAGGAAGAGGTCGCTGTTTGCCGCGCGGCAGTAGTCACCGGCGTAGATTCGCTGATCTCCGGCAAACGCGCTGCCATGGAGCAGATCGAGGGCCTCGCCCTCAGCCATCGCCTGATTGGCATCGAGGATCTGGATTTCCGAAACCAATCCCGAGCATTGCAGCGCGTAGGCTGCGCAGGAACCGACCCGCCCGCCGCCGCCGATAATCGTGACTTTCATGTCCGTTTCGAACTCCGAGCAAAGGGTTACTTCATTCGGGAGAGGATCTGGTCGGTGATGACTTGCACCGCCGCTTCCGTGTCCGGATCAAGACTGGCCACCGGCACCGTTTTGGCCGGGATCGCGCAGGTGACGCCGGGGCGCCAATCGTCGTTGTCGCACAGTTCACATTCCTTGAGCCCGTGGCGCGGGTCGGGAATGCCCATGCCCTGCTTGATCCGGAGCAGGTCCTGCAACTGCGCCGGAGTCATGGTATTGACCGGCTTGCCGAGTTGGGAGGCAACCAGGACGGTGCGGCAGTAAGCTTCGAGAATCTCCATTTTAAAATAGGCATCTTCCAGGCCCACGTGGCTCCAGGTCACAACGCCGTGGTTCGCCATCAGGATCGTGTTGTGCTCACCGGCCAAATCCGCCACCAACTTCCCCATCTCGGGCGTGCCTGGCGTCCGGTAAGGCGCCACGGCGACCGCACAGAAGACTTCGAACTCGGGGATCATGCATGTGGGCGGCGCGATGCCAGCCACCGCGAACCCGGTGCTGTAGGGAGGATGGCAATGCACCGTCGCGAGGGCTTTGGGTTGCCGTTTCATAATCTGGAGATGCATCAGGATCTCGCTGGTGCGCTTCTTGACCCCAGCCAGCTGGTTGCCCTCAAGATCGACCAGGCACATATCTTCGGGGCGCATGAAGCCCTTGGAAACGAGGGTCGGCGTGCAGAGAACAATATCTTCGCCAACTCGAATCGCCAGGTTCCCGCCGTTGCCATCCACATACGCGCGCTGCCAAAGGCGCCGCCCAAGATCGCAAATCTGCTCTTTCAGCGTGTGAATCGGCGGTGAATTGAAAAAGGCTTCAATCTCTTGCCTGGAACTCTTCGCCGTGACGTTCTTCGGAGGGGCGGAAGGCGCCGGGCCGGAGACAGCCGGTCGGGTCAGGGCGCCGTTGGTGGCGCGCGCCGATGCGTCCCGCAGCAGATCGCGAGCGGACGGCGTCAGGATGGCGTCGTCGGGGATGCCGGCAAGGTCTTTGCCGTCGCGGAGCATGTCTTCGATATCTCTGGCGCTCAGGACTGTTTTCATGGTTTGAATGGACTGTAGAATATCTCGTCAACCAAGGCGGCGTTGATGGCATCGATGGGAGTCGGTTGGTCAAAGGGTTGAGCGGCTTCGCGTCCTTCAACGTATCCAATCGTATGGCCGGTGCTGCCGCCAAGGGTATCGTAAACAATCAGGCTCGGGTCCTTGCTCATCCCCGGCGGAGTGGTTGCACCCTGCTGGAAGTGCTCCCGTGTGAACGGGCTCACGATCAGCCAACGCGCTCCGCGCAACGCGGGCACCGCTTCGCTCAGCGTGACGCGACCGATGACGGTTCCCAGCTTCATACGGACACTTCCTCTCCGATGTCGTCCACGATCCCGATAATCATCCAGCGGGCCGGGCTCTTGTCGTCGCCAACGGCTTTCCGCGCCGCCATGCCGTCAGACGAAATGATAACACGCTGGTGCAAGCCCGCGCCGTGTGCGTCGATCGCGACTTGAGGCGCGCCTTCGGCCGCCCCCAAACCATCGATCGGCTGGCAAATGACCAAGCGCCAGCCTTCGAAGCTTGGATGCTTCCGAGTCGCCACCACGTTGCCTTCGACACGCGCTAAAAACATTTGTCAAATCCGAAATCCGAATTCCGAGGACCGAAAGAAGTCCGAATTGCGATTTCCGAACGACGAAGGAATTGGCCGAGTTTGAAAGCTTCGGACCTCGCGCTCAGGCCTTCGTTTGGGCTGTTTGGATTTCGGTGCTCGGAGTTCACGCGTTCATTGCTTTCGCCAGATTGAGCCGAAGATCAGGTTGAGTTCCTTCGCTTCCCGCCACAGCATGCGCGCCTCGCTGGCCAACGACTCTTCTGACGCGGCGATCATGCGAAGGAAAAACATTGTTTCCTTCGATTCCTTCCGGCAAATCCCGATCTTGTTTTTGAAATCCTTACCAGACACCGCATCATCAGCTTCGCAATAATTGGCCCCGATGCTTGTTCCCGCGCCCACCAACTGATCGATCAGCCGGTTGTTCTCCGGATGTTCCGCTCCACGGGGCACTCGTTTGGCGAACCGAATCAACGCCTCGCCGAACTCCGCCGTCCGTTCCATGAGGTTGCGCGGAGGAGGTCCTCCTGGCCCCTCGTGAAGGCTAAAGCCGCTATCCGCCTCGCCGCTCCAAGATGGCCATTCTGAACAATTCGACTCGAGTGCACAGTCTCCCTCCACCGACCTGTAATCGCGGACGGAGTCTGGCGTTTCTTTTCGCATCTCGTTCTCGGAGCCTGTTTCGGTTTTCGGATTGGCGCTTCGGATTTCTTTCGGGCCTTTCGGATCTCGGTCTTCTTTCGGATCTCGGCCTTCGGACTTCGGATTTAGTAAATGCGCAAATTGTCGACCATCACGCAGCGGCGCACGCGGCAGAAGGTTCGCGGGTTGGTGACGCCTTCGCCCGTGGGAGTGGCGATGGAGTAGCTGAGATACCCTTCGCCGCCCAGGCCAAGCCCCGCCATCGACGCTCCGTTCTTGACGAACAACGTGGTGTCCAGCGCCCGCGCCATCGCGGTCATATGCTCCACGTCATGCGAATGGATGATCGACGTGTGCTTGTAGCCATGCTCGGCAATCAGGGACGCTTGGATGCCTTCCTCGACGCTCCTCACCCGCACCACGGGGATGAAGGGCATCATTTGTTCCTCTTTGACAAAAGCGTGATTGGCGTCGGTTTCGGCAAAAAGCAACTGCGTGCCGGCGGGCAAGTTGATGCCTGCAGCCTGCGCCAGCACCGACGGATCTTTGCCGATAAAATCCTTGTTCAGCACCGGTTCAGGGCAGCCACCGCCATGCCCATTCTTAAACGTAAAGACCGCCTGGGTCAGCCGGTCGAGCTGCGCTGAGTTTAAGCGCACGGCCCCGTTGGCTTCCAATTGCGCCATAAACTTGTCCGCGACGCTCTCAAGCACGAACACCTCTTTCTCTCCGATGCAGAGGAGATTGTTGTCGTAGGCGGCGCCCGCGACGACCGCTTTGGCGGCGCGTTTGGGGCAAGCGGTGTCGTCGACAAACACCGGCGGATTTCCCGGACCAGCGCAGATCGCGCGTTTGCCCGTTTGCATGGCAGCCTTCACGACCCCGGGACCGCCGGTCACCAGGAGCAAGCGGACCGCTTCGTGCGCGCACATCGCTTTGAACGAGTCGAAGGTGGGGCGCTCAATGATGCACGCGAGGTTCTCAATCCCCGTCTCGCGGAAAATGGCTTCGTTATAAGCGCGGACGGCCACGGCGGCGCAACGCGCGGCACTGGGATGCGCATTGAAAACGACGGCATTACCGGCGGCGGCGATGTTCACAATATTGCCGCTCAGCGTGGGAATCGAATGCGTGGAAGGTGTGACCGCTCCTACGACACCGAACGGCGTGTATTCCTCGAGGGTGATGCCGTGATCGCCGCTGAGGCCGTCCGGGTGGAGCCATTCGACCCCGGGAACAAGCCGGATAATCTTGAGCTTCTCGATCTTATGATCGAGGCGGCCGATCTTGGTCTCGTCCAACTCCAGTTTGCCCCAAGCCTCCGCGTTCTTATCTGCCAACGTTTTGACAATGTCCACCACTTTGCGGCGCGCTTCGACACCTTTGGCGCGGAGTTGGAGAAAGGCTTCCTGCGCGGCTTCGCAAGCCTGGTCCGCGTCTTGGAAAATGCCGAATTTGCCTCGCGCGGCTCCGCTCGGCCGAGGTCGGGCGGGTTGACCATCGCAGCCGCAGGCGCGTTCGGTGGCAGGGGGCGGCGGGGCGGACGGAGCCGCGGGCGATCCACCAAGGCGGTTCAGGACTTCTGCGACAACATCGCGTATCAGGGATTCGTTTACCGCACTCATAAATCGTTCAATTCAGCTATGCGGGTGTGACAACCCGCGAAACAGCAGGCTCGCGGCCTGCGGCACAAGGTGCCGGAATCACTGGGTTCGGGCGCTGAAAATCTGTTTTCCCAACACATCGACCGTATCGACAATGCCAATGATTACGGCGTCCACCGGGGCCTCCTTCAAGTTCGGCGCCAGCCGTGCCGAACTGCCCTGGCAGAAGAGAACCATCTCCCCTATCCCCGCCCCAACACTGTCAACGGCCACGATCGTGTTGACCCCGGGGCGGAACCGGGTTGGGTCTTTGTCATCGACCAATTGCGGCCGAAGCAAGAGCAGTTTGCGGCCGCTCATGGACGGGTCCTTCTTGGTCGAGACCACCGCACCTTCGACTTTGGCAAGGTACATGGCTGGTTGGGGTCAAGGGTCTGCGGGCCTGCCGGATGGCGCCGTCGAATTGGCGACACAGCCGCCCGGCTGCCGCGCACGGACGGCCCAATTACCGGGGCTTGGGCAACACCTGGGCGACATCCTGGTGCGGCCGCGCAATGACGTGCACGCTGACGATTTCGCCCTTGATCGCCTTGATCGCCTGGGCGCCTGCGTCCGTGGCGGCTTTCACAGCGGCAACATCACCCACCACGGTGGCCGTGACGAGCGCATTCCCGACCTGGACCATCGGCCCGGCCAATTCGACGTTGGCGGCCTTGAGCATCGCGTCCACGCCCTCGACAAGGGCGACCAGGCCGCGGGTTTCAATCATTCCAATAGCTTGTTGTGGCATATTCTAGGGATTTGAGATTGCAGGTTTAAGATTGCAGATTCGGATCTAATGGGAGCGTTCGAGCAGTCGTTTCGCTTCGCGGGCGACAACGAGTTCTTCGTTGGTCGGGATCACCAGAACTTTCCCCCGCGCGCCTTCCGGGCTAATGACGGCCTCCTGGGCCTTCGCGGACGCGTTCTTGGCAGGGTCGAGTTCAATGCCGAGCTGATCCAGCCCGGCGCAAATCGCGGCGCGGATCTCGCTCCGGTTCTCGCCGATCCCTGCGGTAAAGACCAGGGCATCCGCCCCATTCAATTCCGCCAGGTAAGCGCCAATCCACTGGCGGGCGCTATGCACGAAGACGTCCAGTGCGAGCCTGGCCTTGGCATCCCCCCGGTCAGCCGCCACGGTAATGTCGCGGATATCGTTGGAAACACCGGAAAGGCCTTTTAGCCCGGATTCCTTGCACAATTGCCGCTCGGCTTCGTCCAAACTCAGGCTCAGCGTGCGCATGGCGAAAGGCACCGCGAAGGCGTCGAGATCCCCCACGCGGTTGTTGTGGGGCAGACCGGACTGCGGGCTCATTCCCAGGCTATTGCCAATGGCGATACCGTTGCAGATCCCCGTAATGCTCGAACTGCCTCCCAGGTGACAGGAGATCACGCGCAGGTTCGGTTTGGACACCGCCGTTTGACCGCCATCGGAGTAAAGATTCTGCACCCGGCGGGCAACGTCTTGTCGTCCGAGAAGCTCAGCGGAACGTTCCGCGATGAACTTGTGGCTGGCGCCGTGAAAACCCCAGCGCCGAATGCCCGCCTCGAACCATGCCTCCGGCACGGCATAGCGAAGCGCGGCGGGGGGTGCCCATTGGTAAAAGGCCGTCTCGAACAGCCCGATCAACGGCGTTTGCGGCATGCGCTTGGCAAAAAGCCTGATGCCGCTGATGTAGGGCGGGTTATGCGCCGGGGCAATGCCATTGAAGGCTTCCATGGCGCGCACCGCCATTTCGTCAAGCTGCACGCAACCATTGATGCCTTTGGCCATGATTGTCTTGAAGGCCACGGCGGTCAGTTCGCTTTCCGCTTGGATCGCGCCGCCGCTCTTCAACTGGGACAGGCAATCCTCGATGGCTTTCGGATAATCCGTCACTCGTTCCAAGCCGCCTTTATGCAGCATGCGCTCCGCGCCGTTCGAAAAGTCGAACAAGCGCCACTTCAGCGACGTGGAGCCGAGATTGGCGACCAGGATTTTCACCGGCGCACGCGGTCTACTGTTGGAGCCACTTGCCGAGCCCGGCGAGCCCTTCGTGCGGACGCGGGATGACCTGCACGCTCACGACTTGTCCCACTTGCGCTGCCGCGGCGGCGCCGGCGTCGGTGGCAGCTTTGACACTGGCCACATCCCCGCGGAAGAAACCGGTCACGTAACCGCTTCCGATCTTCTCCCAGCCGGTGAAGGTGACACTGGCGGCTTTCAGGGCGGCGTCGGTGGCTTCGAACAGCGCACAGAGCCCCTTGGTTTCGATCATGCCAATTGCTTGGTTAGCCATATTGCTTGATGGTTAAAGGTTCCTAAAATCACTTCTTCGGTGCGGGCGCCGGCGCGGGTGCGGGGTCGCCAAGGAAGACCCTGGCCAGGTCTTCATGGGGGCGCGCGATGACGTGCGAGGCGACCAGTTCGCCGACTTTGCTCGCGGCTTTGCCGCCGGCGTCCACGGCGGCCTTGACACTGGCCACGTCGCCACGACAGATGACGGTGATGAGGCCGCCCCCGATGGGGATGGTCTTCGAAATCGTCACGTTAGCGGCTTTGGCCATGGCGTCGGTCGCTTCAATGCTTCCGGTGAAGCCCCTGGTTTCGATCATGCCGATTGCTTCGTTCATAGTCCGATGTGGGATTTGGTTTTAAGATTCCTGGTCAAACTTCCGGGCGGCGGTTTTCTATTCCTTCAGCAATTCACAAGGGGTGCTCGGCTGGAGGTTGCACGCGTTGCCTTCATCGGTGTCAATATGCACCTCCAACTTGAAGCTCGGGTCCACGCGCGCGACCATGTTGTCCAACGTTATTCCGCACGGCCCGCCGATCTTCAATTTCATGCCATCCCCATTTTTCACGCCGTAAAATTGTGCGTCCTCCGGGTGCATATGGACATGGCGCAAGGCCCGAATCACACCCTGATTCATCTCGAAAAAGCCGGCGGGCCCCATCAACATGCAGCCCGGCGTCCCGTCAATATTGCCGGACATCCGCAGCGGGATCTCGAATCCAAGCGCAATCGCGTCCGTATACGCCAACTCCACCTGGTTGAGTGTTCGGCATGGTCCAAGAATGCGCAAATTGGAAATCACCCGGCTTCGCGGCCCGATCAGCGTGAGCGTTTCCTTCGCGGCAAACTGGCCCTCCTGGTAGAGCGACTTCCACGGCGTGAGATGGTGCCCTTTCCCGAAGAGAATCTCGACGGCTTCCTGGGTTAAATGGCAATGCCGGGCACTCACATTCACCACCAAGGGGTGCGGAGCCGTTGCGGTTTTGGGCAACGGTCTGCCAAGACGCTGATAGACCGCTTGGCGGACCAGGTGCTCAATGACAGCCCGGTGGATCACTGGATTTGGCGGAGCCATAACGCTTAAAACGAGAGTAAGATTGGCAAGTTGGCGGCAGGAGTCAACTAAAATCTTGCAATATCTTCCAAAACCTTCCATGCTTCCCTCCAGGTATGCAGCCCGAAGAGCGCCAGCATCGTATCGAAGCGCACCTGCAGCAGGTCGAATTCGCCGCCCTCGAGGAACTCGCCAAGCACGTTGACGCCTCGATCTCCACCGTCCGCCGGGATCTTACGGTGCTCGAAGCGGCCGGCGTCTTGCGCCGCACCCATGGCGGGGCCCGCGTGATCACGCCTCGTTCGGACGAGTTCGCTTTTTCTGCCAGGGACACCCATCAGATGACGGAGAAGGAGATGATCGGCCGGGCTTGCGCCGAGTTGATCAACCCGCAGGAAACCGTCATTGTCGACGCCGGCACGACGACTTACCACGTCGCGCGCCATTTGGAGGCCAAGAACCCGCAGATCATCACCAACTCCCTGCCTGTCGCGAACCATTTCGCTTCGGCGCAACGGGTGGAAGTGGTGGTTTCGGGCGGAGTGATCTACCCGCGTTTAGGGGTGTTGGTCGGGCCGCTGGCGGTTGAAGCCTTCTCCAAAATGCACGCGGACACCGCGATCATGAGCGCCGGCGGGATTACGCTGGACGGGATTACCAACTCGCACGGGCTTCTGATCGAGATCCAGCAGGCCATGATCCGCGCGGCACAGCGAGTCATATTCTGCCTTGACCACACCAAGTTCGGCCGCCAATCCGTCTCGCATCTTTGCGAACTGGAATCAGTGCAGGTGATTATCACCGACGACGCGGCGCCCGTGGAACTCGTCGAAGCACTGCGACTGCGCGGCCTCCAAGTCATCGTAGCAACGTCCGAACCGGTCCCCGCCGCCTCTTTTGCAGGTTAGCGCTACGGCTGGAACTGGTAGGCTTCGATCCGGAGGTTGTTGTCCCCAATAATCGCATTGCCCTCGATCTTCGCGCGCGAGACGACGTTCGAAATGGCCTGGCTCACTGACGCATCACCGAGCGTCGCCGAAGGCGCCGCGATTTGATCCCCGGCCGTCCGCGTCAGCCCAGTCGCTGTTTGGCCCTCCTGGCTCGCGATGAACCCTCCAGCCGGACTCGCGAAATTACCCGTGAACACCACTCGTTGTTGCAGGGTGCGGTTCGTGCCCGCGGCCCGGAAGTTGAACGACTGAACCGCGCCTTCGGGCACCGGCGCCACCTGGGCGACAGCAGGCGCGGCTTCGATTGTGCCTTCGTAGACTGATTTGTCCCAATCCACAATCCTCACGTTTGTCCCGACCTGTTGAACCTCAAAGGTAGGCAGCACATGGGGGAGAGGCGGCGAGTTAAGGTTCCGCCGATAGCGTGTCGCGGGTTCCGCTTGTTGGAAGTATAGGTTGTTTGCGGTGGCCGGCCTGGCCGCAACCAGGGATTTGGATGCCTTCGCGGACGGTTTTGGAGCCGCCAGCGTCATCGGGGGAGCCGCCGGTTCGGGCTGAGCCGCGCGGCCAAACAGGTGCGTGTCGCTTGTTTCACCTGGAACATTGCGGTCGCTCTCGGCGCCGACCTGCAGACGCGCTTCCCCCCGGCTGGTCCGAACTGCCAGAGCCGGGGCATCGGCCAGTTGACCTGGCTCAAGCTGGGCACCTGCCGGCGGCGGCACCTCAGGAGCGTGTCTCGAAATTCCCGCAGCGACGGCGACCTTCGCGCCAGCGGCTGCCGGTTCTGGAAGTTGGAACTGCCAACGAGGCGCATTGCTGTACATCTCGGCAACGGCAGAACTCCCGGCCGGTGAGGGTTCGGAAGCTGCCAGGTCCAAAGTCGCGGTTTGACGGATGCCAAATGCTCTCTCGGCAGGCGCATGCGAAAGCCCTCGGCCCGCGTGGGTGTCGCCTTGCTCCAGTCCCAAACCGTCCATGGCTCCCCCACCCCCGAATCCACCGGCGGCGTTGTCGTGCAAGACCGGAGGGGCCGGACGCGCCCTCCTGGCGAACACCTCCAGGCTTTCCTCCCGGACGCTGGCCATTCTGGGTTCGCCAGCATCCTGGATCTTCAACCAGACCCCAGCAGCGATCAGGACCAGCGCCACCCCCGCGCCGCCCGCCAAAACCCGCCGCCAAAACGTCGCCAGGGTGAACCACGCTTCTGGCGGGGCCGCCGGCTCGGAAGTTCCTTCGCGGAGCATCTGAATCTCCGCATGCAAGGCAGCGTGAGTGCCATGCGGCATCTCCATGGGCGGGCCTGCCTGTTCGCGGCGCTTCTGCGCGTATTCCCTTAGCGGCTTATCCAATTTATGATACCAATCCGCAGCCATACCTCTGTCCGTTAGACGGGAAACGGGGCCACCCTTTCCCAGTTGGTGTGTTTGCGCCCAAACACGGGGCGCGCGATCATCTCAAGCCTGTCCAGGCATTTGCTCAGGCGCGAACTGACGGTCTTCGGGTTCAGCTTGAGGGCCCGTCCAATCTCCTCGTAGCTCAGGTCGCCAAAGTAACGCAACTGAATGATCTCCCGGCAGGGATCCCCAAGCCTCTCCAACGCAGAACGCACCAAGGCGACCTGTTCCGCGGCCAGCAATTGGGTGTCCGGGCCAGGGGCAGGACTGGCCTGTTCTCCAATGCCCCCGTGTTCCGCGTCTTCGTTCAGCGAAAGCGGCGCCTGGCCTCCCCCGCGTTTGGCCGCGTGCTGCCTTTCGCGAAAGTCCCGGGCTTTGTTGACGGCGATTCGGAAAATCCAAGTTTGCAGCTGGCTGCGGCCGTGAAATGAGCCGATTCCCTTCACGACCGAAAGGAACACCTCCTGGCAAAGTTCCTCGACGTCTTCGCGCGTAAAGTCCGGGCTAAGCTGAAAGAGAAAGCGTCCGGCGGGCGCGTAGTATCGATCAAAGAGTTGGTCCCACGCGCGGGCGTCTCCTTGCTGGCATCGCGCCACCAATTCCGCTTCGGAACTCGCGTTCATGCTTGGTTTAACGCTTCCGGAGCCTAGCCGTTGCGTTGCCGAGGCACAATGCTCAAATCGGGGGCATTTCGGCGGATCGGCAACGGCGAACACACGATAATCGTCTCCTGCCGCGGTGCCCAAGTAATGATAGCCGATTGCGTTGCTTTTAAACTCATGATGAATGCATGGTAAACACATGTCAAACACATGCCGACATGAGTTTAACGTGCGTTTAGCGTGCGTTTAGCGTGCGTTTACCTTGTGTTTACAAAGGTGCGGCGCTTGCTTCCGGCGCCAAAGTGACCGGACCCAACCGCCGCCCAACCGCCGTTCCTATTGCATTGGCCGCTCGCATTGAGTAAGACTGCCGCCAGCAGCCGGCGCGTCGCCAGCGGCGCCCGCGCGATAAATTGAGCATAAATTGACCATTCTCCCGCGCACTCTCTATGGACTCGCACCAGCAATTGCACCCCAGTGACGCTCCTGTCTCTTCTGTCAGCCCGGCTGGCGAGGCCTTCCCCCTGCCCAGTCGCGACGAATATCCCGTCGAACTCGCCCGGCTCCAGGGCCTGGCGAAAAGAGCGCGGGCCGAAGGCAAGGAAGTGGTGGTCGTGATGGGGCTGGGATTTGTGGGCGCCGTCATGGCGGCCATCGTCGCGGACGCGCGCGACAAAGCCGGCCAGCATTCCAAACTGGTCATTGGCTGCCAGCGCCCGAGCACGCGCAGCTATTGGAAAACCCCCCTGCTTAACCGCGGCGAATCCCCGGTTAAAGCTGAAGACCCGGAGGTCGATATCTTGATTCGGCGGACGGTGCTCGAAAACCAAACGCTGACCGCGACCTATCACAGCGGCTGCCTCGCCCTGGCGGATTGCGTGGTTGTCGATGTCCAGTGCGACTTCACTAAGCGCGACCTTGGCAACATGCGGTCGGGCGAAGCGGACATGGCGGCTCTTGAAGCCACCCTCCGCACCATCGGCGAACATATCCAACCCTCCTGCCTGGTGTTGATCGAGACAACCGTCGCGCCCGGGACGACGGAGTTTGTCGCCTGGCCCATCCTCAAGAAGGCCTTTGCCAAACGCGGCCTCAAAGGCGAGCCGCTTCTCGCGCACAGCTTCGAACGCGTCATGCCCGGCAAGGAATATGTCTCGAGCATCCGCGATTTCTGGCGCGTTTGCGCCGGGTGCAACCAAGAAGCCCGGGCCAGGGTGGAAAAGTTCCTGCGCGAAGTCCTGAACACCGAGAAATTCCCGCTGACGGTCATGAACCGGCCGATCGAATCCGAAACGACCAAGATCGTGGAGAATTCCTACCGGGCGACGATCCTGGCGTTTTTGAACGAATGGAGCTTGTTCGCGGAGCGGAACGGGGTGGACCTGATCCAGGTGATCAACGCGATCAAACGGCGCCCGACGCATAACAATATCATCTTCCCCGGGCCGGGCATTGGCGGTTATTGCCTGCCGAAAGATGGCGGGTTGGGGTATTGGGCTTATCGACATATCCTGGGGTTTGAAGATGGCGACGCCGTGTTCAAGATCACGCCCACGGCCATCGACGTGAATGACACGCGCGGTCTGCACGTGGCCGAGCTTACCCGCGACGCCCTCCGCAACATGGGCCGGTACATCGCGCATGCCTCCATTCTGATCTGCGGCGCCAGTTACCGGCAGGACGTCGGCGACACCCGGTATAGCGGCAGCGAAATCGTGGCGCGAAAGCTGACCGAGATGGGTGCCGAGATCCGGGTGCACGACCCTTACGTCGACCACTGGTATGAACTGGAAAACCAGGACGATTACCCCGTTAAGGGCCTTTCCTGGGAACGCTTCTTCCGCAACCAGGCGGAACTGGTCAACACGCGCGTGCAAAAGGACCTGCCGGCCGCCCTGCGCGGCGTCGAGGCCGTCATTCTAGCGGTTCCGCACACGCCTTATCTCAAGCTTGATCCTGAGGAAGTGGTCCGCTGGGCAGGCGGACCACTCGCGGTGATCGATTGCTACGGGATTCTTTCCGATGAAAAGATCCGGCGCTATTTCGAACTCGGCTGCGAGGTCAAAGGCCTTGGCCGCGGGCACGTGCAGCGTATCAAAGAAGAAGTGCGCAAGAAGCAGGGCGCGGCTTGAGAAGGTGAGGCAAGGTGAAGTCCGAAAACCGAAGCCCGAAGGCGCCGAAAGAAGCCCGAGTTCCGAAACAGGGGCGGTGATCAAATCGCGGTGAGTCATTGGCCCCGCCAGGGACGCGCGACAAGAGCCCGTTTTAACGCCAGGTTGATTGGTGATCAACGGCTTAAGTCACGCAGGGGACGACTGAATTCGCCGGCCAGACTCGTCAACCCAGACAAGTCTTGCGCCTTCGGCGCGGATGCGGGAAAGGGCCGGAACGAAGCGGTGCCCAAAAACCCTTGCAAACGCGCCTGCAGAGCGCATCGTTCTTATAAGAGGTGCAAAAATGAATGCCTTGACGCGAAAGGCGTGGTCCACGATCGCCGTTTGCAGCGCGATCGGAGCAACCTGCTTCGGTGTCTATCTCACCGCGGAGCCGGACCCTCCGCAAGCCCCCGAGGAAACGGTGGCGCCTGCGCCGGCCCCGGAGCCCGAGACGCCCAGCGCGGATGCCGCGAAAACGAGCCCGGCGATCGCAGATCAGCAGCCGGCACCTGCCGTGGCTGAGGGAGATCCAGAGACCCCGGCGCCGAAGTTCACACCCCCGGTTGCTGAGGTCGTGCGGCTCACGGAATCGGGTGTGGGCGAGGAGATCGTCAAGAGCTTCATTCAAGGCTGTGTGATTCCCTTTTACCTGCCCGCGGATCACATCATCGCATTGAACAAACGTGGTGTGCCAAGGGAGGTAATCGTGGCGATGCTCGGCCGGAATCAGGAATTGCGCGCCCGGAGGCTGGCGCACGCCCGGAGTGCCCCTGGTTCGAAGACCGCCGCACCGGCTGCCCAGCCACCAAACGCCTCTCAAACTGAGCCGGGTCCCGATTCAGGGGCGCAGACCCCGTATTCGGCTGCGACCGGGCAGGCGGCGCCGTATTGGTATAACTACTGGTACTGGTACGCGAACAACCATCCCAATTGGTTCTGGAGCTCGTCTTGGGCGTATTCCCCTGTTTGGCACTATCCGGTTCCGGTAAAGCATCATCGTCACATGGCAGGAGTCCCTCCTTCGAAGCCGCCGCATTCGAGCCAGCCTCAGTGGCCCGATGCCTACCCAAACCGGCTTATCACCGGCCCGAATTGGGGCGCGGACCGCGGCGTTGCGCCCAGCCAGGGCAATGGGTCGGGCGCTTACCCAAACCGGCTTATCGTTGGGCCAAACTGGGGCGCAAACAACGGTTTCGCCCAGCGCCAAACCCCATGGTCTGGCGCTGTACCGACCCGGCAATTAGCTGGGCCTGCTGCGATGCCGGCTCGCGTGCCATCCGCGACTGCGGCGGTCTCGGCGCCAAGCAGAATGAGCGGTTTGCAGCGGTCAGGCGGCACCGCCGGGTTCCGCCCTGCTGCCCGGTAACGCGAATTCCTGACCGGAGCGCTCGTTTAACCTACTTCCCGGTCACCGGTGTCCAGCACCGGGCGTAGAAGGCGGCTGTCTGCCCTTGCAGTTGCGCGAGCTTCCTCGCTGCGGAAGTGTCCCCGGACGCATGCTGAATCATCAGGCGGCCTTCATCGAAACAAAGCTCGTCGTTTTGCGGGAAGATCTCGCGCAGCAGGAAGTGCGTATAACGCACCAGGCGGAAAGGTCCGTAGGCCCGGGGGACTTCGCCTCCAGGGGCTTCAACGGCCACGGATCGCAGGTCTTTGATCGAGGCGATCAGGTCTTGCAGATCGGCCGAAGGCGCAAAGCAAACGGTGTAATAACGCCCGAAGTTGTCGCTTCGCTCGATGCTATGGCAGTCACTAATGCCGCAAACGGCGACCCGCCTGCCTTTGGCACGTTCCTCTGTGTACCGCGCGACCTGGAGCCCGTTGATATCCGTCTGCAGCATGCCTTCACGGTCGTCCCCGCTGATCAGCTCAAAGGCGTCGAAGATCTCTGATTCGAAAAGATAGTCCAGCAACCCTTCGTCAACGTTATGCCGATTGCCCGTGACCCAGTAGGGATGGCAGAACATGGCTAAACCGCCCCGTTCACGAATGTGGTCCGCGACCCATTTGCAGGCGGCGAAGCGGAAACGGTTGACCGCCGGAGGGGTTGGCGGAAGGGAAGCGGCCAGCGCGGTGACCTCGTTGCGATAGGGAGCGGGATCATCGCGGTACAGTTCCGTCACGCCGCTCTTGGCGCCGAAGCTGATGATATGAACCGGATTGTCCGGCGAATGCACTTCTTCTCCAGGGTAAATACGCAGGTCCACAGGCAGTTTGGCAAACGCTTCCTTGGCTTTGAGGGATGAGGCGTGAAATCGGTGGTCGGTGAGAGCCATGAAATGAAGCCCCGCCCGACGGCAGGCGCCCGCGACGTAAGCCGGCGATTCCACCCCGTCGGAGTAATGGCTGTGCAGGTGGAAGTCACCCTTATACGGCCGCAGCCGGTAAAGGTCCTTTTCCAAGGAGTAGACCCGGAACTGCCCGACGGTGCTCTTCTTCCCAGCCACCGTCGCTTCGAGCACCAGGGCGTGTTCCTGTTCTCCCTCGAAGAAAAGGGAGATGCGAAGCCGGCCGTTTTCCGGGGTGACGGTCCATTTCTTGCCTGGTGCCGGACCGCCCAGTTGCGGGAGGGAAATCATGGGCGCATAGGTCAATTCATAGGTGGCGTTCGTCTTGAATTGGACATGCTCGTGGATCGGCACGAGCTCCACCACCGATTCCTGGTTGGCCGGCACGATGCGCGGAAGGACATCGAAATACCGGTTTTCCGTGCGCACTTGGGCGCCGCTGGGCAATTGGGGACAGAAGAGCTGGCTAGCGACCGTGCTGAACGTTGCGCCCAGAAGGAGCGCTCCAAGAGTTGGCAGAGGCTTTGTCATGTTCGGTTTCCTTTCGTGAAGGCAAGTTGGCCAAGGCCGCTTGTGCTGTGCAAGCGAGAAAGCGGGCGGAGTGAGCTTTTTTGCGGACAGGCGGCGGCGAGGGCCGTTCAACTGCGGGGCGATTGCCCGGCGTGGGCAGGCGGTTCCGGCCGCATCGGAGAGAAATTGCCTTCCTCGCAGCAGCGGACGAATCCTTCGGTGACCGTTTTTAATTCCTCCCAACGCGCGCGGATGGATTTCGATTCCTGCTTGGAAACCGTATTGTCTGCAGCAGCGGCGGCGATCACCGCGAGAAGATCGGCGAATTCCTGCACGATCTGGTTGGTGGCTGGAACAAGGAAATCCGGGTGCGGCCAGTTGGCTTTCGGGTTCTTGATGAAGAAACCGCCGGCCTGCTGGCAGATCCATTGCACAATCCGCATGTCATCGGAGCACCGGATGAGCGCCTCGATCCGGTCGAGGGGGTTGGCTGTCCCGCTGCCGTATTGCTCCTGGGGCTCAGCCCACTTGTAAATCAGGGAGAGCGACAGGCCCATCTCGGCCGCGATCTGCTTTGCGTTGCACTTGGCTAGCACTTCCCGAAGGACCTCATGGGATTGCATGTCAGAAAGCTGATTTGGAATTGGCCCAGACGCAAGCGTGAATCGGGGCCGGATCACAAGTGGCGAGGTTACGACGAGGGCAACACAACTCAGCGGAGCGCGCTACAAAACCGCTGGAGCTTTATAGAAGCTTTCAAGAGTGCCATGCGCTACCAATGGGGTGCCGAGTGCGCGGCTTCGCAGTGGGAACCTGGAGGCGAGCGGTCGAAACAGTGATCGGGCAGCGGCGGTCTGCTTTCCGCCTTGCTTGGAACAGGGATTGCTCCTTTACTCGGAGTCGAACACACAGCGAGCACTATGGATGTCCTCATCTACGCCATCTGTCTTGTTGTCGGCCTCGGATTCGCCATTTGCAGCGCGATCGCCGGCCACTTCTTCGGAGGCCACGACTCCGATTTGGGGACCGGTGGGCACGCCGAGGCGGGGTTCGATCATAGTGGTTTGCCTGGGATTTCACCGTTTAGCCCGACGTTCATTGCCTGCTTCACCACGGCATTCGGAGCGCTGGGGTTCATCTTCTCCAGCATCAAGCTGACAAGCAGCCCGTGGGTCAGCGCGCCTCTGGCGGCCATTGGCGGGTTCGTGATCGCGGCGGTGGCGTTCATGATCTTCGAATCGGCTTTCCGCAAGACGCAAAGCTCGAGCGAATGTCAGGTGGCTACGCTCGTCGGCCAGATGGCGTCGATCATCACGCCGATCCCGGAAAAGGGGGTCGGCGAGATCGCTTACGTCCGGGCCAACACGCGCTACACCGCGCCGGCGCGGTCTGAAAAAGGCAACGCGCTGGCGTCCGGTCAGGCCGTGCGGATCACCCGGATCATTGGCACCCAGTATTACGTCGATGCAGTCTAGTTAAAACCTGAATCACCCCATTGTTCTATGATACCCTTGTTTGCCCAACTCGACGGCGGTCTTCCCTGGATGCGAATCATTGTTGGCGTCGGCGCGATCCTCGCGGTCTTCTTCAGCTTCGCGATGATCTATGCCAGCCGCTACACCAAGGCGGGCCCGAACGAAGTGCTGGTCATCTCCGGGCGCAAGCGGCGGGTCATTGACCCCGACGGCACAGTACGGGAAGTCGGGTTTCGCGTGACCAAGGGCGGCGGTGTCTTCGTCTGGCCGGTGTTTGAGAAGGTGGACATCCTATCGTTGGAATTGCTGACCATCGACGTGCAGACGCCGGAGGTTTACACGAGCAAAGGCGTTCCCGTGAAGGTCGACGGCGTGGCCCAGATCAAAGTGAAGGGTGACGACATCTCCATCGCCACCTCGGCGGAGCAGTTCCTGAGCAAAGGGACCGAGGAGATCAAGAATATCGCCATGCAAACGATGGAAGGCCATTT
Organism: uncultured Verrucomicrobiota bacterium; assembly: GCA_964578605.1. GTDB lineage: Bacteria > Verrucomicrobiota > Verrucomicrobiia > Limisphaerales > SIBE01 > JAXMHN01. The sequence continues at coordinate 11,810 of CAZODO010000008.1, read as the reverse complement.
GCGCGCCATCCTTGGCACGCTGACGGTCGAGGAGATTTACCAGAACCGCGACGCCTTTGCCGCAAAAGTCCAGGAAGTGGCCGCTGGCGATATGGCCAACATGGGCCTGCAGATTGTCAGCTTTACCATCCGCGACATCCGCGACAGCCAAGGCTACCTCGAAGCGCTTGGCAAACCCCGCATCGCCCAGGTCAAACGCGACGCCGTCATCGCCCAGGCCGAAGCGGATCGCGACGCGATGATTCGGTCGTCCCAGGCGCAGCAGAGTGGGCAGGAAGCCAAGTTCGCGGCCGACAGCAAGATTGCCGAGGCGCAGCGGGACTACCAAATGAACGTGGCCCAATACCAGGCAGCGGTAAACCAGAGGAAAGCCGAGTCCGACCTGGCTTACGACCTGCAGAAGTACAAAACCGGGCAGTTGGTGAAAGCCGAGGAAGTCCAGGTCAACATTATCGAAAAGCAAAAGCAGATCGAACTCCAGCAGCAGGAAATCCAGCGCAAACAACGCGAACTGGAGGCCAATGTGCAAAAGCCCGCCGACGCCGAGCGCTACCGCGTCGAGACGATCGCCAACGCAACGAAGTTCCAGTTGGAAATGGAAGCCACGGGCGCCGCGAATGCCGCCAAAGCGAAAGGCTTGGCCAACGCCGATGTCATGAAAGCGGTGGGCGTCGCCGAAGCGGAAGCGAACAGAGCGAAGGGTCTGGCCGAAGCCACCATTATCGAAGCCCAGGGTCTCGCCACTGCGGAAGCCATGCGCCAGAAAGCCGACGCCTTCAAACAGTATAACGAGGCGGCCGTTATCCAGATGATCGTGCAGATCCTGCCGGAGCTTGCGGGCAAGGTCAGTGAGCCGCTCTCCAAGACCGAGAAAATGGTTATCGTCAATGCCGGGAACGGGATTGGAGGCGGAGCCAGCAAACTGACCGGCGATGTCACCCAGATTCTCAGCCAGTTGCCGCCAGTGATCGAAGGTCTTACGGGATTGAAGCTGCAGGACTTGCTCCAACGGGTGCCAGCCTTGCAGGCCGCCCAGACGGAAAAGCCGCCCAAAGACTAGAAATCCATCACGCCGCCAGGGTCCCCGACCATGCGATTGTTCGAGGCCATTCTGAACGCCAACCACGGCGCCCTCGCCGGCGATAGCCGGGCCGGAGTGCGCGCCCACGAGTTTGGCGAGTCGCTTCCAATCGTCGCGCTCACCTGCATCGATCCGCGGCTCAACCCGCTCCTTCCCGAGGTGCTGGGCATCCGCGAAGAAGACTTCATCTGGTTGCGCAACGCGGGGAATATCCTGTTCGATTCCCGGAGCGGGATGATTCGGAGCCTGGCGCTCGCTTGCGCCGTGAAAGGCGGGCGGGAGATCGCCATCATCGGGCACTCGGACTGCCGCGTCCGGCAGGTCTCGGTCAACCAGTTGATCGAGAGCTTCCGGGTGCTGGGCGTTGACCGTTCCAGCTTGCCAGACAACCTGGTGGAATTCTTTGGCCTCTTTGCCAGCGAACGCCAGAACGTCATCACCGGCGCCAATCACATCCGGCAGAGCGCGCTGATCAGCCCGAAGGTTCCGGTGCACGGATTGCTGCTGGACCTGGATTCAGGACGGCTGGATTGGCTGGTGAACGGGTACGAGACGCTGGGCACGCCAACTCCGGCGCCCTCCCCGCTGCTCGAAAAGATCGGGCACGCCGCGGAAATGCTAACGGCTCTCAAATCCGGTGAGTTGACACTTCCAGAAGTCAAGATCGGCGCACTCACCTTTGATCCGCAGAAGTGGATTTCCCAGGTGCAAGTGCTGGGCAGAAGAGAGGAGCCGAGAGACATCACCGCCGAAATCGGCTCGCCTCAACCCCCAGATCCGCGCTCCAAGCCGCCCCCCATCCCGATTCCACCGCCGATCCGGCTGGCAAAGAAGCCGAAGAAGTTAGGCAAGTGAACCGCCCGTTCAATTTCGCCAGCTAGGGAAGACAAGGAGGCGGGCGTCCGGAACAAACGCGGGCCAATATCCATTGATTGCGAGCCATCGCATGGGAACCGCATCTGCCGGACCCGCGGACCCGTTCGTTAACAACGCGACCATCTCTCCGTTTGTGGCTCTGTTCAAATACCCACCACGTGTTTGTTGACCTCACCGCCACCAATACTGTCCGGTACTACCACAGCACTCGGCGCCGAAACCGGATTTGAGCAGGATCGTGCAGAAGTTTCATCTTCTCTTATCGATGTTAGGGAGGCGTTCATGGAGGCGTGACATTTTGCTTCGCAAACTGCAGGTGCAACGTGGTTTGCAGAACTGTACACATTTGAGTACAGTTGTCCGGGTGAAAATGGGTGGCCTCACGATTAGAATTCCAAATGCTCGAAGCGCGTTTCCAGCCCTTCCTCTCCACTTTTTTCCGACGGCCACGCAGAAGCCGCCCGGCGGACCCCCTGGGCGGCCGCAACTGACTCCGCTCGCGCCCGTTGAAACACCGATCACCAGCCGCATCCAGAGACGTGGCAGCGGGCACGCTCCGCACAAACCTTGAAGGGCCCCTGCCGTTACCGCCGCGTCGTTCCCCCACAGAAAAGCAAATTCCTGCCATTGACTGAAAATACCGCTCTGCACTAAAGGTCGGGATCAAGTGCCTGAGCCGTGATTCAGGCTCCGCTCGAACTGACCACGGTTGCAGCGATAGCGTTATGAAGAAGAGCGACACCCGCACCTCTACTCCGACGCGTGGCCCTTCATTCGCTCCAACACATTGCGGGTAATCTGTTGCACGCGCGGATCAGGTCCAAGGGGCTTTGTGTAGACCGCCGGGCGCACGTATCCGGGCGGGGCCGATAGGCCATCCGCCCACCAGCACGTGGAAGCGTTAAACACCACGTTCCCTCGCGGCCCAGGATAAACCGTGGCAGTATACACGCCTCCATTGAGACGGCCGGGCTCGGTTTGCGTCGGGCCAGTGGCGACGATCTGCAGGTCGGGAATCGGCGCCGGATCGCCATGCCATTCCCAGCCGACCAAGCCAGGAATGCCGTCGCCTTTCTTCATTCCAGTCCGGTCGAAGATCCAGTGGTCTGGCGCCGCGCAGATCCAATCCGCACCGCCGCTCACCGGCCCCGTGCTATGGGCACCGAGCAATTCATTGGCGTAAGGCCGCTCGTGCGCCAATCGATCCATGGAGGCGAACGAAGCCATGCCACCCGGAGGCCCATAGACGCCGATGCGTTCATAGGACCGGTTCGCATTGCCCTCGCTGTCGGCGGAAAACAGGATCTTCCCACAGCAAGTGTTTCCCGAGAAGAACCCGACGCTTACCCCGGCGCCGATGGCCTGCTGCAGGTTCCGGAACATCTCGATGGTGTAGTATTCGTCGTGGCCCACCGACAGAAAACCCTTAGCTCGCGTCAGGGCGCCGGCAGAGGCGTGTGTATCCAGGTTGGAGATGTAACTCACATCGCAGCCCTGCGATTCCAGCCAGTAGGCAAAGGGGAACTCCCAAAGAAACCATTCGCCCGACCCGGTGGAAAGCGGAGCGTCCAGGATCTGGCAGTACTTGCCGTAGGGCCGGTTAAAGCTGACGGAGACGTCCGGGCCCCAGTACCAAACAGTCCGGCCGTCATCATAAAGCGCGAACTGGTTTGGCCATCGATTGTAGGCTTGCCACGTGGTGTCGGAACATTGGAACAGGAAGTCAGCCCGGCGCTCGTCCCGCACGATAAAGATCACGTAGCTCTGGAACCCTCCCCGTTGGGCGGTCAATTTGCCGATGTAGACCCCGCTCACCCAGTCCTCCGGGATCGGCAGTTCCACACAGGATTCCCATTGGCAATCACGCAGCCGCTTCGGTCCGATGGGCGGGTCTGCTTGCGTCTGCCCTTCAAACGGGCCCAGCGTCAGCATGTGCCGGGCGCCCTTGCCGCCATAGAACCCCATGCGGTAAACGTCGATCGTAAAACGCGAGGCAGGATTCGTGCTCACGAAGAACCGCACTCGGTCGCGCCCCGCGAGTGCGCTGGTATGGGAGCAGTAACCCTCGATCCACGGGCATCGATATTTCGTGTCCGGATCCACCCGGGTTTTCGAGAGCATCCAGTCCAGCGTGCCTGGCCGCTCGTTTTCGCGGCGGATCAGGTCCGGTTGGGCCGGGCTAAAGCTGCGCGACGCTTCACTGGCAAGGCTGCGATCGTATCGGGAAAGTGCGGCTGCACCGCTGGCGAGCATCGCAGTTCGAAGGAAATCGCGGCGGGTCGTGAGTGTGTTCATGTTCATTCAGGAACGGCCTCCATGTTGAGCCGTTTGGGCAGCCGTGACAAGCGTCCGGACTTCTGGGAGGGCCTCAGAGCCCATTGCGGCGCTGTGAACAACTTAGCGCCTTCGCCCACCCGACCAACTGCCAATAGACCGGGGCCTGTTCTTCGTCCTGGAGGGGCACCTCGCGCAATGTCAGCTCCCAGGCCGGTCCGAAACCCTCGGCCGCCGAGCAACGTTTGGTGGATAAGAGAACACGAAGATGCCTTTGGAAGCGCAAACGAAACACTTCCTGTGAAATACAGCCACTGTCGCCACAATGCCTGTTCATCCGACCCGAGGACCTTGACGCGAAGCCCGGGTTTCGGCAATCAAACGTTATTCAAAGTTGTCCACTGCGGATTCACAACGGCGGCAAGCGAAGCAGCAGGCGCAAATCCAGCGCTGAGAATTCCATCCTCGCGTCTCGTCGTTGCTTTCTGCCGCGATCGAGCGGTTCCTGAAGCCCGTTACGAATCTAACAAACCGGCGCTTCCCGCGCTTGACAGCCCCTGCCACAGCCATTTGCATAAGGAGCGCAGCCGACCGCACTTGCAGATGAGTCGCCAGTCGCGTCCCGTCGTTCAACGCCGCCTGCGGCTCGGCCACGAGTCCCTCGCATGCTGAACACACGGGCGAAGATGTGGCAGCGGCGGTTTGGGCAAAGCGCCCCAGCGCGAACGGACGAATCCGTTGACCGCAGTTTGACGATCACACTATGAAGTCGCTCTTACGAATCGCCCCCTGGTCGCTCGTTGCCCTCCTGGCGGCAGCCACCGCCAATGCCACGGTCACTTACATCGGCGAAGACATCGCCACAAACGCCAAATGGCGCACGAGCAGTGTCGCCAAGCCGAACGATATCGATGGCGATAGCATTTACGGTTCGGCGGGTTACTACCTCCCGGCCGGACTCCGGAAAGGGTACAAGGACCCGTTCCTCACGGGCAATGTCATCACCGCTAGCTCCAACCCTGACCAGATTAACACGGTGCCCAACTGGTTCTTGAGCTTGGAATATACGGAACCGACGCAAACCGGCCGCTCCTGGGGCGGCGACGGCGGGAACTTCGGCAACCTGGACAATGTCGGCGGAAACCACTCGGGATTTACGGGTGCCCCTGTTCTCCAGAATGGCGGGCTGGCAAACTCGCCGACCATGGAACTGATCCTTAAACGATCGGCTTCCCCTGCCTTCCGGCTGACGTTGATTTTTGGCAACTCCACCGAATCGTCCGCCTGGATCGTCGGCCAGACGGCCACGGTCGATGACGGCACCGGCCCGGCGACCGGGACTTACAGCGATCCGCCCTTCGGGGGCGCTGTGGGCTTCACCACCTACCAGTCATGGGACATCAGTGCGGGGAGCAGCGACATCACCATTTTCATCGACGCGGGAACCGGCCTGCCGCGCCTTGGCGGATTCGCCATTGACACGACGAGCGTCGTTGCGCCGGTTGTCTCCGGCGATCCGGTCGGCGGCACGTTCCTTGTCGGCGCGACGCTGGCACTCTCAGGGAGTGCGGGAGGAACCGCGCCGAGCTATGAATGGTTCAAGGATGGGGCTTCCGTTGCGGGCCAAACCGGCGCCATGCTGACTATTCCCAGCCTGACCACGGCCGATGCCGGCTCGTACTACTTCGTCGCCCGCAACAGCGCCGGCGCAGCGACCAGCAGCGTCGCGGTCGTGACGATCGCCACTGAACTGCCGGACAACCTGGTGCAGTACCAGGCCGCGGTGAAGAAAGAGACCAGCCTGCTTTCCTACTACGATTTCGACTTCCAGACCGCGCAGGACAGCAAAGGCACCCGACACGGCATGTTGCGGGATGGCGCGGCCTACGCACCAGGAGTGGCGGGCGGGGCGTCCAAGACGCTCACCATTAACGCCGGCCGGATGGACCTCGGCGACGTTCCCGAGTTCCAGTTCGCCGATGGCACCGGCACGATTGAGATGTGGGTCAGGCCGGGTTGGTATCCGCCAACGCCGAATTCCGCCGCGCTCGCTCTCTTCGCGAATGCTGACGTGAACGGGGCGAATTACGCCATCCACCTGAACAGTCCGCGCACCACGTTCCAGTTCCGCAATGGCTTCGAACCGCTGGACATTCCCGTGCCCGATACCGGCACCGATTGGCACCATTTCGCGGCCATCTTTAAAAACGGCGAATTGACCGTGGTTTGGGATGGTGAGGTTCTCGGCACAGGCGCTTTTGCCTTCGGCGGCGCGATCGCCACGACGCAGATCGGTTCGCCGGACGAAGGCGAAGGGAACGAACGCTGGATCGGCGATCTGGACGAGGTGGCCATCTTCTCCGAAGCCCTGAGCGTGACAGCCGTCCAGGGCCATTACAGGGCGCTCAAGTCCGCGACTCCTCCGGAGATCACTGCCCAACCTCAAGGCGGCAATTATCTTTCAGGGGCTTCCTTGACTCTGGCTGTCTCGGCACGCGGCGTGGATTTGACTTACCAATGGTTCAAGGACGGCACCGCCCTCGCCGGCCAAACTGGCAACACGTTGGCTTGGGCCTCTCTAGCTGCCGGGGACACGGGCAGCTACACCGTGAAAGTCTCGAACGCGGCCGGCACGGTGGAGAGCGCGCCTGCGGTCGTGACCGTCGCGGTGACGGACCTCGCCAAGTATCAAGGCGCGATTCGCGCCGAACCCAACCTCGTTTCCTACTATACCTTCGATGCCGAGGACGCTAATGACACCAAGTCCTCCAACCATGGTTTTCCGGTGGATTTCGTGGAATTCGGCAAGGGCGTTGGCGGAACCGACAAGGCGCTTATTCTCACCGGTCTGGGCCATGTTGCCCTGGGCATGGTGGAGGCTTTCGACTTCGCGGACGGCACCGGGGCGGTCGAAGCATGGCTGCGCGCCGACTACACGGCACCGCCATCCTACAACGCGACGATCATCGCCGACCGCGATGGCGGATCGGTCAACTGGAGCCTGCACCTGATGCAGTCCAAGGCGCAGATTGCCCACTGGAACGGTTCGGCCGTGGCCGTGGTGGACGTCCCGAACGCCTCCGTGACCTGGCACCATTTCGCCTCCACCTTCAATGGCAGCACCTGGTCCGTTTACTGGGATGGCGAACTGGCCGGAACGGTCGAGCATCCGTTTGGGGCAGCTCCCGAAGCTCCGACGCAACTCGGATCTTCTTCGGAGTTTGGCTCGGAACAATGGGTCGGTGCGCTGGATGAAGTGGCCTTCTACAGCGACGCGCTGAGCGCGGAAGCCGTGCGGAACCATTACCAGGCCATGGTCGGTGCGCCGCCTGTTCAACCGCCTGCGATCTCCGTCGCCCGGAGCGGGGACTCCCTGACTCTTTCATGGCCGGCCGCTGCCGGTTTCGCCCTCGAGTCAAGCGCCGCGATCACCGGCGGTTCATGGTCACCCGTCAGCGGCGTCGTAAACAACAGCGTGACCGTCACGACATCCACGGGCAACCAGTTCTACCGGTTGCGCAAGCCGTAACCCCCTTGCGGGCCCCTCTCCCATTCCATGCGGATGCGATGGGAGAGGGCCCGGCTTGCGATCGAACGCTCTGCGGGCTGGTTCCCCTTGGCGAGAGCACAGACCGGCCACGGGATTCGCAAGAGAGACTTCGTGGCGGGAGATTCTCTTTGACAAACTGGGGCCACTCCCTAAATTCCACATCGCCCTTTGGATGGGGTCGTAGCTCAGTTGGTAGAGCACCACAATGGCATTGTGGGGGTCAGGGGTTCGAGCCCCCTCGGCTCCACCATCCGCAAACAAAGAGGATACTCAATAGAATAAGGCTTTTAAAGCCACTTTTCCACCCCTTCAATTCGACGAGTTGATACCAACTTGAAACCGACTTGAGACGAAAATGAGCTAAAACTGTCGATTTCTGTCGATATAAAGCCGGTGGAAGTGCGGCTAAGGAAATGGAACGTTCAAGGCGAAGAACGATGGGCTGTTCAATGGACCTTGGGCGGCAAGCGAAACCGGAGGTATTTTCGCTCCAAGAAACAAGCCGAGCCGGAAAGGACGAATGTCGAAGAACAGTTTGCGGGAACTGGTGACGTGTGGATGGGCCTCACTGCGGCCGAGCGCGGCGACATTGTATCCGTCTGGCACGAGGTCCGGGCCAAGGGCCTGACCCTCCGTGACGTCTGGGAGGAGTACAACCGTCGCCCGCTGACCGCGCCGCCCGTCCGTAGGACTCTTCGGGCCGCCATCGACGAGGTAATCCAAGCCAAGGTCCAGGCCAAACGGAGGCAGCGTTACGTTGATTCCCTTCAAACGTACTTGGACAGATTCGCCAGCGGGCGTGAGCAGCTTCCGGTTGACAAGATCACCTCGACAGACATCGAACAGTGGTTCGCCGACCGAAAGGAAGCAGCGCCAACACAGGCAAGCAACCTTGGTCGCCTTTCCGCGTTGTTCTCTTTTTGCGTTCGGAGAGAATACGGCTCCAAGACATCTCGTCCGGGGTGAAAACATGAATCTCCGAGCCTGCTTGCGAAGCTTTTTCCACGTGGCTAACGCAAGGGTGGTCCCGTGGAACGTATCCTCTCGTTTGGCCGAATTTAAAAAGCGTGCCAATCGTCGCTCGGAAGTTGTTTTGCGACCGTGCGGAAATCGCCAAGGATTGAAGAAACCCGTCGATGTCAACTGTGGTCACTTCTGAAATTGGACGCGCCATTGCATCCGCGAACCGGGTCAACCGAACCCGGAGGTCAGTCAGGTACAGACGCGACCTGCCTTTGGTCTCTTTCACTGCCAGCAATTCCCGGAGGACTTCCGTAACGAGCCTGGGTTTCTCGGAAGTAGCGGTTGCCTCGGGCGGGCGGACGATTGTGGCGACCGAATGACCATTGTCCCCCTGCGTCAGTTCCGAGTAGCGGAGTGCCGCCGTGTCGAGGCTCGCTCCGCTGGGTTTGAGTGCTTGAAGCGCACGTCGGTAGACGAGCAACTCCTGACCTGCGAGGACGAGCATGTCCGACTGGCCCTCGGAGAGTTTGCTCGCAACATCGACTGCTGTTTTACGGGCGAGAGAGTAATCAGCGAATCTCTGGCGGCACCGCCCACTGTCCGCGCCGTAGTGGGCAACGGTGAACAGGGGGTAGCCTTTGGTCTGCGTCTGGTAAATCGTGACCATGCATGACCCGCGCTTGATGCGCTTTGGAAAACGCACGCGCTTCATGGCGACAAAGCAACCCAGCGACCATCAAAGGAGCTGCGGAGTTGTCCAGAAACTGTCCAGAAAAACCCCAAATCGACCCTATGGTCGCTAGAAGTGCTTGATAATGAGGCTGGAGAGATGGAGCGAGCGAAGGGATTCGAACCCTCGACATCAACCTTGGCAAGGTGTTTTTGGTTCCTGGACTGACTTAGCCATCATGTGGATTATCTTGGACAAGTAATTGATGGTGATGGAGAAATGCAACGAGGCAGGCGGCCCCACGCGGTCCCACTTGGAGCCAATTCCTTTGGTGAGTATAGAAGCGAGTTAGAAGGAGCTCGTCAACGAATCGAGTCCTTGCTTCGGTCTAGGGGTCTAGGTTGAACTCATCCCCTTGCTGCTGGGCATATTTCCGGGCCAGAACCATCCCTACAGAGCACGGGGCTGGACATGGAGATTGCGCAGGACCGCACGCGGAGTCTACCCACGGAGAACACGTCCGCCCCTTTCCGGCTTTCTGGCCTCGAAGACGCCCGATGGCCGACGGCTAGTTTTCCTCTTCATGCGCTCTCATCCAGCCGCATACATGCCAAGATACAAGGCACGGGCAGGCATCCACCGCCGAATCCAGCCACCTCCTCGGCCGGGTCGACATCGTCGGTTGCCTGCGGTAGATTCAGGTTCTCATGCCAGCAAGCCCCTCATCCGGAATCACTTGGACTGACGCGGTCTCTTCGAAGGCACGTATCCGATAATGGCCCTCAACAGGGCCGAATTGGACCCATTTGCGGCCCTCTGGGGTACAACGCGGGGTACAATGGCTTCTGCCGCATTTGTTGTCGCTCCCTCTGCCTCGTTGTGGCGCACGCCACTTATCGTCGCCCCCCCCCCCGACCATCCGCGCTCGGGTTGATCGATCTGCCGTGCTGAGTGCATTCGAAGCGCTCATAAACAGGTAGCGACGGTGCACATTCCCAACTGCCCTGCTGGGAAAGTTGTTGACTGCGAGTCTCTTGGATGGTGGCGGTGCTATTCGGCAGGACCAGTGAGCAGGCACAGCGAAGCTGCGGCGAGGCGAGGTAATTATTCGGTGAACCCCGTTCATTTATCTTTCTGGCCGCTGATCCGTTCGTCCCAGCAGGGACAGCTTGATACTAGCCCGGCGTTTCAACGCCGGGTTCCGGATCGGCTGCGGTATCCGTCCCGAACGGGACGGCTGAATAGCGGGCGTCTGCGAGGTGGACTCAGCCGTCCCTTCGGGACTTATTCCCGTTGATTCCCAAGGCCCCGGCGTTGAAACGCCGGGCTATTATCACACCGTCCCTTGGGGACGAATCACTCAGCAGATGGGCAAGACGTCTTCGGGCTTCGGATTTCGCCTTGGCATTCCTTCGCTCCGGCCATTACCGAATACTTACGAGGCGAGGGTCGGAATCGACCATCTAAGCCTCTAGTTACCAACTACTTATAGCAGAGTTACTGAGAGAATCAAACACTTTTTCGCTTATGCACCCTTGTGTCCTGAGCCCGTTTCCATATGCAGTTGCTGGAGGTTTCGCTGGAGGTGTCCATTACATGCCGACATGACAGCCTTGCACTGATGGATGGCGGGCAAGAACCTTCTCGCGCTGGCCATCTGCGCGGTTTCGAGTCCACACCACTTGGCCATCGGGGACGACCGTTGCCCGAGACGCCTGAGTTCACCATCGAGATCAAGCACGGCGAGACGTGGAAGCAGATTCCGCGCGGCACAACCATCGGTGCGGACAAGACCATTGAGTTACCGCCCGTGCGCGCTCGCGAAGTTCGCCTCCGTGTTCTGAAGGCCAAGCGCCCGATCAATATCAACGAGCTCCAAATCTTTCCGCCCGAAAACCACTAACTCAATCCATAGCCTGATGCGTTGGCTTTCCCTTCTCACGATTTCAATGGTTTTGCCTGCCTTGGCTGCTGAGTCGTTCATACCATGGACCATGCTGCCAGGCAAAGCATAAGGAAATACGTGCATAAGGAAATACGATGTGGCGGGCCCTGGGAGGCCAGAGCCCAAACGGAGAGCCTGACCGGAGATCTAGTACCTAAGAGACTCGCGCCAACCGAATCCCGCGAGGAACTACGAACCGCGAGCCATCGATGCAACCACCACTTCGATACGTTCCTGGCGGCTACGGTGCTTACTCTGCGGGCGACCAGATGCAACTAGGTGCGGGCAGCCCGCAGCGTGAGAATGTCCGTCAGGTGCAGGCCCCAGCAAAACCAGGCCAGGGAATTCATGCGGCAGTCATCTTCTATTCGATTTCAGCCACGCGAACAATCTCAGCACGGCCAGCTCCTTGGCCTTCGCTTCCACTTCCACAGTGACCACGAGCGGCTTC
>CAZODO010000007.1:0-90849 GCA_964578605.1 uncultured Verrucomicrobiota bacterium | reverse complement strand
AGACCTCCCCAATTCATGCCCTCGAACACCCCGGATACCGTGAGTTGCACCCCCGAAAGCGCCAAGCGCCTGTTTGCTCTGGCCAGCCCGGAGTCCTCTCGATACTCTCGCGCACCCACTATGACAACGACGGCGTTTCTTGGCGAAACTATCGGCACCATGCTGCTCATCCTGCTCGGCGACGGCGTGGTCGCCAACGCGGTCCTCAAAGGAACCAAAGGCAACAACGGCGGGTGGATCGTTGTCACCTTTGGCTGGGCCATGGCGGTGTTCGTGGGGGTTTTCGTCAGCGCCCCCGCGAGCAAAGCGCACTTAAATCCGGCCGTGACGCTGGGCCTGGCCGCCGCGGGACAATTCGCCTGGAACCTGGTCCTGCCTTATATCGTGGCGCAATTCCTCGGCGCCTGCATCGGGGCAACGTTGGTCTGGCTCCATTACAAATCGCACTTTGACCTAACGGAGAACCCCGACTCGAAACTGGGCGTGTTCTGCACCATCCCCGCCGTGCGGGCGCCGGGCTTGAACGCCCTTTCCGAAGCCATCGGGACATTCGTCTTGGTTTACGCCGTCCTGCACGTCACGAGTCCCCAGGGCGGGCTCGGAGCGCTCGATGCGCTGCCGGTTGGCTTGGTGGTGTTGGTCATTGGGTTGTCCCTGGGCGGAACAACCGGGTATGCGATTAACCCTGCCCGCGACACGGCACCGCGCCTGATGCATGCGCTGTTGCCGATCCGGGGAAAACGCGATAGCGACTGGGGTTACTCTTGGGTGCCGATCGTTGGACCGGCGATCGGCGGGTTGCTGGCGGCCCTGGTGTACCGCTTTGTGTTCTGAGACTTTTGCGGGCGGCCCCGCCGGATCAGCGCCGCCACCAACTCCGGCCGCCGTTGCCTCCAGAGTCGGATCCGCTCCGGCCTCGGAGCTGGCTGACGAGCAGTTGGCTTCGTGCGGCAGTGAGGGCCATGATGAATTCGTCGTAGGACTGGAAGCGTTGTGCCGGGTTCTTCGCCATGGCGCGCACCAACGCCTCGCTGGTGGGCAGCGTGACGCCCGGGACCACCAGGTGAGGAGGCGTGAGCGGCGTATGGATATGGGCCGCGATCACTTCATCAATGCTGGGCGCTTCGAAGGGGACATGGCCCGTGAGCGCATGGTACAGCGTGCCCGCAAGACTGTACAGGTCTGAGAGAAAATCCTCACGCTCCCGTTTGATCTTCTCGGGGGCGATGTAGTACGGCGTGCCCCAAACGGCGTCTTCCTGCAGATGATCGGCTTCGGCTTTGCGAGCGAGGCCAAAGTCAATCAGCTTGGGCTCGCCTTCGGCATTGAACAGGATATTTCCGGGCTTGATATCGCGATGGAGGAGATTGCGTTTGAGCGCCGCCGCGAGAGCGGAAGCCACCTGAATCCCGATATCGAGAACATCCAGCTCGTTGACGCGTTGTTCGCGTTCGATGCGGTTATCGAGGCTGCCGCAATCGGCCAACTCCATGACGAGGTACCGTTCGCCGTCGGATTCGTCAAAGGTGTAGATATGGATGATGTTGGTGTGGTTCAGAGACCCGCAGGCGCGCGCCTCGTGGATGAAGTTTTCCAGGCCCTTGGGATCTTCGGCCACGCTGCGTTTCATCAGCTTGACGGCGACTTCCCGCTCCAGGGTGGTATCGAAGGCGCGATAGACGGTCCCCATTCCTCCGGAGGCGATAGGCATCAACAGTTCGAATTGGCGCAACCGCAAAGGCATCATCAGCGGATAGCCACACTTGGTGCAGGGCTGCGTCGAGAGCGGCGCCAGTTCGCCCGGAATGAACACCTTGGCCCCACATCCCCCGCAGGTGACCATTCGGAGCGGTTTGCGAGCTTCGGTTGGCACAGACATTACGAAGGAACCATACCACTTGGTGGACTCCCGACAAGGTTGGAGATGGGCCCCCGGGGGGAGGTGCAACGCCGCTGGAAAACGCGCCCCTCTCACGATTGCGCTACTCGTCAAGCGCTGGTCTTGGACGATTCAGAGCTTGGCAGCTGCAGGCGACTTTTCTAGGTTCGAGGGGTGTCCTTCTTTCTGCGATTGACCGGGATCACGAATTCGGCGGTCTGGTTTGGCACCACTTTGTTTTTCGTGGCGGCTGCCTGGCCGGCGTTTTCATCGGAAGAAATGCTGCGGATATTGCCTCCGTCACATTCCGGTGCGGCGGGGCTAGTGTTGCTTGATCGATTCTTCGTGATCCAGTATGTATGTGGCGGTATCGCGCTGGGCCACTTGGTATTGGAGTGGCTCTACGCGGGGAAGCCCTTGCAGCGTTGGAGTCTTTTCCTTGTGGCTGGCATGCTGGCTGTGTCGTTGTTCAGCGGGCTGTCAGCGAAGCCGAAGCTTTCGAAGCTGCACCTGGAGATCTATGGCAGACGGTCCACGCCTCAGCAACGTGAGGAGGCGGGGAGATCGTATCGCGCCTGGCATGGCGTCGCCCGGGTCTGCAACGTAATCCTGGTGCTGGGAATTTGGGTTCATTTATGGGAAACCAGCCAGCCCGGGAGTGCGTCTAGGTTTGTAAACCCCGGAAAATTCAGGGGTTGACAAAGGGCGTATCCTATTGGTCTGTAAACAAGTAACGCGAAGGCCCAACATTAGCTGCAGTATGATATCCAACGAACGTCCATCACCTTACGGGCACCGACCGTACCCTCATTCGCATTCTCACCCTCACTCTAGCCCAAAACCGGCGGTGGTGGAGGAGACAATCCGGTCCGAGAAGATCCAGATCGAACGCAAGACCTTCGTTTTTACGCTCAAGGAGAACCCTCGAGGGCGTTTCCTGCGCATTACGGAAGACGTGAATGGGCGGCGGGATACGATCATCATCCCGGCCACGGGTTTGGAGGAGTTCAAACAGCTCTTCGACGAGATGCTCAAGGCCTACAACGAGGCTGGGGAGAAAACGCCTGCCGAAACCGAGTGAGCGGGAACGGCAAGCCGCCCGTGAACTTCGTCCTTTGCTAGCGTGCCGCATCGACCCGAGTTCTCACTGCGGGTCGTCTGCGGTTTCTGACTCGGGGAGCATCACTCCACAGCCCTTCCAGGTCGTAGCGGTCGCGCACATCGGCGCGCATGACATGCACGATCACGTCGAAATAATCCAGCACCACCCAGGAGGTTTGAAAGGTCCCGTCCGTGCCGCGGGGGATGAGGCCGCAGTTCTCTTCCAGCTTTTCGCGAATCTCATCGACGATGGCGCGCAGGTGGGGTTCGCTTCCGCCCGTGGCAATCACAAAATAATCCGTGATGGTGGAGATCTCCCGAAGGTCGAGCACGACGATATTCTCTGCCTTCTTGCTGTGCGCCAGTTCCCGGCATTGCAGCGCCAATTCTCGAGCATCCATTCTGCCGCAGCATGGCGCACCTGGGTTCAAAGATAAAGTCGATAGTTGCGCAGGGCCTCCGCCACCGCGTCGGGAACGAGGCCGTCGACCGGGAGCCCGGCCTTGAGGCGTTCTCGCACTTGCGAAGCGGACAAGCTGATGGGCCACCCGCCCAAAGACACGCCACGAAAAGGCTCGGCCAACTCTCCAATCCCTTCGCCCGGGCGCGGGATGACCGCAAACCGCACCAATCCCGCCAGTTCGTCCGCCGACCTCCACTTCGGCAGCAACCGCAGTTGATCGCTGCCAATCAGGCACCACAACTCTGCTCTCGGGAACCGGGCCGCATAGGAACGGACCGTGTCGATGGTGTAAGACACCCCCCCTCGGGCAAGCTCTTGATCATCGATCTGGCACCGCGTCTGCCCTGCCAGGGCCAATCGCAAGAGCCGCAAGCGCTGCTCCGCCGGAGCCAGGCGGATCGCGGGTTTAAACGGGGATTGCGCGGCGGGAATGAAGAACAACGTCGAGAGTTTGAGTTCTTCCAACGCAGCCTTGGCCACCAGCAGGTGGCCCCTATGGACAGGATTGAACGATCCTCCGAACAGCCCAAGGCGCTCCATAGGTCAACAGCACCGGTTTACGCCACTGAACCGCTTTTCGGTCATCTGCAGGTAAGCCCGTTGCCGGAGGCGTCTCGCGTCGAGCCCTTCGTTGGCGTGGTCCAGTCCCGGGTGGTCCCACGCGCACGCCGGGTCCGGACGTTCCAGGCGCTCGATTTGCGCCTCCCCCGACAGCTCTCGGATCAGCCCAAACCCGAGCGCGAGCACGCTAACGAGGTGCCAAGGCTTCGCTTGGGCCAGCGCATAGTCCGGCAGCCAAACAGGCTCGGTCTCGTGCAAAAAGGCCAACCGTCTCCTGGCCAGCAACAGGATCCATTCCCGAATGCTCAACACCAGGATCATCATCACCAAGACCAAAAAGACGCCCGCAACCACGGCGTCAAGCACCTGGTTGAAATGATCGCCGCGGTTGCGGCGCACCGCCTTGACCGCATGGTCGACCGCCGCCAAATCACCCCCGGCCCGGGCCGACACGACCGCCTGTTCCAGTGCGGGCAGCGCCTCGTCCAAGGTCTTTGCCTTGGCGAGAAAGCCGATCGTCGGTTCGGGATGAAAAATCTTTTGAGTTCCGGCGGTGCCGGTGGCTCCGAGCAGCCAAACCAGGGGGATGAGCGTGATGAACGCCAGCGCCGGACGCCCCGGTCGCGAGCTTTCTTTGGCGGGGAGGTGCATCTTCAGGACGATGGTGGTCCCGAGGCAGAGCGCCACGGCGGAAAGCAACTGGTTGGCGATCCCAAACAGCGGCCATAACGAGTTGATCCCGCCCAGCGGGTCCCGCACGCCCTGGATGAGAAAATAGCCCCACGCGGTCACCATCATCGTGCTCGCGACAAAGTTCGCCCAGAGGTTCTTCGTGTTTCCGAGCGGCTTCCAGACGTTCCCCAGGAAATCATGGAGCAGGTACCGCCCCACCCGCGTCCCCGCGTCGAGGGTCGTCAGGATGAACAAGGCCTCGAACATGATCGCGAAATGATACCAAAGATCCAGCCACCGCCCGCTGACGGCCCGTGAAAAGATCTGGGCCATGCCCACGGCGAGCGTGGCGGCGCCGCCCGTCCGTCCAAAGAGCGTCTTTTCCCCGATCTGGTCCGCCAAGGCATCCATTTCCTCGACCGAAACCGCGAATCCCGAGGCGCGCACTTTCGCCACGGTATCGAGTGCGATGGCGCTTTCCGTGGCGCCAGCCCCTTTGACATTCATGCTCAGGTAAACGCCCGGATCCAGGGTGCATGCCGCCACCATGGCCATGATCGCCACCAGCGATTCGAGGCACATCGCCCCGTACCCAATGGACCGGGCGTAACTCTCGCGCGTGATGATCTTCGGCGTGATCCCGCTGGCGATCAACGCGTGGAAGCCCGAGATCGCGCCGCACGCGATGGTGATAAAGCAAAACGGGAAAACACCGCCCGCCAGCACCAGCCCCGAGCCGTCGATGAACTTGCTCACGGCCGGCATTTTCAAATCCGGCAGCACCAGGAAAACCCCTAGCACAAGCGCCAGGATCGTCCCCAGCTTCATGAATGTGCTCAGGTAATCGCGCGGCGCCAGCAGAAGCCAAACCGGCAGGATGCTGGCCGCCAACCCATATCCGATGATCGCCCAAGCCAGCGGTTCGGCGCCAATCGTGAAGGCCTTGGCAAGCTGGGGATCGCTATGGACAAACTGCCCGCCCCAGACCCCCAACAACAGCAGCGTCACCCCGATCGCGGATGCCTCCAGCACCTTCCCCACCCGGATCGCACGAAGGTAAACGCCCATGAACAGCGCGATGGGGATCGTTGCGCCGACCGTGAAAACTCCCCAGGGACTCTCTGCCAAGGCCTTGACCACCACCAGCGCCAGCACCGCCAGCAGGATCATCATGATCGCCAGAATCGCCACCGCCCCCACATACCCAGCCGCCGAATTCAATTCCTCGCGCAGCATCTGCGCCAGCGACTTCCCGTCCCGCCGAATGGAGGCAAACAGAATCACGAAATCCTGAACCGCGCCTCCCAAAACCACCCCGATCAAGATCCAGAGCGTGCCCGGCAGATATCCAAACTGCGCAGCCAGCACAGGCCCAACGAGCGGACCCGGACCGGAGATCGCCGCAAAATGGTGCCCGAACACGATCCATTTGTTGGTGCGGACGAAATCCTTGCCGTCGTCATGGACCTCGCAGGGCGTGGCCCGGCGATCGTCGATCATCAGGATTCGCGTTGCGATCCATTTGGAATAGAACCGGTAGCCGATCGCGTAAGTGCACAGCGCAGCCACCAGGATGTAAGCCGAATTCAGGGGCTCTCCCCGGCGGAGCGTCAACGCAGCGTAAGCCCCCGCGCCTGCGATACACACCGCCACCCAGATCAGAACACGTATCAAGTTCTTCATAGGCGGATGTGCGGAGTATATTCACCCCACCAACCCGAGACGAGGATTTTTCCCAACACCGTTGCCCGGACGAGAGCCCGGAACGCGGCTTCAAGCCGGCGAAGGAACGCCAATGGACACCAAAAGGCAACGCCGGGTCGGAGGTTTGATCGTGAAGACACGGGGGCAAAGCGACTCGCTGCATGCGATGTAAAGGCACGCTAAACGCACGCTAAACGCACGTTAAACTCATGATAACAGCATGTACGCATGTGGTTATCATGCGTTTGACATGTTTTTGTCCTGTGTTTGTATTGGCAGGAATGCGCTTTGACATCGAAATGTCCACAAACTGCGTCTTCCGCCGGGCCGGAGGATTACGAGGACGATTATGAGGGCAACAGGAAACGGTGAGTCGCCCCCCATCCGGCGGCCACCAATTATTCACGGTTGCAATTCCTGGAGGCTATGCTACTAACCTCCTCCGCTTTACGATCCAGCGGGAACGTTTTTGAATTTATGTCACAGCACAGCACCCTGCGCGCGGCCAACTCGCTTACGGCCAAGCGCAACGTATTGAAGCGGTTCGAGCGCGTGGAACTCTTGAAGAAACGCGGGCAATGGAAACCCGGCGACCGCGTGACGGGCCTCCGGAAGACGAAGCCTGATGTCTAGGCGGGCGCGTTTCGCGGCGCAGCGTCGGTCCGGCCGGTATTCCAGACCACGCCGATTTTGATTTAACCTCTTCTGACCCATGCTCGTGCGTCTGCAAAAGCTTCTGGCAGACGCGGGCGTGGCATCCCGGCGCACCAGCGAAGAGATCATTCGCGATGGCCGTGTCGCGGTAGAGGGGCGAATCGTTCGGGAACTGGGGACCAAGGTGGACCCGGCGTCTATTTCGGTAACGGTGGATGGGGCACCGATCAAGACCAAACGGAAGATTTACGTCGCCCTCAATAAACCTCTGCGATTCGTTTCCACCCGGAGCGACCCCCATGGGCGCCCCACGGTGGGGGCACTCCTGCCCAAAGAATGGGGCAACCTTTACACCGTAGGCCGGCTCGATTACCTGACGGAGGGCTTGATCTTCCTCACGAATGATGGCGAGTTCGCCCTGCGAATGACCCATCCCCGTTACGGGGTTCGGAAGAAGTATCATGCCACAATCGAGGGCAAAGCAGGGTCCGAGGTCACCGCCGCCCTGACCAAGGGGATCTTCTACCAAGGCGAACTGTTGAAAGCGCTTGCCGCGCGCATTCTGGAATCCAGCCATTCCCACACACTGATCGAAGTGGAACTGAGCGAGGGGAAGAACCGGGAGGTCCGCCGGATGTTCGAAGCGCAGGGACGCACGGTAAGAGCGCTGAGGCGGGTCCAGATCGGGCCGGTGAAACTTGGCGAACTGCGCGTGGGACGATGGCGGACATTGACAGCGGCGGAGATTGATTCTCTACTGGGCAACGCGAGCCGGCATTGACCTGGGCCACGGCTGGCGTTGACACGAACCTGCGCAAAAACTTTACTGCACCGATATGAAGATTTACGAGCTGCTAAGTTCGCTGGCAGGGGTTGCTCTCCTGCTCTCTGCCGCTCCGAGCGCGGCTGAGGAGGCTGCGGTGGTGAAAGGAAGCCGCATCAACGTGCGGGGACGTCCCGCGCTGATCGGCGAGGTGATCACCCAGCTTCAGAAAGGCGAGAAGGTCGTGATTCTGGAGGAGATCACGCTTTCGAAGCCGGCCACCAATGAGCCTTCGAAATGGCTGCGTATTCAGATGCCCCCCAACACGCCCGTCTGGGTGTACGCGCCTTATGTGGACCCGGCCTCCAAGACGGTGAATGTGAACCGGCTCAACCTTCGAGGCGGTCCGGGAGAGAATTTCAGCACGGTTGGACGCCTCGAAAGAGGGGCGCCCATTCGCGAAATCCGGCGCGTGGACGATTGGATGGAGATTGAGACGCCGCCGGGAGCGTACGGATTCATCGCGGCGAACCTGGTCGATAGAGCCGGCGGCTTCGGTCTGGCGAGCACCGCCAGCACGCCGAGGCCCCTGCCGCCCACCCCGGCAACCGTTGACCGCAGCCGGAGTCCTCAACCGGCGCCCATCGTCCTGCCTCAAAGTCCCGGAGCCCATACCGCGGCGCCCGCTCTCCCGCCGGTCGCTTCGCCGGGTTCAAGACAGCCGCAACCGGCCGTCCATGCCCCACCAGCCATCGGCGAATGGCAGCCGGTCCGGTCGAGCCAAGCACCGGCCGTTGCGCCTGAACCGCGGCCCGCAACCGGAACGGCGCCGCTCCCTTCGGCGCCGCTCCCTTCGGCGCCGCCAGGCGATTGGCAGCCGCTTCGCAACCCGCCGGCTTCGCCAGCGGCTCCCGGTTCAACCGCGTCTGCTCCAACAACGGCCGCTCCGGCACCCGCGCTCTCAACACCGGCCCCGGTCATCCTGCCGCCTGCGATGCCGCCGCCTGGACCGGCAGCGGAGCCGAAACCGGCCTTGCCGCAGCTTTCCGAACGGGGTGCGCTGCCCGCTCCGGGCAGCATCGAGCAGGCAGCTTCGCGCCGGATCGTGCGCCGAGAAGGACTGGTGCGAAGCACGGTGAGCATCCAGGCGCCGACCTACTATGAGCTGCTGAGTCCCGCCAACCGCAAGACGATCAATTACCTTCACACAGATAAACTCGGACTCGACCTCAAGGACTACCGTGGGAAACGAATCGTGGTCACGGGCGAAGAAGCGATTGACCCGCGGTGGCCACGGACACCCGTGATTGAAGTGGACACCTTGGAGCTGATCCAGTGATGCCAGGGGGCAACATCCTTGATGGCCGGGCGATCGCGGAGCAGATTCACCAGGAGACGCGCCAGCGCATCGCTGCGCTCCAGGCTCGCGGCGTCAGGCCGGGGCTGGCCTTCGTGCGGGTCGGAGACGACCCCGCATCGCAGGTCTACGTGGGGATGAAGGAGCGGACGTGCGGGCAATTGGGGATTCGTTCCGTAACGCAGGTGCTCTCCCAAGACACCTCCCAGGAGGATCTCCTTGGCCTGGTGGCCCGCTTGAATGCCGATCCGCAAGTCCATGGCATCCTCGTCCAAGCCCCCATTCCCTCGCATATTCATTCGCCAGCGGTGTACGCCGCCGTGGCTCCGGACAAGGATGTGGACGGATTCCACCCGGTGAACGTCGGGAAGCTCATGCTGGGCGACACGACGGGATTTGTGCCATGCACGCCAGCCGGGATTCACGAATTGCTGCTCCGATCGGGCGTGGCCCTGAGCGGGGCTTACGTGGTCATTCTTGGCCGGGGAAATATCGTTGGCAAACCGATGGCGGCGCTGCTGGTCCAGAAATCTCCCAACGCCAATGCCACGGTCACCGTTTGCCATTCCCACACGCGCAACCTGTCCGAACACTGCCGGCGCGCAGACATCTTGATCGCGGCGATGGGTGTGCCTGAGTTCGTTCGGCCGGAAATGGTCAAGCCCGGGGCCGTCGTGGTGGATGTCGGAGTGAACCGCCGCCCGGATCCCACCGCGCGAACCGGCACACGCCTGGTAGGCGATGTGGATTTCGCGCGCGTGCAGCCGATCGCCGGCAAGATTACACCCAACCCAGGCGGCGTGGGGCCCATGACGATCGCGCTCCTGATGGCGAACACCGTCCGGGCAGCCGAGCGTTCTCTTTCCCAGGCGCGGCCCGGCCTTTGATCGGTGAACCGTCGATTTCCGTCTGCTGAACCGCCTTTATGCAACCCACTCGAATCCTTCCCGACCTGCAATGCTCGCTTTTGTGCGAGGATGTCAAACAGGAGATTAACGGCAATTTCATCATCCTGGGGGTCATGGGATACCTCCAAGTGCCGAAAGTCCCTGTGAGTGCATTCAAGCTCTGCCTGTTCAACCGCTGGACGGCAGGTGTCGGCGCCTTTACCGAGAGTGTCCGGTTGCTCGGTCCGGATCAGACCACCGTCCTTCGGCAGAGCCAGGTGAAGTTCCTGGTCAAAGAGGCCAGCCATCACGCGACGAATGTCACCGTTTTCGGCCAGGTGAAATTCGAATCGGCCGGCGTTTACTATATCGAAGTGCTCGTCGACGACGTTATGAAGCTGCGCTTTCCGCTCCCGCTCGTGGTGGTGAAACCACCGCCAGGCGCCAAGCCTCCGCCCGAACCTGAGGCGCAACCCGAGTCCTGATCAAGATCCGCAAAACGGGAACGGCCGTGATTGGGCCGATCGAATCGGGTGAAGCGGAGGCAGCGAGGGACTGCGCCTGCGGCGCATCGCCATGGAAGACGAAACGAAACAGGCTTGGGCGCAACCTTTCACCTTCAGCGGCGTGGCCGCGTTTGCCCAGGCGCGCGGGGGCTTGCTGACGGCGTGGCAGGTTGGAGTGGCGCTGATCGCCGCCGTCATCATCGCGGCGTTCTTCGAACTCGCCTGGGTGCCCGTCCTGGAACGGACGATCGCCTCATTGCCTCCTACGGGCGCCATTCATAACGGGGAACTCGTCTGGACCCAGCGCCCCCGGGTGCGCATTACCGGATCAACGTTCCTCGGCCTGGACATAGATCCGGAGGACCTGATGGAGACCGGCGAAGGGGCGGACGTCCAACTGGAGGTCAGGCGCAGCGAACTGCGGATTCGGTCGCTGTTCGGATACGTCAAGATCCCCTATGTGAAGGGATACCGAATCGCGTTGAACCGGTCTGAACTGGAGCCATGGTGGGGGGCGTGGCACCCGGCTGTCTTGGCTGCAATGGGCGGCACGGTCGTCGCCGGCTTATGGGTGGTGTGGACGATCCTGGGCTTTGTCTACGCTTGGCCAGTGCGGCTCATCGCGTTTTACGCAGATCGCAAATTGTCGTGGCCCGGCGCAGGACGAATCGGCGCCGCCTGCCTGCTGCCCGGCGCTCTGTTCCTCTCCCTCGCGATCGCCGCTTACACCCTGCATCGCATGAACCTCGTTCAGCTCATGGCCGCGGCTCTTTTGCACATCATGATCGGGTGGATCTATCTCCTGTTCGCACCCTTTTCGCTTCCCCAAGCTGGCCTTGACCCCAAGACCAAACCGCAATCGCCAAACCCTTTCGGGAGACCCCACACCAGCGACGGGAATCCATTTTCCGACCGCCCGCCGTCGTAAACGAAGGGAAACCCGAAGGGTGAAATCCAAAGGACGAAGTTCGAAGGTTCGAAGGGCGAGATTCGAACTGGATAGCTGAACGGAATCGGCAATAGCGGTTGCTGGCGAAGCACTTGCGCGTTTGATGACTTTTTGTCATCAATTCGCAAAACACGGGAAAATACGAGCGCCCCTCGGAATTTCGGGTTTCGCCTGTCGGATTTCTTTCGGCGCCTCGGGCTTCTATTCCTGCGGAGCCGCTGCGGGAGCTTCCGGCACCTCGGCCGGTGCCGAAGCGGCCGGGGCGGCCGTGACCGGGGCGTTCGTTGCCGTGAACGTCATCACGTTCGTCACCGTGGCCACCGTGGTGGCAGGCACGGGAGTTGCCGGGGGCGTGGCGAGGGTGTTGAAGTTTGAACCCAGGACCGGCGCCGTTTGGACAGGGGCACTCGCCTGACGCGAGAGTTCCTGTTCGATCATGCGGCTGCCCCGGCGCGCGGCATTCATATTGAGGACCGAGAGCAGAACGGCAAGTCCTACAAAGAGCGTGCCGGAATACTTGGTGAGCTTCGTCAGCGCGTTCCCGGACCCTGCGCCGAACAACGCGTCCGTCGCCGCGCCACCGAATGCGATCCCAGCGCCTGCCTCCTTCTTGGGAAGCTGAATAAGGATCAGCAACATCAAGAACAGGCAGTTCAAGACCATGAGGAAGGTCAATAAGCCGATCAACAGAGTCATAGCGCGTAATTTCTAGATAGAGTGCTTAATTATATCGGAAAAACTCCGGGTCTCCAGCGAAGCCCCTCCCACAAGCGCGCCATCGACATCCGGCTGGCTCATGAGCTCGCGGGCATTGGACGGTTTGACGCTGCCGCCATATTGGATGCGCACTCGCTTGGCGATCGCGTCGTCGAACAGCGTGGCAAGGGTCCCCCGGATGAACGCATGCACGTCCTGGGCCTGCTGCGGCGTTGCGTTGCGCCCGGTCCCGATCGCCCAAACCGGCTCATATGCGACGATCGTTTCCTCCATTTGGGCCTTGGACAGGCCGGCTAAACTGCCCTGCAATTGACTGCCCACCACCTTTTCCGTCCGGCCGCTTTCGCGTTCCTCAAGGGTTTCGCCGACGCACACGATCGGCTTGATGGAAGCCGCATGGGCCGCAAGCGCCTTGCGGGAAATGAGCGCATCCGGCTCCTTCTGGAACTGGCGCCGCTCCGAATGCCCC
This sequence comes from uncultured Verrucomicrobiota bacterium, assembly GCA_964578605.1. Lineage (GTDB taxonomy): Bacteria > Verrucomicrobiota > Verrucomicrobiia > Limisphaerales > SIBE01 > JAXMHN01. The sequence goes on along the minus strand of CAZODO010000007.1, from coordinate 78,167 downwards.
AGGATGACATAGCGCACCGAGAACTCTTTCAGCATCGAGGCCGCGATCTCCCCAGTAAACGCGCCTCCAGCCTGGTCGCTCATGTTCTGAGCTCCGAGACGGATATTCGAATCAAGAATGGCCTTGGAAACCGGCTCAAGGGCGGTAAACGGCGGACAGACAACGATATCCACTTCTTTAACAGACGCGAGTTCGCGCTTCAGGCCTTGCACAAGGTCCAGCGCTTCCGCGACCGTCTTGTTCATTTTCCAGTTGCCGGCAATGATGAGTTTGCGTTGTTTCTGCATGATATCGTCAGGCGAATTTCAGAGTTCAGCTTTGCCAATCCAAGTTGCGAACAGTGCTTTACACATCGGAAAGCGCCGCCACGCCGGGCAGCACCTGGCCTTCGAGAAACTCCAGGCTGGCTCCGCCGCCGGTGCTCATAAACGTGACTTTGCGCCCCAACCCGGCAGCGTTCAGCGCCTTCACACTGTCGCCACCGCCAATAATGCTCTTGGCTCCCGCTTTTTTGGTTGCGTTCGCCACGGCCTGGGCGACCGCAAACGTCCCTTTGGAAAAGCGCTCGTCCTCGAAAATGCCCATGGGGCCGTTCCAAAGAATCGTCTTGGCTGACGCGATGATCTCGCTATAAGCCTTGACCGTCGCCGGGCCGATATCGACGCCTGCGCCGTCGTCGGGCAGGTTGGTCGAGGCGTTCACGCGCGAATTCTGCATCTCGATAACGGGCTTGCCCTTCTTGTTGACCTTGCCGGTGTCCACCGGTGTGGCCACGACGTCGTCCGAGGGCAGCAGGAACTTGACGCCTTTCCGTGCCGCCTTCTCAAGCGCGCCCTTGGCGACATCCACGCGGTCCGGTTCAACAAGCGATTTGCCGACCTTGCAGCCTTGGGCAAGGCGGAAGGTATACGCCATGGCGCCGCCGATCAGGAGCGCGTCCGCTTTGTCGAGCAAGCGGTCGATGACGTTGATCTTGTCGGAAACCTTGGCGCCGCCGAGGATGACCACGAACGGCTTTGCCGGATTCTCCAGCTCATCCCCGAGGAACTTCAACTCACGTTGCATAAGCAAACCGGCCGCACATTTGCCGCCGCGGGCCTTCACGATCTGGGCAACGCCCTCGGTGGAGGCATGCGCCCGGTGGGCCGAGCCGAACGCGTCGTTCACATACACGTCAGCCATCTTTGCCAGTTTCTCGGCAAACGCCGCGTCGTTTGCTTCTTCCTCCGCGTAAAACCGGACATTTTCGAGGACCATGATATCGCCCGGCTTCAAGGCTTCCGCAGTCTTCTCCGCCTTCTCGCCGATGCAGTCGTCCACAAAGGCCACAGGGCGATGGACCATGTCGGCGAGCTTTTCCGCAACCGGGCGAAGCGACATGGACGGTTCCCGTTTGCCCTTGGGCCGGCCCAAGTGCGAGGCCAGGATAAGCCGCGCCCCGCGTTCGACCAGCAATTCCAGGGTGGGCAAAGTCTCTTGAATGCGGGTCAGGTCCGTAATGGACATCTGGCCATTCTTCTCTTCCATCGGCACGTTAAAATCCACGCGCACGAACACACGCTTGCCGCGCACGTCCAGGTTGCTCACGCTCAGTTTTGCCATATCAAGAAAACAATAAGGACGACAGAATACCGAAGCTGGGGGTTGAGTAAAGGGCAATCCCGGGTGCAAGACGGGTGCGGAATTGTAATTGCAGGAACCGCAGCAAGTTGGAAAACTCGCCCGGTAACGAGCAGGCAATGCCAACACCCGGCCAAACCAATTGACAAACCTGAACCGTCAGTGACCCATGAGTATTCTAAACTTCCTTAAAGGCCAGTTGCTCGAGATTATCGAGTGGAACGATGATTCGCGGGATACCCTCGCCTACCGCTTCCCGGATGACGACAAGGAAATCAAGCGCGGCGCTCAACTGATCGTGCGCGAGTCTCAATTGGTGCAGTTCGTTTACCTGGGAGAGTTTGGGGACACGTTCGGGCCCGGGAAGCACAGTCTCACCACGGATAACATTCCGATTCTGACGACGCTCAAGTCGTGGAAGTTCGGGTTTGAATCGCCGTTCAAAACCGACATTTACTACCTGATCACACGGGTCTTCACCGGCAACAAATGGGGAACCTCCAACCCCGTCATGATGCGCGACAACGATTTCGGGGTGGTCCGTGCCCGAGCCTTTGGCACCTATGACTTTCGGATTATCGAGCCGCGCCTTTTTCTGAGGGAAGTGGCCGGGACCGACCACCATTTCCGGCTCGATGAGTTCGCCGACACCATGCGTTCGCGGATCGTGAGCGTTTTCAGCGAAGCCCTGGCCAAAGCCAATGTTCCGGTTCTCGACGTGGCCCGGCGGTACTCGGAGCTCGGGGAGTCCCTCCTGCCCCTGATCAACCCTGTCATGAGCGCCAAGTACGGGCTGGAGATGACCAGTTTCGTGGTCGAAAACGTATCCGTGCCGCCCGAAGTCGAGCAGGCGATCGATAAGCGGTCCAGCATGTCCGCCATCGGCAATCTCAATGACTACGTCAAGTTCCAGATGGCGCAAGGCATGGAGAAAGGCGGCAGCGCCGGAGGCGCGGCCACGGAAATGGCGATCGGGCTGGCCATGGCCCAGCAGATCATTCAACAGCAGGGCGGTTCGATCACCCAACCCGCCCGGACGCCCGCTCCCCAGGCAACCGCCACCGCCCCGGGTGCGTTTGATCTCCTCAGCCCGGCGGACGCCGCCAACCTCCTCGGGGTCACCGAGGCCGACGTGATTGCCAGTATCGAAGCCGGCGATCTCAAGGGGAAGAAGATCGGATCCGCTTACCGCATCACGCGCGCCGCCATCCAGGACTTCATCAATTCGTGAGCGAAGTCACTGCCCTTAAGAAATTCCATTGCCCGGCCTGCGGCGCTGAAGCCCATTGGAATGCGGCCCGGCAGGCGCTCATTTGCGGTTATTGCGGCACCGCAGCACCCGCCGAACTTGATCCCGCCACGGGGGAGATTCGCGAACACGACTTGACGACCAAGCTGCGCGAATTCGCCCAAACTCACCGCGATTGGAAAACCGAACGCGTTTCCGTCAAGTGCCAGAGCTGCCAGGCCATTTCGGTCTTCGAGCCCGGCCGGGTCGCCCAGCGATGCGAGTTTTGCGGGTCCGCATCCATCGCGCCTTACCAGGAGATCAAGCCGCCCATCCAGCCGGAAAGTCTTCTCCCCTTTAAGGTGGATGAGTCCAAGGTTCGCGAGGAGATCCGCAGATGGTATGCGAGCCGGTGGTTCGCCCCAAATCGGCTGAGGTCAGCGGCGTTGACAGATACGGTCAAGGGGATCTACCTGCCTTACTGGACCTTCGACGCTCAAGCGCACGCCGATTGGACGGCAGAATCCGGTTACCATTACCAGGAGACCGAAACCTACCGCGATGCCAGCGGCCAAACCAAGACCCGGCAGGTTCAGCGGACCCGCTGGGTGCCAAGTTCGGGGGCAGTCGACCACTGGTTTGACGACGAGTTGGTTTGCGCTTCCGCGGGAGTCAACGAAGCCCTGCTTCGCCAGATCGAGCCTTTTCCCACGAAGGAACTGGTCCCTTACGCCCCGCGGTTTCTTGCCGGCTGGGTGGTCGAGCATTACCAGATCGACCTCGTCGCCGCGGCGCAGCGATCGCGCGAGCGCATGGAGGCCGCGGTGAGGAAGATGTGCGCCTCCGAAGTCCCGGGCGACACGCACCGAAACCTCCGGGTCCGGAGCCAGTATAGCGCCCAGACCTTCAAACATATCCTGGCGCCAGTTTGGCTCTTGGCCTTCAATTACGGCTCCAGGAGTTACCAGGCGGTGGTCAACGGTTACACGGGACAAATTGCCGGCAAGTATCCCAAGAGCTGGGCGAAGATCTTGTTGCTGATCCTCACGATCGCTTTTGTCGCCGGGATAATCTACCTTTTGGCCCAGGGCGGCTGACCTGGGACCCCAGCCCGAACGTCAGGGCGCTTCCGCTTGGAAAGCGGAGCGGACTGGGGCGAAGCGAGCTGCGGGACATGAGAGGACCGCGCGCGATTTGCGCGCTCCGCCCTATCTTGTCACCCGGCGCCCCCCGGATTATGCTCCCGCGATGAACAGCAATTCGGTGGGTTTCGTGCGAGAAGACCCCTGGCGGATTTTCCGCATCATGGCGGAGTTCGTCGATGCGTTTGAAACTCTTTCGAAGGTTGGCCTGGCGGTGACGGTTTTTGGTTCGGCACGGACTCCTCCAAGCGATCCATACTACCACGCAGCGGCGGCTATTTCGAAAGAACTGGCCAAGAACCACTTGGCGGTCATCACGGGGGGCGGGCCGGGGATTATGGAAGCGGCCAATCGCGGCGCCGCAGAGGGCAAAGGGAAATCGGTGGGACTGAATATCGAGCTGCCCTTTGAGCAGAAGGGCAACCGATTCGCCAATGTGCCCATCCACTTTCATTACTTCTTTTCGCGAAAGGTCTGCTTCGTGAAGTACAGCATCGGATTTATCTTCATGCCGGGCGGGTTTGGCACGCTCGACGAGTTTTTCGAGGTTCTCACGCTCGTCCAGACGCAGCGCATCCCGCGCTTTCCGATGGTCCTTTTTGGACGAGAGTACTGGCTCGGGTTGCTGAAATGGATGAAAGGAACGCTCGAAGCCGGCAAGATGATCGGGGAGGAAGACCTGGAACTGTGCACTGTGACGGACGATCCGCACGAAGCTGTCACGATCATTCTTGATTATCTGCGGCGGGTCGGCCCGCCCGAGAGCGTTCCCCGGGCGCTTTCCTGACGAGCCGTTGATCACTCCTGCACGGGATGTACAAAGTCTCACGTGATAAAACCGGGCTGACGGTGGTCACAGCCGAAATGCCTCACATGGCCAGTATCAGTCTCGGGATATGGGTGGGGGTCGGCGGGCGATACGAGCCGGCAGCGCTCTCAGGCGTCTCTCATTTCATCGAGCATCTCCTGTTTAAAGGCACTCGAAACCGGTCCGCCAAGCAGATCTCTCAGGATGTGGAGGGGATTGGCGGGTATCTCAACGCGTTCACGACTGAGGAGTTGACCTGCTTCTATTCGAAAGCCCGGCACGACCGGTTCCATGAACTGCTGGAGGTCCTAATGGACATGTTCCTGAACTCGACGTTTGACTCCGTTGAAATCGAGAAGGAACGGAATGTCATCAAGGAAGAACTGGCCATGTACCTGGACCAACCGCAGCACCATGTGATCGAACTCCTCAACGAAGCGCTTTGGCCCAATCACCCGCTGGGCCGTTCGCTCACCGGCACGGCGGACACGCTCGACCGGATGAACCGGTTCCGCCTCCTAAAATTCCAGCGGCGCAATTATGTCAGTGGCGGCACCCTGATCTCGGCGGCCGGCAAACTGAAGCATGAGAAGGTCGTCAAGGCGGTTTCGGCATTTGCCAAGCGCCTTCCGTTGGGAGAACGCCCCAGGTTCACTCCCGCCACAGACGATCAAGACGCGCCCCGCCTCCGGCTCTTCACCAAGGACACTCAGCAGACCCAACTTGCCCTCGGGATTCGCGCTTGCTCACGCCATGACCAGCGCCGGTTCGCTCTGCGCCTGCTGAGCACCGTCCTCGGCGAGAACATGAGTTCACGGCTCTTCCAGGTGCTCCGTGAGGACCATGGCCTGGCGTATTCGGTTTGCAGCTCGCTTTCGTTCTACGACGACGCGGGCGCGCTGGTGATCTCCGCCGGACTCGATACGGACAAGCTCCGTGGCGCCCTGAAACTGGTCAACGCTGAGCTTCACAGGCTCAGGAAGACCCTTATCCCCGCCTCTGAACTCCGCCGCGCACGCGACTATTTGATTGGCCAGATCGATTTGAGCCTCGAGAGCACCGAAAATCAAATGATGTGGCTCGCGGAACAAATGCTGGGGTACAGCCGCATTGTGCCCCCCCGCCATATCAAAGAGTGTCTCTGCTCCGTGCGAGCGGCGGATATTCGCACCGTGGCCTGCGAATTTCTGAGGCCGGACCGAATGAGCCTGGCGCTCGTCAGCCCGCTGAAGTCAGGGCGCGGGCTTCTTCGGTTGCTCCTTTGATTCAGGTTCGCTCTGCCATGTCCTTGTGCATGGCGAGAATGGCTTGCTCGGCCAATATTCCCCTGGCATGGCGAACAAAGCGAGTGTGCGCTTGCTCGACCAACCGTGCGGTTTTCTCCTTGGAGGCAAGCAGGGGCTCAAAAGTCATTTCCGGCGCGACCCAGGATTGCGAACGGACATCCTCCGGCCGGTCGGTCGAACGCAGATAGCAGCGCTGTTCGATGCGCAGCATTCCATTGGAATGGGTGATGGCGGCCGAAGTATGGGTCATGGCAATCCAACCGCCCGGATCGTCTCCAAAATGACCGTTCACACGGTCGGGATCGCACCGTCCAAGCTCCGTTTCGTTTTCGAAGATCAACTTCATCTCGAAGAAAGTCGTGCGCTAAACAAGAAAGGCCTCCGGCAGCGGCGCAGCCCAACGGCCGGCGCTGCTCAAAGCTTGCGCTTTGGGTCGAGGTCCGGCAGATCCACAAACTGTCGGAGGGAAGATCGCGTGTCCTCCCAATCGAACTCACCTCGGTGCTGCCGGTAGGTGATTTCCACCCCAAACCAGCCGTTCGTCTGGGGCGCCCCCTCGTCCCAGTCCATGATCCGCAACCGCGCAGCATGCGCCGAACGACCCAGTTCAGATCCGCTGTCGAGTTTTCGTGCCATAAGCTTTCGTTGCGCCCGCCTTTTCGCTTTGCCCGTCAATCAGACCCGAAACCGGCAGGCGACGGTATCAGGCGGAAGCATGGTTTGTTCAGCCGGTTCATCCCTGTCAGGACGCTCAGGGAATCCCCGACTCCTCCTGGTTCGGCGCAAAAAATGCTTAATTCTGGGCAATACCGGGGCTGGTGCCGGCGGGCAAGACGTGCCACGCTTCTAATCCGGGAAGCGGCACGGAACGTCGTGCTGACGCCGCTCCGTCACGATCAGAGAACGACCCATGCGCGCAATTGACAGTGCTCCGACCGGTGGCAGTTCCACTTCCATGCCTGCCCCCCCGTCTGCAGCAGTTCAGAGGAGGAGTTTCCAATCCCTCTTCTGCGAGCGTTACCAATGCCCAGTTACCGAATTTGAATCCCAGCTCTTCACGAAGAGCCTCTATCGCCATGCGCGCCCTTTTGCCCGGATCGTCGCTTGGTGTGTCCCTGAGTTTTTCAGGGAGGATGCCGGGTTCATTCGCGACCTGGCCAGCACCAGTTCCCGCGCCGAGGTCTTGACGGAGCTGAATCGGTTCTACGGCCGGAACGTTCGGGACCGGAACTGGTTGCGAAAACACTGTCGGATCCGGGTTTCAGGCAAGCGGATCCAACGCTTGGCACGGTCGCTCTTCGTCGCCGAAGCGAAGGCAAGGCGGCGCCGTCAAGCCGAGGCTCGCAGGCAGACCACCTGAAACGGCCGCGACGGAACGGTCGCCCCCCCCCAACCGTTCGACTCACAAAGGCCGGTCTGGCGCCTCCGAGCCGAACCTGAACGGGGCGTCTTCTTGCCAGCATCGCGAAGTGCGTCACAGTAGGCCATGGTGGAGGTCCTGGAAGTGGCGAGCGCGGCAGCCGCTGCTTTTCTGAGCCGCGATGATCTGCATCTGTTCAGCGAAGGGACTGCCACGCGTGATGTGCTGGCCATCGTGTGCAGCTTCACGCCCGTGATGCGCCGCAATTACCGTATCGGGGTTCCGGCCGACGGGCGCTGGCGCGAGCTTCTGAATAGCGACGCCATTCATTTCGGGGGCAGCGGTCAAGGCAATTTCGGCGGTGTGGATGCGATCCCGTTCCAAGGCCATGGCCATTCCCATTCAATGCTGTTGACTCTCCCTCCTTTGGCCATGGTCTGCTTCAAACACGACGGGAGCCCATAAGCCGCGGTCGGCCGACCGGGGGAACCTGGCAAACCGGACACCATGCCGTCGTTCGGCCGCGAACGGACTGCCTCTCCAACGGCACGCGGTGTTTGGGGCATTTCCCTCCCCCATCCCATCGCTCGCGGAAGAGCCACCCGCGCGGAGGGTCCGCGTAGGTTTCCCCGATGCTGCGCAGCGCCTGGCGAGACACAAACCGCAAGCTGGTCCAGAGAGCCCGCCGTTGCAGGTCTGTGAGAGTCCCGCTGGGCGTGAGCGGGTGAATCCGCGCGCGCCACAGGATCTCATCCGCCATCCAGTTTCCAACGCCGGGGAAACCCGACTGCAGCAACAGGGCGGGTTTGATCGGCAACCTTCGGTGCCGCAGCAAAAAGGCGTTCACCCGGCCGGGGTTGAACTGGGCGGAATTCACCGGCGGGGGAAGTCTGGCCCACCAGTCGGGCGGCGCGGCCGCCTTGGCGAAGCGGACGCAACCGAACAGTCGCGGATCGGTGAATACCAAGGCGCGCTTCGCCTGAAAAAGGGCGAGATGATCATGCGGGCCGGGGCGGAAATCGGGGCCGGCAGCCGACAGCTTGCCCGTCATTCCAAGGTGCAGGCCAAGCCAGAGATCTTTCGAGAACCGAAAGAGCAGCTGTTTCCCGTTCGCTTCGGAAGAGGTCAGTCTTGCTCCCGGAAGGAGGGCGATGAGTTCGTCGATCGACGCTCGCCGAAAAACACGTTTCCCGGAATGCGCCACCACGCGCAGAACCCGGTCCCCCGCGCCGCATTGCCATTGTTTCCGAAAGAACTCGACTTCTGCAAGCTCCGGCATAGGAGGGCTCTACCAGAAGCGCAGAAAACCGCAAGGCGCTGCCGGGGAGCAGTCAGAACGGCAGCGCCTTGATGGCCTCTGGGTTGGCAGTCCGTCCGTCCGGGCTCGGTGCGATTATCAGGGAGCTCCGTAATGGCGCCCTTTCGTATCGCGTCCCGGAAAAGGATCGCGCACGTGACCGGGAGGGTCTTTGGGTCGGTTGCCCCGGATGGTGCCTTCGCGAGTTTCCCAACCGGGCGGTCAACGAACTGACGACCGGGACGACGCTGGCCTGGCGTGCGTCCGCCACGTAGCGGATGATCTGCAGAGCGACAGACTCACGGTCCTTCGGTTTGGCTTCGTCGATCAATTGCACCGCCTTGCCCGGCAACTCGAGCGCGGGAACGGAGGAAAAGATGAACTCAACGCTATCATTCTTGCCGTTGCTATTCCCTTTGCCGTTGCCGTTACCATTGCCATTCGCCGCAGCGAACTCCTGCCCCACGGCGAAGAGAGTTAGAAAGGCCAGGAGGGCGAAGTGTTTGCAGATCTTCATACTTCTGAGTGTTTGGTTTGCTGGGCATCGCACTCGTCCGCCGATATCCCGCCAGCAATTCACTGCTGGCGACGGAACCAAGACAGAACTCCCTTGGACTAAAAACGGCCCCAGCCACTTGCCTTTGATGCCGACACGAAGCCTTCTGCACGCTGCGTGCCAATGCGAATTTCCGCGTGAGAACGTGGTTTTTAGTGCGTGTGGAGCCGATTAGGCTTCTCATGACTGCCAAAAAGGGGTGCGCCATGGGAAAATATCCCCGATGCCCGGGGGTCCTGGCATGGTGACCTGGGGAATACGCCACAATCGCGCTCTTGGACACCCTCGCCCTATGGCTTTCACTTGGGCCCTCCCGGACTAAACACGGTCGTCACTCGGTCGCGACACGGTCGTCACTCGGTCACAACCGGGTGATCACCGAGTTCCGACCGTGTGACGACCGGGGCAAGGGGCGCAACATAGGATGAAGAGACTCCCGCTTCCTGAGGCAACGATCGCGGAAGCGAAAAGCCCCAGGAACGCCCGCCGGAGCCGTCGCTTGATTTCCAATCGAGGATTGCGCCACCCCCTCAGAATACCCTACTTTCGTCTTGCAGACCTTATGACATCCTGCGTCCTGACTCTAAAGCATGGGGTGCGCGCCGTGGGCAGCGTGGCCGGCTTGTGCCTTGTATTGACCCTCTCTCCTGGGTGCGGTTCTCAACCAGCCCCATCCGCGGCTGCTGTCCAGGGCGCCGAGGAACTGGAGCAGCTTCGTCTCGAAAACCGGGAACTGCAGCGCCTTCGCGCCGAGAATAAAGAACTCCCGCGCTTGCGCCGGGAGAACGAAGAACAAGCCCGGCTTCGTGAACAGGTCGACGCTTTGCCCCAGTTGCGGCAGGAAAACGAACAGCTTCGGGCAAAGTTGCAGAGCGCAAGGGCCCCCAAAACGCCGGCTCCGCGACGCTGACTGTCCGGGATCACTCCATCACTTGCCGGTAGACGAGCCGGATGCCTTCGCGGTAACTCCCGATTGCTGCCATGAGAGCATCTGCATTTGTGAATCCACATCGAACGGCCACTCGGTACAGGGGGGCTGGATCATCCGGCAGGACCGTTTCACCCACATAGCTCCAGCGGCGCAAAATGCCTTCAACCCGGCGCAAGGGGCGGTAGTTGTCGATTAACACATCCGCACTGGATTTGGGCAACGCTCGCTTTTGTCGCGCCAAGAGCAGGGTCCGGAGCGTATTCGCCTCATGCCATCCGTTTGCGAGACAGAGCGCCTGCGCGATGAATTCGGCGTCGATCAACCCGCCCGCCCCCGTCTTAATAGCCAGGTGCTGTTTGCCGGCGGGGGTACGTTCCTTTTCGATTCGCTGGCGCATCCGGGCGATCTCTCTGAGCCAATTCGGCGAATAAGAGGCAATCCGCGCGCGCGGATGGGAGAAGTCCGTAAGATGGGCAGCGAGTTCCTGGAAATCGGCACCGATCTGGAGGTTGCCGGCGATGGGGCGGGTGCGGGTCAGGGCCTGGATTTCCCAGAGCTGGGCTCGGTTCCGGTAGTAGTCTTCGTAAGCACCGAGGGTATTGACCAGGAGCCCCTTCTCGCCGTCGGGTCGCAAGCGCGCATCGGTTTGAAACGCGACCCCTAATTCCGTCGGGCTCGAGAGCATGTCCATGACCTCGGCGGCCAGGCGCTGGAGAGCATGCAGATCCTTGGTTTTGCTGGCGACGAACATGATGTCCAGGTCGGAGCCGTAAGTGAGTTCGGCTCCGCCAAGTTTCCCCAGACCAAGGATGGCCAGCGGGGATTTCTTGAAATGATGTTTGCGCAGGACGGCTTCCAGCGCGTAGGCCAGGCAGGCATCGGCCAATGCCGAGAGCTCCACAAGGTTCTGCTCAAAATCAGCCAGCCCGAGAATGTCCCGAAGCCCAATTCGCATGAGTTCGGCCTGGTGATAACGCCGCAGCCAAAGACGCTGATCGGTGTCCCCGAGCCCATGGCGCAAATCCCGAAGGGTTTCCTCGGCTGTTTTGGCACGACGGAGCCGCCCGCTTAGCTCCAATTCATCGACCAGATCCGGCGTGCGAATCGCCACTTCGGCAAGAAACTCGGACCGGTCAAACAGGAACAGCAGCAAGCCGAACAGCGCCGGATTATTCGTCCAGAGCTCGTAAAGCGTGGCTCGCGCGCCGTAAGCGCTGATGAAGCTGTCCAACCGCGCCAGAACACGGTCTGGATCCGAAAGCACCGGGACGGGGAAGGGGTCGTGCGATGCCCTCAGCCGCTGAGTTGGGCAGAAGGCCAAGAGCTTGGGAACCAGCCGCCCTGCAAGCTCAACCGTCCGGGGTGAGACGTGCACGTACCCGGGCCCGTGCACAAACTCGCGGATTAAATTGCGGGCTTTCTCCGGGTCGCGAAACGACGCGTCTTCCAACAAGCGCAGCCATTGCGCCCGGCCCGTATCGAAGTCCGGCAGCGCGGGCTCGGCAGCCGGTTCATCGGCTTTCAAGAGCCGGTCGTACGTCCGCCGAACCATGCGCGTGTGAACCTCGTGGGTCTCCTCGAACTGCGCGATCGATGAGCACCCCATCAGCGCGGCAAGCCGCTGCCGCGCGCGCCGCGAGACCGGAATGGTGTGCGTTTGGAGATTGTTTTCCATCTGGAGCCGATGCTCCACGTCGCGCAGCCAGCAGTACGCCCGGGTGAGCGATTGCGCTTCCTCGGGTGAAACAAGTTCGTAGCGGGCGAGTTTCTCCAACGCTGAAAGGGTTTGGGGGTCCTGCAGGAACGGGTTGCGCCCGCCGTGGAGCAATTGAAGGGTCTGGACGACAAACTCGATCTCGCGAATGCCGCCCCGCCCCAGCTTCACGTTCCGATCGATCTCGCCGGACCTGACCACCTCCTTCTCGATGCGGTTTTTGATCGCGGTAATTTCCTGAAAGACACGTTGGTGAAGCGATCGCGGATAGCGGAAGGGCTGGATCATCTCAAGGAACTCCGCCCCTAAAGCAGCATTCCCGGCAACCGGCCGCGCTTTGATCAACATCATGCGCTCCCAGGTCTGGCCCCACTGGGCGTAGTAGTTTTCGTAGCTTGTGATCGAACGGACCAGCGGCCCTGCTTTGCCTTCCGGGCGCAACCGGAGATCCATTCGGAAAAGGGTGCCTTCCGGGGCCAAGCGGGTAACCTCCGCGATCAAGGCCTCGGCCACGCGCACAAAAAACTGGTGGTTGCTCAAACCCCGGCCGGTGGTGCCCTGGGACGGAGGCTGCTCCTTGAAGGTGAACCCTTCCTCGCTGTAAACCAGAACCACATCGACGTCCGAACTGTAATTCAGCTCCATCCCGCCGAGCTTCCCCAGGCCGATAACGCTGAATTCGGTCGGTTGCCATTGTCCGTCGGCGTCCTGGTGGAACGGGTTGCCAAGACGCTGTGAAAGCTGGCGCCAGCAGAGTTGACAGGCAGCAGCAAGGCAGACGTCGGCCACACACGAGATCTCACGCGTGATTTCCGCCACGTCGCCAAAACGAGCCAAGTCGCGCGCCGCGATCCGGAGCATTTCGCGCTGCTTGAACTCGCGCAACTCGGCGAAGGCGCGACCGTAATCCTGCGCCTCGGGCAGGGGTCCGACGCGACCATGGAGATCCTGTTCCAGGCGGTCTGTCCAGTGCGGTTCGGCCAGCGCGCCTGGGACCATCAAGGACGCGAGCCAGTCCGGGTGGGCCACCAGCAACTCGCTCAGGGCTTGGGAACCGGACAAGAGACACGCCAGGACTCGCCCTTGTTCGGCGCCCGCATGCTGCAGGATCAGCGTAGCCTCACCGGCTATAAGGCGTTCGTAAGACTCTTCAGCGCGTTGAGGATCAGCGCAGTTCTCAAGGGCCTCTCTCCAACCCGCGTTGTGCATGGCGGGAATCTAGATCGAACGGGAAGCGAATGGAAACAGAGTGTTTGCCAAACCTCTCCGTCCAGGGGCCATCAAAGCGGCGCCGACCGGAAAGACGGAGCCAATTGTCAGCAGACACATTCCATTGAAAAGGAGCTACTTACGTGCGGAAGGAACGCTTTTCTGAGCGTTGTTATAACATTTGTATTACACTCCCAGCCCCCGCCCCCTGCTTCTCCCGGTCAACTCACCCACCGCCAGAGGGTGGCAACGACAAACGTCACGATGAACCCCATGCTCAAGGGCAGTAAGGCGGCCAACGCCGTATATTTGCCGCTGCCGGTTTCTTTGTAGATCGTGTAGATCGTCGTGCTGCAAGGATTGTGCAGCAGGCTAAAGAGCATGAGATTGATCGCGGTCAGCGTGGTCCACCCCCCGGCTTCCAGCAGCGCCTTCAAACTGCTCTGGGAATCCAACTCGAATAGGACGCCCGTCCCCTGCCCCATTTCGGTGGCCCCGGTGACCAGCACGGTGAGCATCAGAATGGTGGGAATTATGATCTCGTTCGCGGGAATCGCGACGATGTAGGCGAGGAGGATCACCCCGTTCAGGCCGATCAGAACCCCCAGCGGGTCGAGGAAACCGATCAGATGCTCGGCCAGGCTAAGGCCGCCCACCCGCACGTTCGCGCTCAGCCAGATCAAGGCGCCCGCCGGAAGTGCAAACACCACCGCCCGCCAAAGGACGAAAAGCGTCCGGTCGATCAAGGAGGTGTAAAGGGTGCGCAAGATCCGAGGGGGCCGGTAAGGTGGAAGTTCCAGGCTGAAGGTGGACACTTCACCTTTGAGCACCGTGCGCGAAAGGCCCCAGGCGGTGATGAACGTAAGGAACACGCCCAACGCCGCAACCCCCGTCACCGCCGCCGCGGAAACGAACCCGGCCAAATGCGCGGGAACCAGGCTCCCAATGAAAAGCGCCGCGATCAGGAACTGGGTTGGCCACCGGCCGTTGCAGAGGGCGAAGTTGTTCGTGAGAATCGCGATCAGGCGCTCGCGCGGACTGTCGATAATGCGAGTCGCCACCACCCCAGCCGCGTTGCAGCCGAACCCCATCATGGTGCTCATGGCTTGCTTGCCGTGCGCACCCGCGCGCTTGAAGAGGCGGTCCAAATTGAACGCCACCCGCGGCAGGTATCCAAAATCCTCCAGGAGCGTGAACAACGGGAAGAAGATCGCCATGGGCGGCAGCATGACGCTAATGACCCACGCTGTGGCCAGGTAGACGCCATCGACCAGCAGGCCCCGCAACCACCAGGGCATCCCGACGCTGACCGTGGCATCACGCAATAGCGGAGCACCTTGGTCCACCAGCAGAGCCGCCAGCAACCCGGACGGCACATTGGCGCCACTGATGGTAATCCAGAACATCAACGTAAACAGCAGCAGCATCAGCGGAAACCCCCAGATCCGGCTGGTGACGATCTGGTCAAGGGTGCGATCCAGGGTGGGCCGGGCCTTGCCGTCAGGGCGGCTGACAGATCGGGCGGCAATGCGGGCCGCATCGGCATAGATGGCTTCGACCAGGTGCTCATGCAGGTCGCCCACAATGCGCTGGCGAAGGCGCTGTGCTGTGGCCAGGACTTCGTCAACGCCCGGGCTCGAAATTGCGGTTGAAGGGACCTCTGGCATGGTTGCTCCTGACTAAGCGGTGGCGGTTTTGAGTTCGGAGACAAGGTCGCCCACGGCCTCACCGGGGTTCGACGCAAGTTCGCCATTTCGCAACGCCTCTGCGATCCGCTCGTCGCCGCCCAGCAAACGCAACGCCACCCAACGGATGTTGGGCAGGCCGGGGTAGAGGGTTTGGAGCTTGGCCATGAGTTGCCGAAGGGGCTCGCGAATGGCAGGCGGTTCGGCGCTAATGCGGTGCGGCCGGCAAACGATCCGGCCGGAAGCGACATCGCGAATGCTCTGCAGAAGGTCCGCGAGCCCCTCGCCACCGCGCGCCGCTGTCGGCACGACCGGCACTCCGAGATCCCGGGCCAATTGCCGGACATCGACATGGACGCCATGCCGGCGCGCTTCATCGACAAGGTTGACGCAAACCACAGCGCGTTCGGTAATCTCGAGCACCTGCAAAACAAGATTCAGATTTCGCTCGAGGCGCGTGGCGTCGGCCACAACCACCGTCACGTCCGGTTGGCCGAAAAGGATGAAATTCCGGGCAACCTCCTCGTCCAGGCTCGTCGAAAGCAACGAGTAGGTTCCGGGAAGATCCACCAGCTTGAACCGCTTGCCGTCATAGTCAAAGCCACCCTCCGCACGGGTGACCGTTTTGCCGGGCCAGTTGCCTGTATGCTGCCGCAGGCCGGTCAGAGCGTTGAAAACGGTGCTCTTGCCGGTATTGGGATTCCCCGCCAGCGCTACCACATAATCCCAACCCGTGAGATTCACGCCGAGCTTCTTGAGCTTGGAAGCGCGATACACGCTGCAACTGGCGCACGCGTCACGGGAAGGTTGCTCAACCCTGGCTTCTGCTTTCATGCCGCGAGTGCTTGCTCCTTTGAAATTCGAATCAGTCCGGCCTGCTCACGCCTCAAAGCCACCAGGGTGCCTCGAACCCGATAGGCCGTCGGGTCGCCCGCGGGGCTGACCATCTCGATCTCGACCGGGGTGCCGGACACAAAGCCCAGGTCCAGAAGGCGCCTTCGCTCCGATCCCCGGCAGCAAGGGGATAGCCCAAGCACGGTGGCGCGCTCGCCGGGCTTCAGCCCGGAGAGGAAATGCTCTTCGAAAAGATCACTGACCTGAAGTTCGGGCAGGGGCGCAACCGAAATGTTGTTCGCGAGAATGGGCGCCAGCACATGCTCGGCTCCGTCCGCCCAGAAGCGAATCCCGCTCGCCGACTTCTCGAGCACACACACGCGCATCCCGGTCCGAAGGCCTTGCGCGCATAATTGGGCGTAAACTACCTCCGGCTCGTCTTCGATATGCACAATGCGCACAGGCGTCAGGAACGGCGCGGCATTCAGCGTCTCCCCGCTCTCCGCCCCCAGTTCGCCATCCGCCGGCGGAATGGCATCGCCATGGGGATCGAACGCGGGATTGCCCAGCTTCGCGGCCAAAGCCGCAGCGGCTTCGCGCGACAGCAAATGTTCCTGGCGGTCGGCGCGGAGATGCCACTCGGCTTCTGAAACGCCCGTCTGTTCCGCCAGATAGCTTTCCCAGAGACGATGGGCGCGAATGATGTGCAGAGCCAGTTCGCGTCCGGATTTGCTCAAGCGCAGGGTCCCGTCGTCGTAGGAACTTAACCCGCCGGACTCCATGTCCGAGAGCACCTTCGCTGCCCGGTCGCGTTTGATCTGGAGGGCACCGGCAACGCTGTTGAGCGTCGGGGCATGGCCGTTGACTTCCGTTTTCAGCATGTGCTTTAGCGCATCTTCACGCAAAACCCGGGCAGCGAGGCGGCGTCCTTCGCGCCAGCGCCCGAGAAGCCCAAGCCTGGGCCAGAAGACCAACGCCGCGATCAAGGTGACCAGTCCAGTGATAATCCATCCAAGCATAGCGCTAGTCCTGAAAGACACGACTGGCAGAACGGCCCAAAGGGCCCGTCGCGACCGCAGAGGAATTCCTGAAAATCTTAGCCGGTGCTAACATTGATTACGCAATTAAGCGTAACTGTTTCAAATGTCAAATAGGCCTTCGCGTCTCGCGCTTGCCCGCGCGGGTCGATGGCGGGACTCCCAGGCCGCTCCGGCGGGGGAATTGGTCTCGGTCTCGGCTCGGGCGATGCGCTTTGTCTGGGGCGATACGAGACCTTCTCCTGGGCGGCGCCGGCCGGTGCCTGGCGGTCCCTGGTGAAGTCCTCGCAAGTCGCCTTTGACAGACGACCCAACTCGCACTATTAGTCTTCGACTCCAATTAAGAAACAAAACTAAATCAACGAAGATGAAAAAACTGCTCCTAGGTCTCACCATCGCTGCGATCGCAACCGCTGTCTCGTTGCAGGCGGGCGAGTGTTCCGCCAGCGCCTCAAAAACGGTCTCCGCGTGCTCGGCGGAAGTGAAAGCCAGCTGCAGCGCTACGAAAGCAGTGAGTGCAACCGCGGCGTGCCCGGTCTCTGCGTCCACTTCAGCCGCAAAGGCGAAGGCCAACTGCAGCGCCACCGAGACGGCCAGCGCGGCTGCGAAGACTTATCCTGTGTCGGCGTCTGGGGCCAAGACGAAACCCTGCTGCAGCACCGCTGGGACCGCCAGCACGGCTGCGAAGACCCAAGCCGTATCAGCGTGCGCGGCCAAGACCAAGGCCAGTTGCGGTGCAACCGAGCCCGTGAACGCCACCAAGGCATGCCCGGTCTCTGCCTCAGCGGCCAAGGACAAAGCGAGCTGCGGCGCCACCCAACCGGTGAGTGCTGAGAAGCCTTGCTGCGCAGGCCAAGGAAAGGAATCCGCTTCAGCCAAAGCCCAGGTCAAGGGCGCCAGCTTGGCTGTTAATCGGTAGAGCCGGTTAAGAATTCACGTCCCCGGACCATTCGTGGTGCGGGGACTTTTTGTGCCTGCTGCAGGCGTAACACCCTTGCGTGCCTAACGTGATCAGCGCGACCCGGCCGAAATACCCGCCGGGTTCCGCGCTCAATCCCGCCAAGTGAGGGTGTGCCACTCACGCATATCGGTGGCGAGTAAGAAGCGTGGAACGTAGGCGGTGGTGATGGGAACAATTTGTTCTCATCGCGTCAAGATGTTGAAGGCCATAAACTTAACCCCACTGATGACTTTTTGTCATCGGACTGTGCACCATTTGGCCGTCCGATCGCCGCTCTCTAGGGCGAGGCTTGCGGGATCTTGCCAAGGCGGAACAGGTGAGATGCGCCCGCATCCACACCGGGAGAGGCTCTATTCTTGACTCAAAGGCTGCCGTTCTTATGATGCGCGCTTCATTCATTTAGAAACGCTATTGAAATATGAGCCTAATTTCTGACATCCAAGCCCGTGAGATCCTGGACTCGCGCGGGAACCCAACGGTGGAAGTCGATGTGATCCTTGCTGGCGGCGCGGTGGGGCGTGCGGCAGTGCCTTCTGGCGCCAGCACCGGAGAGCACGAAGCCCTTGAACTTCGCGATGGCGACAAAAAGCGCTATTTAGGGAAAGGAGTCTCCCAGGCGGTCAAGAACATCACGGAGAAGATCCTTCCCGAGCTCGAAGGGACGGACGCCCTGGATCAGCTCAAGGTCGACCGCATTATGCTCAACCTGGATGGGACGGAGAACAAGGCCAAACTCGGGGCCAATGCCATCCTTGCCGTATCGCTGGCCACGGCGAAAGCGGCGGCGGAAGCGATTGGCGTGCCGCTCTTCCAGTATTTGGGCGGACCGAACGCCAAGGTGCTGCCCGTTCCCATGGCCAACGTCATCAATGGCGGAGCTCATTCCGACGCCCCGATCGATTTCCAGGAGTTCATGATCATGCCGAAGGGCTTCGACTCGTTCTCCGAAGCGCTCCGATCAATCACGGAAATCTTCCATTCGCTCAAGGCTGTCTTGAAAAAGAAAGGGCTTTCCACCGCGGTGGGCGATGAAGGCGGGTTCGCTCCGAAGCTGGAGAGTGCCGAAGCCGCGATCGAAGCGATCCTGCAGGCCACGAAGGACGCCGGGTACAAAGCGGGCAAACAGATCTTCTTGGCTCTGGACGTCGCGTCGTCCGAGTTTTACGACGCCAAGAGCGGCCAGTATGTGTTCAAGAAGAGCACCGGCCAAAAGCTCAGCGGCGAAGAATTGGTTGAGTTTTACACCAAGCTCACGGGCAGTTACCCCATCGTCAGCATCGAAGATGGCTGCGCGGAGAACGATTGGAAGAACTGGAAGCTGCTCACCGACAAGCTGGGCGGCAAAGTCCAGCTGGTTGGCGACGATGTCTTCGTGACGAACGTCAAGTTCCTGCGCAAAGGCATCGACCAGGGCGTGGCGAATTCCATTCTCGTCAAAGTCAACCAAATCGGGTCCTTGACCGAAACCCTGGACGCCGTGGAACTGGCCCAGGAAAACGCCTATACCGCCGTGATCAGTCATCGCTCCGGCGAAACCGAGGACGCCACCATCGCAGACATTGCCGTGGCGACCAACGCCGGACAGATCAAGACCGGGTCGCTCAGCCGCACGGACCGCGTTGCCAAATACAACCAACTGCTCCGGATCGAGCAACTCCTCGGCAAGAACGCCGTTTACGGCGGCAAGTTCTAGTCCGAGCCCCGGGCGCGCGTTCTGAGAATTGGGACGCGGGCGGCCAGCGGGTCTGCCATCTCCCCGGTGTAAGCGCTGCAGGTTTTCCGGGTCCAGCCGTTCGAAAGGGCGGCTGGACTTTTTAATGTTGACGGGTCGATCTCCGGACCAAAGTTCGGGCTGGCGGGCATTCTTGCTTTGGCCTAAAGTAAGGCAAAGCAATGATCGGCAGGTTGTGAAAAACGAGTATCGTTCCACGTTCTTCTTGCGCAACGCACGGTTTATCTGGCTGTTCGCCCTCCTGGTACCTCCTGCCGCGGCCTTCGGCGCTTACCAGGTCACGCCGCACGAAGAGATCTGGCACGAGATTCTTTACAGTCTTCTATGCGTGCCGCTGTTTGTGCTCTGGCTGGTGGCGTTGCTGGCCTGCGTGGTGACCTTCGCGATCCACCGGTCCTTGGCCAAGAGTTGACCTTGGTCGTTTCTGCTTTCCTGCCGCTCTGAAAGGTCCATCATTTCCGCATGTTCGCGGAGATCCGTTCGGTCCATTTCGTTGGCATTTGTGGCACCGCCATGGCTTCGTCCGCCGTGGCCCTGCGCGAGAAGGGCTATGCCGTCACCGGCTCCGATCAGAATGCTTATCCGCCCATGTCGACCTTTCTGGCCGAACGCGGCATCCAGGTCGTGGCCGGTTTTGCGGAAAGCAATTTGGCGAGCAAACCGGACCTCGTAGTGATCGGGAACGCGATCTCCCGGGGCAACCCGGAAGCCGAGGCGGTCCTGGACCACAAAATGCGCTACTGCTCGCTGCCAGAGTTGCTGAAAGAGTTTTTCATCCGGGGCAAACGCGCTCTCGTGGTGGCGGGCACGCATGGGAAGACCACCACCGCCTCTTTGCTGGCGTGGGTATTTGAACAGGCGGGCCTCCATCCCAGCTACCTGATCGGCGGAATCCCCCTGAACTTCCAGCAAGGCGCGCGGTTTACCGAGAGCGAATGGTTCGTCATCGAAGGCGACGAATACGACACGGCGTTCTTCGACAAACGGAGCAAGTTCGTTCATTACCTTCCGGAAGTCGCCATCCTGAACAACCTGGAGTTCGATCACGCGGACATCTTCGAGAACCTTGCCGCCATCCAGACCTCGTTCAAACGCCTGATCAATCTCGTTCCCCGCAACGGACTGCTCTTGGCCAATGGCGACGACCCGAACCTGGCGCCCTTGCTGGATGTCCCCCATTGCCCCATCAAGCGTTTCGGGCTCGGCGAAAGCAACAGCATTCGCGCTTTCAAT
Organism: uncultured Verrucomicrobiota bacterium; assembly: GCA_964578605.1. Lineage (GTDB taxonomy): Bacteria > Verrucomicrobiota > Verrucomicrobiia > Limisphaerales > SIBE01 > JAXMHN01. Next base: position 57,534 of record CAZODO010000007.1, on the reverse strand, counting down.
GTCAAACTCGCGCCGACCGCTTCGGAATTCGAGATCCCCAGCTTCAAGTTCCACCTGAACATGGTCGGCGAATTGAACGTCCGGAACGCCCTCGCCGCCGTAGCCTGCGCGAAGCATTGCGGGCTGAAGAACCACCAGATTCAGGCGGCCTTCGACACCTTTCAAGGCGTCCGACGGCGCATGGAAATCCGGGGCGTGAGCGGCGGCGTGACCGTGATTGACGATTTCGGCCATCACCCGACAGCCCTTCGCGAGACCTTGCGCGCGCTTCGACTCAAATACGGCACCGAAAAGATCTGGGCCCTTTTCGAGCCGCGCTCGAACACCACCCGGCGCAACGTCTTTCAGACCGAGCTGGCGCTTGCCTTCGCGGAGGCAGACGTGGTGGTGGTTGCGGCGGTCGCGCGCCTGGAGCAGTTGGCGCCCTCCGAACGGCTCGATCCCGAGCAACTCATCGCCGACATCCGCAATCTTGGAAAAGAAAGTGCCTACCTCCCGGACGCCGATTCCATTGTCGATTACGTGGGCGCCCGAGCCAAAGGAGGCGATGTCGTGTGCGTTTTCAGCAATGGCGGTTTCGGCGGGATTCACGAAAAGCTCATCCGGCGCCTGGCTTCTCCCTGAATCCGAGTCATTGCACGAACTCGAGTTCCGGCGCGCGCGGGATGAGCCCGTTTTGATGGGCGCGTCCGAGAAAGCGCCGGATGGATTCGCGCCCTTTCTCCCCATAATCGAGCGTCCAGTGGTTCACGTACATGCCGACAAACTTGTCGGCCAGTTCGCGTCCCATATCCCGAGCGTAGGCCAGGGCGTAAGCCACAGCTTCCGCCCGGTGCTCAAGGCTGAACCGGATGCTCGCGGTCAACAGGTCCGAGATCCGTTTTCGTTCCGCGGGCGCGAATCGCTTATGGATGACATTCCCGCCAAGCGGCAAAGGCAGCCCGCCATTTTCGGCGCTCCACCAGGCGCCCAGGTCCTGGCACAGAACCAAGCCCTGGTCCGCGTAAGTGAGCTGGCCTTCGTGGATGATCAACCCCACGTCCGCCCGCCCTTCCCGCACCGCCGCGAAGATCTGGTCGAACGGCACCACCACGTGCTCGAACTCGCGCGCCGGTTTTCCCAACCAAAGCTGGAGCGCGAGGAAAGCGCTGGTCATGGTTCCCGGGACCGCAATGCGTTTGCGAGCGATTTCGTCGCGGGTCAAAGGCTGGCGGGCAACCAGCATCGGGCCGTAACCGTCGCCCATGCTCGCGCCAGAGGGCAGGAGCGCATACTGATCGCTCACGTAAGCGTAGGCGTGGATGCTGATGGCCGAAATGTCCAGTTCGCCTCGCGTGGCGCGTTCGTTCAGCGTCTGAATATCCTGCAGCGTATGCTTGAATTGGAGGCCGCCCGTGGAGATCAGGCCCTTGGCGAGCGCATAGAACATGAAGGCGTCGTCCGGGTCGGGCGAATGGCCCAGGGTTACGAGTCGTGATTGCATACGCGAAGCTTCAAGAAGTTCTTCAAGATCTGCCGGCCGTTCTCCGTAAGGATGCTCTCGGGATGGAATTGCACGCCCCAGATCGGCAGGGTCCTATGCCGCACGCCCATGATCTCGCCTTCCTCAGTCTCAGCGGTGATTTCGAGGCAATCGGGAACGCTTTTCCGATCAATGACCAGCGAATGATAGCGAGTTGCGGTGAACGGGTTGGGCATGCCCTCAAACAAGTCGCGGCCGTTGTGCTTAATCAGCGACGTCTTGCCGTGCATCATCCGATGATTCACCACCACATCCGCCCCAAACGTGTGGCCGATGCATTGGTGCCCCAGGCAAACGCCAAACGTCGGTATCGTCCGGCCGAACGTCCGAATGATCTCGTTGCACAAACCAGACTCCCGCGGCGAGCATGGCCCAGGCGAAACCAGGATGCGTTCGGGATTCAGGTCGCGGATTTGGTCCAAGGTGATCTGATCGTTGCGATGCACCTGCAGATCGACGTTCATCTCGCCCAGGTATTGCACCAGATTGTACGTGAACGAGTCGTAGTTATCGATGACCAGGACCATATCCGGGAGCGCAGCCTACCTCAGGCAGAGGCTTTGGCAAAGCTCGAATCCGCTCTTGGACCGCGCTAGGTTGAAGCGCACACGGCGAACCCGTTGCAGGGACGGTTCGTCCTCGCATTCAGCGGCCTGGCTCAGGCGCGCCGGACCAAGTCGCCACAAATTTGCCGAGAGCGCTCGCCGGCGTCGCCTGCCCCCATTGGCTCGGCGTTTGTTCTTTTGTTTTCACGGTCGCTGTCCGCACCGAAGGTGCAACCACTCGTCAGCGAAGGGCAGCGCCCTGGAACACCCGGCCACCAACACCCTCAAGCCCTGAAAGGGGCGGCAACCGGCCGAGTTCTGCCAATCTCAGGCCGCGGAAATCATTTATGCCGCATCACCAGGGCGCTGCCCTTCGCTGACGAGTTCCGGCACCGTTGACGCGGAACCACAGCGACGGTGATCGGGAGCAAGGGCACGGTTCAATTCGCCGAAGGAAGATTGTCATTGGCTAGGTTCCTTTGCTGGGTGTGGCATCATAGGCAATGTGCTGAACGGCAGGTGATTAGCTTGTCGATGACAATTTGTCAGCAGCTCCATTCAATTCCATCCAAGTCAAAACAACGGCGGACGCACGCCAGCCGCTTGCGTCATTCCCTGATCAACCGCAGCGAATTGCGGTCGAACCAGACTTCGCCCTGGTGGGCGCGGAGTTCGCAGATCAGCTCCACATCGCGCATGCCCTCTGGAACTTCGAAAACGCAAACCACCTCCTGCCAATCAGCGCTCCCCACCGCCTTCCGGGTCGCGGGTTTGCCATAGATGCGCAATCCGGCCCCGGCTCGGCCATCGCGCGGGTCCCCGGCGACATTCTTAATGTGCATTTGGCCCTCGAACCGGTACCGGCCTTCCTCGAGCAGCACTTTGGTCCGCCACGACCCCACGCTAACCCCGCTGGCAGCATTGATATAAAGAACCGGGCGGCCGTCGGTGACTGACTCCGCAACCACGGGCGTGCCATAGTTGGTGACGGAGTTCCAGCGGCCCAACGCGGCCATGCCGTCGTCGTTGAATTCGAGCACCGTTCCTTGCGCCCCGGATAGCTGGTCGTCCAGGCTCAGCTTGCGCTGGGCGATCCGGCTGCAGAGATCATCGACTTCCCGCAGATGGCTTGCGGCGGCGGAAGGGCTCAGTTCGGCGAGGAGCGGCTGGACTTTGGCAGCCGTCTGGAACACGCGATTGGTGATCGCCTCCACGTCGAAGAGGGTTTCGTTCAGTTCCGCGAGCCGTTTGAAGTACCGGCGGCGCCCTTCCGACGTTTCGAGCAACGCACGGGCGACCAGGCCCTGGAAGGGCGGCCGGACACCCATGCTGGGCTGGACCATCATCACCCCGAACATCTGATCCATGCCGTGCGGCATGAACACCATGCGCTTGTATTCCGGGTCGAAATAGACGCGGTAATTGTTCTTGTTAATCCCGTATCCGTCCCAGTGGCACACCAGGATTTCCATGGCCAGGAACGTGATAAACCGGTCCATGTCCAGCACTTCCTCCAACCCGGCGAACCGCGCCGCGCGGTCCGGATCTTCGGCCGCTTCGGCCAGCGCGACCAACCCGGATTGATCATTGGCATCGCCCGAATTCGTAGCCAGGCGGGAATCGATATCTTTTAGAAAGCCGCCGTCGTACAGGTTGCCTTTCGGATTCTTGAAATGGCGTCTCAGGAACTGCCGATTGTATCCCTCCAACAGCACGTATAACCCCAGCGACCGCCCGTTCAGTTCCACCGTGGCATATCCGGCGCGCGGGGCCGGAACTCCAGCCGCATTGAACAGTTCACGGCAAAGCCTCTCGGTCGAATAGCTCGGGTCCTGGGCGGAATTGTTCAAGGAGATCTTCTCCAAACCGTGGAACGTCTGGCCCTTGACGAGTTTGTCGAAGTTCAGCGTGAAGCTCGGATTGCGCTCGATCGGCTGGAAGCTCCCGGCCGCTCCTTTTAAATGCAAAGCCACGTTCGTGTAAACCCGGTCACCCTCCCGGATGATGGCCTGGACTTCCGGCCGCTCGCGCGCTCCGCCGCGCCAACCCCAGCTCCAGCCGCCCCCCCGCAAACGTTCGATCCCCGCCGGGGGCACCTCAATCTGGATCTTGGGAATCACTTCCAGCGCGAAAAGCGCCTCGGTTAGGGTGTCGGCGGATGTTTCCTTTGGGGCGGCACCTGCGCCGGCTGCAAAGAGAACGCATGCGGCAATTGCCAGCGTCCACCCTCTCCCTCCTTGCAGGACCAACGGGTTCATTCGCATATCCACTGCTCGCAACAATGATGCATCGAGAGGCCAATCCGGCAACTCGTTTCCTCAAGTTCCGAAGGATCAGACCAGTCCAGCGTTGGTTAGTCCCACGCCCTTTCGCACGGCATCCGGGGCAGAGAATTGAAAAGGAGGAGGGCAAGATCAAGACCTTCGGAAACAGTGGAAATTCGGCTCACCCTTTTGCCGAAGCAGATTTTGACCGTTCTCTCCATCGACATCTCCGTGATTCAGACATAATCTATGGTTACCAGATAGTTGCTATATGGTTGCTATATGCTATTAATATGGCAATCCTATCTTAACCATTTAGCTTTCTAATGTTCTCTGCCTGTCCAGTGCGTGATCAGAGCGAAACCTGAGGAGTTCTTCGCTATTATTACACCGCGCAACCGAAAGCTGATCCGCGCGCGGGTGGACGATCTGCAGGCCGAATGGAGCGTGGAACGGTGGCTGGACGCCGTTGTTCGCCCCGTGAGCGAACCTTAGCCACATCGATTCACCTCCATTTACCGCGGATGGCCCGGATGCCTCGGAGGGGAGCAGGTCCATCCGTGGCCGCGTCCCAGGAGTTTGCCTTTGGCCCGCCTGGCAAGTATTCTGCCGCCGGGACCCGACCTCACCAGGAAAGATGTCGGGCATCCGAGCATGACGTTGCTGGAACAAATGGAGATCGACAGGCGCGCCCGGCGCGAGCAATTGCGCCGGCGGACACGGGAGGAACTGGCGAGTGCGTTGGGGGAACTCCTCCCCTCGGAACAGGTCATCGTCTTTGGCTCGCTGACGAAACCCGGGAGGTTCACGGAGAATTCAGATGTCGATATCGCCCTGGAGAATGAACCTGCCGCCGTGAGCGTTTATCAATTAACCGGTCAGCTCGCGGAGCGACTGGGGCGGCCGGCCGATGTCATTTTGCTAGGCGAATGCCGCTTCGCCGCCAAGATCCGGAGGGAAGGAGAGATATGGACGCCGCGGGACTGAGGGTTCTCATCACGGAACTGCGCGCCGACTCCGCTGTGGCGCAAGATGCCGCTGCCAAAGCCTCGCAGCGGCTCGAAGAGACCTTCCCCGGGCGCCTCGAAGCGTGCGCCTACGAGCTCAATCGATTCTACAACGTGGTGGAACGAATGCTGGAGCGGATTTGCGAGGACTTCGAGAACCATTTCGAAAAACGCGGCGATTACCACGAACGCTTGCTGCAAAGGTTGACACTGGATCTGGCTGGCATCCGCCCCGCGTTCATTCCCTCAGCCGAACTGGAGTGCATTCGTGAGCTGAAAGGCTTTCGGCATCTCATGCGTCACGCTTACGACCTCACGCTGCGCGAGGATCGCCTCGTCAAATTGGCACGGAGCGCCACGCGCCTTGCGGAGGCCCTTCCCACGTGGTCGCGCGAGTTCGAACGCAAGGTGCGCGCAGAGCAAGGCTGGAAGTAAGGTTCGGAGAACGGGCTTGCAGCGCCTGCAACCGGTCTCAAGCGCGGCTTGCTCGTGGCGGCGGTGAACGGCGAAACCGGCGCTCCGAAGAACGGCTTGGCATTGACAACCCCGCGTCAAATTCGGATAACGCGGGCATGTCTCACTCGATTCGCGTCAACCGGCGCCGGTTTTTACGGACTTCTTCGCTGACCATGCTCGGGAGCGGTTTGGCAGGCCCGAGCCTCTTTCTCAACCGCACCCGCGCTGCCACAGGCGAGAACCCAAGTGATTTCATCGGCATCGGATTCATTGGGGTCGGCGGCCAGGGCAACAGCAACCTTGGCGCCCTGATGAAGAACGCGGTCGCGGTATGCGACGTGGACTCGGCTCACCTGGGAAAGACAAAGGAGCGGGTCGAAAAAGCCACCGGGCGAAAGTGCGCCGCCTACAAGGATTACCGCCAGATGCTCGAAGACAAGGCGGTCGATGCGGTCCTCATTGCCACGCCGGATCACTGGCACGCCCTTCCCACGATTCATGCGTGCCAGGCTGGCAAAGATGTTTATTGCGAGAAGCCCCTAACCCTGACGATCGCCGAAGGCCAGGCCATGGTGAAAGCGGCCCGCCGTTACCAGCGGATTGTGCAGACCGGCAGCCAACAGCGGTCGGATCCCAAGTTCAGACTCGCCTGCGAACTGGTCCGTTCCGGCCGATTGGGCGCCATCCAGAACGTCCGGGTGGGCATTGCCAAGGTCAATTTCGACGGACCGCCCGTTGCCGACTCGGAACCGCCAGCGGAACTGGATTACGATTTCTGGCTCGGACCGGCTCCCTGGCGTCCGTACAACGTTAAGCGCGTGCATTATCTCTTCCGGTTCTTCTGGGATTATTCCGGGGGCCAAATGACGAATTGGGGTGCCCATCACCTCGACATCGCCCAGTGGGCTCTTGGCATGGACGAGAGCGGACCGGTCTCCATCGAGACCAAAGCGCGCTATCACGCCGAGAATTGGTATGAGGTCCCCGAGTGGTGCGAGATCACTTATAAGTATGCCAATGGCGTGACCGTTTCGTGCGGCCAGGACCATAAAATGGGCGCTTTGTTCGAAGGCGAGAAAGGCTCGATTTACGTCAACCGCGGCGTGCTGCAATCGACCCCGGAAGAGATCCTTGACGAACCGCTCGCGGACAGCGACGTGCACCTTTACCAGAGCAAGAACCATCACCGGAACTGGCTCGATTGCATCAAAAGTCGCAAACTCCCCATTGCCGATGTGGCAATCGGACATCGGACTGCGACCGTGTGTCACTTGGGGAATATTGCGATGCGGACCGGGCGCAAATTGCAGTGGGATCCAGCGGCGGAGAAGATCGTTGGCGATGCGGACGCAGCCAAGCAGACCACTTACACCTGCCGAAAACCGTGGGAACTGCCTGAGGCATGATGAAACCGAGAAATTTCGCCGGGTCTGGGAGTTGGATGGCGGCGGCGGCCGGCCTTGCTTTGGTGTGGATGGCCAGTGTTCCGGGCAACCTCGCAGCCGCATCGCACGAGACCAACAGCCTGTCGTTGGCTCATTCGTTCCCGGTCGAGAAGCTGAGGACAATCCTCCTCCTGCGCGATGCGTGGCACCCCTTCCCTGCCTTCAAGGAACGGGAAGCTTGGAAGGCGTTGCCGGAAGAGGTCGCCGCCCATTTGGTTCGCCTTGGAGAAGAAGCCCTGCAAAAACCGCTTCCGCCGCTGCCGGCGACGCTCTACCTGGGATACGCCCGGACGGGCAACCGTTCGGAGTTTGAGCGCGTCTATTTTGAACGCCGAGCCCAACTGCAGAACCTCGTCTTGGCGGAGTGCGTCGAAGGCAAAGGACGGTTCCTCGACGCGGCCGCGAATGCACTCTGGTCCATCTGCGAAGAATCCACCTGGTGCCTGCCAGCGCATGTGGGGGTCCAGAAAGCGCGGGTGGGCCTGCCCGATATCACGGAGCCAATCGTGGATCTGTTCGCCGGCGAAAGCGCGGTGACGGTCAGTTGGAGCCTTTCCCTGCTGGGATCGGAGTTGGAGCGCGTTTCGCCCCAAGTGCCGCGCCGCGCGGGGATTGAACTCCAGCGGCGCATTCTGACGCCTGTCCTGGAGCGGGATGATTTTGGTTGGATGGCGCTGAACGTCACCAGCCCGGACCGGCGCCCTAACAATTGGACGCCCTGGATTGCTGCGAGCATGTTGACCACGGCCCTGTTGCAGGAACCGGATGCGGATCGCCGGGTGCAGATCGTGCACAAGATGCTGCGCAGTCTCGATGGGTTCCTGAGGTTTCATCCCGCAGACGGCAGTTGCGACGAAGGTCCTGGGTATTGGGGCCGGGCGGGAGGCAGCCTGCTTGACTGCCTGGAAGTGCTGCACAGCGCCACGGGCGGCAAACTTGATGTCTTCGGCGAACCGCTTGTCCAGGAGATCGGACGGTTCATTTACCGCGCCCATATCGACGGCGATTATTTCGTGCCCATTGGCGATTGCCCCGCCCAATTCGATCCGGAGCACAGCCTGGTCTATCGCTACGGCAAGGGTATTGGAGACCCGAATTTCGCGTGGCTGGCCGCGCATGGCGCAACCGTCGAATCGATCCTGGGCAGCAGGTTTCTGGGACGGCAGATCTATGCCGTCTTCAACGCCGGCGACATCCTGGCGTCCGCGTCAGCACCACGGGCGGCGCTGCGTGATGTCTGGCTGGGTAGCGAGGACTTGGAGCTCATGACCTCGCGGTCCAAGCCCGGGTCCAGCGAAGGGTTTTACCTGGCCGCTTGGGGCGGGCACAACGCGCAAAGCCACAACCATAATGACGTCGGCAATATCCTGGTTTTCGCCGATGGCCAGCCGGTGTTTGTGGACGCTGGCGCTCCGACCTACACCGCGCAGACGTTCAGTTCGAAGCGCTACGACCACTGGGCATTCCAGTCCGCGTTCCACAACGCGCCCACGATCAACGGCGTGATGCAGAGTGCCGGGCGGCAGTTCGCCACCCGAGATGTCCGGTGCGAGACGAACGCATCCCTTGCCGAACTTAAGATGGACATTGCGCCGGCCTATCCCGCTGCCGCGAAGGTGAAATCGTGGACCCGCACCGTCCGCCTGAACCGCGGCCGGAACATCGAGTTGATCGAGGAATTCGAACTGAGCGAGGTTACAGGCGAAACCACGTTGAACTTCGTGACGCCGCTGGACGCCGCGCCTGAGGCAGGTCGAGTTATCTTTTCGCCGCGCGACTCCCGCCGGCCGCAGTTGGGTCTGCGCTTGGAGTTCGACGCATCGAAGCTGAGGGTGAGCGTGGAGCGGATACAACTCGATGACGCCCGGCTCGCCCGATCATGGGGCGCCCAGTTGAACCGCTTGGTCTTTCACCCCCACACTCCGACGTTGACGGACACCTGGCGATTGCGAATCGTCCGGGATTAAGGCCCTTGGAACCACGCTAGCGGCGATGGTCAAGGGCTGGTGCCGATAAATTCCGATTCCCTTTCGACCGGCCGCCGGTAGCATCGAGGCATGCCCAGAACCATGCCTCTTCCGAATCTTCGCGGCTTGCGCCTGTTGCTGGCCGGGCTCCTTTGCTCAGCCACGGTTGGCCTGGCCTCCGAGAATTTCCACACCCAGCCGCTCGCCGGGAGTTGGCGGTTTGCGCTTGATCGCGAGGATGCCGGGATTGAAGGGCGCTGGTTTGAGCGGCGTTTGGGCGGAGAGGTGTGGCTTCCGGGGGTTCTGTCCGCCCAGGGGATTGGCGACGACATCACTTTGGGCACCCCGTGGACCGGCAGCATCATTGACCGTTCGTTCTTCACCGCGCCGGAGTACAGGCCTTACCGCGAACCGGGAAACATCAAGGTGCCATTCTGGCTCCAACCCACTAAGTACTACGCCGGAGCCGCCTGGTTCCAGCGCGAGGTTGACATCCCGGAAGTCTGGAAAGGGTGCCGCATCGTTTTGCACCTGGAGCGGCCGCACTGGGAGACACGAGTGTGGCTGGACGACCGTTCCATCGGTTCCAACGACAGCCTGTCCACGCCTCACGAGTTTGACCTGGGTTCGCCGTCGCCCGGCGGGCACACGCTTACCGTGCGCGTCGATAACCGGCTCGTCGTCGATGTCGGGCGAGATTCCCACAGCGTATCGGATCATACGCAGGGGAATTGGAACGGGATCGTGGGCGCTCTCCACCTGCGCGCCACACCGCCCGTCTGGATTGACAACGTTCAGGTCTATCCGGATTCCACTGCGGGCTCTGTCACGGTCCGAGGGCGGATTGGGAATGGCACCGGTTCGCAGGGCCAGGGAAAGCTGGTCATTGCGGTCCGTCCAGAGCGGGCCTCGCAAGGCAATCCGCCGCCCATCGGTTCCACCACCATCCAAGTGTCTTGGCAGGCGGACGGTGGCACGTTCGGATGCACCGTGCCGGTGCGGGATGCCCAGTGCTGGGACGAGTTCGCGCCGCATCTTTACCTGGCCGAAGCCATCCTGGAATCCGCGGCAAACACCCACGACCGTCGCACGGTCCGCTTTGGCTTCCGCACGTTCGGTGTGCAGGGGACGGAGTTTGTCATCAACGGCAAGAAGACCTTCCTCCGCGGCACGCTCGAGTGCTGCATCTTCCCCAAGACCGGGCATCCGCCCACCGAGCTCAACGAATGGCGGCGAATCATCCGGATGGCCAAGGCGCATGGGCTTAACAACCTCCGGTTCCATTCGTGGTGCCCTCCCGAGGCTGCGTTCGATGCCGCGGACGAATTGGGCATGTATCTGCATGTCGAATGCGCTTCCTGGGCGAACGCATCGACCACACTGGGCGATGGCAAACCGGTGGACGCCTGGATCTACGCCGAAGCGGCGCGGATCCTGCGCTCCTACGGAAACCACCCTTCGTTCGTGATGCTGCTTTACGGGAACGAACCGGGCGGCGATCGGCACCGGGAGTTCCTCGCCAAATGGGTCAACCACCAGAAGGCCGCGGATTCACGGCGGCTTTATAGCAGTGGCGCGGGCTGGCCGATGCTGCCGGAGAACGAGTTCCATGTCACACCCGACCCGCGCATCCAGGCCTGGGGCGGCGGGTTGAAAAGCCGCATCAACGCGCAGCCGCCCGAAACCCGCACCGATTACCGGCAATACGTTTCGAGCCAGCCCGTGCCCGCGGTCAGCCATGAAATCGGGCAGTGGTGCGTTTACCCAAACTTCGACGAGATCGCCAAGTACACGGGCTATCTCAAACCGAGGAACTTCGAGATCTTCCGCGACACCCTGGCGGCCAAGGGAATGGCCGGCCAGGCCGCCGCGTTCCTCTACGCTTCCGGCAAGCTCCAGGCTCTCTGTTACAAGGAGGACATCGAGTCGGCGTTGCGCACGCCTGGCATGGGGGGATTCCAACTCCTCGACCTGCACGATTTCCCCGGGCAAGGCACAGCGCTGGTCGGCGTGCTCGATCCGTTCTGGGAAGAGAAGGGCTACATTTCCCCTGCAGAATTCAGCCGTTTCTGTGGTCCAACAGTGCCTCTTGCCCGGCTGGGAAAGCGCGTCTTTACCCAGGACGAAGAAGCCATCATCCCGTTCGAAGTTGCCCATTTCGGGCCGGAGCCCCTGCGCGACATCTGGCCGGTGTTCAAGCTGGTGGGTGACGATGGCCGCACGCACCTGCGCGGCGACGGTGGACGAAAGGATGTGCCGCTCGGCAACGGGATCCGGCTAGGGGAAATGCGTGCCATCTTCGGTGACCTGCCCGTCCCGGCCCGGTACAAACTCGTGTTGGGGATCGCCCAGGATGCCAAAGGCGAACAGATGCTTTGCGAAAACGACTGGGACCTCTGGGTTTACCCTTCCCAAGCCGATGCGTCCGTGCCCCAGGGAATCACCGTCACCCGCGACCTGAATGACGGCATTCTGGAAACACTCAAGGCTGGCGGAAAGGTCGTCTGGCTCCTCCCACCAGGTCGCGTGGCCCCGGATCACAAGCTTGGCAAGATCGAGCTCGGCTTTTCGAGCATCTTTTGGAACACCGCCTGGACCCGCCGCCAGGCCCCGCACACGCTCGGCGTTCTTTGCGATCCGGAGCATCCGCTCTTCGAGGGCTTCCCGACCGACAGCCACAGCAACTGGCAATGGTGGTACCTGATCACCCGCGCAGGCCCCCTGATCCTGGATGATCTCCCCGGAACGCTGCGGCCGGTGGTCCAGGTTATCGATGACTGGTTCACCGCGCGCAAGCTGGGCTTGGTCGTTGAGGCGAAAATCGGCGCCGGGCGTTTGCTCGTGTGCAGCATCGATCTCGAAGCCCCCGAAGCGGCGAACCCCGTGGTTCGCCAATTCCGCCAAAGTCTGCTGCGGTACGCCGCTGGTGATCAGTTCAATCCGACCACGGAACTGACCGCGGAAATGGCGCGCCAATGGGCCCGCTAACCGCGAGCTTGTGCGCAGCCTGTGAACCAGCGGTGCCCACAACTCACTTCGTGGCGCCCGCGCCGGTCCGCACACTCCGCAAGGCACCCGCCCAGGCGATGAGTTGATCCAGCACACCCTGAAGCGATTTCTCGTGGCGCGGGCGCGGCTTGAACACGGTGAAGTTCTCGAAGTCTTCGTAAAGCGAGAGCATCACCTGGTTCCGGACGTCCGCAATCTGCAGTTCGCCCATGACGAGCCTCAATTGCTCGACCGACCGCGTGCCGCCCGCGCTTCCGTAGCCCACAAAACCAGCCGCCTTGTTGTTCCACTCGCGATAAAGGAAGTCCAAGGCGTTCTTGAGGGCTCCCGAAGGGCCGTGGTTGTACTCCGGTGTGACAAAAAGAAACCCGTCGAACGATTCGATCTTGGCGGCCCAGGCTTTCGTGTGAGGTTTGGAATACTGGCCCATGGAGGGCGGCACCGGCTCGTCCAGCAACGGCAGGTTGAATTCCTGGATGTCCACCAGTTCGAATTCGGCATCGTTCCGTTTCCGGGCGATCTCATACGCCCAGCGCGCCACCGATCCGCCAACGCGCCCCGGACGGGTGCTCCCGATAATCACCGCGATCTTTGTCATGTGCAGCTCCTTTGAAGTTCCCCACGCCTACAGCAAGGTCTCGAACCGTCCATCGGCTGAAGCCTGATCAGTTCTAAACCCGCACCTGCCCGAATGCAAATGGCGGTTTCGTCGATCGGGGTTCCGGTTCTTTGTTGTGTTCAGTGTAACACGGGTTCTCTTTCGCGTGAGATCGTTCAGCCATTGAGTTTGTCCCTTACAAAGTGTTGGACAAGGCGTAATCGATTGCCCGGCCCGAATGTGCTTCGCTGGAGGCCTAACGACGCAAACCCTTCCATTGCATGAAACGGAGTCATCGCTGCCCCAAATGCCAGTCAACCGATATCATCACGGGCGTGCAGCCCTTGGATCTCGGCCATGGAAACGCCGCGCACACCGCGCAGTTGGCCACCTATCGCAGCCCGGAAGCGTTCCTTTTCAAAGGCCGGCAATCCACCGGGATGAAGGCCTGGGTCTGCGCCGAATGCGGGTTTGTGGAGATGCATGCCGAAGACCCGGATGCGTTGCGGACCGCGGCGGGTTGACGAGGGCCAAGGGCTTGTCCGCGGTTGGCCTGCAGGGGATGTCGCATGCCAACGGAAGGTGTTGATTTGCCAAAAAAGGAGAGGGCGCAAGAGCCCGCCTGCTTTACGCTGTCTGCGAAAGGTTACAGGATGTTAGGCGAAGCTTCACGCTTGGGCAGCCAGAGCCCGTTTTTTGCTTGCTGGCGGATCATCCGCGATCCAAGCGAAGCTTCCGGAGGATCGCCCTGACGCTCCGATCACCTGGCCGCACAACCACTCCGATCGACTTTAGAAACATGAGCAATAGACGCAACGCAACCCTGGACGGCAATGAGGCCGTGGCAAATGTAGCCTTCCGCCTGAACGAAGTGATGGCGATCTACCCGATCACGCCGTCGTCCCCCATTGCCGAGTGGTGTGATCAATGGGTGTCGGAAGGGAAGCGAAATCTGTGGGGCACCCAGCCCTCGGTGATTGCCCTGCAGAGCGAAGGCGGCGCGGTGGGCACGCTGCATGGCGCGCTTCAAACCGGGTCGCTCAGCACGACGTTCACCGCGTCGCAGGGTTTGCTCCTCATGATCCCCAACATGTTCAAGATTGCGGGAGAGCTTAGCCCCACCGTCTTCCAGGTGACGGCGCGCGCGGTCGCGACTCACGCGTTGTCGATCTTTGGCGATCATAGCGACATCATGGCCGTTCGTTCCACCGGGTTCGCCCTGCTCGGGTCGGCCTCGGTGCAGGAGGCGGCGGATTTCGCGCTGATCTCCCAAGCCGCCACCTTGCGTTCGCGGATTCCTTTCGTGCATTTCTTCGATGGATTCCGCACGTCGCACGAGGTGCAGAAGATCGAGCTGCTTTCGGACGACGATCTGCGCGCGTTGATCAGCGACGAACTCATCGCGGCGCACCGGGCCAGGGCCATGAGCCCGGATCGGCCGGTGCTGCGCGGCACGGCGCAGAATCCGGACGCCTATTTCCAGGGGCGCGAAGCGGTCAATCCTTTCTACGCCGCGTGCCCGGATATCACCCAGCAGGTCATGGATGAGTTCGCGAAGCAAGTCGGGCGCAGCTACAAGCTCTTCGACTATGTCGGGGCGCCGGACGCCGAACGCGTTGTCGTGCTGATGGGGTCCGGATGCGAAACAGCCCACGAGACAGTCAGTCACCTGCTTGCCCGCGGCGAAAAGGTGGGGGTGGTCAAAGTGCGGCTGTACCGCCCGTTCGACAGCAAGCGTTTTATGGAAGCGCTGCCCGCCACGGTCAAGAGCATCGCGGTTCTGGACCGCACCAAGGAACCCGGCGCGACGGGCGAACCGTTGTTCCAGGATTGCGTGACAGCGGTTTACGAGGGGCTTTCCAACGGCTGGGGAACGCTCCGTTCCCTGCCGAAGATCGTCGGCGGCCGTTACGGGCTTTCCTCCAAAGAGTTCACTCCGGCGATGGTCAAGGCCAGCCTGGACACCCTCTCCGGCGCCGCTCCAAAGAACCACTTTACCGTCGGGATCCACGACGACGTTTCCCATAGCAGCCTGCCGGTCGACGCCGAGTTCTCGACCGAATCCGACAAGGTCATCCGGGCGCTGTTCTACGGCCTGGGCGCGGACGGCACCGTCGGGGCGAACAAGAATTCCATCAAGATCATTGGCGAAGGGACCAAGAACTTCGCGCAAGGATACTTCGTTTACGACTCGAAGAAGTCGGGTTCCATGACGGTGTCGCACTTGCGGTTTGGTCCGGAGCCGATCCGTTCCACCTACCTGGTGACGCAAGCGAATTTCGTGGCGTGCCATCAGCCGGTATTCCTGGAGCGGTATGACATGATCAAGAGCCTGGTGCCCGGGGGCATCTTCCTCCTGAACACCCCGCATCCGCGCGAAGAGATCTGGGCGACGCTGCCGACGCCGGTCCAGGAAGCGCTCGTGGCCAAGCGGGTCAAGTTTTACATTATCGACGCCACCAAGGTGGCGCGCGATAGCGGCATGGGCGGCCGCATCAACACCATCATGCAGGTGTGCTTCTTCGCCTTGTCCGGTGTGCTCAAGCGGGAGGAGGCGATCGAGGCCATCAAGTATTCCATCAAGAAGACCTACGGCAAGAAGGGCGAAGAAATCGTCCAGATGAACCTCAAAGCGGTCGATAACACCCTCGAGCATCTGCACGAAGTCCCGCTGCCCGTGCAGATCAATGGCTCGGGCGATTTCCTGCCGCCCGTCACCGAAACGGCGCCCCGTTTCGTCAGGGAGGTCCTGGGCAAGATCGTGGCCGGGTTCGGGGACGATCTGCCCGTCAGCGCTTTCCCGTGCGACGGCACTTTCCCGACGGGCACGACCCAGTACGAAAAGCGCAACCTCGCCCTCGACATTCCGGTCTGGGACGAAGCGGTCTGCATCCAGTGTTTGAAGTGCGTCGCCATTTGCCCGCACGCGACCATCCGCGCCAAGGTGTATGAAGCCCCGGCGCTGGCGGGCGCGCCGGCGACGTTCAAGTCCACGGACGCCCGGGTGCCGGAGTTCAAGGGCCTCAAGTTCACCCTCCAGGTCGCCGCCGAAGATTGCACCGGGTGCGCCCTGTGCGTCGATGTCTGTCCCGCCAAAAACAAGAAGGAAGCCAAGCTCAAGGCCATCAACATGCGCCCGCAACCCCCGCTGCGTTTGCAGGAGCGGGAGAATTGGGACTTCTTCCTTCGGTTGCCGGAGATGGACCGCCGGAAGCTCAAAACGACAACCCTCCGTCAGCAGCAGGTCATGCGCCCGCTGTTCGAGTTCTCGGGAGCGTGTGCGGGCTGCGGCGAGACGCCTTACCTCAAGATGCTGTCGCAGCTGTTTGGGGATCGGTTGCTCATCTCGAATGCCACCGGCTGCTCCTCTATTTACGGCGGCAATCTCCCCACCACGCCTTACGCGAAGAACGCCGAGGGACGGGGCCCGACCTGGTCGAATTCGCTTTTCGAAGACAACGCCGAATTCGGCTTGGGCTACCGCGTTTCCATCGACAAGCAGAAGGAATTCGCTTGTGAACTGGCCAAGAAGCTGGCCGGCACTCTCGGGCAGGATCTTGTGGACGGCTTGGTCAACGCCAAGCAGCAGGACGAAGCCGGTATTTATGAGCAGCGCGAGCGCGTCGCGGCGCTCAAAGCAAAGCTGAAAGGCCTGGAGTCACCCGAGGCGAAAACGCTTCTTGGCATCGCGGATATGCTCGTCAAGAAGAGCGTTTGGATCGTGGGTGGCGACGGCTGGGCCTACGACATCGGTTACGGAGGCTTGGATCACGTCCTGGCCACGGGGCGCGATGTCAATGTCCTCGTGCTCGATACCGAAGTCTACTCGAACACCGGCGGCCAGATGTCCAAATCCACCCCGCGCGGGGCGGTCGCCAAGTTTGCCGCGGCTGGCAAACCGACCGGCAAGAAGGATCTGGGGCTGATCGCGATGACCTACGGGCACATTTACGTCGCCAGCATCGCCATGGGCGCCAAAGACGAACAGGCCCTGCGCGCCTTCGTGGAAGCGGAGTCGTATCCGGGGCCGTCCTTGATCATCGCTTACAGCCATTGCATCGCGCATGGCATCGCCCTGGATATGGGCATCGGGGCGCGCCAGCAGAAGCTGGCGGTGGAATCGGGCCAATGGCTCCTTTACCGGTTTGACCCTCGGCGCGCCCTGAATGGCGAAGCGCCCTTGCAGCTGGATTCGCAGGCTGCGAAGACCAAGCTCCAGGATTACCTGCTCTCGGAGAACCGCTTCAAGATGCTTACCAAGAGCAAACCGGAAGAAGCGCGCAAGTACTTCCAACAGGCCCAGCAGGATGCCGACGCCCGCTGGCAGTTCTACCAGTACCTCGCTGCGCGCCAGGTGCAGGGTACCAAACCCGCGCCGGTTCCGATCGAGAACCCGGCCGCCGCCAAAAGCAACGGCGGCTAAACGGCCCCACTCACCGCTAACCCCGGAAATCGAATGAAACCCGCCTCCGCTCTCAATCGGCGTGGCGGGCGTCCTGTCCAACGGCCCGCCTAATCCTCAGCACTGAATCTATGGATCTCTCAACCAAATACCTGGGATTGAATCTCCAGAATCCCCTCGTCGTCTCGGCCTGCCCGCTTTCAGACGAGATCAGCAACATTAAGAAGATGGAAGACTGCGGTGCTTCCGCCGTGGTGCTCTATTCCCTGTTCGAAGAACAGATCCGGAGCGAGCGTTACGAAATGCATTGGCATATGACGCACGGGACCGAGAGCTATCCCGAAGCGCTCACCTATTTCCCTGAACCCGAGGAGTTCGATATCGGGCCCGAAGAGTATCTCAAGCATATCACCAAGGCGAAGGAAGCCGTGAAGATCCCGATCATCGCCAGCCTGAATGGCTCGACCATGAGCGGCTGGACCGATTTCGCCAAGCAGATCCAGCAGGCCGGTGCGGATGCGCTCGAGCTTAACATTTACTCGATCCCGACCGACCTCGAACTCGCCGGCGCCGAAGTTGAAAAGAACGACCTGGAGATCGTCAAGGCCGTGCGATCCGAGGTCAGCATCCCGCTCGCGGTCAAGCTGAGCCCCTTCTTTAGCAATTTCGCCAATATGGCGAAGCGCTTTGCAGACCAAGGCGTCAATGGCCTCGTGCTGTTCAACCGGTTCTATCAGCCGGACATCGAACTGGAGTCGCTCGAGGTTAGCCCGAACATCCTGTATAGCACGCCCATGGCCATGCGGCTTCCGCTCCGCTGGATTGCCATCCTTTACCAGCGGGTTCGCGTGAGCCTCGCCGCCACCAGCGGCGTCCATCGCGGCACCGACGCTTTGAAATGCCTGATGGCTGGAGCCGACGTGACCATGCTTTGCTCCGCGATCATGCGTCATGGCATCCCGCAGCTCGCCGTCATCCAAGAGCAAATGACCAAGTGGATGGATGAGCACGAATACAATTCGGTGGAACAGCTGAAGGGCAGCATGAGCCAGCAGAACTGCGCCAACCCGAGCGCGTTCGAGCGCGCCCAGTACATGCAAGCCCTTTCGAGCACGCCGCTGACTTGATCAGGCGATTCTCAGGCAGGGGCTCGGAAGTCTTCCATGCCCCGCCCTTGGGGACCGGCAAACGTCGCACACTCTGTCGCCAATTGGCACCAAAGTGTGCGACATTTGAATCTCGCACGGCAGGCCTGGCCCGCCGGGCCGCACGCCTCAGCGTTCGCCTTCCACAATCCTAAGCACCCGATCGGCCATGAGATTGGTGCGCACTTCGGTCAAGCCGCTTGGCCAGGCCACCTCCAACCGGTCGATCCGCGCGCTGGCGCCGAGCCCAAAATGAAGGCGCAGGTCTTCGGCGCTTTCGTAGCCCCGCCCGGCACGCACCTCGTCCATTTGCGTCTTGCCTCCCGCGGTGACGCGGGCCACGGCGCCGAGGGCGGATCGATTGCTCTTGGTGCCGACCAGCTTCAAGACAGTCCAATGGTTTTGCGTGGGCGTTTCGTTCAGCATCAAGGTGGGGCTGGTCCGGACATTGAGCACGACGATATCCACCCGGCCGTCGTTGTTCAGGTCGCCGAAAACCGCGCCGCGGCTGCTCTCTTTGATTTGCATGGCGCCCGGACTTTCGTCCGCGACATCGGCAAAGCGCCCGTCGCGCCACTGGAGGAGGACATTGCGTTGCTTGTAAGTGCTGCTGCCGTCGTACTGTTCGACCGTGTCCTGCAAATGCCCGGCCGTGTTGAACAACTCGCGGACGCCGTCGTTATCCAGATCGACAAACCCTCCGCCCCACGTCACCAGCGGCCGTGAACCGGTCCCGGCGCCGGTCGCTATGGTGACGTCCTGGAACAGGACCTGCCCCCCTGGCGTCCCCAAATTGCGGTAAAGCGTGGTCACCTGGTTCTGGTAATCGGTAACGACGATATCCGTCCGGCCATCGCCATCGTAATCGCCCGCGTTGGAGCCCATCGTGCCTTGCGGATCGCCATATTGATCGTAAGCCACGCCCGCCGGCAGCCCGATATCTTCAAAGGTGCCGTTCTTCTTGTTGTGGAACAGGAAGTTCTCCATGACATCGTTGCCCACATAAATATCCGTCCAGCCATCGCCATCGAAATCGGAGCAGACGATCCCCATCGCATAGCCCTTGTACTGCCCGATGCCCGACGGCGCCGTGGCCTCTTTGAACGTGCCATTGCGTTCGTTGTGGAAAAGCCGGTTGCTCCCCACGGGGTACACCCGGGGACTGCAATAGACCGGGACGCTCACTTCGCGGCAGGGCTGAGCCTTCGCCCTGTCGAACTCCAGGTAGTTCCCCACAAACAGGTCCACATAACCGTCGCGGTCGTAATCGAGAAACGCGCACCCGGCCCCGACACAGGTGGGTCCGAACGAAGCGTCCGCCACGCCCGCCTTTGCGGTGACATCCATGAATGTGCCATCGCCCCGGTTGCGGAGCAGCCGATGGGCGCCGTAATTCGTGATGAACACGTCTTCGTGGCCGTCGTTGTCGTAATCCGCCACGGCGCAACCCATGGCGTATTCCGAGATCCCAAGGCCCGAACGCGCTGTCACATCGGTGAAGGTGCCGGTGCCATGATTGCGAAACAACTTGTGCGTGGGCGCCTGCGGCCCGGGTGTGGTTCCCGGCAACGTCCCGCTATTCAAGAAGAGAATATCCGGAAGCCCGTCGCTATCGAAGTCGATCAATCCCAGGCCGCACGTGACCGTCTCGACGATAGGCCGCTTGCCGGCGCTGGCATCGGAATGCACAAAGTGAATCCCTGCCGAACGCGTGGCGTCACGAAACCGGATGGACGTGGCGGCGAGCCCCGGTGTTATGGCCGCCGCCAGAATCAGGAACAGGACGATTCGGCTCACGGCGCTTGCTGCAATCGCTGCAGCCTTTGGCGATAAACCGCGTTCGTGGGCGCCAACTTCACGGCCTGGACAGCGGCCGCGCGGGCTTCATTGGTCTTGCCGTTCGCGTAAAACGCCCAGCCCAGGAGGTCGTAGCTCTCGCCGATCGGGTGGGCTTCCACCAGGCGCTGACTCAAAGCCAGCGCTTGCGGCAGGTCCCGCTTCGCAGCCAGGCACGCGCGCGCGAGATTGTAAAGAGCCTCGGGCTTCTTCGGGTCCAACTCCAGTGCGCGTTTGAGTTCAGCGATGCCTGCGTCCCCTTGCCCCGATTGCACCAGCAACGTGCCCAGGTTCACCCGGTGCCCCGCATCGTTCGGCAGCAGGGTGACCAGTTTGCGACACACCTCCTGAGCCTCGCCAAGCCGCCTGTTCCGGAGCAGATGCGCCGCCAGACGTTCCAACGGTTCAGGGTCGTCTGGCGCAAAGAAGATGGCCTGCCGCAAATGGGCTTCCCCCTCCTGCGCCTGGCCCTGCTGAAAACGGACCTCCGCGAGATCGTTATGGAAAGTCGCCGCGACGCTCCGCATGAACTTCTCGTCATCATATCCGGCAACCTCCGCGTCCAAGGCGAGCCGCTCCTCGCGTTTGAGCTGCTGGAATCGCTGGAGCGAAGCCGTGGCATCCTTGCTCTTGCCCGCGCGCTGCTGGACTTGCGACAGCAGGTAAAACGCCCCCGCCTGGTTGGTATCGCCCCGGCACGCGTTCCGAAGATGGTCTTCCGCCGGCCCCAGTTCGCCCTCTTCGAAGAGCATCTGTCCCAAAAGGAACCGCGCGGTGGCATCGGTGGGCGCCTGGCGCACGGCCGTTTCGAGGGCCTGCCGTCCGCCGGCCCGGTCCCCCAAACGCACCAGCACCATTCCAAGGCGGCGATGACCGCCGGGGGTCTGCGAATCCAACCGGACCGCTTCCTTAAGCTGCTCCGCGGCCTCCTTCATCCGATCCTGCAAGATCAGCAGATTTGCGAAAAAGACCCGCACATCCGCCCGCGCCGGGTCCAGTTCAAGAGCGCGCCGAGTCAGGCTCTCAGCCTGGTCCTTCTCGCCCAGTTGGCTTCGCGTCTTGGCGGCCACAAAGCAGGCACGGGCGTTCGTTTGGCATGCCGGTTCGACCGCGCGCAGGACTTCGTTGAGATACTCTCGAGCCGCCGCCGCCTTGAATTCCGGAAAAGAAGCGCTCCAACAAGCGAACCCGCTGCTGCCCAACGCGATCACCGTGACGAAGACCCGCGCCAGGCGCCCCGTTTCACGGACGCTCATCCGCCCGAAACTTCCCAATGATTTCAGCACCCATCGTGAGCTCACGGCGCCTGGAATATGTTGGCCCGCCCCGCACGGTGTCGAGGGAATTCAATCCACGAGAGGAGGAAGTGAGCCGCAGGCAAAGCGGCGCTCCGAGATGGCAACGAGTCAATGCCGGTTCCGACCACGGTCTGCCGTGTCGCGGTTTCCCGTTCCGAATACCCTTCCAGACTGTCGGATTCGCTCCAAACCCGGTCATCACCCGGGGATCACCCGGTGATCACCCGATCGCGAACGGGTGATCTACGGGTGATCTACGGGTGATCTACGGGTGAACCCCGAATCCAGGGGGTGTGCGGACCGAGATCAGAGGGATGCCGGGGCGGGTGACCTTGGAAACGAGCATTCAGCCGGATCGCAATTCCTTGGCATCGAGATGCTTAGGCCTGCGGAAAAGCACTCTTTTTTGTGCTTGAACAAGGCAAGAAGAAGCCGTCTAATCCCGCTTAATCCACAGAGCTGATCGCTGCGTTCGGCGTATCAGTCCTATCTCTGTGGAATCGCAGAAAGGCACGCTACTATGCGAAACCAACAACCCAACCCTATATCCCTGAATTCACAAACATTTCCAGCCGGTGTTGGCTGGAAAGCCTTGCTAACGGTCGCTTTGGCGGCCGGAAGCGCTTATGCGGCGGCCCCCGCGCTCACCAGTGTGGACGTTGGAGCTCCATTCATGCCTGGTTCGATGACCCAAGCCGCCGACGGCAAGATCACGGTCATCGGCGGTGGCAGCGACATATGGGGCACCTCGGACAACTTCCATTACGCCTACTTCAAGGTCACGGGCGACTTCGACTATGTCATGAAGGTCGAAAGCCTCGTGGGGAACTCAGGCGATGGCGGTTGGTCCAAAGTCGAACTCATGGCCCGCGTGGAAGACCCTGCGCAACCGGGGGTTGGCCCTCAAGGGGGCGATCCGCATCTTTCCAACATGACCACGCGCAAGTCCTCGGATACCGCCAACAGCGCGCCGGCGGGCGTTAATTACCGCGGCCCGCAATGGCGTGCCATCCGGGACAACGCCTCGAGTTGGACGACGCCCAACCCCGGGTATCCGCCCAACATGCCAGACAACTGGATGCGCCTGGAGCGCATCGGTTCGGTGTTCTACATGTATACCAGCAATGACGGAACGACCTGGAACAGCTACAATCCTTATGCTCTCCAAGGCTGGAACACGGCCGGGTCCTGGCCACCCGGGACCGATAGTGCGGACGTGTCGGTCTTCACCGAAGCCTGGCCGGCGACCCTCTTTCTGGGCATTGCCATCACGGCTCATAGCGACGCGGACGTGACCACCGCCGTGATCAGCGATTTCGGGCCTTACACCCCGAAACCGATCGCGATCACGAAGCAACCGGAAGCGACCGTGGCCCTTTCGGCCAACACCAAGCTCACGCTGTCCGTGGAAGCCACGGGCGACCCGATCCATTACGAGTGGCGCAAGGACGGCGTGCCGGTGGCTACGAACGGTTTGGGCAGCACCTACACGGTTGACCTGGCCCAGACGAGCGATGCCGGCTCCTACACCGTGCGCCTTTTCGGCGGCGGAAAGGAAGTGATCAGCGCGCCGTCGGTTGTCTCCGTCACGGTCGACACCACGGCCCCGACGCTTGCGGAGGTGTCGGCCGATTCCACCTTCACAGGGGTGGTGGTGAAGTTCTCGGAGCCCGTTGGCGCCACGGCTGAAGCGAAGGCAAACTACGCGATCGACAACGGCGTCACCGTCAATAGCGTGAGCCGCATCGATGCCTTCACCGTCAAGCTGGCCACGACCAAGCTGGCGGAGAACAGCGCTTTCACCCTGACGGCCAACAATGTGCAGGATATTCCTGGCAACAAGATCGCGGCGGATTCCAAGGCCACCTTCAAGTCCTGGGTCTTTGTCCAAGGCGCCGTCCTGCACAAGTTCTGGGCGAACAACACCGCGGCCAACATCCAGGCGCTCCTGGACGATCCGCGGTTCCCCGACGCCCCGACGCTCTACACGATGGAGCCGAGGTGGGAGTATGGTCCGGGCGGAAGCAACGAGTCCGGTGAAAACTACGGAAATCAACTGGTGGGCTGGTTCATCCCGGCACAATCAGGGAATTACATATTCTTCACCAACAGCGATGATCCCTCCAACCTCTACCTGAGCACCGATGAAGATCCGGCGAACAAACACCTGATCGCGCAGGAAACGGGATGGAGCGACGCCCGGAATTGGGTGTCGACCGGAAGCGGCAGTGTCGAAGACAAGCGCTCGGACTATTTCGCCAACACGGAGTGGCCGAACGGCAACAGCATCACGCTGCAGGCGGGCAAGCGCTATTACATGGAGTCCCTGCACGTGGAAGGCGGCGGCGGCGACAGTGTGGCGGCCACGTTCATCCTGGAAGGCGAAGCGGACCCGGTCAATGGGGATGCTCCCAAAGTGACTGGCTCGCTTGTGGGCACTTACATGGATCCCACGGGAGCCACGATCAACATCCACCAGCAACCGCAGAACGTCACCGCGGGAGCGAATTCCACGGCGACCTTCACGGTGGCGGCCACCGGTTCCTCGAGATACGGCACGAACGTGACGTATCAATGGCAGAAGGCCGCCGCCGGCAGCAGCACGTTCGCGAACATTGCCGGCGCCACGACGCCGTCTTATATCACGCCATTGCTCACAGTGGCCAACAACGGAGAGAAGTACCGCGCGGTCGTCACCATACCGCCCATTACGCAGAACAGCGCGGAGGCCACCCTGAGCATCAGCGGCACCGCAGCCCCTGACCCGGCTCGAGGCGCCGTGGCTTACTGGAACTTGGATGGCAACCTCGAAGACTGGATCAAAGACTTCGATGGAACGGCCCGCGGAGCGAACCCCGTTCCGTTCGTCGATAGCAAGGCTGGTTTCGGCAAGGCCATCAAGCTGGACGGCATCGACCAATTCGTGGAGATCACCGGGGGCAACGAGAACGAGCTCGAGTTCCCGGGCGGCAGCATGTCCATCGCCGGATGGTTCACGGTCGATACCTTCGACACGTCCTGGCAAGCCTTGATCGCCAAGGGCGAAGGCACCAGTTGGCGCGTGGCGCGCAATGCTGAAACCGATGCCATCGCTTACGCGGGCGGCGTTGGGGAAGGCCCTGCCGACGTGCCGGCGGTGAATGATGGAGCTTGGCACCACTTCGTGGCGGTGAGCGATTCGACCGCCAAGGAGTTCGGCACGGCTCTCTACGTCGACGGCACGCGATACAGTGTCCAGGCGCAGGCGCCCCTCCTCACTGCGAACAGCAGCAATGTGATGATCGGCGAAAACCCCGGCGCTCTCGGTCGCCAGTGGGCCGGTTCGATCGATGATATCGCCATCTGGAACAGGGTCCTCCTGCCAGAGGAAATCGCCCAACTCTGGGCGAACGGAGCGGGCAAGCCGCTTGGCACGTTCCTGCCGCCACCGGGAGGCGACGACATCGCCGTCACGGTCTCCAGGTCGGGAGGAAATCTCACCATCCAGTGGTCGCCCACAGGCGGGACGCTGGAAACCACGAGCGCGCTCGGTCCCACCGCCGTATGGACGCCAGTGGGAGCCGCCAACCCAGCCACGGTCACCCTTGGGACTGGCAACGCTTACTACCGGGTAAGAAAGTGACCCGTTAGCTTCGGTTCCATCACGGAGACCGGGCAATCCATTGCCCGGTCTCTCTTCTTCCCACGACTTGATGGGCATCCCTTTTGCCATCGATGACTTGGTGCGGAGCGCCGCGGCACTGTCCGCCCTCGGGACCGCCCTGTCCGGCTTCCCTCAGGGTCTCGACGCCGCCACCCCTGCAATCCCGGCGGCCATTCGGGTGCAGAACCCCTTCGACGACACGGTTTACCCCCCTGAAATGCCGCCGCCACTCTTTGAATGGTCCGATCCGCATCCCGGCGCCCGGCTTTGGCAGGTCACGGTGGAACTTCCCGCCCCCGCGACGAAGAGCCTAAACTGGACCGTCACCGTCCCGCGCTGGTCTCCGGACGAAGCCGCTTGGGCCTTGGTCAAAGCCAAATCCGCAAGTGGGGCGGCGGTCGTCAGGATTACCGGTCACCGGACGGAAACGCTGGATGGGGTTGTTTCCCGTGGGCAGGTTCGATTCACCACGAGTAAAGACGAGGTGGGAGCGCCGTTATTCTACCGGGAGGTCAATCTGCCGTTCGTCGAAGCCGTCAAAGATCCCAGCAAGATTCGCTGGCGGTTCGGCCCGATCTCCTCTCGGGAACCGCCCCGGATCGTGCTGCAGAACCTGCCCGTATGCGGCAATTGCCATTCCTTCTCCGCCGATGGCCGAGTGATGGGAATGGACGTCGACTACGCCAACAGCAAGGGCTCCTACGTTATCACGCCGACTGCCCGAGAGATGGCGCTGACGTCGGAAGACGTGATCACTTGGGATAGCTATCGTCGCGAGGATGGCGAACTCACCTTCGGGTTGCTGTCGCAGATTTCGCCGGATGGCAAGCGGGTGGTGAGCACCGTCAAGGATAAGTCGGTGTTTGTGCCCCGGCCGGACCTGGCCTTTTCACAACTCTTCTTTCCCATCAAGGGCATCCTGGTGATTTACGATCGCGAATCAGGCGCCTTTCGACCGTTGCCGGGCGCCGATGACCCTGCCTTCGTCCAGAGCAACCCGGCGTGGAGTCCGGACGGCAAGCAGATCGTGTTCGCCCGGGCGAGCGCCTACGATCTGCGCAACACCGTCGGGCAAGGCCGCGTCCTGCTGACGCCGGAGGAATGCCGCGAGTTTACGGAGGATGGGAAGCCGTTCCGCTTCGATCTTTACCGGGTCCCGTTCAACGACGGGCAGGGAGGGCGTCCGGAACCGCTGGCGGGAGCCTCGTTGAACGACCAGAGCAACTTCTTCCCCCGTTACTCGCCCGACGGGAGATGGATTGTTTATTGCCGGGCGGCCAACTACATGTTGCTCCAGCCCGACAGCGAGTTGTTCATCATTCCCGCGGAAGGCGGGGAGGCGCGCCGCTTGCGAGCGAACACAGGCCGGATGAACTCCTGGCACAGTTGGTCACCGAACGGGCGTTGGCTGGTGTTTTCGTCGAAAGCGCGGTCGGCTTATACCCAACTTTGGCTCACGCATATTGATGAGCAAGGCGAAAGCACTCCGCCCGTCCTCCTGGCCCACATGACCGAGCCCGACCGGGCCGCGAACATCCCGGAGTTCGTAAGCCTGCCGTCCGACGGAATCGTGCGGATCGAACAACAGTTCCTCAACCATTACTCATTCGAACGCGCCGGCAATGAGCTTTATCGCGGAGGCGAACCGGACCGGGCGATCGAGAAGTACCGGCAGGCGTTGCAGCTAAACCCGGCCAACGCCAGTGCCCATCAGCGTCTCGGCTTTCTGCTCTACAACGTCAAACACCAGTTCAAGGAAGGCATGTCCCATACGAAAGAAGCGCTTCGACTGGATCCCAGTCACCCGCTGGCCCACAGCGACCTTGCCATGATCCTCCTGAACCAGGGCAAGGCGGAGGAGGCGCTGCCGCATTTCGAAGCGGCTCTGGCTGGCGTGCGCGCAAGCACCGAGGTGCAATACAGGCCCCAATCGCTCCGGACGGCCCTGGGTGAAGCGTGCCTGCGTCTGGGCCGTTATGACGACGCGGCAGCGCATATCCAGGAAGCGCTCCGGCTGGAACCGAACCACCCGGCGAGCCTTTACTTGCTTGCGTTGGCAGAGTGCTTTCGCGGTGAATTGGACCGCTCCGCCGATCAGTACGCCCGCGCCGTCGCTCTCAGGCCGGAGATCGACACTTCGGTGACCCTGCACAGTGTGATGGCCGCCGGATACGCCAAACAGGGACGCTTGGACGAAGCGATCCGCTCCTCCGAACGCGCCTTGGCGCTTGCGCGAAAGCTTGGCCGAGCCGACCTGGCCGGCAGCCTCGCCGCCCGGTTGACCGAGTATCGAAACGCCAGAAGCACCCGCAATTGAGGCGAGTGAGAGCAAGCGCAAGCGTGAAAGGCAGCCGGTGGTGATGGGAACAATTTGTTCTCATCAAGCCAAGATGTTGATTTCCAAAGGCTTAACCTCACTGATGACTTTTTGTCAGCAGGCTGTGCGACATTTGGCCGTCCGATAAGCGCAGGGTTTGTTGCGCGTTGACTTGCCGCAGAGGGGTCGTCAAAGTAGCCCGCGGTCCGTTCATGAGTCTTTGCCATGACCTCCAAGCCAAACAGCGCGCCCGAGCCAACGATCCGAATCGTCCTTCTGGGGCGGCGTTATGCCCCTTTGGACGAGCAGGTGTCGCAGTTGCTGGAGACGGAACTGGCAACCTGCGGATTCGAGGTCTTCTGCGATAAGTACCTCCCAGTGAGCATCGCCTGGGCACAGGACGTGGAGGCTCGGCTCAAAGCGGCTGATGTGGTCATTCCGATCCTCTCCGCCGGCGCCGCCCAGAGCGAATGGATCGCCCATGAACTGGAGAGGGTTCACGAAACCGCCCAACGCCAGAAGGGCCGCCCCAGGCTTCTGCCCGTGCGGGTGAAGTTCGATGGCCCCCTTCCGGACACGCTCGCGCGCATTTTAGATTCCGAAAGGCATTGCACCTGGATGGGCACCGAAGATGACCAGCGCCTCGCCAGCGAACTCATTGAAGCCTTGAACGCGCCCCCCGAACGCGCCGAAGCCCGCGCTCAGGCTCAAGCCCATCCTGCAACGCCGGGTTCCCAAGCGGGTGCGCTCCCCGGCAAGCCCTTACCGGTGCCTGACCGCCTCGAACCGGTCTACGGTGCCGTGCCGCTCGGGTCCGAGTTCTACCTGGCTCGACCGCAGGATGCCGAGTTGCGGACGGCGATCGTGAACCAGGACAGCATCGTCCTTATCAAAGGCGCCCGCCAGATGGGGAAGACTTCGCTGCTCGCCCGGGGCATTCAGCAAGCCCGCCAGCGGGGGGCGAAGGTTGTGCTCACGGACTTTCAGAAGCTGAACGTTTCGGATCTCGATTCAGCCGCGCACCTTTACCTGGCCCTCGGCCAGTCTCTGGCTGACCAACTGGATCTGCCCGCGCGGCCCCAAGACACCTGGGACGATCGGCGAGGCGCCAACGTCAACTTCGACCGCTTCCTGCGCCGCGAAGTCCTTGCCAAACTGAACACGCCGCTCATGTGGGGCCTGGACGAGGTGGACCGGCTTTTCTCTTGCGAGTTCGGCAGCGAAGTCTTCGGCCTGTTCCGGTCCTGGCATAACGAACGGGCGCTCGATCCGCAGGGGCCCTGGGCGCGGTTGACACTCGCGATTGCTTACGCCACCGAGGCGCACCTGTTCATCACCGACATGAACCAGTCGCCGTTCAACGTTGGCACGCGATTGGCCCTGGACGATTTCACGCCGGACCAGGTCGCCGAGATGAACCGCCGGTATCGCTCGCCTCTTCGCAATCCCGCCGAGGTCCAGCGGCTGATCAAATGGGTCGGCGGCCATCCGTTCCTCGTCCGGCGCGCGCTGCACGAACTGGTCACCCAACCGCTCGAAATTGGCGCTCTGGAAACGCAGGCGGACGCCGATGAAGGCATTTTCGGCGATCATCTGCGCCGAATCCTCGTCTTGCTGGCGCGAGACCCGTTGCTCGCCGACGTGGTGCGCAGTGTGCTCGCGGGCGAACCGTGCGCCACCCCGGAAAGCTTTTATCGCTTGCGGAGCGCGGGCCTGGTCTCGGGCACGTCGCCCTCAGACATGCGGCCGCGCTGCCAGCTTTACGCGGCCTACCTCAGGCGCCATTTGCTGTGATCCGCCCGGCCGACGCAGATTGGAACCGGTTTGGGTTGGCGCGCGCAAGCCTGGGCGCGCCATGAGGACTCTCCATGCTTACCTGACTCGCCAGGTGCTCCTCACCCTGGGGATGACGTTAACGGTCTTCACTTTCGTCCTGCTGCTGACGAACCTGCTCAAGGAAGTCCTTAGCTTGCTGGTGAACCGCCAAGCCACCCTCGGACTTGTCCTCGAAGCCATCGCGCTGCTCCTCCCGTTCGTGATCGCCTTTGCCCTTCCCATGGCATTGCTGACCGCCACGCTCCTGGTCTTTGGACGCTTTAGCGCCGACCAGGAACTCACCGCCGCCAGGGCCAGCGGACTGAGCCTGATTTCGCTGATCTCGCCGATCCTGCTCCTGAGCATCGCCCTGAGCCTGGTGTGCGGACTGTTCAACCTCGCCCTCGCCCCGCGATGTCGCGCGGCCTACAAACAGTTGCTTTATACCCTCGGCTTTGAAAAGTCGGCGAGCTTCGTCGAGGAAGGCCGTTTCCTCGTCGATTTCCCCGGCTGGGTCATTTACACACGCAAACGAACCGGAGAGCATCTTCAAGACGTGCGCCTTTACCGGGTGGAGGACGACCGTATGAGCATGAGCATCACGGCATCGGACGGCCTCTGGCTGGTAGACATGACCAACCGCACACTGACACTGACGCTGACCAATGCCACGATCTTCCAGCGCCTGTCCGATTCCCCCGACCCGTCGGAGGGCGGCAGCACCAATGCCCCCGGGCCCGGGGATTCCACGTCGGAAATGCCGCAGTGGCAGCCAGGATTTGCCGAGTGGTGGACGACGGACCCGCCCATCGACCTCAAGCTCCCCGACTCAGACAAACGCAAACCGAAGCTCAGCGAGATGTCGTTCCGCGAACTGCAGGCCGAAATCCGCTCGCGCGAAAGGCAGGGAATCGATACCACACCGGCGCAAGTCCAGCTTCACCGGCAGATCGCTTTTTCCTTCGCGAGCCTCGGGTTCGCCCTGGTCGGCATCCCGTTGGGCATCCGGGCCCATCGCCGCGAGACGACTGCCGGGGTGGCCATCGCCTTGATCCTCGTCCTGTTCTACTACAGCTTCGTGATTATTGCGCAGACGCTTGAAGCGCGCCCCGAGTTTGTTCCTCAACTCGTGGTCTGGCTGCCCAATTTCCTGTTTCAAGCGACCGGCGGGTTTCTTCTGTGGCGCGCGAACCGCGGGGTTTGAAGGGGAGGAGCAGCGGCTTGACCCATTTCCGGCGCAGACAATGACCGTCTTACTCTGCCACCAGGCTTGGCCTTGGGCCCTTGCACCTCACATCGCGCAACTGCTTGGTAATCAAGGCACCCATATTAAGGTTCACGGAAAGAGTAAGCGGAAGGCAGGCGCAGGTGGAAGAGGAAGCAGAAGAGGAAGAGAGAACGAGTAAAGAAGCGGAAAGCGTGCGTTGCACCCAGGCCCCGGACACCCCGTCGGAATTGGCTTCCCATCCAACGGCTGTCATGCGAAAAATTAGCGCAGAATCTAACTTCAAATATGGATCGTCCAGTTACTCCCCTTTGCTTCCTTTGCGCCTTGGCCATTTTCGCCTTCGCTCCGCGGGCAACCTCGGCACCGGCCCGGTTCACCCTGGACGAGGGTCAGAGCCGAATTACCATCAGCGGAAATATCATGGGGCTTGCTTTGCGCGAGCAAGGCCCGGGAAGCATGACCACCACCTTCGGAGGGACGATCGTCACTGACCTCGGTGACACATCCGTCCAGTTCACCGGCGGGAGTGTTCTGGAAGCCAAGACCCACGGCGACTGGCGGCCGAACGTCGGGGGCGGGTCGGGCAGTGCGCCGGCCAATTTCGCGGCGGAGGCCTCGACGCTGCTGGGGACCGTGAGAGGCGCCTTGCGCAACGTGGTCCTGGACGTCACCAGCGCGGCCCTTCCGATCACCGGCGGCCAATTCGACGCGTCCAACCTGGTTTTCGCCTTTCCCCAGGGCTCCAAGGCGGCCTTTGATTACAACGCGGGTCTGCTCGGTTCGGACAGCGTTGTGCTCAGCGGTCTTTCCACAAACAAGATCGTGAATGGAGCAACCGTCAGCGGGGCGGCAGGTTCGCGGACGCTGACGATTCAAGTGGACACCGAATTTGTTTTTGAGTTGCTCTCCGAAGGGGACAGTCTGGTCAAGCTTGCCGGCGCCCTTGTCGCCGTGGAAGCCGCCCAGGACCAGCCGTCCATTCGCTCGATCGAAGTCAAAGATGGGACGGTCATTCTCCGGGTCGAAGGCGCTGGAGCCGAGCCGCGCCTTGATGGCTCGGCCGATCTCCGCCAGTGGACTGCGCAAAACCCGTCCCGCGCGACGGACGGCAATACGGTGGTGCTGACACTGCCGGCCACGGCGGCCCAGCAATTCTATCGTGTCGCAAAATAGCTTAACCGTGACTCGCCATGAAGGCGCCCCGTTCCGTCGCTGAAATCTGGAGCAAACCGCGGGTGCGCAAGTGGAGCCTTTGGTTGGGAGGAGCGCTGGTCGTTTACCTGCTGGCCGGTTTCTTCCTCGTTCCGGCGCTGATCAAGTGGCAATTGCAGAAGCAACTGCCCCCGGCCACCCATCGGAGCGCCGCTGTTCGCCAGGTGAAGTTCAATCCGCTGGCGCTTTCGCTCACGGTGCGAGGGCTCGGGTTGACCGAAACCAACGGGCAGCCCTTTCTCTCTTTCGAAGAGTTCTACGCGAACTTCCAACTGTCGTCGCTCTTCCGCTTGGCGTGGACCTTCGACCGGATCAGCCTGACAGATCCCCGCGTCGAAGTGGCCCTCAACAGGGAGGGCCGGCTCAACTTCGCGGACCTGTTGGAGCCCTCGACGAACGCTCCGCCAAAACCCAAGCCGGAGCCGGAATCGAAACGCGGCCTTCCCCGCCTCGTCATCTTTAATCTAAGCGTGACCAATGGCCATTTCGGATTTGCGGATCTCTCGCGCAAGACGCCCTTCCGAACGGATTACCAACCGATCAACTTCGATCTCCATCGGTTCACCACCAAACCGGACAGGGATAGCCCCTATTCCTTTCAGGCGTCCAGCTCGAGCGACCGGGGCATCGCCTGGTCAGGGACCGTCTCCGCCCAGCCGCTGGGTTCGCGCGGCTCGCTCTTGATCCGCGGCGTGCAACTGCCGGTCCATTCGCCTTACATCGAAGACTTCACCCGAGCCCAACTGACCGGCGGCTCGATCGACATGGCGGGAAATTACCGGTTCGAGATCGGCACCAACGGGACCGATCTCGTCGCTTCCAACCTCGTGATGACCCTCTCCAATTTCGAGGTGAAAGATCCGGGCACAGGTGAAGTCGTGCTTGCGGTCCCATCCTTTGCGCTGGAACAGGGCACGGTGGACCTCCGGGCGCGCCGGGCGAGGGTCGAATCGATCATCGTCGACCAGCCCAAGGCGCTCGTGCGACGGAACGTTGATGGAACCCTCAATATCCTTTCGTTGATCGTTCGCCGAGAGGCTGATCCCCCTGCCCCCACGATGCCGGCTCCCCCCGTTGCAGGGCCTTCTTCCAATGCGCCGCCCCAGCCGCCCTGGGTCATTGCCCTCAGCGAGTACCAGTTGAAGAACGGCTCGGTGACCTTCGAGGACGCCACGGTCCCAGGTCCGTTCCGGACCGTCTTAAGCCCGCTCAATATCGGCGTGCAGGGCTTGTCCACAGCCACGAACAGCTCGGGCACACTCAGCCTGGACGCCACAACCGAGCAGAACGAATCCATCAAGTTCGCCGCCGACATCTCCGTGAACCCCGTGCGCAGTTCCAGCACACTCCAACTGGCGGAAATCGACCTCAAGAAGTATCAGCCCTTCCTGACGCCCTTCTTCCGCGGCGTGCTCACCGGGGGCAAGGCGGGCCTGAACCTCAGCGTCCAACAGGCCCTCTCGGGCGGTGCTCTCCAGGCCGCGGTGAGTAACGCGGCCGTGCGCGTGTCGAATTTGACGATCCAGGATCCTGGCAACTCCCAAACCGTGATAAGTGTCCCGGAATTCGCGGTGGAAAACGTGTCCGCCAGCCTGGAAGAGAAGTCCGTCAAGGCGGGCGCGATCACCTCGAGGGCTGTGGAAATACACGCCGCCCGCGCCGGGGACGGCACGATCAACCTGCTGACCCTCCTGCCCGCGCGCAAGACGGCAGCCGCCACCACCAACGCACCTCCGGCCGCGGACGTCAGCCCCCAACCGGAAGGCGAAGCCGCTCCTGCGCGCCCCGAGGGAGGCGCAGAGCGTCCCGCGGTCGGTCCCTGGAGCGTTGCACTGGATGAATTGGCGCTGCGCGAATGGACCGTCCATTTTACCGACCATCAAACGCCCACCCCGGGGCAGGCCACTCTCGATCAGCTCTCGCTCACGCTCAAAGGCGCGCACTTCCCGAGCAACGCCCCGGTGGCCGCGGAGTTTTCCACCCGTCTTAACGGAGCCGGCACGCTGGCCGTCCAGGGCACGGTCCGTCCGTATTCCCCATCGGCCGATGCCGAGATTCAGATCGCGGGTCTTGCGCTGCGCGGCTTTCAACCGTGGGTCGAGCCGCACGCCAAGTTGGGAATCGAAAGCGGCCTTTTCAATCTGACCGGCCGTGTGCAATTCGCCGAAACCTCCACGAATGCCGCCAAGATCCGCTTTACCGGACAGTTGGGCGTGGCGGAGTTTGCGACGGTGGACCAGGTTCTGTTCAAAGAATTCGTGCGCTGGGACGGCTTGTCGGTGGCGGGAATCGATCTGAGCTTGCAGCCGAACAAAGTGGCGATCGACCAGCTCCAGCTGGCAGGTCTAAGGACCAGCGTCATCATTTCATCCAACAAGGTGCCGAACTTCGTGGCCGTCTTTCCAAAGGGCTCGAAGCCAGCCGACACTGCCCCGGAAACGCCTCCCCCGGCCCCCGTGACGTCAGAACCCAACCCGGAACCCAGCGCCCCTTCAACCGGCGCCGCCTTCCCGGTCCAACTTGGCGAGTTTCGACTCGAGAAAGCCGCGATTCATTTCGGAGATGAATCCGTTCAACCCCCCTGCTCGTTTGACGTCCGGGAGCTCGGCGGCACGGTCAAAGGGCTCTCCAGCAGCCCGGACTCCGTCGCCGACGTCGCGATCGTCGGGCAAGTGGATGAAGGGTCGCCCTTCGCCCTTCGAGGCAAGATGAATCCCCTTGCCCGCGAGCCCGTGGTGGACCTGGTATGGACCAACAGCAATCTCCAACTCACCCCGTTCACGCCTTACATGGAGAAGTTCGTTGGTTATCCTTTGAACAAGGGCCGCCTCTCGCTCATTCTCGATTACTCCGTTCAGGGCAAGCAGCTCAAGGCTGCCAACCAGGTGAACATCGATCAGCTCGTGCTGGGCCCGCGCAACGACAACCCGGACGCAACCAAACTGCCCGTCAAACTCGGCGTGGCGCTGCTGAAGGACGTCAACGGCCGGATCGCCCTGGATGTGCCACTGGACGGCCGGCTGGACGATCCGGCTTTCAGGATTGGGCCGGTGATCGCCCAGGTGATCGGCAATCTCATTGTCAAAGCCGCCGCCTCGCCTTTCAAACTGATCGGCTCGCTCGTGGGCGGAGGCGAAGAGCTGAGCTTCGTTGAGTTTCAGCCCGGCCAAACCCTGCTCCTAAGTTCGGAAACCAACAAGCTCGTGAAACTGGTGCAAGCGCTCGAGAAACGCCCGGCACTCAATCTCGAGATCGAAGGTTCCGTGGATCCCGCTGCCGATCGGGACGCCCTGGCTCGCGCCCGAGTGCGCGACGAAATGAAATCTGAGCGCCTCCGCGAATTGGCGAGCGTAGGGCAAGCGCCGCCTTCCGCGGAAGCGTTCCAGCTTGAGCCGGTCGAGTACGAACGCCTGCTCCGTGCCGCTGTGGTAGCCCGCTTTGGCACCAACCTTTCCGAGGCGATCGAGGCGGTGGCAAAACGCGCCGCTGCTGCCACCAACTCCGTGGTGAGGCAAAACCCGGAAGGACCGGGCTTCTTCAAGCGGATGACCAGTCTTTTCAAGCCTGCGACCGCGCGCGCCGCCATCCGCCAGGCCCACCGGACTTCAAAGGCCGATGCCCTTCTGCGGGAGCAAAACCCGGAACTGGCCAGCTTGACCCCGGACCATATGGAGACTTTGCTGGCCGCGAAGACGGAGGTCCCCCCCGACGATCTGCGGCGGGTCATGGAAGCACGGGCCAAAGCCGTGCAGAGCTTCTTGTTATCCGGCGGCGTCAGCGACGACCGGCTCTTCCTGCTCTCGTCAAAGCCGGTCGATGCCGCGTTCAAAGGCGAAGCCAAGGTCATCTTATCATTCAATTGAGAAGGCTTGGGCCTGCCCTGCCAGTCGCCCGGGGTAGAATAGCATTGGCAAGGGCAGCCGGTACCGTATTTTGATCACAAGGATATTCGAACCTGAAATAGCTATGCCTAGAACTGAAAAAAAACACGTCCGGTCCAGGGAAGATGTTTCGGAAATGCCGGACTGGATGAAAAAGAAGCGGTGCCCGAACAAGGAGCAGTACCTCGCCGGGAAGCGTATTCAACCGCGGAACCTCACTGGCAAAGAGAAGCTGACGGACCTCGTGGATGACGTGTTCCTGGCTTACAACTCGGCTCGCCTCAAAGAAGGCTGCCAGCTCTTTGCCGGCAAGATGCTGGAACCCGACGTCACCATTGGGATGAGCATCTCCGGCGCGCTCACGCCCGCTGGGCTTGGCTGTTCATGCATTATCCCCCTGATCAAGGCCGGCTTTGTGGACTGGATTGTCTCCACGGGTGCGAACCTTTATCACGATATGCATTTCGCCCTGAACTTCCCGGTCCACACCGGCAGTTTCAAGTTTGACGATACCGACCTTCGCGACAACGACCTCGTTCGGATCTATGACGTCCTTATCCCTTATAGCGACGCGCTCATGGCCACCGACGACATCCTGCGCGACGTCTTGATGCAGCCCGAGTTCCAAAAGGAAATGGGCACGGCGGAGCTTCATTACCTGCTCGGCAAGTACTGCGCCGAATGGGAACGGAAGAACAAGCTCAAGGACGTCTCCGTGCTCGCGGCAGCCTACCGGGCGGGCGTCCCCTGCTACACCTCCTCGCCGGGCGACTCCACCATCGGCATGAACGTCGCGGGCGTGGAACTGCGCGGCAGCAAGCTCCGCATGAACCCGTCCATCGATGTCAACGAAACCACCGCGTTCGTTCTCGCAGCCAAACGGTCGGGCGGCAAGAGCGCTGTGGTCCTGTGGGGTGGCGGCAGCCCGAAGAACTTCATGCTCCAGACCGAGCCGCAAATCCAGGAAGTGCTCCGGATCAAGGAATATGGCCAGGATTACTTCCTCCAGGTTACCGATGCGCGTCCCGACACCGGCGGGCTTTCCGGCGCCACCCCTAGCGAGGCCGTCAGTTGGGGCAAGGTCGATCCCACGAAGCTTCCCGATGCGGTCGTGTGCTACACGGACACCACGCTCGCCATGCCCATCCTGACGCATTACGCCCTCGCGAAGCACAAACCGCGCAAACTCCGCCGCCTGTTCGATCAGCGTGGGGCCATGACCCGGGCTCTCACCAGGGAGTACTTCCTCCATAACAAGGTGAAAATGATCGACGGTTCCGAGCCGGAGATCGATTGATTCGTTCGCCAGGGGCGAGCGTGGTCACCTCGCCTGGCGTGTTGCAGGCACCATGTTAAAACGCCGAATCTTTATTCTGGCCAACCTTGTGCTCTCCATGGCCGGCGCAGCGGGCGCCCCACCCGCTGCGTCCTCGCCCCCTGGGAATGCCCCTGCTCCCCCGGCGTCGGAAGGGGCTTCGTCGACCAACCTGGTCTTCCGCCAACTTGACGCCCACACCGTCGCTCTCGGCGCCGTGCGCCTCGACAAGACCCGGCGCACCCTCCGTTTCCCGGCGGCCTTGAACATGGCCGAGGGCGTGGTGGAATATGCGTTGGTGCACACCACGGGCAAAGTGCATGAAAGCGTCCTCAAGACCGAGGTCGACCCGTTGCACCTCCAACTGGCACGCCTGCTTGTTTGGCCCGAGGCAACCGCCCGCTCTCAAGCCGCGTCCACAACCCCGCGCGACCTGGTTGGTCCCCGAATCCGGATCGAAGTCGAATGGGCCACCGACGACGGTCCGAAACGCCTGCCTCTCGAAGACCTGGTCTGGAACAGTTTGGACAAGGCGCAGATGACCCGCGGCCCGTGGGTGTTTAATGGGTCTCGCCTCGTGAATGGCACGTTTCTGGCACAACGCGACGGCTCCATCGTCGCCATTTACGCCGACCCGGATGCGCTGGTTAATAATCCCAGGCCAGGACGCAACGACGACGAAATCTGGACGGTGAACACGAAGCTCGCTCCCCCTTTGGGCAGGCCCGTCACGGTCACCATGCAACTGGAGAATGAAAATGAGTAGTGCGATCGGTTTCCGGAAATCATTACCCACCCTGTCCCCCCTGCTCTGCGCCCTGCTGGTTCTTGCGGGCGCGGGTATTCCCCGGGCTGCGGAAGCCCCTCCAGCCCGCACCCTCGCGCGCCCCAATGTGTCGCTCCAGAATGAAGTCCGCGCCGCGCTCGCACGCGGTGTGGCCTGGCTCGAAAAGAACCAGAACGAAAAGGGCTTTTGGTCAATACCCGATCATCCCGCAATGACCGCGCTGCCGCTGCTCGCCTTCCGCGGAGCCAAGAGGGCCGGGGCCGATGTCGATCCTGCAGTCGTGCGGCGCGCAACCGAGTTCCTTCTTGGCTGTGTGCAACCCGACGGCGGGATCTACGGCAAAGATCTCAAGAATTACAATACGGCCATTTCCATGCTGGCGCTCATCGCGGCCGAAAACGCGGAGTACCATCCTGTCATCTTGAAGGCCCGCAGCTTTCTCGTCGGCATCCAATCGGATTTCGACCAACCGGGCACGGCCGATAACGCGCTCGATGGCGGAATTGGCTACGGCAGCCGGTATCCTCACTCCGACCTCTCCAACACCATGCAGGCCCTCGAAGCGCTCTATTACAGCAAACAATTGATGAAGGACCAAGCGCTCCACGATGCCCGCGATCTGAATTGGGAAGCGGCCATTCGCTTCATCCAGAGCTGCCAAAATCTTCCCGAATACAACAAGCAAGAGTGGGTCGCCAGTGATCCGGCAAACCGCGGCGGTTTTGTTTATTTTCCCGGTTACAGCATGGCGGGCGAGACCAACCTGCCTTCCGGGCGCGTGGCCTTGCGGTCCTATGGGAGTATTAGCTATGCGGGGTTGCTAAGCTACATCTACGCCGACATGAAGCGGGACGATCCCAGGATCACGGCTGTCTTGGACTGGCTGCAGGCCAATTACACTCTCGAGGAAAACCCAGGGATGGGACAGCAAGGGTTGTTCTTCTATTTCCACACCATGGCGAAGGGCCTCAACCTCGCCGGAGTGAACCGGATCGAGTTGGCCGATGGCCGGAAGATCCACTGGCGCGAGGAACTCGCCTTGCGCCTGGTAGGTCTCCAGCAGCCCGATGGATCTTGGGTGAACACGAACAATCGCTGGTGGGAGAAAGACCCGGGCCTCGTAACCTCCTATGCGATGATCAGCTTGGGGATCATCTGGAACGGACTTTAGAACCGTAGAACCGGCGACATCCCAACCGTTCTTGGCCCTGCGCTTGGACTCACAGACCTGCCAGGGCCAGTAAGGAAACAATCCGTGCCGAAAGCTCGACTCGGCCCTTCTTCAATCAAAAAAAAACCGGGTTCCTAAGTCAGAGGATGACCGAGGAACCCGGGGAATGTTCAGAATCAGTACAACCTGAGGTTCTAGGGGAATATCCGGCACAGGCTTGTACAGAACCTTGCGCCGAAACTCATTGGGCATTCAAAGAACAATTCCGCCACACCGACTGCCCGAAAATCAACCGTAATTAATCACGTCGACCCGGGCTTGTCAAGCAGTCCTGATGGCAAAAACCTGAACCACAAGGCAAGCGAGTGGGTGCGAACTTGCAGGTCCGCACAGCTAAGAACGGTCCCGCATTCAATCTAAACACAAGTGTAACTCAATCGATACACAATCGATACTCAAACAAGATTGTGTTTTCATTGCGTAACATTCGTCTCGCTATCGTTTTTGAATTGCGCTAACTTCGAGTGTCGAGC
Organism: uncultured Verrucomicrobiota bacterium; assembly: GCA_964578605.1. Lineage (GTDB taxonomy): Bacteria > Verrucomicrobiota > Verrucomicrobiia > Limisphaerales > SIBE01 > JAXMHN01. The sequence continues at coordinate 18,138 of CAZODO010000007.1, read as the reverse complement.
GAATCCATTGCGGATTGGCTTGGCCTGAACACCCAGAATGCAACTATGGCAATACTGAGAGGCAACCCGCTCGTCGGCCAAATCCAAGGTATGGTCGGCGATCTCGTCATCGCAAATCACAAACCCGGGATCAAAGTCCTTCGCAAAAGACCGGTCCGAACCGCGCCGCCGACCGAGAATGAACGAGTGAACCAAGGCAAACTGCGCGACACGATTGCCTGGGCTAAATCCATTTGGGCCGATGACCCCAGCCTGAAAGAGAAGTATTCGTCTGCAGGCCGGGCTCAGCACCGGCGCGGATTTGACCTTGCCAAAGCCGACTTCCTCCGGCCACCGAAGGTGGAAGACATTGATCTTTCAGGTTACACCGGCAATTCGGGAGAGATGATTCGGGTGAAGGCCGTCGATGACTTCGAAGTCAAGGAAGTCAGGGTATCGATCCAGGAGTTGGACGGCACGGTCATTGAAGAAGGGGCGGCAGAGCTGGAAGCCGGCCAATGGGTTTACGAGGCCACGACAACTGTCAAGAAAGGAGAGACGGTGGTGGTGCAAGCGACCGCCAAAGATCATCCGGGCCATGCCGCCAGCAGGAGAGCCGATCACGCCTGCGGTCTGCGGGATTGATCGCTCAAGCAAGAAAGGGGCAACACGAATAACGCCCCGGCGGGGGTTTTCCGGTTCCAAGAACCTGCCTGCGCTGCAGCGTCAACGCGCCACCAGTTCCGGGACGGACAAGCCACGCAGTTCGAACAACCGGCGAATGACATCTTCGATCAGATTGTTCGGGCAAGACGCACCTGCGGTCACACCCACCGTGATTTTGCCTGAGGGCAGCCATTTGCGGGTTTCCACTTCACGGTGCAAATGCTGGTTGTAATGCACGATCAGCTGGTCTGAGACCATTTTCGCAGCGTTCTTGATGAAGTAGGTCGGGAGTTTGGCCTCGCCCATCTCCGCCAGATGCGACGTGTTGGAGGAATTGTACCCGCCGATGACCAGCAGCAGGTCCATCGGTTCCGCCAAGAGTTTCTGCAGAGCATCCTGCCGATCCTGGGTCGCGCCGCAGATGGTGTCGAAAAAGCGGAAGTGCTTGGGCAATTCGCTCACGCCATAGCGCTCGGCCATGGCAGCGCGGATGCGCCGCTGGACATCTTCTGTCTCCCCGCGAAGCATGGTGGTTTGGTTGGCGACGCCAACGGCCTGAAGGTGGACGTCCGGATCGAAGCCCGCGGAATAGGCGCCTTTAAACTTCTCAAGGAACTCCTGCTTATCGCCGCCGTGAACGATGTAATGGCAGACATAATCGGTCTCCGCCAGCGTGAACACCACGAGGTAATGCCCCGCTGTGGCCGTCGCTTGCGAACTGGTTGCCTTGGTCTCCTCGTGCCAGGCCTTGCCGTGGATGATGCTGGTGACTCTGTCGACGGAATACTGGCGGACGCGTTTCCATACGCTCATCACGTCCCCACAAGTGGTATCCACAAACAGACACCCTCTGGTTTCCAGCTTGGCGCGCGTGCCCACCTCGGTGCCGAAAGCCGGGATCAGAACCACGTCGCCCTCGCGCAGGTCTTCCATGTCCGCATCCTTCTCCTTGCCGGAGAGGAATTTGATGTCCATGGCGCGGAGTTGGTCGTTGACCTCGGGATTGTGGATGATCTCGCCGAGAATATAGAGCGGTTGATCGGGAAAGACTTTCCGGGCGGCATACGCGAGGTCAATGGCCCGTTCCACCCCATAGCAAAAACCAAATTCCTTCGCCAGCTTGACCGTGAGCAACCCATCCACAGAAAGGACGTCGCCCTTGGCCCGGATCCGGTCGATCAGTTCGCTCCGGTAATGCGACAGCACTTGGGCTTGCACCGCCGCCATCACGTCCGGACGGCGGAGATTGATCTTGCGCGGTGAAGCTGGCCCTGACGTTGACATCGCCCGGAAAGTTTACCATGCCACGCAGCAGCGTCCAGCTGCCATTTGGCGGGCAACGAGCCGGCGAAAGGAAGGAGGAGAGAGACCGGAAAGCCCACGAGCACGCTTGGAATGGGAGAAAGGTGGTGCCGGCGGAGGGGGTCGAACCCACATGACCTTGCGGCCACTAGATTTTGAGTCTAGCGCGTCTGCCAATTCCGCCACGCCGGCTTGCCAAGCAACCACATCCACAACCAAATCGACCGATCCCTGGATATATCCCCTTGGATATTCCGCCCCTGAATCTTGCCGAAGATGCGCAGTGAGTATCTTCATAATTAGGTGATTTGCAAGGTCGTTTTTGAAGCCTTTGATACCGACCGCATGGCGAAGCGCCGGCTCTGGAACAGACGAAGTCTAATGCGGTTGCCGGCCCGTCGAAAGGAATGGCAATGGAGCGCTCAGCCAGGCGTGCAGGCGTGCGCCAGTATCATTATTAGCTAGACAACGGCCGTTCCCTGATGGAGAACTAGCTAATGTTAGGCAGGGGAACGGGTGGGTGGCAGGTGGGGATACGGTTCTAGGAAACAAAATAACGACTATGAGTTTGGCAACACTGAGTAGCAAAGAATTGTCCCGAATACAGAAGTTGATCCAGCGTAAAGAAGCTTTGGCGCAGGAAATCGAGAGAATCAATCGCGAGCTTCAAACAATGGAATCGGGTGCCCAACCGGCCCCTGCTGCGATCCGTGGCGCGATTCGAAAAGGGGTTTCTTCGAAAGCAGCCGCGCCGGCGGCAGCCAAGAAGAGCGGTTCGGGCAAGGCTCGACGGGGCGAATTGAAAAGGAAGATTGTTGCCCTCCTGAAAGGTGCCGGGGAGGAAGGCGTCAGGGTGAAGGACTTGGCTCGCAAACTCGGCAGCAGCTACGGAAATATCACCGCCTTTTTCCAGAGTACTGGCAAGGGTATGCCGGAGATCAAAAAGATCAATCCGGCTCATTACGCTTGGATGCCAGAGTGAGGCGCCGTCGGTGGAGAGATACGGAGGCGCGATCAGTTCTTTTCCGCCAAAGGCGAGTGCAAGTGGCGCGTGAAAAACGCAGCGAGGGAGCGCCTGCGCTCGCTTAGTCGCAGTTCTAGGGGTGTGGACCATCGTCCATAACCCCGCCTGCCGATAAGTCAGAACCAACGCAGGAGCGAACCATGAAAAAATCGCTTGGTGCCAAGACACTCGTCTACCCCACACCGGTCTTTGTAGTCGGAACTTACGATTCGAAAGGGAAGCCGAATGTCATGACGGCGTCCTGGAGTGGCCTGTGCTGTTCTCAGCCGCCGTGTATTGCTGTCTCATTGCGCAAGGCTACCTCGAGTTACGGCAACATCGTCGCCCGGCAAGCCTTCACGATTAGTGTCCCGTCTGAGGACCAGGCTCAGCAAGCGGATTACTGCGGGCTTGTCTCGGGCAAGAACGTGGACAAGTTCGCCGAGGCGAAACTGACGCCTGTCAGGAGCGAACTGGTCGACGCGCCTTACGTGCAGGAGTTTCCCATGGTGCTTGAGTGCAAGCTGGTCCACACCTTCGAACTCGGATTGCACACGCAGTTCGTGGGTCAGATCATGGACGTGAAGGTGGAGGAAAGCGCCGTGGCCAGCAGCGGCCTGGCTGACATCCAGAAGGTCCGGCCGCTTGTATTCACGCCCGATACACAAAGTTACTACGGCATTGGCCGTTTTATCGGGCGAGCTTTCTCGATCGGCCAGCATCGGAGCTGAGGCCCGTTAAGCCCCAGGGGGGATAGCGGCACGGCTTTCGACCGGAGCGGGGCGGGGCTATTCCCCAGCAAAATTCAGGTCGCGGCCCGGGTGAGTGGCCAGGCCGATCTGCTCCATGTTGCCTTTTCTTCCGTTGTACCAGAGCAACCAACGTTCCTCGTCTTCTTCAAAGATGGCGAACGGTTTGTAGCAAGCGTCGGCGTCCCAGTCCCCCTTGGTTGGGAAGATAACCGGGTTCCTGGGATGCCTTTCCCAGCCAGCGATGCCGTCACGCGAACGGGCGATGCCGATCTGAGCGTGATCTTCATCGCGAAAGCCGATATAGAACATCACGTGCCATTCCCCGCAGGGCATCACCTGGCACGCTGTGACTTTGTGCTGCTCCCATTCCCGGGCGCGGTCCGCAGCGAAAATGGGGTTGTCGTCGTGCTTCACCCAACGCGCGCCGTCGTTGCTGGTCGCATAGCCGATGGCATCCGGCTCGTACTGGTCCCCGGCCGAATACCACATTCGGTAGATCTGCTTCTCGGCATCCCAAATCACATGAGGACACATGACCGCCACCTTCTCCCACGGCTTTTCAGGAGAAAGCACGGGCGTGGCAGAGCGGCGCTCCCAGTTCGTGCCATTCGCGCTTGTGGCATGACCGATCCAACTGCGACCCGAGCTCTGCCCCGTGTACCACATGTGGTATTGGCCGCGACATTTCAGCACCGACGGGCGATTGATATCTTCCTCCCAATCCGTGTGGCGGTTCGGGCCCAAAACGATTCGCGGCGTGTTCCAGTGAATGCCGTCGCTGCTTTCGGTCAATGCCACGGCCTTCTTGGGACGCCATGAGAACCACATTCTGTACTGGCCGGTTTCCTTGAGCAGGGTCACATCGAAACAGGTGCCCAGATCGCCCCCAAGGACCGGATTGGACGGTGATTTCCGCCAGCCTGCCGCTGTGCCCGGCGGGGTAGATGGAAGCTGGCCTTCCACCCGGCCGATGGAATCAGCCCGGGCAATCTCCCGGCCGTCCGCCAAAACGTGCAGTCCTTTGCCCCGGCCGTATCTCTCGCCGGTTTTGTCCCAGAAGATCGCGAGCGCGCGCCCGTGATACAGAATGTTATCGAGGCAGAACCAATCCCAGGTGTTCGCCGGAACGAGAGGGTTGACCTCAACGATTGCGTCAGCGCGCGGCCGCAACCCGATCAAGCCGCTGATCACGAGGTCGCAGAAGGTTGAATGGTTGTAATCCTTGCCTCGTTCCACGCCGCCTTTGCCGGGATCCCAGGTCCCGTCCTTCCATGATTTGAGCCTGGTCCGGGCAATCCAATCGCCGGTATGCGGGTTGAGGTTTTCGTCAATCCAAGGCACCGTCTGGCCGTCGGGCCGGGTGAGCTGATGACTGCGGGCGTAAGTTCCGAGAAGTTTGAAGTAATCGGCCCGGCCCACGATATCCTGGCGGTAATTGTTCAGCACGTTAGCCAGCGCGGTAAGCGTCACTGCGGTGGCGTAAGGCCAACTTGGCCCGTTCCATTGGCATTCGTGGCCTTCATACGACAAGCGAAATCCGGGATGCCTCTGCTCGGCGGTCGTGGGTCCCCACGCAGCCCAGAAACCTTGCGGATCGAACAACTGACGCCATGCGATCTCCCGACCCGGATCCGGCAGATTGAAGTACCAAGGGGTAAATCCATGCAGCTCGCGAACGTCCACCAAGGCATCCTGCTCTCGGGGCAACGTCTTGAAGAATTGCGCTTTCGGGTCCCAGAGTTTCGTTTGAACGAGCGCTTTGAGCTGGGCGGCTTTATCGCGGAACTCCTTGGCGACACCGTCCTGTCCGGCCCTGGCAGCCAGTTTCGCAATCGCCATGGCATCCCCGTACATGTAAGCGTTGATCGTGGCCCGTTTTCCACTGCCGCCGATTGAGACCTCCATGCCGTCATTTCCGTCGTTCTGCCAAAAAAGCCCATCGCTGGCGCGGTGGCTCTTCTCCCATTCGCGATAGTTGGCGATCAGATCCGGGAGCAGCTCCAACGCGAGCCGGTCATCGCCCGTCACCAGAGACCTGGCCAGGAGCGCGTCGGCCGCCCAGAAACTGTAGGTCCGGACCGACCCGCCTTTGCGAAACCAGAAGACCGCATAGTCGTCCAGGCAAACCGGATCGTGCAGCCACCGGCCTTCGTAAAAATGGTGCCCGGCAGCGCAGCTGATGGTGTTATGCTTCCCCGCCCAACCGACCGGCGGAAGGAACTCAGTGATCACAAATCCATCTTCCGTCTGCTTGAGGTGTTTGCGGAAGGTCCACCAGCGAAAGTAATACGTGCGTTCGATTTCCGGGTCGGGGCACTCGAAGAACGGGATGCTGTCGCGGAGGAAAGGCCAGGCTTTCGCGTTTGAGACATGCTGCGGGTAAAGCTCTTGATCGGCGGTATTGAACTGGTCGAAGTAACGGTTGAAGTTCTCGGCCCGGAGAAGCGGTCCCGAAGCGTCCGGTGCCGCCGCAGCTTTTGTGAATCCGCCGAGAGCTGCCGCGATGGTGCAGGCGACAGAGAGCCACGCGGGAATGGAATACGTCATGGCAGGCAGATTAGGAAGGTGCTGGCCCTTCGCCAAGCCTAAGTCAGCCCCAGCCCGCCCATGAAGGAATGGATGCCTGGATTGGCCCTCGGGCGGGGGAGCGGCGGCGCTGGGGGATACAGCCGGGGCTCACTCGGCTTCCATGCGAGTGCGATCCATTCGATAAACACTTCGGACCACGGGAACTGGCCCTGCCAACCGCAAAACGCAAAGGCGCGCCAAGGCCGGCGCGCCCTCCCGCGAAAAACCGTTGCCCCCTGAGGCTATTCCGCCCGAGTCATGATGGCCGCGAGGTCCTCGTCAACGGAACGGATGGGCATGAGGTTGAACTTGTCGACCAACACTTTGAGCACGCTGGGGGTGACAAATGCCGGCAGCGTGGGGCCAAGCCGGATGTTGCGGATGCCCAGGTGCAGCAAGGTAAGCAGGATGGCGACCGCTTTCTGTTCGTACCAGGAGAGCACCATGGATAGCGGCAGTTCGTTCACCCCAACGTTGAACGCCTTGGAAAGGGCGACGGCAATCTGGATGGCCGAATACGCGTCATTGCACTGGCCGAGGTCGAGCAGGCGCGGGATGCCTCCGATGGTCCCGAAGTCGATCTTGTTGAAGCGGTACTTGCCGCACGCAAGCGTGAGGATCACCGTGTCTTTGGGGAGCTTCTCGGTGAGTTCGGTGTAGTAATCGCGGCCGGTGCGGGCGCCGTCGCAGCCGCCGACCAGGAAGAAGCGTTTGATAGCTCCGCTCTTCACCGCTTCGATGACCTTGTCCGCCACGCCAAGCACCGCATGATGCCCGAATCCCACCAGGATGGTCTTGTCCGGGCCGTCGCTGGTGAACCCTGGCGCCTCGAGGGCTGCTTGGATGACAGGAGTAAAATCGCGATTCGCGATATGGCGCACGCCGGGCCAGGCGACGAGCCCGGAGGTGAAAATGCGCTGGATATAGTTCGGGGCGGGCTCCTGAATGCAATTCGTGGTCATCAGAATGGCCCCGGGGAACTTCGGGAATTCGTCTTTCTGGTCTTGCCAGGCGCCCCCGTAATTCCCGACGAGATGCGGATATTTCTTGAGGCCGGGGTAACCGTGGGCGGGGAGCATTTCTCCATGGGTATAGATGTTGATGCCTTTGCCCGCGGTCTGTTTCAGCAGTTCCTCGAGGTCTTTCAGGTCGTGGCCGGAAACCAGGATGGCTTTCCCACGAACGGGCTCGATCCGGACGGGCGTGGGCTGAGGATGTCCGTACGTGCTGGTATGGGCATGGTCGAGGAGTTGCATGATCTCCAGGTTCACCTCGCCGCAACGCATTGCCAGGGTGAACAGGCGATCAACGGCGGGCTTTTCCTCGGCGAGCGCCGTCAAGGCTTCGCTAAAGAAAGCGTAAGCGGAGTCGCTCTCATGCCCAAGAATCGCGGCGTGATGGGCGTAAGCGGCGGTGCCTTTCAGGCCGTAGATCAGCAGTTCCTGCAATCCGGCTGCTTCGGCGCCAAAGCGGTCCTGGCGCCCAGGGATCGAGACGAACTCGCCTTGGCGAACGAGCCCCTCCAGAGTGGAGGCGGGTTTCCAGGCGGCGGGACCGCTTGGAGGAACCGGGTTGTGCCCCTTCTCCCGTGCCGCTGCCCGCCAGAGTTCGCGGGCCTGATCACGCACCTTGCCGCCGCGGTGGAGCATCTTCGCGAGATCCTCGGGGTCGAAATTGACGTTCGTCACCGTCGTGAACAAGGCTTCGACAATGAAATCGTCCACTTCGCGCGCGATGGCCCCAAGCTGGCGAGCGCGGTGGTTGAACTGGGCCACGCCTTTGGCCACGTGAATGAGCAGGTCCTGCAACGCCGCCGTGTGGGCGTCTTTTCCGCAAACGGTGAAATCGGTGCAGCCGGTCCCCCTGGAGGTCTGTTCACATTGATAGCAAAACATGATGTGTTGTGTTCGACGAACCCGCGATTGTTGCGCCCTGCCTGGCACCGTGCCAGTTCGAGCCTGTGCTGCGTAATGTAGGTGGGGCGGGCGCCAAAACTTTGATGGGGGTCAATCATTCCGGCTGATATGTTGCTTCCAACAAAACAGGCGGAATGATGCTGACAACGCCGCGCCAGGAACGGCTTGTTCCCCGGCCTTCGCTGGCCCAGGCTCGGTCCATGCCCCGGCTCGCCCCTGAGCATGAACCGGGATGCCACGAAACCAAAATCAGTGCGCGCCCCGATAGTAGAAAGCTGAAGGAATCCCATAATTTAGACTTCACTTGGGACGAGGGTCCTCAAGCGGTAGTACCAAACTCAACTCGGTTTATCTCATGGGAAAAGACATATGGAAAGCAATCGGATTCGATGCGGTATCTTAACGAATTCCTTGGCAGCACTCGCCCTGTTCGGCGCCGCCGTCGGAACGGAAGGCACGGTCATCACCACCAGCAATCCAGTGGATATTGCCGCCTTCAAGAGCGGGGCGACGGTGCAGACCTTCGATAGCATCCCGGGAATAACGGCGGTCCCGATCACGAGCTACAGCCCGCTCGACATTACCGGAACCGCGGCACTCTTCTCGAAAGACCCGGCGCAATCACCTTACTTCAACAGCGGCGGAGCTTCCTTCAACGATCCGGCGTCGAACCCAGGCACGCCGGTTGGAATTGTCGCGCCGAGCGGTGCGATTGCCGGCGATAAACTCTCCGGGAACAACGTGGCGGGCCCGTTGTTCGTTACTCCCCCTCCGTTTACCGTGTTCGAGACGGGCGCGTTTATGGAAGTGATCTTTCCCACCGCGGTGTCCAAGGTGGGTCTGTTCGTCCCGCATGGAAGCGTCACGATGTTTCTCAGAGACACCAGCAATAACAACCTGGCAACCGGCGACTCTCAGGGCTCCGTGTCCGCGGGGCAATTCCTGGGGATCACACGCGCCAGCGCGGATATTGGCGGGCTCCTCCTGTTGGGGAACGGTCCGTTCACGATTGACGACTTCACCTTTGGGGTCACGGGTTCGACCGGGGGCGGAGGCAACACGGGCGGGGGCGGAGGCAACACCGTGCCCGATACGGGGCACGTCTTGAACCTGGCGATCGCAGCGGCATTCCTCGGGCTGGCCAAGTGGAAGTTGAGGAGCGCCTAGGCAGATCTTCTGCAAGCCTCCCAGGGGAGGCAAATTGGCGTCAGCGCGGCTGAATTGATTCACCGTCAGTCAGCCGCGAAATCTTGCCCGGGGGCGGTAAAGCGTGCTGAACTCGGGCCCATGAACCACCGCTCTGTCCCGTGGTGGCTAGGCGTCCAGCCCATGCTGGTGAACGAAGATGGCCGGCGCCCAAAGGGAAACGCCTTCAAGGAGCTTTACTGGCGACAATTCTTCCCCAGCCCATCCCCGCTCCATCCGGTCTAAACACGGTCGTCACTCGGTGATCACCCGGTGATCACCCGTTCACGAACGGGTGATCTACGGGTGATCTACGGGTGATCTACGGGTGAAGAGCGAAGGCACCGCGGAACTGGGCCGGAAGCGCCTCCTAAGAAGTGTGCCATTTTGTCTCACCTTCCCTTCCCCGGACCTGCCCAGGTCCGGGGCTGCAGCCCAAAACGATGGCGGCCTCGATTCCCTACTGCCGAAGACGGATTACGGCCAAGTCGTCGTAGCGGATGGGTGTGCCGGAAAATGGGCTGCCGAAAACGCTGGCGCGCCCTGCGGGAAGATCGTCCGTTTCGGTCGTGGAGATCATCCAATTGGCAGGTTCGGCCTTTCCATCAGGCCAAGCTTTGCCTTCGATGACGGTGTCGGCGCTGGTCTTGCGCACTTGCAGGCGCAAACGGGTCCAGGTGCCGGGCTGCCATTGGTAAGGCACGCTGGCTTTGAGGGTGTCTCCGCGGAAGAGTTCGAGGGCTTTTTTGCCGGGGCTGACCTTGACGCGGTAACCGCCCACGCCATTGAGTCCCATGGCGAAGGTGGGATAGCGCCGGCCCCTGGCCGTGCCAAACACGCGGGCGGAAGCGGCAATGCCGTCCTTTTCAGACGGTCCAAACAGCACGCCGTAGGTATCGAGCGGATCTCCGGGCAATTCGAGGAATTTGTTGTCGTTCTCCTGTTTGACCGCGAACCCGCCATCGAGCACGAGCAACTCCTCGGGGACCTGGTTGACCGCAGCCTTTTCAAAATCGTTCTGGTAAATAAGCTCCGGCTCCGCGCCGAACGTTGAGAGGGCAACCAGGCAAAGGGCGAAGGTGGATGGAATGAAATACACGTGCATGCCTTACTCGTTTCGCAAAGCGTCCAGCAATCGACCGCGCAAGGCAAGCTGCGTTGCGGCCCAGGTCCAGATTAAGCCGCTGGCCAGCACTCCGCCCAGGGTGAGCAAGAGCGAGCGGACCGGGAATTCCGCCCCGGGAGAGAGCCATGTCGGGAGGACGGCGATGAAAGCCGCCAGGATCCCCACAAGGAGACCAAGGGCCAGCAGCGCCCCGTGTTCCGCCACCACCAAAGACTTCAACGCGCGCGGCCGGAAACCCACCGCCAGGAGCAGGGCCAATTCGCTTCGGCGCTCGAGCACGTTGCGCAAGACGAGCACGCCAAGTCCAACGCTGCCCAAGAGCAAACCGAGCCCGCCCAGGATCTGGAAGGTGTTGAGGTAAGTGTTCTGCACGGCGTTAAAGGCGGCCAAGCGAGCAGCAGCCGGGGTGATCTGGAGACCGTAGTCCTGGAGAGCCCTGGAAAGCGTGCTGGCGGCTTGTTCAATTTGCGGCCCCTGATAGGGCTGCACATCGATCAGGAACATGCGGTATCCGCGTTCGGACGGAAACCGCGTCAGGAAATGGGCTTCACTGATGATGAGGCTGCCCTGGAGGATGGAGTTGGCCACCGCGGCCACGATCCGGATGTTGAACTGGCGGCCGCGATCGTCGGTGTAAGCAAGCGTGTCGCCCACCTTCTTCCCCATGGCCCATTGGATGGAAGCGGCATCGCCGATGGCGGGGACGCTCCCCGCGGGATCCGTTTGGTTGAGAAGCAGCCAGGGATCGGTGCTATCGAGGCCTTTGGCCACTTGGGTGAACGTGAAGGACTGGCGCTTGTCCAGCCATTCAGGCCGCACCCCAAGCAAGCGCGGCTTTTGCGCACGGTTCAAATTCAGGCAACTGGCTTCCTCGCCGTCACGGACGCGGAAGGGCACGTACTTGACCCCGGCGAGATCCTCTTCGCCAAGGTTGAGGAAGTCGCGTCCTTCTTCCGTGTTCAAGTCGTGCACAATAGGCAGGGTGGCTTCGCCGATCAGAGCGAACCCGCCCGTGCCGGATGACCGCTGGCGCACGGTGTCCGACGTCTCAAGCCTGAACACGCCAATCGAAGCGACAAGAAAACTGCCGCACGCGAGGAGACCGACAGTGGCAAGACTGCGCCGGCGCCGGCGCGTGATGTTGCGGAGTCCCATCCCGGCAAGCGTCGGACGGCGAGAGGATTCTGCGGTCGTCAAGGCATGGAAGAACGCGGCGGCGAAGCCTAAACCCGAGATCAGCAACAGGGCGCCGGCGGCAAAGAAGGCGCCTGGATTCCCGGTTTCCTGGCTCAGCCCGGCCCAGCCGATCAGCAGCATGGCCAGCGCGCTCGCAAGCCAGCCAATCCAAATCCCGGAACTGCGCTCGTTTGCACGCTCCACCCGTTCTGAACTTGCGCCTTCTGCCAGGAGTTCCCGGACGGGCTGCCGGGCTTGCTTGCGCAACGCGAGCCAAATGACGAGCGAGCCGACCACGACCCCGCTGACCGTTCCGATCACCAGCGTGAGGGGTTCGGCATGATACCGCAGGCCGGAGGTGCCGACCGCGCTTCGCCAGACGGTGGAAAGCCCGTAAAGCATCGCCTGCGCGTAGGCGATCCCGCCCGGAACACCGAGCGCCGTTCCCAGCAGCGCCAGCGCGACGCCTTCCCAAAGCAGCAGTTGGCGCACTTGCTTCGGCTTGAACCCGACGGCGAGGAGCGTTCCCACCTCTTCGGCCCGGCGTTCTATCCCGAATTGGAAAAGAAGCGCCATCAGGAGCAGCGCCGCGATCAGAAGGAAGAAGCTGAACCCGAGGAAGAGTTGGCCGAAATCCTGGCCCTGTTCGCTCGCGGCGAGCGCCAGGAACCGGACGGGTTGAAAGCTCAGGCCCACGGCCGCGGGATGCAGGGACCGGAGGATCGCCGGGCCGACCTGGCTGGGATCGGCCGGGCTTGGATAACGCACGGCCGTGACATCGCCAAAGCGGTTGTTCCAGATCGCTTGCCCGGCGGCGAGCGTGATGAAGGCCTTGGGCGTCCCGCGATATTGCTTCCAGTACTCTTCGTCCTGGGGCCGGATGCGTTCGAGCTGGATGGGAATACTGCTGTCCCAGTCCCGGGTGCTCTCGGCTTTATCCAGGCCAGGGAAGTCCGGCATCAGGGTGCGGTCGGCAGCGGCGCCTTCCAGCGGCACAATGCCGCGCACTCGGAACGAATTCGTCCGTTCCACAAGTGTGCGCGAGGCGCCAATGACGAAGTAGGCCAGCCTGACCGGGTCACCGGGCTTGGCTTGGAGATCTTCCGCAAGCCACGAGTTCAGGAGGATTTCGTCGTCTCGCATGTCGGGCGGGACGATGGGCGCGCCCATGGCGGTGACCATGGAATAGGGCGTCGCGCGGTTATCGAAACGAAGTTCATTGACGAAGTATGTGAGGATCGGGGAGGCGTTCGAAGCCGCACTCATGGCGGCTGCGGCAACCGGAGGGTCCAGAAACACCCGGGTTGTGCGAAGCTCGCCGCCGGCGCCAGGGAGATCCCGCAGGGTCAGTTCCGCATCCGCCAATTGCCAGGTATTCGCGAGGGCCTGGTTCGCCGTTTCGGGCGAGATGCCGGCGCCGGCGGCAAGGATGAGGTTTGCCCGGCCCAGCACTCCGAGCCGCTCGGCCAGCCACTCGGCGTCGAGGAAAGCGTTGAAGGGCGAGATCTGGTTCGCCTGCAAGCTGAACCGGCCCATCTGTTCGTCGGGCACAACGGCGCGGACCGTCAAGGGCAGGGCCAGCGCAAAATCTTCCTGGGGCGCGATGGGCGCTTCGCGCGAGAGCGAGGACGGTTTGTCAACCCTCAAGACAATTCGGTCACCTGCTTTGACTCTGAGCTGTTCGGCAAGCGGTCTGTTGAGGGCGGCTTCGCCTGGCCCCGGAGGTGGGAAGGCGGCCGGCTCGAGGCCGAAGCCCCAGAATTCGCGCTGAACTCCGAGCACCTGGACACTGTTGGCGCGGGCCGAACCGTCACTCAGAGCGGCGGTGCCCAGGACTTGGACCACGGCCGTCATCGACCCCCCCGCGGCGCGCGGGAGGTCTTGGGCCAGTTGGGACCGAAAGAACCGGTCGTTCGACGCCAAGGCCAGCTCCGTCTTGCCCAGCCGCGTCAGGGCCATCTCCCGCAAGCTCCCGCGCACGGAATCCCCAACGACCAGGGCCCCGACCAGCACCGCGGCGCCAACGGCAGCGCCCAGCAACGCACCGAGATGCGACCGGGCATGGAACCGCAAGCTGCGAAGAATGAATCCTGGCAGAGTCATGGGCGAGGCGTTGCTGTTTCCGGACCGGCCAACCTGCCGTCTCTCAGTTCGAACACGCGATGCATGCGTGAGGCAAGATCAAGCGCGTGCGTCACCAGGATAAGCGTGACGCCTTGCTCCCGATTCAGCTCGATCAGAAGCTGGCTCAACTCGTGGGAGGATGTTCGATCCAACGCGCCGGTCGGCTCATCCGCCAGCAAGAGTTTCGGGTGATTGATAAGGGCGCGCACGACAGCCACTCTTTGGCGTTCGCCTCCCGAGAGCTGCCCGGGCCGGTGACCCAACCGGGATCCCAGCCCCACCCGGTCCAGCAGGGCGCGCGCCCGGCCCTCGGCCCCCGCGCGGAGCTCGCGATCCTGACTGGGCATGGTCGGGACAAGGACGTTTTCAAGCACCGTACACTGCGGCAAGAGATGATGCGCCTGGAAGACAAACCCGATCCGGCGATTCCGAACCGCGGCGAGCTGGGCATCGTCAAATCGGCTCACTTCTTCGCCGTCCAGCAGCACGCGACCGCAGCTAGGCCGGTCCAGGGTCCCGATGATGTTCAACAGCGTGCTCTTGCCCGAGCCGGAAGGGCCCACAATCGCGACGGACTGCCCGCTTTCCACAGCCAAGGAAATCCCGTCGAGAACACGAACCGGAGCTCCGTGATCCACGGATTCGTACGACTTTCCCACGCCCTCCAGTTTCAGAACTGCCGTTGGCTCGCCCATGAGCGCAATCTAAGCCAGGGGACAGTCCGTTCCCAACGAAAAAGACTCCAGGGATGACAATTCCGGTTCGCCAAGCTGGATAGACGAACGGGGCGGCCCTCGCACAGCGAAAGGCCGCCCCGTCAAGTTCGTTCTTGCGAGTTACCGGCTCTCGGGAGTCGGGCTCGACGGAGCTGGTTGCGCTTCGCTCGCAGCCTCCGGCTCCCGAGGAGCTTCGGGGCTCGCGGCTGGGCCAGGTTCCGAAGGTGGCAGGACTGCGCGCTGCTCCTGGGTTTCGGGCGCCGGCTGTTCGGCCACGGGCTCGGGTGCGGCAACCTCCGATTGTGTCGCGCCTTGTTCCGGTGCAGGAACAGGCTCAGAAGGTTGAGCCGGCTCAGCCGTCGCCTCGCCAGAGGCTGGGGCGTCCGGAGCCGCTTCCGGGGTGGCGGTCGCTTCCCCGGCCGGTGCTTGACCCTCTGGGGGAGCGCTTGGGGCAGCGGCGTCCGGCTTTTCAGGCTTGGGCGGTCTTGGGATCGGCTTCTTGGCCAACTCGATCAGGCCGCTGGCGAATTCGATGACATGGCCCTGGTGAATCAACCAGTGAAGATCGCTATTCACGGCAGCCAGTTCGGGCGTGGCCGTTGGTTCGGCGGCAGGTGCCCCGGGCTCCGCCGGGGTTGCGGGCGCGACCGGGGTTAGCGAAACCGGCACCAGGGCTTCCAGAATCTTCCGCCGGGTGCATTGCGGCGTTGCCTGGATAAAGTCGACAATCCTTCGGACACCTTCCGACACAGGCGTCAGCTCCGGATCCAAGTAACGAGGCCGCGCGACAGAAACGTGCGTGACGGTCTTGTTGACCTTGAAGAATTGCAGGCCATGACTGGCAAACTGCTGGCTGAGCACGTTCACCAACTTGAGCGGAAAGCGCATCTGCTCATCCCAGCAACGGCGCACCAGGCGCTGCAGTGCCGCAGTCGGCAAACCCTGTGCAGCGGACCCGCTCAGGGTATGCGCTTCGACCGGCTTGATGACGTTGGCCATGTGCGTCTGGCGGAAATGTTGTTCCACTTCCTCGCGCGTGCCCAATTTCAGGGTGTCGGGCACATTCAGGCAGACGTACTCGGTTTTCCAGCTCTGGTCTTCGAGCCATTTCTTCACCACGGCCTCGTCGCGCACAATCTTGATGCGCGCCTTGAAGACTTCGAATGGCATCCGCGAGAAACGCTCCGCGTGCAGCTTCCGGAGCTTATTCTGGTAATCGTGGTAGTTCGGCGGGCCGAGGATGGTGCCGCTCATCCCGCATTGGGCCACGAAGGTATAGGTGCCCTTGGGCGGCTCGGCCGGCGTTCGTTCCGGCTGGTAAAACGTGGTGAAATGCTTGCCCAGGACGTAGTCGATGGCTTCCTGTTCGGACAACCAAAGCGTCTCATCCAACGCGCAAACAAATAAGGGTTGCGCGACCTGGCCGTCCGGTTTCTTGATGATCTCAAAGCGGACCACATACCGGTCGGGCTTCTTCAAGATCAGAAAACCAATATCGAACAGCGGATACGCCCGCCCCGTGAGGCGAATCTGCCGCGCCAGCGATTCAACTCCCTTCTCTTCCGGGATAAAGGAAACATTGACATCGATGGGAGGGGGCGGCGGCTCCATCCGCTCGGGTCTTCGGCCCCGGTCTTGCCCCCTCGACCGAAAGTCCTGTCCGCGGGGGCGCCCTCCTTCTCGGGCCGGCCCTCGATCTCCGCGAGGTCCTCCCGGTGCGCCTGGGCCGCGGCCGTCTGGACGCCTTGGACCCCGATCAAACCTGCGCTCGCGGCGGTCGCCTCGCGGGCGGTCGCCCCGGTCTTCAACACCTTCAAACTTCGCGTATTTATTCTCCGCAGGCTTTTGGGCCCACGCCGGCAGGAAGTGCAGGTCAAGATCGAGACCTAGCTCGGGTGACCCGGACTCAGGGGCTGTACTCATTCGATTAAAAAGCAGCGCAAGGGACTCCTGCGATGTGTTGATTGCTCACAAAACCATGGAGCGGGTTATTCCGCATTGCAAGCTTGGGGTTTGCCCTAACGGTTTTCAAGCCCACAGATTCGCGCACGCTGAAAGCGGAATTTCAAGCGGGCTCCTGCTGGGTTAGGCAATGCAGCGTGCCATACCCGAGGACCAGGTCCACCGCATGAATGCCGACAACTTCCCGGTCCGGAAACAAGTCCGCCAGAACCCCGAGTGCGATGCGGTCTTTTGGGTCGTTGAAGGTCGGAACGATCACGCACGCGTTGGCGATGTAGAAGTTGGCGTAGCTGGCCGGTAGCCGGTAGCCCTCAAAGAACAAGGGCGCCGGCATGGGCAGTTCCGCCACCCTCAGCTTGGATCCGTCCTCGAGCCGCATCCCTTTCGCGCGCTCCCAGTTCTCTTCCAGCGGGCGGTAATTGATATCTTTCGGGTTCGTCTCGCGGATGATCACCACCGTGTTCGGATTCACAAAGCGGCATAGGTCATCGATATGCCCGTGCGTATCGTCCCCGGTGATGCCATGGCCAAACCAGAGGATATTGGTGACGCCCAGGTAATCCTTGAGCGCGCGTTCGAACTCCAGCTTGGTGAAACTCGGGTTGCGCACCTGGGTGGCGGGGTCAAGGTAACATTCCTCCGTCGTCAGCAAGGTGCCCCGGCCGTTGACGTCGATGCCGCCGCCCTCCAGGACCACATCGCGATGCCCGCTGCGCGCGTGGACCAGCGGCAGATCGAAATGGCGCGCGGCCAGTTCAGGAATGACGCGGTCTTTGCGCCAGTTCTGGTACCGGGCCCAAGCATTGAAATGCCAATGCACAATCTGCTTTTTGCCTTTGCCGTTCCTCACGAAGATTGGCCCGCTGTCGCGCATCCAGCCCCGATTGGTGGGAAACGGAAGGAACTCGACCCGGGCAAGATCGCAGCCGGCGGCTTCGATCATCTGGCGCGCGGTCTTCTCGTGGGCTTTGGACTTGACGCACAACCGGACGATCTCGCCGTCCGCGATCTTCCGAATCATCTCGCCGTACACCCAGCGAATCGCCGACATTTTGCCAGGCCAATCGCTCGTCTCGTGCGGCCAACCCAACCAGGTGGCTTCGTGCCGGTCCCATTCCGCCGGCATGCGGTATCCCAACTCCGCTGGAGTCGGTTCCGTCGTGGCGTCAAGTTTGCCCATACTTAGGGCGCAAGATAGGGGGTGGCAACGGAGAGCGCAACGCCATTGCACCCGTGCCTGCCAAAAGGTGCGCATCTCAGATTCTTCTCTCTGACATTTCGTACTCGGAATCGGCAGGACGCATCGATTTGACCACGAGAAGCTGGAAGTCTATCAAGCCTCCTTGTCATTCCTTGTCTGGCGTGAAGCGTTTCTGGAGCGCCTCCCCAAGTCGTTCTCGGTCAGGGATCAACTGGACCGAGCCAGCCCCTCCATCCCACGGAATATCGCGGAGGGGAACGGTCAGTTCACCGGCGCGGACCGATGCCGGTTTTTTGATATCGCCCGGGGTTCGGCCTTGGAGAGTGCCGCCGCGCTAGACGTATTGGTGGCCAAGGGTCGCTGTTCCAGAGAGGAAGTTTTACCCGGCAAAGACCGCCTGTGGAGCGTGGTTTCGATGTGAGCAGGTTTTAACTCTGATTACCGGCTCCACGAGGGCAGCTC
>CAZODO010000006.1:0-95233 GCA_964578605.1 uncultured Verrucomicrobiota bacterium | reverse complement strand
GGTGATCTACGGGTGATCTACGGGTGATCTACGGGTGATCTACGGGTGAACCCCGAGAGCGGACCGTTAGCAGTGCGCTTCTTGCTGCCGTTAAGAGCAAGGAACGGTAAGGAACGCCATGATGGAACGTGTTCCTTTGCCCCACCGCGCTCTCCGTTCCCTGCGATGGTGGCGGACTTAGATCGTGTCGAGTGACCAGCCGTTTTGATACGGCTCGTTGATGAACTTGTTGGCTTCGTCCGAATTGGCGAATCGCGCGCTGGCGGTGTCCCATTCCAGCCGTTTCCCAATGCGCAAGGCCAGGTTTCCCAGCAGCACAAGCTCGGTCAAAGGCACGGCCCAGTCGAAATGGCAACCCGCGGGTTCGCCGCCTTGGCAGGCTTCGAACCATTCGACCCAGGTGCCGCCGCGTCGGGGCAAGGTGGGCCGAACCTGTTTGGCGGCACTTTCCAGACGCGCGGGCAGCAACTGGAGGCCTTCCCAGGAATAGAGCAGTTTGCCTTCGTCGCCGACGTAAATGGTGCCTTCCTCGGGCAGCGGGCGCTCCGCCAGTTCGACCGGGCGAGGCGGTTGAAGTCCGCCGTCATACCAGATAATCCGGGCAGGGGGCATATTCCCCCGGGCATCGAATTCATAAGTGACAATGGACCCGAGCGGGGCGGTTTCGGGCATGACTTTCGTGGCTGTGGCGGAGATCCAGTGCGGGTTGGGCAGCTTCAGAGCGCGGACAACGGTGTTGAAATGGTGGCAGCCCATGTCGCCGAGCGCGCCGGTCCCAAAATCCCACCAGCCACGGAAGTTGAAGGGATGGTAAACGCCGTTGTACTGGCGGACCCAATCGACGGAGGCTTTCAGTTGCCGCAACGCGTAATGATCGGCGGGCCAAGTGGCTTTAAACGGCCGTTCGGGGGCAGGTCCCAGCCAGAGCTTCCAATCGAGCGTGGACGGCACGGGGTCCTCGCCATCGGGGCGGAGCATTCCCTGGGGCCAGACGGGCCGGTTGCTCCAGATGTGCACTTCTCGGACCGCGCCGAGCAGGCCGGCCTGGATGTATTCGCAGGCGCGGCAGGCTGCGTCCCCCGTGTTTGGGGCGGCGGTCATCTGGGTGGCGACTCCTGCCTGTCGCGCGGCTTCCTGCAAAACGCGCCCTTCGTGAACCGTGCGAGTGAGCGGCTTGACGCAACAGACATGCTTTTTCCGCCGAAGCGCGGCCAAAGCGATCAGGGCGTGCGTGTGATCCGGCGTGCCGCAATAGACGGCATCCACGCGATCGCCTTCCGAACTCAGCATTTCACGAAAATCGCGGTAACGGCGCGCTTTGGGCCATTTATCGAAGGCCTTGCGCGCATACAGGTCGTCCACATCGCACAACGCGGCGATCTCGAATCCCGCCTGTTCGCATTCGGCAAGCTGGCCGAACCCGACCCCTCCCACCCCGACGCCCGCGAGACGCACTTTGCGGCTGGGGCGAACCTGGCCATCAGCGCCAAACAAGGATGCCGGGACTACGTGCACCGCGGCGCAGGCGGCAGCGGCCGATTTCAGGAAGCTCCGCCGGGTGAATGGACTGGTTGCGGCGGGTTCAACAGAGGGCTTTACGTTCATGGAGTTGGTCTTAGCAAGAAGATGGGCGCGCGCCAAGGCTGCAGAGGCGGAGCAACTTCCCAGCAAGTGCGCCGAGTTCAGCGCCATCTATTCCACCCAGGATGGGGGCTCGACTTGGGTCAAGGAGCTCGACAGTGGCGGTGATCCGTTCGTTCAAGTGGTCCACTTGGGCGCTTCGCGTGCCTGGGCGCTAGGGCGAGATTGTGTCGCAGCCCAGCGTGTCTGTTGCTAGCGTGAGGCCAATGTCACGACTTCCCATTCTCTCAGTTGCCCTTGCTTGCTCCTTGTTGGCCGGCAGAGTCATTGGGGCAGAATTGCAGGGGTTCGCGCGGGATTCCGAACGGACACCTCCACCGGCGGTCTTGCCCGGCGCCAATGCCGATCCGCACATCGCCTTCTTTGGGGAACGGTTTTACCTCTATCCGACGACCGACGGCTCGGAGGGCTGGCGCTCCACATCCTTCCGCGCCTGGTCTTCGGGGGACCTGGTCACGTGGAAGGACGAAGGCGTGATCCTCGATCTGCCGCGTGATCTTAGGTGGGCCAGCCTGCATGCGTGGGCACCGGCCATCGCGACGAGGAACGGGAAGTTCTATTTCTACTACAGCGCCGCTCAGAATATCGGGGTGTCTGTAGCCTCCTCGCCCGTGGGACCCTTCAAGGATCCCCTGGGCAGACCGCTCGTGGCCAAAGCCAACTTTCCCAAAATGCAGGCCATCGACCCCATGGTGTTCGTCGATGACGACGATCGGGCCTATCTGTACTGGGGCCAAGGCCGTTGCAAGGCAGTGCAACTGAACGACGATATGATCTCGTTCAACATGGCCGATGTGCGCGATCTAACCCCGCCTGGGTACAACGAAGGGCCGTTCGTCCACAAGCGCGGCGGCAAGTACTATCTGAGCTGGTCCGAATACGACACGCGCGACCCCCGCTACTCTGTGGCCTACGCCACCGGAAGCTCACCGCTCGGGCCGTTCACTAAAGCAGGCGTCAATCCGATTCTGCGCCAGAGTGGTTCAGTCAAGGGCGCGGGTCATCATTCC
Organism: uncultured Verrucomicrobiota bacterium; assembly: GCA_964578605.1. Classification (GTDB taxonomy): domain Bacteria; phylum Verrucomicrobiota; class Verrucomicrobiia; order Limisphaerales; family SIBE01; genus JAXMHN01. Next base: position 92,582 of record CAZODO010000006.1, on the reverse strand, counting down.
ATCGTGAAGATCCCCGGGCGCGATGAATGGGTGATCGCGTATCACCGCTTTCGCATCCCAGGCGGCAACGGTTACAATCGCGAAATCTGTCTCTCCCCGCTGCGCCATTCCAAGGAAGGCAGCCTCCAGCCCGTAGACGTGTTCGAGCCTGTCGCCAAATGACGCACCAGCAAGCTTGGTCGCAGTCTCCCCTGGGACCGTCAAGATCAGCCCGACAACGGGAACGAGAGCGCCCATCCGGCATCGTCTCCAGGATGACCCCATCGCTCTCGGTGAATTGAACCAGGCTCTTGGCTTGGGTTTGAATGCAGATATACCGAATCGGGGTTTGACTATCGCTCCATGGATACTGCGCGAGCAATCGTGACAGTCCCCAGCCATAGGTGTAGAAGACCTCGATGCGAACAACGCTCACGTTCCTGATCGCAGCTCAAGGCGCCATCCAGGCGAGTCTTTGCCTTTGCCGCTCAGAAGGAGCTGCCCTCCGTGTAGCTGCCTTGATACCTGCGCCGGACCAACCAGCCCCGCGGGACAACGCCGCCGTCATCAGCACCGAACCGATCGGCCCCATCGCGGCCCTCAAACCTCCGACGCTCGTCCGAACGGAGCCGGGCGCCATCACCGCGTGGGAGGCGGAGGTCGCTGCCGATCCAAATGGCGCGGACATCGTCTGGAAGTCCCAGGCTGTCGATGGCCGCCGTTTGAATCTGGTCGTGGACCAGGCCCATGGCGCATTCTCTGGTAGCCGCGTCAGTGAAAGTGCGCTGGAATCTGGCACCACTCATTGGGTGCGGGTCCGGGAAGCTGGGCAAACCCAATGGTCGCCATGGCACGCGCCATTCAAGTGAGTCACTCCAACAACAGGGCCGTCTGATGACGTGAGCATCGAGCGCAGCGTATGTCCAATAGAGCAAGCGCCTGTCCATCGACGGGCATCACGGATATGAACGCACCAACCACGATTGAAAACACCGCTCCTTGCTGGAGCGCCTACGCCAAGGCCGTCGCTTTCCTATTCCCTGCCCTGGTCGCCTGGTGGTTTTCAGCGATCTTTCTCTTCCCGAAACTCCAGCAGATTTGGGCGAATACCGGGTTCAGCGAGCCAGCGTTTCTGAGCATCATGCGCTGCGCAAATTTCCTGCTGAGCCACGCTGGGTGGATATTCGCGGCGTTGGTCCTGGTGGTGGGACTGTTGGAGTGGCACGGGGGTGTCTGGTCCCGCTATCGCCGGATTTCTTTGGCACTTGGAGCTTGGCTTCTGAACACCGCAGTTCTCCTGTTGCTGACCACGATGCTTCTCGCGGCCCTTATCGCGGCACCGGGGCTTGTTCCGCGCCAATAGATTCGGCTAGCTCCCACCGTCAAGGCCCCTACAAAACAACCGTATGAGCTGAAAAAGGGCACAGCAGGGGCACAGTTGATTTTTATGAACGACTTGGATCGGTTGTAACCCCTTGATCCTGAATGGCGCACCCGCAAGGAGTTGAACCTTGAACCTTCTGATCCGTAGTCAGATGCTCTATCCAATTGAGCTACGGGTGCGTGCATGAGCTAGCGTGACGCGCGCCTGCCATGTTGCCAGGATCCAGTCTATCACGCTTTCTGCAACGGCGGAAACTCTGCCAGAGGCGACAGCGAAGGGCAAGGGAGATTCTTGGGTGCGGGAATTCTGGGGCGGATTGACCGAATTGTCCAACTGCAATCGGCCCAAGTCACATCGTCCATCTGGCCGACTGGATGGGGTGCAACCCAGGAATCGCCGACGCCCCGGCTTTTCGGTCGCTTTTTCAACGCACGATTGTATCTGTAATCGTGATGGTGGTCCCTTTGGTGATTCCGTCCCGCGCGTTCGGGTGGGCGTTGCTGGCCGTGTGGCTCTTCGGCGCCTTGGGGGGACCGATTCAGACCCAAGCCAGGGCGGAGTCGCTCTCACCGGGTGCCCTTGACGACTTCTTCACCCGGCCGCGCCTGGCGACGTTCGAAGTTGAACTCACGCCTGCCGCGGAAGCGCAACTCAACCGCTTTCCCAGGCGCTATGTTCCCGGCCGGATTGCGGTTGACGGCCGCTGGTTCGAAGTGGGTGTCCGGCTCCAGGGGACAGGCACATTCGAACCGCTTTCGCGGCATCCCAACCTGACGATCAAGTTCAATTGGGTGAAGCCTGGCCAGGAATTCGGCGGTGTTACCAAGCTGTTCTTGAAGAACGCGCGCCAGGACCCAACACTCCTTTGCGAATACGCCGCCAGCGCGGCCTTTGCCGATGCCGGTTTGCCAGCCCCGCGCATCACCCATGGCCGGGTTCGGCTGAACGACCGGGACTTGGGCCTGTGTGTGGTGGCGGAAGCGATCAACAAGCCCTTTCTTCGGCGCCATTTCAAAGACGAACACGGCACGCTTTATGAAGGCGCCTTTCGCGATATCCGTCCGGGTCTCGACCAGGATAATGGTCAACCCTCGGACGGCTCGGACCTGGCGGAGCTGCGCTCGGCGGCTCGCGTGCCCGATCGGCTGGAACGTTTGGAGGCCCTTTCCAAGGTGCTGGATATGGAGGCGTTTCTGAACTTCCTGGCGATGGAGATGATCGTGGCAAGCTGGGACGGGTATGCGCTGCACCAAAACAATTATCGTGTCTACCATGATCCCGCTTCGAACCGCATGGTTTTCATCCCGCACGGCATGGATAACACCTTCTTTGAGTCCGGGTTCTCCTTGATGCCCCCGCGCAAGAGTGTCCTGGTCGCGGCAATCCTCGATCGTGTCGAAGACCGCGAAGCATTCCGGACGCGGGTCGCCAGACTTCTGCCCAAGACGCTGGATCCGGCCAAAATGCAGGTCCGCCTCCGGGCTGCCGTCGACAAGATGAAGCAAGGCGCCACCGCGGAGGAGAGCGCGTGGATCGAGCGCCGCGCGGCTCTGTTCCAACACCGGGTCCAGGAGCGCGTCCGCAATCTGCAGGCCCAACTGGCCGGGGAACGCCCTTTCACGCCGGACTTCGTCGAGGGCCGCGCCCGGCTGGACGGCTGGATCCCAAAACCGGACTGGAATTTCTCGCCCACGGAATGCGCGTCGCGGGAGGGAAGGCGGATTCTCACCGTTCGCGCGACCAACGGTTTCTGCTTCGGTTCCTGGCGCTTGCCTGTGTGGCTCGAGCCCGGGCGGTACCGTTTGGAGGCGTTCGGGTTGGCGGAGCGCGTCGATGGCCTCCCGAGCATGACCGGGTCCGGGGCAGGCGTCCGGGTGCTGGGAAAGATGCGCGGGGGCGGGCTGGAAGATTCTTCCGGCTGGGTGCGACTGGCCCATGAATTTGAGGTGCAGGAAGGCTGTGAATGGGTGGAGTTGATCGCCGAACTCCGGGCGTTTCGCGGAAGTGCCGCGTTCGACGCCGGGAAGTTCCGGCTGGTTCAAATTAAGGAATGAAGCGCGGGGGCGTTTTGACAGGGTTCGGACTGCTGGCGAGACGGAAATTGATCCCCAGAAACAGTTCGCGGGTTGATCTCTCTTTTCCCCGGTGATCCGGCCCTTCCTCTTTGAGTTCGCGCCAAAGAAAGGATGGCGCTACGCGGGGCATTATGATAACGCCAAGAGCGGGTAGTTCGCGCAATCCCGCCCTGCCCATAGCAGAACGAACCGTAAACCGTTAAACCAAAGTCTCTATGAGTGAAAGCACACCCAAAACCAGTTCCAGGCGCGAGTTCTTGAAGGAGGCCGGCAAGATCGCTGCCGTCTCCGCCCTGGCCGGGACGACCATCCCGTATGTTCACGCGGCCGAGAGCAATACCATCCAAATTGCCCTGATCGGCTGCGGCGGACGCGGAACGGGGGCGGCGGAGAATGCGATGTCGGTGAAGAATGGCCCCGTGAAGCTTGTGGCCATGGCCGATGTGTTCGGGGACCGGCTTCGGAGCAGCTACAAAGGGCTAAGCAGCCGGTTTGCGGCCATGATGGACGTGCCGGAAGACCGGCGATTCATCGGATTTGATGCCTATCAGAAGGCCATGGACTGCCTGAGGCCGGGCGACGTGGCCATCTTCGCCACTCCGCCGGCCTTTCGCTGGGTCCATTACACCTACGCGATCGCCAAAGGCTTGAATGTGTTCATGGAAAAACCGATCACCGTCGATGGTCCCACCACCCGGCGCATGATCAAGCTTGCCGAAGAGGCGGACAAAAAGAACCTCAAGGCGGGAGTCGGGCTGATGGTCCGCCATTGCCGGGGACGCCGTGAGCTGTTTGACCGGATTCACTCGGGCGAGATTGGCGACATTGTGGCGTTGCGCGCCTACCGTATGGGCGGCGTGGCGGCTGCCGTGGGTCCCAAGCCTGCCGAGCAAAACGAGCTGCTTTACCAGATCCGCCGGTTCCATAGTTTCCTGTGGGCCAGCGGCGGCGTTTACAGCGACTTTTACATTCACCAGATTGACGAATGCTCCTGGATGAAAAACGCCTGGCCCATCAAAGCGCAAGCCCTGGGCGGACGCCATTACCGGGGCAACGCCGTGGACCAGAACCTGGACACCTACTCGGTCGAATATATCTTCCCGGACGGCACGCGTCTTTATTATTACGGACGCAATATGGCGGGCTGCCATGACGAGTTCGCCAGCTACGCTCACGGCAGCAAGGGGTGCGCGATCATCTCCACGTCGAGCCATGCGCCCGGGCGTGTCCGGACGTTCAAGGGCCAGAATTTCGCGCGGGCGGATATGATCTGGGCATTCCCGCAGCCGGAACCGAGCCCGTATCAATTGGAATGGGATGACCTGATCGACGCCATCCGGAACGATCAGCCGTACAACGAGGTGAAACGCGGTGCGGAAGCCAGCCTGGTCAGTTCGATGGGCCGCATGGCCGCGCACACGGGGCAGATCATCGAATGGGACGACATTTACAATGCCAACCATGAGTTCGCGCCGGACGTCGACAAATTCACCAATGACTCGCCGCCGCCGCTGATCGCGGGTTCGGATGGCAAGTACCCGGTCCCGCAGCCTGGAATCCTGAAGGATCGGGAGTATTAAGGCGCGATTGGGTTCCTTGGAAACTCTCGGTGGAAGGAAAGCGGCTCGGGCAACGAGCCGCTTTCTGCTTTCAGGCCGGGCAGGCGGGCCGAGCCGACCTGCCCCACCGCCCTGAATCTCAGGCAGGGCCGGTCGCTCCGTCGCCCTGCCTAAAATGAGATCACCCCGGAACAGGATTGCGCGCACTGCGCCCTTGAACCTCGCGTTGCGCAAATAGTTGGTAATCAAGCCAACCATTTTGAGGTTCATGGGCAGACTTGCTGTGCCTTTCTTGAGGAAGATTGACAGGCGCCTCTCCGCCTCCCCAGAGTAGCGGGTTCGGATGCGCATCTACGATTTTGTGATGACCCACAAGCTTGATGCCGATGATTTCTTTATTCATCGCGTGCAGCACGCTTGTGCGGAGCGAGGTTGGAACTTCTTTTTGATCGAACCGCTCTGGGTGGAGGTTTTCCACGAGAAGCTGGAGAAAGGGAAGATCTGGCCACGCGTCTTGCTGAACATGCATAGCGAACACCATCTGCCCGAGGACCCGTACCACAAGGTGGTCAGGCTGGCGTTCGAACGCAAATGCCAGGTGATCGATCCGCCGGACGTGGCCATGGCAGCGTTTGACAAGGCCCAGCTGCATTCCCGGCTTGCCGCAGCCGGGTTCAACCTTCCGTTCACCGTGATCGTGTCGGCCGAAGATGTTGGGACGATGACGCTGCGACCCGACGACCGGGAACGCCTCGGGATGCCGTTCGTGGTCAAGCCCAGCCTTGGGTATGGCAAACAAGGCGTGGTGCTGGACGCGCGGAGCGAGGCCGACGTTGCCCGGTCTGTGACCGGCTGGCGGGACCGCAAGTACCTCCTCCAGCAACGGATCGTGCCGCGTTCTCTCGATGGGGTGACGGCCTATTTCCGAGTGTTTTACGCGTTCAGCTCGGTTTGGTGCTGTTGGTGGAACTGTTACACGGACCGTTACTCGGCGGTGACGGCCGACGAAATGGACCGTTACGCATTGCACCCGCTTCGCGAAATCGCCGGCCGGCTCGCGGACTTGACCCGGATGCGCTTCTTTTCCACGGAAATCGCACTAACGGAGCCGGGGGAGTTTGTGCTCATCGATTACGTGAACGACCAGTGCCATATGCTGACCCAATCGGCCAGCCCTCAAATGGGGGTTCCCGACAGGATCGTGGCGGGAATTGCCCGTCGCCTTGTGGAAGGAGCTGTCCCATGGCTGAACTGATCCTCCGCGCCGGCTCGTTCCGGTTCTCGTTCCCCAGGCCGGCAATCCTGATGGGCATCGTGAATGTTACCCCAGACTCGTTTTCGGACGGAGGGCGGTTTCTGGAGCGGGACGCGGCGATCGAGCACGGAATTCAATTGGCGGAGGAAGGGGCCGAGATCCTGGACATCGGGGGTGAATCGACCCGGCCGAACGCGGCGCCTGTCAGCGAGACCGAGGAGTTGCGGCGAGTGTTGCCGGTCCTGGAAGGGCTTGCGGGGCGGGTGAAAGCGCTGATTTCAATCGACACCTACAAACCCGTGGTGGCCCGGGAGGCCGTGCGGGCCGGAGCCTGCATGATCAACGATGTTGGCGCTGTCCACCAGGATCCGGCCATGTGGGAAATCGCGCGCGAAAGCGGGGCGGCTTACGTGGCGATGCATATGCAAGGAACGCCGCGAACGATGCAGCGCAACCCGGTTTACCAGGACGTCTGCCGGGAGGTGACCGGCTTTTTCCGGGACCGTTTGAGGAAGCTGGTGGAAGCTGGCGTCCCTGGCGAACAGATCGTCCTCGACGTGGGGATCGGCTTTGGAAAGACCCTGGAACATAACTTGCAGCTCCTGCGGGATCTGCGGGATTTCGGCAAACTCCACCGGCCCATGATGATCGGGGTTTCGCGGAAGTCATTTCTGGGCAGGGCGAGCGGGGCGGGTCCCTTGGACCGTTTGCCGGGGGCCCTGGCGGTTGGCTGTTGGGCGGCGCAATGCGGCGTGCAGATTATTCGAACCCACGACGTTGCTCCGACGCTGCAGGCGATCCGAATGGCCGAGGAAATCTGGCGGAAGCCCGTTGCCGAGACTTGAGTCTTGGGCAAGCCTCTGGCAGCAGTGTAAGGGTTGCGCGGGAACTTAGGTCGAACAAGTGGATTGGACATTACAGAGCCTCTGGCGCTTTGTGGTAGAGATCACCATCCTGACGGTGACCTTCTACTATGCCATTATGTTCATCCGTGGGACACGGGGCTGGCCTGTGGTGGTGGGGTTTACGGTGGTTCTGGCGATGACCCTCATGAGCTGGGCGTTCGAGCTCGAGGTGCTTGGTTTTCTGCTCCAGCATTTCCTGACGATCCTGGCCGTGGCGGTTTTGGTGATCTTCCAGCCGGAATTGAGAAGGATGCTGGCGGAATTGGGGAATCTGCCTCTGTTCTATACGGCGCGGGAGCAGCGCGAGAATATCGAGGTGATCGTGCAGGCTGCGGAGCGGCTCTCGGAGGCGCGCATCGGGGCGTTGATGGCCATTGAACAGTCCATCCAGCTCCAGGAAGTGGTTGAATCGGGCATCATGGTGGACAGCGAGGCCACACCGGAAATGATTGAAACGATCTTCTTTCCCAATAACGCCATCCACGATGGAGGCATTATCATCCGGGGCGATCGAATTGCCTATGCCGCCTGCATCTTTCCCCTGACCCAGCGGCAGGACCTTAACAAGTCGCTCGGCACGCGTCACCGGGCGGCCATTGGACTCACGGAAGAGACGGACGCCGTGGTGGTGGCGGTTTCGGAAGAGACCGGGGCGATTTCCTATTCCTACAAAGGGCACTTGGTCCGGGGCGTCACGGCGGAGGAACTGCGTTCCTTCCTGACCTCGGTCTTCGTGCGGGAATCCAAGCCGCGCACCTTGGCAAGCCGGTTCAAAACGTGGTCGGCGGAGCGAACGCGTCCCCTGGCGCCGGCGGTAACCAAGGCGGAGCACAAATGATTATGGCGCTGCGCGATTACGTGCTCCACAATTTCCGCTGGAAGCTGATCGCTCTGCTGCTGGCTGTCTTGGTCTGGTCGGTGATCAAGTTCGCGCTTTACCAGGAGATCATGGCGAGCCGCAACCAGGTCTTGAACGATCATCCCGTGATGGTTTTAAGGGCGCCCGATGACGGACGCATGTTTCGCATCGACCCGCCAACCGTCGATCTCGTGGTCCAAGCTCCGACACAATTGACAGAGGACGACGTCGAGGTCTACCTGGACCTCACGACGGTGTCGGATTTAAACACAGCCCTCAAACAGGTGCTCGTGCGGGCGGCAGATCCCATCAAGGTGATCCGCACCGAGCCGGCTTATATCCTGGTCGAACGGTTCCCTTCGCCGGATGCCGGTTTGACCAATGTCCTCGGCAGGTAATGAGTTCTTCTTCGCGAAAAATCTTCGGAACCGACGGCGTTCGCGGCACGGCCAATATCGAGCCGGTCACCGCCGAAACCGCGCTGCGCCTCGGGCGGGCCGCAGGCCACGTCTTTCGCAATCTCGAATCGCCTCGCGCCCGGGGCAAACACAAGATCGTCATCGGCAAGGACACGCGGCTTTCGGGATACATGCTCGAGAACGCGCTCTCCTCGGGCATCCTTTCGATGGGCGTGGATGTTTTGTTCATTGGCCCCCTCCCGACGCCTGGGGTGGCTTACGTGACGCGGAGCCTTCGGGCCGACGCCGGCATTGTCATCACCGCGTCGCACAATCCCTATGACGATAACGGCATCAAGTTTTTCCGTGCGGACGGTTACAAGCTGGACGACGCCATCGAAAGCGAAATTGAACGCCTGGTCTTTAGCGGCGATATCGAAAGCATCCGGCCCACGGCGGCGGCCATCGGCAAAGCAGTGCGTATCGATGACGCTCTCGGAAGATACATCGAGTTTGCCAAAGCCTCCTTTCCGAAAGGCTTGACCCTCGATGGCATGCGTATCGTGGTCGATTGCGCGCATGGCGCAGCCTACAAATCGACCCCGTGCGTCTTGCGCGAGCTGGGGGCTGAGGTGATTGTGTTTGGCAACCAGCCCGACGGCATGAACATCAACAAGGAGTGCGGCTCCATGCACCCGCAACAGATGTGCCAGAAGGTGTACGAGTACCGCGCCGACCTGGGGGTGGCCCATGACGGGGATGCGGACCGCGTCCTGATGTGCGGCGCCGGCGGCGAGTTGCTCGACGGCGACGACATCATGGCCATCGCTGGACTCAGCATGCTGGAGCAGGGCACGCTCAAGCACAAAACCCTGGTGGCCACCGTCATGAGCAACACCGGGCTGGAATCGGCCATCCAATTCGCGGGCGGACGCATGATTCGCACGGATGTTGGCGACAAGCACGTCATCGATCAGATGCTCCAGAATGGATTTAATCTCGGCGGCGAACAGAGCGGGCACATGATCTTTGGCGATTTCAGCACCACCGGCGACGGGTTGGTCGCGGCGCTGCAGATCCTTCACATCATGAAGAGCAAGCAGAAGCCGCTTTCGGATCTGGCCCGCTGCTGGACGCGCTTCCCGCAAATCGTGTCCAACGTGCGCGTCCGCGAGAAGCGGCCTTTGGCAGAACTCGACGGCCTTGCGGACATCGTTTCCAAAGCCGAACAGGAACTCAAGCCAAGCGGAGGGCGCGTGTTACTTCGTTACTCCGGCACCGAGCCGAAAGCGCGCGTGCTGATCGAGGGACCCAGCCGCAGCGTCCTCGACAAATGGAACAAGCAGATCTGCGACGTGTTGCGAAAGCATGTCGGCGGCTGAGGACGCTTACGCGAAGAAGGACTGGATTTCCCGCACCACTTCCACCAGGCGATCGATGTCGGCCGTCGTGTTGTAGATGTAAAAGCTCGCCCGCGCCGTCGAAGGCACCCCGAACTTGCGCATCAGAGGCTGGTTGCAATGGTGCCCACCCCGGAGCGCCACGCCCCGCTGGTCCGCAAACGTGACCACATCATGGGCATGCACCTCGTTGAGGAGAAAGCTCACCAGCCCTGCCCTGCCCACGTGCGGTCCGAAGAGCCGGACGCCCTTCAGGCCGGAAAGCTTCGCGAATGCATACGCGCCGAGTTCCTGGTCATGCTGCGCGATGTTCGCCCGCCCGACGGAGTCCAGGTAATCCATGGCCGCGTGCAAGCCGATGGCGCCAGAAATGTCCGGCGTTCCGGCTTCGAACTTTTGAGGCGGTTGCTTGAAAGTGACTTCGTGGAAATCGACGCTCAGGATCATTTCGCCGCCGCCCTGGAATGGGGCCATCGAGTCGAGGCGCTCGCGCCGCCCGTAGAGCACGCCGATTCCGGTCGGTCCGCACATCTTATGCCCTGAAAACGCGAGGAAATCGCACCCGATCTGCTGGACATCCAGCAGCCTGTGACCCGCGCTTTGAGCCGCATCGACCAGGGTGACCACGCCTCGGCGGCGCGCGCGTTCGCAGATCTGGTCGACCGGGTTGATGGTTCCAAGCGAGTTGGAAATATGAGTGATGGCCAGCAGCTTCACTCGATCCGTCAACCACTCGTCAAGGCGGCTCAGATCGAGCAGTCCCTGATCCCCGTTCACCGGCAGGAACCGGAGTTGCGCGCCGGTCCGCTGCGCCAGGAGTTGCCAAGGGACGATGTTGCTATGATGTTCCATCTCCGTCAGGAGGATTTGATCGCCAGCCTTCAACCGGCTTGACCCCCAAGCGTGCGCCACCAGGTTGATGCTTTCGGTGGTGCCCCGCGTGAAGACCACCTCGCTCGGATCCCGCGCGTTGATAAACCGCGCCGCGCGCTCGCGGGCGGCTTCAAAGCCAGCGGTGGCCCGGTTGCTCAGTTCGTGAATGCCGCGGTGGACATTGGCATTGTCGTTCTCGTAGTAACGCTTGAGCGCGGCGAGCACTGCAACCGGTTTCTGCGTGGTCGCGGCGTTATCAAGATAAACCAGCGGGTGCCCATGGACCGACTGGCGCAAGATCGGGAAATCGGCAGCAAGCCCGACAGGATCGAGGCCCGCCCGGCGCGGGGGTTCGATGGGAGAGGGGGCGGAAGGCGTCATTAGTACAGTCCTAGCTGCAGTCTCGCCGCTTCGGCCATCATGCCTTGGTTCCAGGGCGGATCCCAAACCAGCTCGACGTTCGCTTCCTCAATCCCCTCGATCGAAAGCAGCTTGTTTTGCACATCCTGCGCGAGCATCGGACCCATCCCGCAACCCGGAGCGGTCAACGTCATCTTCACGGTCGCCTGAAAACCTGGTCCTTGCGAAATCGGCGCCAGAGAACAGTCGTAGATCAACCCCAAATCGACGATATTCACCGGGATCTCCGGGTCGTAACAGGTTCTGAGCGCCTCCCAAACCTCTTTCTCCAACTGCTCCTTCGCTTTCGATCCGGTGCTCGGCGTGGCCGAAGCACTGGAAGGTGCGGGCTCCAGCCCCAGCGCGTCTGCGTTCGCTCCGTCGATGCGGAACATATTGCCATTGACGACGACGGTGTAGCTTCCGCCAAGGGCCTGGGTCACGAAGGCTTGCTCTCCCTTCAGCAACGTGACGCTTGTGCCCACAGGGACAATCGCAGCCTCGACGTCCCGTTTCAGGATGATCGGTTCACCGGTATTCATCGAGCAATCTGGTCTCTGGCATGCACCGCTTCAAGGCAGACTCACGTTTGTTCGTTCTCGGTCGTGACCGGTTCCTCTTTGCCTTCGACGGCGGCCAGCGCTGCATGCCAAGGCAGAATCGCGCATTTCACCCGCGCCGGGAACTTGTGCACGCCTGCAAACACCGAAAGCTTGCCGAGAGCGGTGTCCTGAACACGGCCCGTCGTCACCATGTCATGGACCTTGTCGAAAAGCGCTTTGACCTCCGCGCGATTCTTGCCCTTGAGGCTCTCGGTAAGAATGGAAGCGGACGCTTTCGAGATCGCGCAGCCGGAACCTTGAAAGCTGATCTCTTTGATCACGTCGTGATCCATCAAGGCGTAGATGGTGTAGTTATCGCCGCACAACGGGTTGTGCCCTTGCGCGGTCCGGTTGGCCCCCTCGAGTTTGCGAAAGTTCCGAGGCGACTTGCTGTGATCCAGGATCACCTGCTGATAGAGATCGGCCAGGTCGTCAAACATGCGTCATCGGTTCACCGCGCCACACTGATCTGCCGGTTAAGCTCCAGCCGGTCCCAAACCAGCTTGTCGAGCGTTTCACGGATTGCTTCGTGCTGGACGCGTTCGATAATCTCACCCGCGAACGCGTGCATCAACATCCGTCGCGCCATTTCCTTCCCGATCCCGCGAGCGCGCAAGTAGAAGACGGACTCGTCATTCAACTGGCCGATCGTGGCGCCATGCGTGCACTTGACGTCGTCGGCGTAAATCTCCAACTGCGGCTTGGTGTTCGCCCCCGCGTCATCCGACAGCAGCAAATTCTTGTTGGTTTGCTTGGCATCTGTCTTCTGCGCGTCCTGGTGCACCAGGATCCGCCCGTGGAACACGCCCCGGGAGCGTCCGTCCAGAATTCCGTTAAAATATTCGTGGCTCTCACAATGCGGCTTGGCATGCTCGACAACCATGTGGTGATCGGCAAGCTGATCATCCTTGGTGAGGTACAGGCCGTTGAGAATGCAGGCCACCCCCTCGCCGCCCAGCACGGCGCGAATATTGTTCCGCGTTAGCTTCGCTCCCAGCACCAGCGAGTGCGTCGTGAACCGGCAGGCACGCCCCAAATCGGCCTGGAGCGTCGAGACGTGAAAAGCGCTTTCGCTTTCGTCCTGGAACCTGCAGTGCTCGACGATCGCATTGTCTCCGACGACCAATTCCACCACGGCGTTGGTCAGGCGCGTGCCTCCATTCGCACTCACCCAGGTCTCAAGGACCGTCACCTGGCTTCCTTCCTCCGCAACGACCAGGTGCCGGACATTCGCTGTCGCGTTGGGCCGCGCCGCACTGGCAATATGGAGGATCTGGACAGGTTCAGGCACCGTAATCCCGGCGGGAACGTGCACCAACGCACCATCGGTAAAGAAGGCCGCATTCAGCGCCGCGAACGGATTGCCGCCTGCCTGGACGTGCCGCGCCAAAGCCTTTTCGAGCACAGGCAAGCCCTCCCGGCAAGCCTCGGCCAGGCTCAGGAGGCGCGCGCCCGTGGCCATCAGCTTGTCCGCAGACGAAAGCTCCGGCGCATAATGCCCATCCACAAACACGAGCTTGCTGCCGGTCAATTGGCCGAAGACCAACCCGCCAACAAACTCGGCTCCCAGCCCATGGTTGACCGCCTCAAACACTGGATGGAAGGGCATCCGCGCGATCGGCGCCACGTTCGTAAACCGCCAATCCTCGTCCTTCAAGGTCGGGAAGCCGGTCTCGGCAAACCGCGCTATGCCCTCGTTGCGGATCGCCTGGAGCCAGGAAGGCTCGGCCCGTCCGGGCCCCTTCTGGAATTGTTCGAACCGTTCCCAGTAGGCATCGGCAGGTGGCGCCTGTTTCGATGGGCTTGGAATCATGAGCGTCTCCCTCATCATGCGGGCTGCAAGTTTTCTTTAATGATCCAATCGTAGCCCTTCTCCTCCAGTTCCAAGGCGAGCTGCTTGCCGCCCGAACGCACGATGCGTCCGTCGACCAGCACATGCACAAAATCCGGAATGATATAGTCGAGCAGCCGCTGATAATGCGTAATCACAAGCTGCGCGGTCTCCGGCCGCTTGAGCCGGTTCACGCCCGACGCCACCACCTTCAACGCATCGATATCCAGCCCGGAATCCGTCTCGTCAAGGATGGCCAGCGACGGCTCCAGCACCGCCATTTGGAAGATCTCGTTGCGCTTCTTTTCGCCGCCGGAAAACCCCGCGTTCACCGGCCGTTTCAAGAGGTCCTCGTTGAGTTCGAGCAGCTTCATCTTCTCTTTCACCAACGTGAGAAATTCCATCGCGTCCAATTCGGGCAACCCTTTGTGCTTGCGCGTCTCGTTCAGGGCGGCCTTGAGGAAATAGGTGCTGTTGACCCCCGGGATTTCGACCGGATACTGGAAGGCCAGGAAGAGCCCTTCGCGCGCCCGCTCTTCGGGGTCCAGCTCCAGGAGATCCTTGCCCTTGTAAAGCACCTGGCCCGCCGTCACTTCGTAACCTTCGCGTCCCGCCAGGATCTGTGCCAGAGTGCTCTTGCCGCTTCCGTTCGGACCCATCACCGCGTGCACCTCGCCGGGCCTGAGCGTCAGGTTGACGCCTTTCAGGATCTCGCGGCCTTCCACTCCGGCGTGCAGGTTTCGTATATCCAGCATAGTCGTTCGTTGTTCCTCTTAGTTAAGTTCCATCCAATGAAAGTCCGTCCCGGGTCGATGGCTCAGCAGAATGAAACAGGCCAGGTTGCGCCCCAGGGCCGAAAACGAGTCGCGCCTACCCCACGCTCCCTTCCAAACTCACGCCCAGCAGTTTCTGCGCTTCAACCGCAAATTCCATCGGGAGTTCGCGGAAGACTTCTCTGCAAAAGCCGTTGACGATCATGCTGACCGCGTCCTGGGTCGACAGCCCCCGCTGGTTGCAGTAGAAGATCTGGTCCTCCCCGATCTTCGAGGTGGTCGCTTCGTGTTCGACCTGTGCGCTTGTGTTCTTCACCTCGATATAAGGGAAGGTATGCGCGCCGCACCGGTTTCCCAGCAGCAGGGAATCGCATTGGGAGAAGTTCCTGGCGTCGGTCGCACTCTTCTGGATTTTCACCAGGCCCCGATAGCTATTCTGGCCGTGGCCGGCGGAAATGCCCTTCGAAACAATCGTGCTGCGCGTGTTCTTGCCGATGTGCACCATCTTGGTGCCGGTGTCCGCCTGTTGGTAATTGTTCGTCAGGGCCACCGAGTAGAACTCGCCAACCGAATTGTCCCCCTGGAGCACCACGCTGGGATATTTCCAAGTGATCGACGATCCGGTCTCAACCTGCGTCCACGAGATCTTCGAATTCCGGCCTTTGCACACCCCGCGTTTCGTCACGAAGTTGTAAATCCCACCACGGCCTTGCTCATCCCCCGGATACCAATTCTGAACGGTGGAGTACTTGATCTCGGCGCCCTCGAGCGCAATCAGTTCCACCACGGCGGCGTGGAGCTGGTTTTCGTCGCGCATTGGCGCGGTGCACCCTTCCAGGTAGCTGACATGCCCGCCCTCCTCCGCCACGATCAACGTGCGCTCAAACTGCCCCGTGTTCGCGGCGTTGATCCGGAAGTAAGTCGAGAGCTCCATCGGGCACCGGACTCCCTTCGGGATAAAGCAGAACGAACCGTCGCTAAAAACCGCGGAGTTCAGCGCCGCGTAAAAGTTGTCCGTGAAAGGCACCACCGATCCCAAGTATTTGCGCACCAGATCCGGATGTTCCCGCACCGCCTCGCTAAATGCGCAGAAAATAATCCCCTTCTCCGCCAGTTTCTCCTTGAAGGTCGTTCCGACCGATACGCTATCAAATACGGCGTCCACCGCCACTCCCGCAAGGCGCTCGCGTTCCTTCAATG
The DNA here is from genome assembly GCA_964578605.1 of uncultured Verrucomicrobiota bacterium. GTDB lineage: Bacteria > Verrucomicrobiota > Verrucomicrobiia > Limisphaerales > SIBE01 > JAXMHN01. The sequence goes on along the minus strand of CAZODO010000006.1, from coordinate 77,090 downwards.
GAATGCCGAGCTTCTCGTAGGTCTCGAGCAATTTGGGATCGACATCTTCGAGGCTTTTCGGTCCGCCGCCCTTCTGCTTCGGTGCCGAGTAGTACACGATGCTCTGAAAGTCCACGGGCGGGTATTTGACCTTCGGCCATCGGGGCTCGGTCATCGTTTTCCAGTGGCGATACGCTTTCAGCCGCCATTCCAGCATGAACTCAGGCTCTTGTTTCTTTTCGGAAATGAGACGAATCACGTCCTCGTTCAGGCCCGGCGGGACGGAATCCGTCTCCACGTCGGTTACGAAGCCGTACTTGTACTCGCTCTTGACGAAACCTTCGATCGTTTCAGTTGCTGTGCTCATCTAATGGATTAAATCCAGTAAGCTCAGGCTTCCGTGCAGCACGCCGCGCATTCGCCGTGAATCGCTATCTCGAAATGCTTGACCTTAAAGCCGCTCGGAACCTGATATTTCGCCCCGGCGCTATCCGGAGCGATCTCGATATCAAACACGCCTCCGCACGTTTCGCAAACAAAATGCCCGTGCTCCTCCATGTTCGGGCAGAACCGCGTGGCTCCGCGGCCCACGCTGACCAACCGAACCAACCGCGACTTTACCAAGGCGTCCAAGCAATTGTAAACCGTGGCCATGGAGATGTCGGGAACCGCCTTCTTTGCCCGGATGAAGACCTCCTCCGCCGTCGGGTGGTCCCGATGTTGGAGGAGCACGTCGTACACATGCTGGCGATGCGGTGTGAACCGGAACCCGCTGTTAACGAGCCGCTCATTCAAATGCTTGTCGATGGGTTGACCGTCCAAATTCACCGGCGCAGATAATACACGAAAATTGGAATAAGTCTAATTATCATTGTCGGGATCGCGCGGAGTTCGGGCAACGTTCGATCGCGTAAGGCTCGGGCCGCTGAAAAATTTAACAGTAGCTTGCGAAATTCTTGAAAGATGGATGGCTTATTCTTACATAAGCCAAGCATATAGCAACCATACGGTATGATCGGAAGCAAGGCTGTCGAAGCCCCCAGGCAAGGCGGCCGCATTGCCGCCCTCCCAACCAATGAGGGGGGAACATAACTGCCGAAGGTCCACCTTCTCTGTTCCACGAGGAACAACGGCCCGCTCCGCAACGTCCAGCATTGGATTCAGACGTCGCGCTAGGCTTCTTGACTTTCGGCCGACACGGGTTGCATGCGGCCGCGCTTCATCCATACCATGACCAAGGAGAGATCGGCGGGTGAGACACCGGAAATGCGCGATGCCTGCCCTAAGGTTGCAGGTTTGATCTTCAGGAGTTTTTGACGCGCCTCCGTTCGTAAGCCCGGGATTGCTGCATAATCCAGCCAGGACGGGATGCATTTTTCCTCCATGGCTTTGAACTTGGCGACATCCACATCTTGTCGGGCGATGTACCCCGCGTACTTGAGCTCGTTTTCCACCTGCTCAATTACCTCGGAACTCAGCATGGGATTCGGCGAAGGAAGATCAACGTAGGAGATTTCGGGCCGCCGCAACAGGTTTGCGAGCGACTCGCTTCCGACCCAAGTTGTTGACAGACGATGGATTTCTTCCCGAATGGCATCTTGCTTGCGTCGGAAGGTTTGGTAATCGCGGTTTTGGAGAAGACCGGCGTTGTAGGCAATTTCACAGAGCCTGGCGTCAGCATTGTCCTGTCGAAGGGTCAACCGATATTCTGCCCGTGAGGTGAACATCCGGTAGGGTTCAGTTGTGCCTTTGGTGACAAGATCGTCGATGAGGACACCGATGTAAGCCTGGTCCCGGCGCAGGATGATCGGCGGTTTTCGTTGAACCCGCCGCGCGGCGTTCAAGCCGGCCATCAATCCCTGTCCGGCAGCTTCTTCGTATCCGGACGTTCCGTTGATCTGTCCGGCGAGATAGAGGTTTTCGCAAATCTTGGTCTCGAGCGATGGCTTTAGTTGAGTCGGGAAAGCGAAATCATATTCGACAGCGTAGGCCGGACGCAGGATTTCGGCGTACTCACATCCGACGATGGTTCGCACCATTTGGAGCTGGACAGCGTAGGGCAGGGAGGTTGAGAACCCATTGACATAGATCTCTTCCGTGGCGATGCCTTCCGGTTCGAGGAAGATTTGCTGTCGCTGTTTTTCGGGGAACTTGACGATCTTGTCCTCGATAGACGGGCAATAGCGTGGCCCCACGCCTTCGATGAGGCCGGAATAGAGAGGCGACAGATGCAGGTTTTCGCGAATGACGGACGCCGTTGCTGCCGTGGTGTGAGTAACATAGCAGGGGAGTTGACCGTTGATCCTGTCGAGAATCGAACCAGGGGGATACTTGGACGCCGGGGTGGAAGTCGCAGAAGATTCGGGATGTTCCACGTGGAACAATCGCTCCTTCCAACAGCTGAAATACGGCACCGGATCGTCTCCTGGCTGAACCTCTGTCTTTGAGAAGTCAATCGACCGTCGAAGCAACCGAGGCGGAGTTCCGGTCTTTAACCGTCCCAACTCGAGCCCCAACTCCTTCAAAGAACCCGAAAGGGTCATTTCTGCCGCCTCACCAGCTCTTCCTCCCGACTGCTGGTTCTCGCCAATGTGGAGCAGTCCGCGCAAGAAGGTGCCGGTGGTGATAATGACCGTCTCCCCTTCATAACGAACACCCAGCGAGATCTCTACTCCCTTCACACGACCGTTCTCATGCACTATTCGCGAGGCTTGTCCTTGCTTGAGGTCCAGGTTCTCCTGTTTCTCGCATACCCACTTGAGGTAGAATTGGTAGGCCTTCTTGTCGCACTGTGCCCGAGACGCCCTCACGGAGGGACCCTTCTTGGCGTTCAGCATTCGGAACTGGAGCCCCGTCATGTCGGTGGCCCGGGCCATCTCGCCTCCCATTGCATCTATTTCGCGCGCCAGGTGCGCTTTTGCCAGCCCCCCAATGGCTGGATTGCAGGACATCTGGCCTATGGAATCCAGGTTGATCGTAAGCATGAGGGTCCGGCAGCCCAAACGTGCCGCAGCCAATGCCGCCTCGATGCCGGCATGCCCGGCCCCGACAACGATCACGTCGTAACGCTTTGGGTAAACGTACATACCTGGCCTCAGAACTCTCCCAACGGTCACTTCGACGTCGGCACCACCTGGAACCGAGCGTCGAACGGGGATTGCCCGGGATGCTTCAAGATGCCCCTCTTGGCATTGGTCGCCAGGTGCTCCAGAATATGAAACACGGTCTCAGGATCGTCGCCGCATTCGACGCCCCGGGCAATCTCCTCGATCGAAAGGCTTGCTCCTGGCTTCGCCGCGAGCAGATCGATGACCTTCCGTTGAACACGGAGAATATCCTCGGCGGCTTTCTTGCCTGCCTCGACACCGGGTTGATGGTAGGCATTGATCCCGATGAGCGCGGCGTAAAGCCCCACAGCTCTCTCGTAAAGAGCAATTAACACTCCCAAACTGAATGCGCTGATGTCACGGATGGTCAGCGTGATCGACTGTCGACCATTGTCAAACAGGGCCTTGCGTGTGCCCAATAAGAAGCCGTCAAGGTAATCTCCAGAGGTCACGTTCCGCTCAACCATGAAGGGCGCGCCCTCGCGCTCCTCGAGCACGCGCACGAACGTTACGAAGAAGTTGTCGATCCCATCGCGCAGCTGTTGCACATACGCGTGCTGGTCGGTGGAACCTTTGTTCCCGTAAACAGCCAGCCCTTGGTTGACTCGATTCCCCGCCCGGTCGAGCTCCTTGCCAAGGGATTCCATGACCAGCTGTTGAAGGTATCGTGAGAACAGCTCGAGCCGGTCCTTGTATGGAATGATGACCATGTCCTTCAGCCCTTTGCCCTGGCCGGCGAAATGCCACATCAAAGCCAGTTGCGCCGCCGGGTTCGCCCTAGCGTCGGGTTGACGAGTCACCTCGTCGCAAAGCCGGGCACCCTCAAGGAAGCGCTGCGTATCCACTCTCTGCAACGCAGCCGGAAGCAGTCCCACTGCCGACGTGACACTTGTGCGGCCCCCCACCCAATCCCACATCGGAAACCGGGCCAGCCATTTCTGGTCAAGAGCAAGCCGGAAGAGATCACTCTTGTCCGCGTTCGCCTCGGTGACCGCCACAGCATGGCGGCTGAATTCGATTCCAGCCTGACGATAAGCCTCCTGAGCTTCGATCATTCCGTTGCGCGTCTCTTTGGTCTTGCCAGACTTGGAAATGACAACGCAGAGGGTCCGTCCTAACTGGCCCTTCAAACTCGATAGGATGCGGTCCATACCATCCGGATCCGTGTTGTCGAAGAAGAGCATGCGCATGGAATTAGGATTTCCGAGCGCCTGGGCCACGAATTGCGGTCCGAGAGCCGATCCACCAATCCCGATCACCAACGCGTTCGCGAATCGACCGTCGCGGCCGCTGACCTTGCCTGATTGGACTTTGGCCGCAAACTCACGAACCTCCTTCTCAGTCCGCTCGATCTCTTCGCGAATATCTGGCCTTGGTGCCAGCGCCGGGTTGCGGAGCCAATAATGGCCCACCAGCCGGTTCTCGTCCGGATTCGCGATGGCGCCACGCTCCAACTCGGCCATGGCGGCGAACGCGCCCTTCAGCAAGGGCTCGAGTTTGGCCCGATATGTGTCCGGCATGTTCATCCGGCTCAGATCGAGGCTGAGCCCGAGCGGCGCGAACTCAAGGTAATTGCTGCGAAACCGATCCCAAAGTTGGAGTGGTGTGATTGACATATAAACTCTGGCGGGAAGAGATACCTTGAAAACATCGGAAGCTCAAGAACCCGTGCAGCGTTCCGGGGCTGGTGCAGCTCGAATGGCGGATCCCATCAGCCGTAGCCTATCTAAATGGCGGGGGAATTGCAGCCAAGTCTGTGTTACCGTTCCGCATGAAATGGTCATGGCAAATTGGGCGGATCTCCGGGATTGGCGTTTACATGCACGTCACGTTCCTGATCCTGCTCGGATGGGTTGCTGCGAGTCACTACTTCGTCAGGAACCGGTGGGACGATGCGCTTTACGGGTTGGCCTTCATTCTTCTCCTCTTTGGGATTGTCGTGCTTCACGAGCTTGGACACGCGCTAGCGGCGCGCCGCTTCGGCATTCGAACGCGCGATATCACACTGCTTCCGATCGGGGGCGTGGCGCGTCTGGAGCGTATGCCAGAGGACCCCAAACAGGAGCTCCTGGTCGCCTTGGCTGGGCCCGCGGTGAATGTTGTCCTGGCAGCGGTGCTTCTTGTGGTGCTGCTTGCCGGGCGGGGTGTTCAAGGTCTCGGGGCAATGCACCTTGTGGGCGGCGATCTTCTATCGAAATTGCTCTGGGTCAACGTGGCTCTGGCGGTGTTCAACTTGCTCCCGGCTTTCCCTATGGACGGGGGCCGGGTCCTGCGCGCACTCCTTGCGATCCGGATGGATTACGTCCGTGCGACGCATATCGCGGCCAACATCGGGCAGGGAATGGCTTTCTTGTTCGGATTTCTTGGGCTCTTTTCGAATCCTTTCCTTGTATTCATCGCTCTGTTCGTTTGGATGGGTGCAAGCCAAGAGGCAGGGATGGTTGAAATGAAATCCGCACTCAGCGGCGTCCCGGTCGAGCGAGTCATGATTACCGACTTCAGAACACTGCACCCCGGCGATACCCTTGCGACAGCCGTGGAACAGATCCTTGCAGGAGCTCAGCAGGACTTCCCGGTGCTGGAGAATGGCGAAGTCGTGGGGATCCTGACCAGGAAGGACCTCTTGACCGGGCTTGCGAAAGGCGGCCAGACCGCCGAAGTCCGCGATTACATGGAGCGGGATATCCGGGTGGTATCGCCCGCTGAACTTGCCGAACGTGTCCTTGCCAGAGTCCAAGAATGCAAATGCCACACCTTGCCGGTTGTGACCGATGGCGGGCTCGTTGGAATTTTTACGATGGAGAACCTTGGTGAGTTCATGATGATCCAGACCGCGCTGCATGGCGAACAGCAAAGCTTCTCACGGTATGCGGTCGACCTATCGGGCCGCCGGGTCGCTTGAGGAATTCCGCTCTATCGCAGACTCACCATTGAATCGCGCGCGCACAGAGCCTAACGTCAGCCTATGAAAAAGGTTGCTATCCTTCTTTCGGGATGCGGCGTCTTCGACGGCGCGGAGATACACGAATCCGTCCTGCTCCTCCTGGCCTTGGACCGGGCAAACGCTGAGGTTGTCTTTACGGCTCCGGATATCGACCAAGCAGAGGTCGTTCATCACGTCACGAAGCAGCCGAGCAAATCTGAAAAGAGGAGCGTAATCGCGGAATCGGCGCGCATCGCTCGTGGCGCGATCCTTCCTCTTAGCCAACTGCGTGTTTCGGAAATCGATGCGATTATCCTTCCGGGAGGATTCGGTGCCGCGAAGAACCTCTCCAGTTTTGCGCGCGATGGCCATGACTTCCAGGTCCAACCGGAAGTCGCCGCTGTTCTTGAAGAAGCGCACCGGGCCAAGAAGCCGCTCGGATTCGTCTGCATCGCACCGGTCATTGCCGCGCGTTTGTTTGGCGCCGAAAAGCCGAACCTCACAATCGGCAACGATGCCAGCACGGCGGCAGCTCTTGAAAAGTGCGGCGCCCATCATCTCGCCTGCGACGTCGACGAAGCGGTGGTGGACCGGCGGTTGAGGATCGTAACCACCCCAGCTTATATGCTTGCAAAGCGAATTACCGAGGCGGAAGCAGGCATCAACAGGCTGGTGGCCGCGATCATGGAGATGGCGTAGCCGAGGGGGCCGCCGACCGAACCGGCTCTCCAGTGGATAGAGCGCGAAGCCTGCTGACAACCCTGGGCACGTGGCGCAGGACGTATTCGACATCCTCGGAAGTGTTATCCTTCCCGAGGCTAAATCGTATCGAACTTCGCGCCCTTGCAACACTCAACCCCATCGCTCTCAAGACATGGGACGCCTCCAGTGAACCGGCCGTGCATGCCGAACCGCTGGAGGCGCAAATGCCGACCTGATCCAGCGCGATCAGTATCGCGTCCGCTTCCAAAGGTTCGAACGCGATATTGGTCGTGTTGGGCAAACGCGGATCAGCGGCACCGTTCCGGACGGCATCTGGGACGTTCCTCAGTATCCCTTGCTCCAACTGGTCGCGCAAATGGCGTATCCGGCGGCGTTCGGCATCGCCCGATGTCATGACCCGTTCCGCGGCACGCCCAAAACCAACAATGCCCGGGACATTTTCGGTGCCGGCACGTCGGCCGTTCTCCTGGTGTCCCCCAATTATCAAGGGCTGAAAGGGCCTGCGATTTCGCACATAAAGCAGTCCTATGCCTTTGGGTCCGTGGATCTTATGCGCGGATAGGGACAAGAAATCGGCCCCGGCACTTTGAACATCGATATCCAACTTGCCAGCGGCCTGGACGGCATCCGTGTGGAACAAGACTCCTCTGATCCGGCAAATTGCCGCAATCTCCTCGACCGGGAAGACGACACCCGTCTCATTGTTGGCCCACATCACGGAGACAATCGCCGTGTCCGCCCGGATGACCTTCTCCAGCAATCGCAAGTTCAGGGTTCCCTCAGGCTCGACGGGAATGAGTGACACCGAATAACCGCGCTTCGCCAATGCCTCGCCGTAGTTGATATTCGCGGAATGCTCTACCGCCGTCATGAGCACGTGCCTCCTCCCGGGCTGTGACATTAGAGCGCTATGGATCGCGGCGTTGTTGCTCTCGGTGCCACAACTCGTGAACACAATCTCATCAGGAGCTGCGTGGATCAGTGTCGCGACCTGCTCCCTGGCAAGCTTGATGTGGCCAACCAATTGGCGGGCGATGCCATAACGGCTCGAAGGATTCGCCCAGTGCTCCGTCAAAAACGGCAACATCGCTTCGACCACCTCAGGCGCGATCCGCGTTGTGCCGTTGTTATCGAGGTAATATGCCTTTCTCAAACACATAATTCTGGACATCAACCGCGCCCGAGGCGGGCGAGTCGGCAGGCTGCTCGCATATGTCCGCGATCAACATGGGCAAAAAGAGCTCCGCTGCAACTCGGATTGGTCCTCTCAAAACAAGCTCGAGACTCAGTCATCGCTCGATGGTGACCCGGTCACGACCGTGTGACGACCGAGTTTAGACCGGCTGGAACAGCAAGGAGGATGGTCCTTCGACCTGGTGATATAGGAGAGGCGCGCTGAAAGAGCTATTGACAAGCAGCCACGAATGAGCTAGGAATATTACTATCATTGGTATTTAACATATGTTTAGCACCGACGCTGCTCCCAAGCTTACGCGAAATGAGGGATTGAAAGAGTCCGATCCCTGGCTCGGCGGGACCATTGCATCGACCCTGGCCAATCCCGCGCTCAATTCGTTTACCCAGGACGACTACGAGTTCCTCAAGTTCCATGGGGTTTATCAGCAGGATGACCGTGACAAACGGAAGCTGGGCAAGCAGTTCATTTTCATGGTGCGAACCAAGTTCCCGGGTGGGCGGCTCTCTTCCGCCCAGTACTTGGCGTGCGACCGCCTGGCGAACGACTATGCCAATGGGACCCTGCGGATTACGACTCGGCAGGATTTCCAATTCCACGGGGTGATCAAGGCGAACCTGCGGCAGACGATCAAGCGCTTGAATGACGTCCTGATTACGACGATCGCGGCCTGCGGCGACGTGGAGCGCAATGTCATGGCCCCGCCGACGCCTTCGACAAGCCCCTTGGTGGATCAGATTCTCGCAGAGGCTCAGAAGCTTTCCGACGCGCTCAACCCGGCGACCAAGGCGTATCACCGGATTTGGATTGAAGGCCAGGAAGTGGATCTGAGGGAACCCGCCGGCTTTGTCGACCCTCTTTATGGGAAGAGTTACCTGCCACGCAAATTCAAGACCGCATTTGCGATTCCGCCGCTGAACGACATCGACATCTTCACCAACGATCTGGGTTACATTGTCATCGTAGAAGACGGGCGCCTTGCCGGATACAACCTGATCGCCGGCGGTGGAATGGGGATGTCGCATGGGAATGCCCAGACCTTCCCACGCTTGGCCGATGTGATCGGGTTTGTGCAGCCGGAAAACCTGGAAGCGGCGACAAAGGCTGTTCTCAGCATCCACCGGGATTTCGGGGATCGAACCAACCGGAAGCGCGCCCGCCTGAAATACGTTCTCGAGGACCGTGGCGTCGAATGGTTCCGCGCCGAGCTCGAGCAGCGAGCCGGCTTCAAGCTGGAACCCGCCCGCCCGTTCCAATTCACGAGGCAGGGGGACATGCTTGGCTGGCATCGTCAGAGCGACGGCAACTACTTCCTCGGATTGTTTGTCGAGAACGGCCGGGTCAAGGACGCCGACGGATACAGGCTGATGAGCGGCCTGCGCGCCGTCGTGGAGAAGTTCCAGCCGAATGAAGTTCGCCTGACCGCGTCGCAGAACCTGATCGTTGTCGGAATTGAACCCGGGCACCGGGAAAGCGTCGACCGTTTGCTGGCCGACCACGGAGTCTTCACGAACAATCCATTCTCCGCCACCCGGCTGGCGTCAATGGCATGCCCGGCGATGCCAACCTGCGGATTGGCGCTGGCGGAATCCGAGCGCTCGCTTCCCGCGGTCCTCACCCGAGTGGAACAGTTGCTGGACGAGGTGGGGCTGGGAGGTCAGGAGATTGTGATCCGAATGACGGGCTGCCCGAACGGCTGCGCGCGTCCTTACATGGCCGAAATCGCCTTCGTGGGCAAAGCGCCGAACAAGTACCAGCTTTATCTCGGCGGTAACGAGGCGAGCACGCGCCTGAACTGGCTCCACAAGGACTCGGTCAAGAGCGAAGACATCGTCGCGGAACTGCGTCCGTTGCTAACGCGGTATCGAGCCGAGCGGAAGGCGGGAGAGCGCTTTGGCGACTATTGCGACCGCGTCATCCGCCAGCCGCTGCCCTCGCAGAACGCTGTGGGTTAAAAAGGGGACAGCCAGCTCAAGGTCTCCCTCAATCCGAATCCAGATCCATGCTCACACCGGCTGAAGCGCGGACGCTTGAGGCGCAGTTCGAAAACAGCCCGACCGCGGAAATTCTGCGTTGGGCTTGGGAGCGCTTTGGGCCGCGGGCCGCGATTGGCACCAGCTTTCAAGGCGCGGGACTGGTTCTGATGCACCTGGCGAAAACTCACGGCTTCGGTCTGCCTGTGTTCACCCTGGATACCGGGCTTCTGTTTGCCGAGACGCTTCAACTCAAGCGAGATCTTGAGCGCTTCTTCGGCTATAAGATTGAAGCTCTCCAGCCCGACCTCACGGTGGCGCAGCAAGCGGCGGTGCACGGCGATGAACTATGGAAGCGCGATCCAGATTTATGCTGCACATTGCGCAAAGTGCTCCCGTTGCAAGGCAAGCTTGCAGATTTGGACTGCTGGATTACCGGGTTGAGGCGCGACCAGTCTGAGACACGGGCAAGCACGCATATCGTGGAGCTCTATGCATTGGAGGGAGCAGGCAAGCGCGAAATGGTGAAACTCAACCCGATGGCTCATTGGTCAAGAGACGCCGTTTGGAAGTACCTGCGTGAGCATCAGATTCCCTATAACCCTTTACACGACCGTGGCTATAGGTCGATAGGATGTGCACCGTGCACGAGCGCGGCCGGCACGGGGGAGCAGGAGCGGGCCGGACGATGGCTTGGGTTCAAGAAGGCCGAATGCGGGATTCACACCTTCATGACCAGGAAAGGCTAGACAACGGAACCTCTAGGCCCATCTTCCCGGCACTATAGCCCATAAGTAATCTGTGCCAAAGAGCAGGACTCCAATGAAGGTCAAAGCTGGGCTCAACTGATGGACTACCTATCCAAACTCGAAAACCAGAGCATTTATATATTGCGCGAGGCTTTTAATCGCTTCGATAACCTGGCGATGCTCTGGAGCATTGGCAAAGACTCAACGGTGCTCTTGTGGCTCGCGCGCAAAGCCTTCTTTGGCCATGTGCCCTTCCCACTGGTCCATGTAGACACGACCTACAAGATTGCCACGATGATCGAGTATCGGGACCGGCTCGTCCGCGAATGGAAACTGGACCTGGTCGTGGGGAAGAACGAGCCCGTCCTGAAAAGCGGTGTCACCTACCCGAACAGCAAAGCCACACGCGTCGAATGTTGTGGCACGCTTAAAAAGGACGGGCTCAAGCAAGTCCTGGAGAAGCACCATTTCACGGGCGTGATCGTCGGCGTGCGTCGCGATGAAGAACCGACACGAGCCAAAGAGCGATATTTCAGCCCGCGCGACAAGAATATGGAATGGAATGCCGAGGACCAACCGCCGGAGCTGTGGGACCAGTTCAAGACGGATTTCGAGAAGGGCACCCACATCCGGATTCATCCGCTGCTTCATTGGACGGAGTTGAACATCTGGGAGTATATCGATCGTGAGAACATCCCGGTGATACCCCTTTACTTCGCCAATGAGAAAGGAGAGCGCTATCGGAGTCTGGGCTGCGCCCCCTGCACTTTCCCTATCAAGTCCAGCGCCCGCACGGTCCGCGATATTATCGATGAATTGCGCCATACCAAGACTCCCGAACGCGCCGGGCGCGCCCAGGACAAGGAGAGCGAAGACGCATTCGAGAAGTTGCGGCGTGATGGCTATATGTAATTGGGAAACGGAACATGAAGAACGGGTCTGACTCGGAGCAGCTAAAGATCGTGATCGTAGGCCACGTGGACCACGGGAAATCCACATTTGTGGGACGCTTGTTCCATGATACAGGCAGCCTGCCTGAGGGGAAACTGGAGCAACTGCAGGCGGTTGCCCAGCGCCGTGGTGTTCCGTTCGAATGGGCCAATCTCATGGACGCGCTGCAATCCGAGCGCGACCAAAACATCACGATTGACACCGCGCAGATTTGGTTCCGCACTCCGAAGCGCCAGTATGTGATTATCGACGCTCCGGGGCATAAGGAGTTTCTTAAGAACATGATTACCGGCGCCGCCAGCGCGGAGGCGGCTTTGCTATTGATCGATGCGAATGAAGGGATCCAGGAACAATCCCGGCGGCATGGTTATATGCTCAACCTGCTTGGAATACGGCAGGTGGTGGTGCTGGTGAACAAGATGGATCTGCAGGACTACTCGCAGCAGCGGTTCGAACAGATCGAGCGAGACTTTCGTGCTTTCCTCTTGAGCATTGGACTTCGAGCGGGACAATTCATCCCCATCGCGGCGAAGCAGGGCGACAATATCGCGACGCTAAGTCCAAGAATGCCTTGGTGGACTGGGCCGACCGTAGTGGAAGCGTTAGACCAATTCACCGTGGCTGAATTGCCGCATGATCAGCCGTTGCGCTTCCCAATTCAGGATGTCTATCGGTTCGACGAGCGCCGGATCCTGGCCGGGCGGGTGGAGGCGGGGTCGGTCAAGGTCGGCGACCGCCTTCTCTTCACGCCCGGGAACAAGGCCAGCACGGTCAAGAGCATTGAACGGTGGAACGCCCCTTCCTGTGATATCGCCACCGCGGGCGAGTCGATAGGCCTGATGTTGACCGAGCAGATCTTCGTGGAGCGCGGCACCGTGGCCGCGCTGGAAATGTCGCCTCCTTACGAACTCACCCGGTTCAAGGCCCGTGTGTTCTGGCTTGGCCGGATGCCCTTTCTCAAGGGGCGGATCTACCGCTTGAAGCTGGCCACCCAGGAGGTCGATTGTGAGATCGAGTCCATCGAACGCGTGATTGACGCGTCGACCCTGGAGACCATCTCCCGCAAAGAAAAGGAAGTGCTGATCGGCCGGCATGAAGTGGCGGAACTGACCCTTCGGACCAAGCGCCCGCTCGCTTTCGATGTGCATTCCGAAATCCGAGCGACGGGCCGGTTCGTGATTGTCGATGGCTTTGACGTTTCGGGCGGGGGGATTATCGCCGAGGATCATTACCCCAAACGCACCTCCGATGCCCTTCACAAGAGCGGCCATCTTTATTGGAGCCAGGGCAAAGTCACGGCCGAGCAGCGTGCGCGGCGCCAGGGCCATCCGGGGCGCATCGTATGGTTGACCGGCCTATCGGGGGCGGGAAAGAGCACCGTGGCGACTGAACTGGAGCGTGAATTGTTTAATTTGGGCAAGCAGGCATACGTCCTCGATGGCGATAATATCCGTCATGGGCTTTGCTCCGATCTTGCGTTCTCCCCCCAGGACCGCCAAGAGAACATTCGGCGCGTGGGTGAAGTGGCCAAATTGTTCGCGGACGCCGGGCTGATCTGCATCACGGCGTTCATTTCGCCTTACCGTTCGGATCGCGCTTTGGTGAGGAACATGGTGCAGCCAGGCCAGTTCGTTGAAGTGTATGTGAACGCCCCGATCGCCATTTGCGAAAAGCGAGATCCCAAAGGTCTCTATCAGAAGGCCCGTGCCAACGAGATCAAGGAGTTCACGGGGATTTCCGCTCCCTATGAGTCACCGGAGAGTCCGGAAATCGTCCTGCAAACGGACCAACTTTCCGTGGCGGAGTGCGTCAATAGGATCCTTGAGCATCTCCATGTGCAAGACATGGATCTGGCGGTCTCGATCTAGACGGCCTTCGGAAAATCGCCGGGCCAGGTGGGAGTCGTATGGCCTTCAGCCGGCTTCTTGGCCAGCACGAAGTACTTTTGCGAAACCCAGAACGCCCCGGTGGGAACCACCTCAAGCACCTCGAAGCCACACTGGCGCACCTCGTCCCCAAACTCGCGCAGCGTGGGCTGCCCTGTGTAATCCACTTTGCGACCCTTGAGACTCTTCAGGAACCGGCGCAATCTTCCGAACGCGAGGTAATCGAAAAAGGAAACCACCACATACTTGCGGGCGACGCGGTGGAACTCTCTAAGGAACACGGACCTTTCGGCCGCGGACCGGATATGGTGCAGCAGGCGATTGCAGAAAACGGAGTCGACGGCTGCGTCGGGCAAAGGGATTCGCGAAGCGTCGCCGTGCAGGAATTCGGCCTTCAACCCCTGGGCCGCGGCGCGTTGCCGCGCCACTTCAAGAATCTTCTCCGAAACGTCCATTTCGGACAAGGTGCGCCCGGGCGCGAGATTCGCCAGAAACCGTCCCGCGCCGCAGGGCACATCCAGGACGCTCTTGCAGCCGCGCAGGCTGTCGAAGATCCTCTTGACGGCACGTTGCTCGCGGCGATCGATCCTTCGGCGGGAGCCGCGCTCAAAACGGCTGGCGTAGGTTGTCGCGCTCCGCTGGTCGTTGAGTCTTTCTCGGTAGTGGTTGATATCGCTCACAAAAAGTGCGGTAACCCGTCGCCTCAAACGAGCGAGGACATTTGCCTGGACAGAACGGAAACCACAGCCGCTACTATTGCTTCAAGATGGCTTTTCCCGCAAGTCCCCGGAACATCGCGCAATCGGAGGTCTGGCTCAAGCGATTGTTTGTCGGCGACAGATTGCGGGTGAGCCCGAGATACGAAGGGCTCTTCCGGAACCTGGGGCTTCGGCGCCCATCGGACGTGACGACCTTGCTGGGACGGACCCTCCCACCGAAGCAACAGAGAACCTACGTGAGTCCGGTGCGCTTGACCCCGCCTGGCAGTCCCGGCATCGCGGCGCACTACAAGCAATACACCTTTCTACAGCCGTCCTGGCGATACTGGCTGAGGCCTTCCAAAGCCCTTCGCGAATATCGCAACTACGGGGTCTTCGAGCGCCTTGGCATTGCGTGCGCGGAGCGGATCGCTTGTGGCGAGGAGCGCGATTGGTTGGGGCGGCTTCGCCATGCGTTCCTGCTGACGCGGACGCTCCACGGCGTGCGTTCGCTTACGGATTCCCTGAGGGACGCGTGTTCCGGGCGCGATCCGTCCGCAGGGCGCGTGTTCCGCGCGCTCGTCCTTGGGCAAGTTGCCAACATGCTAAGCCGTCTACACCAGGCGCGCTTTTATCATGGGGACATTCATTGGCGAAACGTTCTGGTGCAAGCCACCGGGTCCAATCCGCCCAAGGTTTGGTGGATCGATTGTCCGCGAGGCCAATTCGACTGGACGCCGCTGGGCGCGCGCCGGCGGGTCAAGGATCTCGCCCAACTCCTTGCAGGATCCGCGCAGCTCTGTTCGAACACCGAGCGGTTAAGATTCTTGAAGCAGTATCTGGGCGTTCGGAAACTGCGGCCTCGAGACAAGCGCCTCGCCCGGTCAGTTTTCCGGTTTTATCGTGCGCATTGGCAGGGAGTGCCAGGCTAAGGCATTTCAATCATCCCGATGCCAATCTGCTTGCCGGTCTGCGGACCGCCGACGATTTCAGTGGCCGAATAGCGTGGCTTCAACTCGGCCCAAAACCGATGAACTTCAAGCCCCGGCACCTGCGGCCGGTCCAGGATATCGTGGAATGCGACCAGGCCGCCGGGACGCACCAAGGGCGAATACATTTCGAAGTCCGCTTTCACGCCCTCGTAAGTGTGGTCACCGTCGATGAACAGGAAGTCCAACAGCTCGCCTCGCAGCAGGTCCTTCACCTTGTGGCAGGTTTGGGGTTGGTGCGAGTCTTCCTGCAACAGATGCATGGTCTGCTTCTCCCGGGCGAAGGCCATGTAAAAGGGAATCCTCCAGGCCGGATACGCTCCGCCAAAGGCGCCGCCCGGCAGATCCAGGCTGATCAAGGTCGCATCGAGAGCCGCCGCCTGGGTCCAAAGATAGAGAGTGCCTCCCCGGGCTGTCCCAATTTCCAGCACGCGCCTGGGCTTGAGGGCCGTCACCCGGCGGTAGAGCGTTTCGATTTCCTCAGGGTTTTGGCGCGGACGCATCACGCGGAACCAGCCTTTGCCCCGGAACAGGAACGGGATGGCGAAGCGGGCCTCCGGAGAGAGCAACAGACGTTCCGCTTCCCGGATCCGGCCCATCGCGTGACGGAGGTGGATGGGCGCTGACAACCGGTAGAACCATTGCTTCAACATGGGCGAATCATCCTTGTCGTTGCCGCCACGCCGTCAAAGAATCCCACGCTTCCGCAGGGACCGGTAAACGCGCGCGATCGTCCGTTTCCATCGCGGGTAATGGTCGGGGTACTGGCGGAGCCAGCGGGGCAACTGCTGGAGCCGAGACTCTCGGTAAGGCAAACGGTGCCATCCCAGATCGCCAAAGCCGCGCACGAACACGGTTCCGTCATAGCCGTTAAAGATGTAAGTGACAGCCGATTCGTCCACGCGCATACGTTCCACGCTGTTATCGGCAATTCCGAAAAGGCCAAAGAAGCCGGCTTCGACGAAGATCGCGTTGAGCCTGGTGGTGGCCACGAGCGCGTAGCCCTTGCTCCGCGCCAGCCGATCGAGCGCCTTGAGGCTGCTTCCTTGAGACAGGCCGGGCTCTCGCGCTTGAACGAAATCCACCGCAGTCGGGATGGTGGGGTTGAACTCGATCACGACCACCTTCGGGCGATACCGTCGAACCGCGTCCCACACGTGGTAATCGTTGCCATCGATATCGATCGACAGCACATCGAAGTTCAGCGGGATCTCGGTGCCGGCCAAAATGGCATCGAGTCCGTCCGCCTCGTTGAAGCCAACGAAGGCCCGAATCGGGACGGCTCTCGTGAATTGCTTGCAGTGCCGCATCAGGTCTTCAAAGCGTTCTTGGTTCGCTTCAATCAGCACCGCGGCATAACCGTGGTTCTCGACCAGGTTATGGGTATTGCTCCGGTGCCGCCCATCCCAGGCGCCAAATTCGACGCACCATTGGGTCCTGTCCGGAAGCATCTCCAGAATCTTCTCCAGGATGCCGTCTTCGCCGGCTTGGGAATTGACGTCCCGGGCGAAGGCGTTCAACCATCGGTCCGGTTTGGGCTGTGCGGGTTGAGTCATTCAACTGCCTCTCGCGTGGTCAGGGCGTCGTTGCGCAGATAGATCGCGTTCGCCCAGAGGAGGGCGTCATTTCGATCCGTTTTCGGCCCGTAGAAGTTGTAGAGGACGAACCCGCTCGCGCGCAGGAACGCGTCAAGTTCGCCGAAGAGCGCGCCACCATAGTAGAGCGGACTGAACAGGACTTCGGTGTAAATGCCCCTGACGGAATCGCGAAGCAATTCTCTGGCGCCCTCCAGCGCTTCGAGTTCCCCGCCCTGAATGTCCAGCTTGATCACGCCGATCCCGGAAACGCCCTCAGCCTTCGCCCACGCGTCCAGGGTGGTGACGGGGACTTCCACAGACTGGACGACTTCGGTGTCGTCAGCCGCGAACTCACGCAAACGGGCGGACGGCTGGAAGAGCGAGGTGGCACCTGGCGACCTGGCCACGTTCAGCTTCCGCACTCCGGCGGCGGCCGCCAGCGCGCTGAACCGCGGTTTGAAGCGCGGATCCCGTTCGGCAAAGCCGCGCAGCGCCGCCTGGTAGGCCGGGTTGGGTTCAAACGCATACACGGTTGCCTCCGGAAACCGCTCCATCATTCGCCGCGACACCCGGCCGTCGCTCGCGCCGGCATCGACCATGGCGCGAATGGCCCTGCCTCCCAGCAGCCGAGCCAGCGTGGAAAACGGTTCGTCTAGCGACACCAGATTTCCCCGTTTGCCAAAAAGCGTCTTGCGAATGATTGAGCGAAGCACCTTCGCCATAAAGGTGCCAGGACGATACCAAAGCCCTTCGCAATATGAAGCAGATTAAGACACCGCCGCGTTAACCCTCTCGAAACAGCTCCAGCCATCGGGCCCCGACCACGCGCAGTTCATGCCGCTTGCGGAACCTTTCCAGACCAGCGTTCCCAAGACGCTGCCTTCGCTGCGGATCGCCTGCCAAGGCGTCCAAGGCGCGCGGCCAATCCGCCAACTGTTCCACGGCAATGCTGTTCGTCTCGTCCAGCATCTCCGCGGCGCCCCCAAAGATCTCGCCCACCGCCGGCACCCCGCAAGCCATGTACTGCAAGGCTTTGATGGGGGATTTCCCCTGGGTAAACGCATCCTTTTGCAGGGCCACCAAACCGATATCCAGCGACCGGACGAATTCCGGCTCGGCACCCGGCTGAAAGGCCTCGTAGTCGAAATCGAACGGCAGCGCGGGTCGCTGCCCCGACCGGATGACCAGCCGGACATCCGACCGCTGCTCAAACCACGGCCCCAGCACGCTTCCGAGCCGCTCGAGTTGCGGAAGATTCGAAGGCGATCCAGCCCAGCCGATCCGGACCGGTCCCTGTCTTTCACGCGGTTCGCCCGGATGCCAGCTCCGTGCGTCGAGAGCCATGGGAACGATCTCCACGCGTTTGGCATGCCGGCGGGCGTAATCGGCCAGGTAGCCGTTGGCGACGGTCGTGAGGTTGGCGCGGGTCAGCCAGTATCGCAAACGCCACCGGACCCGCATCGCTGCCAGCCAGCTCCGAGGCTGTCCCGGACGCGTGAAGATCGCGTCGTCAAAGTCCAGGAGCATTCGGCGGGCACGCCGGGCAACGGCCCGTGCCCAGCCCAAGGGAAGCAGGCAGCGCTGGTTGATGACAGCATCGTAGCCAGCCAGGCTCTGCAAGCGCGCGGCATCGAGGGCCTCTCGAGAAAGAAACTCCACGGTCACACCCGATTCCCGGAAGAACTCAGTGAACTGAACGAATCGGTAATGGGTGCTCGCCTTGTCCAGCCCGCGCGTGGTTAGGCAAAGCAGCTTCATGGACGCGGCACCGTCTTGCTCGCTGCTGGCTTCCTAGCCAGAATGGTGATTCGGTCCCCTTTGCCATTCCAACGAGCGGCTGCGCTATAAGGCAGCTTCCGGAGTCCATCCAACAGCTTGGCCCAACCCTTCGGCCGGCCCGCCTCGCGCGAGAGGAACCGGACACCCGATGTGCGCACGCGGAGCACCTCGAAACCTGTTTCGCGAAAGAACCGCGTGAGCGTTTCAGGAGAAAAGAGCGAGAGATGCGCACGCGGATCCACCAGGTGCCAACTCGCCCCCAGATGCTCCCCGGTATAGCTTGCGAGGTTGACCGTGCTGGCCCAGATCATACCGCCCGGGCGGAGCACGCCCCAGGCCGATTTTAGCACCGCGCGGGGTGAGGCCAGGTGCTCAAGGACGGCATTGGAATAGATCACGTCAAAGCTATCCGGGGCCAGGCCGGCTTGTTCCAGCGTGCTCGGGCGGATGTCCAACCCGTGCCGTTCCTGGCCGTAACGGGCCACCGACGCTGAGGGTTCCACTCCGATCGCGGTCCATCCGGTATGGCGCGCGGCCAGGACCATTCCCCCGACGTTGCATCCCAGGTCCAGGAATCGCCCGGTCTGCCGAAACCCGCGGAACTGGCGCAGCACGCGCGCGAAGTCTCTCTGCGTTCGGACGTCAAAATGTTTGGCCGCGTAACGCTCATGCCGCTCTTCGGTGCCGGCGTCGTTGTACTCCTCAAAGGACGCCAGCCGCGTGCTGGCGTAGACAAACCCGCAATCCGGGCACCGGCTATACGCAAGCCCATGCTTCATGAAGAGGGTCTCGCGCGGCGCCGCTCCACACAGGTCGCACGCGATACCGCTAATCACTTCCGGCCTCATAGGGCAAAGTGCGGTTGTTTACTGAGGAGTCCGAGAGATGCCCGACAGGTCCAAGTGTCTTCTTGCTCTTGCTCCTGCTCTTGATCTTTGTAGTTCATGCTGCGGTCTCCCCGGTAAGTTGTGTATGCTGCGCGCGGCAGGGTTCCCATTGCGAACGCAGCTATTTAAACCTTCCGTCCCCGGATGTTACAGAAGATTCAGGCCGGATTCACGCTCGGAGAGTTCCGGATCGCGGAGTCCAAGATGGACCGAGGGGCTGGGAAGGGAATAACGGCGGTGGGCGGTGTGGATTGAGACTGAAAGCACAATGGACACCCTTGCATTCGGCTGTCTTATAGCTTCCAACCAAACAAAAGACGGGTGCTAATTGACAAATTCTGTGGAGTTCAAACCCGGGCCCTTCTTTACCGTGCACTCGCAGTGATTTTTCCGGAGTGCCGGCTTGCGGCCGGCTTCAGGCTCCGCTCGCTCGTGGCGACGGCGAAGGATGAAGCTGGCCGCAAGCCGGCACTCCAGGGAATGAGAAGCCAAACCGGGAACGACCAATTCCCGGCAGCGCTGAACAGCCGAACATGATGAAACCTGGATTTGCGGAAGCGTCCGGGCGCACGGTGGCCTACCTCCGAGACGAGGTATCCGCGGCGCCGGACAGGCCCGCCAGACAGGACTGCAATGAAGCTTCTAACGCATAGACCCGTTCCGCGACCTGTGGCGCCGCACCCCAGTGGCGACAAGCGGTTCAAAATTCTGGACACGCACATTAAGCGGCAACAGCAGAAGGCGGATTCGCTTATCGAGGTGCTGCACAAGGCCCAGGAATTGTTCGGCTACCTCGAGAACGACGTCCTGGTTTACATCGCGCAAAGTCTCAAACTGCCGCCGAGCCGCGTGTATGGGGTTGCGACATTCTACCATTTCTTCACGCTGAAACCGAAAGGGGCGCACACCTGCGTCGTGTGCATGGGGACCGCGTGTTACGTGAAAGGGGCGGACAAGGTCATTGCCGCCGTTCAGGACAAGACCAAGATCAAACCCGGCGAGACCACACCTGACAACCAGGTTTCCCTCCTCACGGCGCGCTGCATCGGGGCATGCGGCATCGCTCCGGCCGTGGTCTACGACAATGTCGTCACCCCGCGCCAGACGCCGGAGTCCGCCTTGGAACAAATCGGAAAGTGGGTGCCCAATGGATTTTAGCGACTTACTCCAACTCAAACAGAAAGAGCTGGCCGCGCGGAAGAAGTACACCTTGCGGTGCTGCCTGGCAGCCGGCTGCATGTCTTCCCACGGGCAGGCGGTCAAGAATGCCCTCGAAAAGGCGGTTACCGACGCCGGCGTGGCCGACCAGGTGGAAGTGCGCGGGGTGGGCTGTTTGAAGCTCTGCTGCCAAGGGCCCCTGGTGCAGGTCGACCCTTCGGGAATTCTGTTTGAGAAGGTGGCGCCCGAGGATGCCCCTTCCATTGTCGCCGCGCTCACCGGGGGAGCCACCCAGGTCCAGCAAGGAAACCCGGACCAGCCCTTCTTTACCCGCCAGGTTTCCGTGGTGCTGCAAAACAGCGGCATTGTCGATCCCGACCGGATTGAATCGTACATCGCCGCGGACGGGTACCAGGCCCTGCACGAGGCGATCAACGAAAGGACGGAAAAGGACGTCATTGAAACCATCGTGAAAAGCGGCCTCCGCGGACGAGGCGGCGCAGGGTATCCCACAGGCTTGAAATGGGGAACCGTGGCGAAGTCTCCCGCCCCCCGGAAATACGTCGTCTGCAATGCGGACGAAGGCGATCCGGGCGCGTTCATGGACCGGTCCGTGCTGGAGAGCGACCCGCACAGCGTTCTGGAAGGCATGGCCATCGCCGCCTACGCGGTCGGCGCGGACCAGGGCTTCCTCTATGTGCGCGCGGAGTATCCTTTGGCCATCAGCCGCCTGCAGACTGCGATCAGGCAAGCCAAGCAACTGGGTGTGCTGGGCAGTGGCATTTTCGAGTCGCCGGTCAATTTCAACGTCGAAATCCGCATTGGCGCGGGCGCCTTCGTTTGTGGCGAAGAAACCGCCCTGATGGCCTCGGTGGAGGGCAAGCGAGGAACGCCGCGGCCGCGGCCGCCTTTTCCGGCGGAATCGGGGTTGTGGGGATGCCCGACGCTGATCAACAACGTCGAGACCTTCGCGAATGTCCCAGTGATATTGCGAAAGGGCGCGGAGTGGTTTTCCGGCATTGGGACGGAGAAGAGCAAGGGCACAAAGGTCTTCGCGCTGGCCGGCAAGATCAAGAATACCGGCCTGATCGAGGTGCCGATGGGCACCCCGTTGCGCACGATTGTCGAAGAGATGGGCGGCGGCGCTCCGAACGGCGGCAAGATCAAAGCCGTCCAGACAGGCGGGCCGTCCGGCGGCTGCATCCCGGCCGACGCCCTGGATACGCCGGTGGATTACGAATCCTTGTCGCGCCTCGGGTCGATCATGGGATCCGGGGGGATGATCGTGATGGACGAGTCCACGCGGATGGTCGAGGTCGCACGGTTTTTCATGGAATTCTGCATGGACGAATCCTGCGGCAAATGTGTTCCTTGCCGGGCGGGCACGGTGCAAATGTACCATCTGCTCAACAAGATCGCGGGGGGGGAGGCGACTCAGCGCGATCTGGAGCAACTCGAGGAGCTTTGCGAAGTCGTCAAGAACACCAGCTTGTGCGGGCTGGGCCAGACGGCGCCCAACCCGGTGTTGAGCACCCTGCGGTTCTTCCGGAACGAGTATTTGGCTTTGCTCCAGAAGAAGCCTTACCTCGGCAATGGCCATGGCAATGGAGCCCTCCGGAAAGCTCCGGTGCCGGCGAAATGAGTTTCAATCGAGCCTGGATTTCCTATGGCAGCAAGAACACTGACAATCGACGGCAAACAGGTTAGCGCCGACGAAGGCGAAACCATCCTGAGTGCCGCGACGGACGCGGGGATTCGCATCCCGACCCTGTGCCACCTGGACGGCGTTTATGACGTGGGCGCGTGCCGGCTGTGCCTGGTGGAAGTCGCGGGAGTCAATAAGCTCCTGCCCGCGTGCACCACCTTGGTCGCCGAGGGCATGGACGTCAGGACGGATACCGAACGACTCCGAAAGTACCGGCGCGTCACGCTGGAACTGCTCTTTGCCGAGCGCAACCATGTGTGCGCGGTCTGCGTTTCCAATGGGCATTGCGAGCTGCAAACGCTCGCCTACGAGCATGGCATGGATCATGTCCGGTTCGAATACCGTTTCCCGAAATGGGAAGTGGACATTACGCACCCGCTCTTCGGGATTGACCATAACCGCTGCATTTTGTGCACCCGATGCGTCCGCGTATGCTGGCATATCGAAGGCGCCGGAACCAAGAACGTGGCCGGCCGCGGCACGCCTTCGCGGATCATCAATGATCTAAGCGAAGCCTGGGGCAATTCCACCACTTGCACCTCTTGCGGCAAATGCGTCCAGGCCTGCCCGACAGGCGCGCTCTTCCACCGCGGTTGCACCGTTTCGGAAATGCAACGCGACCGGACCCGCCTCGAATTCATCGTTAACGCACGGGAGAAGAAACAATGGAACATCTGAGACTAGCGACAGTTTGGATGGGCGGCTGCGCCGGATGCCACATGTCGTTCCTGGACTTGGACGAGGTCCTGATCGACCTCGCAGGCCAGATCGACATCGTTTACAGCCCCGTCGTCGATATCAAAGAATACCCTGAGAATGTCGATGTGGTGCTGATCGAGGGAGCGGTCTGCAACGAGGAGCATGTGGAACTGGCGCGCAAGATCCGCGCCCGGACCAAACGGGTCGTCGCGTTCGGCGACTGCGCGGTGACGGGGAACGTCACGGCGCTCCGCAACCAGTTGGGCTTGGGAAACGCGGAGAATGTCCTCCAGCGCGCTTACATTGAAGCCGCCGATCTCAACCAGGGCATCCCCAAGGAGCCCGGGATCGTGCCGCCCCTGCTCGAGCGGGTCATGCCGCTCCAGGAAGTCATTGACGTGGACTATTACCTGACCGGTTGTCCACCGTCGGCGCACCGGATCAAACTCTTTCTGCAACAGCTGCTGTCGGGCGCCACTCCGCAGCTTGTTGGCGAGGACCTCAAGTTCGGCTGAACCCCCAATGCCGTCGCCTCTCGCTGGAACCGAACCTGACCTGAACAGATCTGCACTATGTCAAAGCGAATCGTTATCGACCCTGTAACCCGGATCGAGGGTCACGCGAAAATTACCATTCAGCTCGACGACGACGGCAACGTGTCCGATGCCGCATTTCACGTCGTGGAGTTCCGCGGATTCGAAAAGTTCTGTGAAGGACGGCCCATGGCGGAAATGGCGGGCATCACCCCGCGCATTTGCGGAATCTGTCCCGTGAGCCATCTCCTGGCGTCGGCGAAGGCAGGCGACGCCATCATGGCGGTCAGTATCCCGCCCGCGGCGGACAAGCTCCGGCGCTTGATGAATCTGGGCCAGATCGTCCAGTCGCACGCCCTAAGCTTCTTCCATTTGAGCGCGCCGGATTTTCTCCTGGGCTGGGACACGCCGCCTGAAAAGCGGAATGTCTTTGGCCTGATTGCAGCGGACCCGGACTTGGCGCGCGCTGGCATCCGGCTGCGCCAGTTTGGCCAGGAGATCATTGAACTGCTCGGGGGAAGGAAGATCCACCCGGCGTGGGCGGTCCCGGGAGGCGTTCGCAATCCGCTGACCCAGGCCGGGCATTGCCAGATTCGCGCGCGGTTGCCCGAAGCGTTCAAGACCACGCGGCTGGCGATCGACCTGTTCAAAAAGCTGCTCAAGAAGCACGAGCGCGAGAGCAAAATCTTCGGCAATTTTTCCTCCCTGTTCATGGGATTGGTCGATGCCGAGGGGGGATGGGAACATCACGGAGGCCTGCTGCGTTTCGTCGATAGCAGCGGCAGCGTGATTGCCGACCGGCTCGACCCGCAGAAGTATGACGAGTACATCGGCGAAGCGGTCCAGGCCAACTCCTACCTCAAATCGCCGTACTACAAGCCGCTCGGCTGCCCGGACGGGATGTATCGGGTGGGTCCGCTCGCCCGGCTGAATGTCGCCGAGCAGATGGGCACACCGGAAGCCGACATAGAGTTCAAGACCTTCCGCCAGATGGGCCGAGGGGCTGTGACTTCGTCGTTCCTCTACCATTACGCGCGGTTGATCGAGATCCTGGCATCGCTCGAGTGGATCGGACGTTACATGGACGACCCCGACATGTTCTCGGAGGATTTGCGCGCCGACGCCGGGATCAACAAGCTCCGGGGGGTGGGTGTCAGCGAAGCACCGCGCGGGACGCTCTTCCACGATTACCACGTGGATCGGAATGGGCTCATCAAGAAGGTCAATCTCGCCATTGCCACCGGCCAGAATAACCTGGCGATGAACCGGACCGTGACCCAAATCGCCCGGCATTACCTGCGCGGCAGCCAGATCTCCGAAAGCATGCTCAATCGGGTTGAGGCCGGGATCCGGTGCTACGATCCATGCCTGAGTTGCTCGACGCATGCCGCCGGTCGGATGCCCCTGCACGTGGTCCTGCTCGACGCCGACGGCGCCGTCCTGCAACAGATCGAGCGTTCTTAAGCAGAGGCTCTGCGGTGAAGAGGGTTCTCGTCATCGGGTATGGCAATACGTTGCGCGGTGACGATGGACTCGGACCCAGGCTCGCCTCCGCCATCGACAAACAAGGCTTTCCCGGGGTGGAAGTGCATGTTTGCCACCAACTCACACCCGAGCTGGCAGACCCGATCAGTCGCGCGGATGCGGTCCTCTTCATCGACGCCCGAGTTCTGGACGACTCTGGCGTCCAGTTGCAGCGGATCGAAGCGGAAGCGCGCGCAGCCTTCAACCCGCACGCCAGCGATCCTGCCACCTTGCTAGCGCTCGCCCGGGCCCTGTACGGGGCAGGACCGCCTGGTTGGTGGCTGACGCTTCCAGCGGTCGAGTTCGGGTTTGGCGAAAGCCTGTCGCATGCGGCACAGCAGAGCCTCGATGCTGGTCTGGCTGCTTTCCGAGAGCTTTGGGACCGCCTCCCCGAAAGCGGAGCCGCTAGCCCGCGTTGCTGACCGCAAGCAGATTGGGATACTGGCGGACCAGGAGCGAGACAAGAACGCACGCCAAGGCGATGCCAACCCCGAGCATCAGCAGCCAGAGCCAAAACCGAGGCGGCAGCGTTAGCGGCTGGTGATGGTGGCCTATTTCCTTCTGCAGGTAGGCCCGATAGCCGCCCCAGAGCGCCGCTAAACCAAGCAGCACCAGCAAGGGCGCGGAACAAAACCCGTTCAGTTCGCCCCAAACGGCGTTCTCATACCAAAAGGCTAGCTGGGTCGTGCTCATCGCGACGAGCAAGCTCCAGAACCAGGCCGTGAGAATGAGCATTCGCGAGTGGCTCACCGCCGCCAGAGCGAACGAAAAGGCAAAGACGGCCAAGGGAAAAGCCAGCACTAAACCATAGAGCAGGCGCGGTTTCAGGACCGGAAGCGGCTTGAGCAGACCGGCATCCAGGTAAAGCCGGCCGAGGAATTGGGGCAGGTCCAAGCCAAGCGTCAGCAAGTCGAGCACCGTAAAAAGCAGGAGCGCGCCTCCGCCAATGACCAGGCGGGCGAGGTAACGTTCCGCGCGTGTGGCGGGCAGGGAAAACGAGAACTCCTCACACCCCTCGATCGTGTCCCCTCCGCCGTAGACCGGGCCCGCCACCAGGGCAAACGCCGCGGCAACGACGACGATCCAACCCGAATGGCTCACCAGCGGCAGGAACCAGACGCACGCAAGCCAGAACAGAAGAAATGCCAGCAACAGCCGGCTGTGGGCGAACCATTCGCACCACAGCACGCCGCGAAACGAGCTGCCGCGTTCGCTCTTCGGCAACTGGTTCGTGGCCGCGTCCGGGGCCTCCTGAGCCGCGAAGGTGGCATCGAGCTTGTCTTTCGGTTCAGCTATCATGTCTCAGCCGGTCCGGTTGCGACGCGGGTCCTTCGGCGCGCCACCCTCTAAGGCGCTGGGTCATCGCTGAAAAACCCCCAGGGCGGAAAGGCCGAGTTCAGAGTGTTGCTTGCCCCCTCCTGGTTGACAGGGTTGGCAGTCCCGCCGATCGCAACGTCGGCAAACGAAGGCGTCGGCGGGGGTGCACCCCGCTCATTCGCTGTGTCGATTTCCGCCTCCGCTTGCTCGGGAAAGACCTGCCTGCGAACGACCGTCCCGTCCAGCAGTCCCCGGAGTATCAATCCGTCCGATGCGAAGGCAACGGCCACGTCCTGCCGCGGACGCACATCGTGGAAGGTGCAGGCAACAATGCCAGCGCGGGTGCTCGCTTGCATGAGCCGGTTCCACTCCTCATCCGGCCACGCCAGCGGATGCTGGTAGGACACATGAGGCATCGGGCTGGCGTTGCCGAGCTGAGGAGGGGTTCCGTTCTTTACATCCAGCCCTTCGGTTGAGGCGAGCTTGGAAGCCGTCTTGTCCGCAGGGCAAAGCAGGACTTTGGGGGTAAGATATTTCGCAATGACCAGGGTCTCCAGGTCAGGCGGCCGCTTTCCGAAATCCTCAAGGTACAGGTTCAGGGCGAGCCCGATCTGGTGAAGGTTTGAAATGCAAACGGCCTCCCTTGCTTTGCGTTTCACCGAGCCGAGCGTGGTCAAGAGCAGCGTCGCGAGAATCGCGAGGATGGCGATGACCGTCAGCAACTCAATGAGTGTGAACCCGCCCCGCAAACGGGCACTGGCACATTGGCCCAGAATAGAAGGCACCCGGCGCCGACCGCGTGTAATCGGCGCCGGGCACGGCTCGTCAAGGTGGCGAAAGCCTGCAGTCATGGCTGGGGTTGAATCTGGATGACGCCATAAAGGTCCATCGGCAGCCAAAGGCCATCCTTCCTGGAGCCAGCTGCAGCCCCAAGATCGACTCCGTAACAACCGGAGACCGCACCTTTGCCCAACCGCGGCAATTCGCTGGGCTGCGTCAGGTCGAAGAACTCCATTCCACCTTCTTCGTCCGCCACCAGGAGATCCGAGATGGCGTAGAGCCCATTGGCATTGGCCGCGAGAGCCCTTTCGTTCAGCTTGGCCAGCTTCGCGGAGTCATTGAGGGTCCAGACTTCCATCGCCGCCGGAGCGGTGTCGCCGGTTCTCGGCCGGGTGACATAGATCGACCGGTCCTGGGTTAGAACAGCGTGTGGCCACTCTTTCGCGAGTGGCATGGAATCCACCAGGTAGGAGGCCACGCCATCATAGGAACAGGCGTGCAACCATTCCTGGCCATCACTCAACTCTTCGGTGTCGAGTCTGTATCCGACGAGGCAAAGGAGTGCGCCGTCCTTGGAGACGCCTCGCAACGCGCCGGGCACGGTGATCGGCTTTCGGGCGACCGGCGTTGCCGGCGCTGCGTAATCGACCACGTGCAGCCAAGTCACCTGGCGAGAGGTGTAGACCAATTCCGCATTGGTCACAGTCACGAGGGATTCCGGCGGCGGGGGATCTGCCTTTTCATCACCCATTCGAACGACGTTCGTTCTCACCACGAAATTGGTGCCGGTAATGGTGGCTTCGGTAAACTGCTCGCTCAGGAACACGGCGCCATCCGCCACGAACGGCTGGCTAAAGCTGCCCCAACGGTTGGTGGTTCCACCGAGTGCGACTTCGGAGAGAAACCGAGGCGCGGCCGCATTGCTTGTATCCACCGAGTAAATCTTCACTTCGCCATTTCGATACCAGGGATACCATCGGCCTGAGCCTCGCCAGAGGGTGGCATCCGCGTAAAGCCAGGGGCCCCAATGCGAGGCCTGACTCACCCAGACCAGCACGCCCGCCTTTGGCCAGAGCGGTTGCGCGCTCCCCGCGAACACCTCGCCGGTCTCGAACCCTGCCGTCCCGAGCCATTCCAACGCGGGCAACCGGGTCACGTCCACCACCGAGCAAACAAGCAGGGTACGGTTCGTTCCTTCCGTGATGGGCTTCTCCTCGCCTTCCAACACGACCGGAACAGGGACGTAGGTCGTCGAAGCCTGCAGCACGTAAAGCCGCCCGTCGCGCAACGCAGCCCCGGCCACGGGGAGGTTGGTCAGCGTCAACGTCCCCACCACACGCTCTGGCGCGTTCGCTTGCACCACGCGGACCACCGGGTTCACCATGCCGTCCCAGCCTTGCGCATCCTCGACCTCGACCAGGAAGGCATCCTGGACAAACACGCGGTTGACCGGCCACGCGAGTTCCAGCTCCGAACGGACTTCCGGTTTGTCACGGTTCGCAGCGTCGACCGTGAGCAGTTCGCGTCCGGAAATCGAAAGGACGCGATCGCGATGCAACGTCGAACGCCGGGCTTCGAGGTCATGGCTGATAACGCCGCGCTTGACGAGGCCATCGGGGCTGAAATCGATCAGTTGCACGCCCCGTTCGCTCGTCGTTGAGTAAGTGGAGTAAGGCACCAGGATCAGCCCCGCATCCGGGAGGAACCCAAAGGCCTTCTCGTCCGAGTTCGCTTCGCTCCAGGACGAGTTTTCGCCCAGCGGAATTTTGCTGAGCAACGCGGGCGCGGCGGGATCCCGAACGTCGAAGAGCGAGACCGCCACTCGCCAGCCGTTGGTGTCGTCGATGCCGATTGCCACCAACCGATCGCCGTACGGCTGGATGTAAGTCGACCAGCCGGGGACATGCAGTTCGCCCGTGATCGCCGGCTTTGCCGGGTCGGAAAGATCCACCACCCAGAGCGGATCGACGCGGAAGAAGGTCACCACGTAAACCCGGTCGCCATCGAAGCGCGTCGCGTGCAACTGTTCGCCACTCGCCAGTTCCAGCTCGCCAAGTTTCTGGGGTGCAGCCGGGTCCGCCAGGGAAAACGTCTCCAGCTTCGTCACGGGGCGCGACCGGCCGGTGCTATCCGCTTGCCACACCTCGGAAATCACCGTGAACACGTCGCCATTGAGGTGCATCTTGAACTTGTCCGGCACGCGGCCTGCCACCTTGAGAGCCGTCGCCTTGCCCAAGGTCCCGTCCGGCGCCGAAATATCGATGCAGTGAATTTGGGCCGCCTCGGAAGACGCGCCCACCCCAACGAACAGGAACGCATCGGTCGCCGCTAGCACGTTCCCATAGCCGGCGAACCACAGGCTTGGGCGCGCCACGGGTGCTGCCGGATTGGCCAGGTCAAACGCGTAAACCGCGGTCCCCCATTCCCACGCGTTGTCCCTTGAATCCGCCACCGGCCGGTAGGTCTGCGCCATCACGTAAAGGGCGGTGCCTACCAGTCTGCTTTCCTGAATCTCCCCTTCCAAAGGCAATTCGGCACTGATGAATGGTGCGGCTCCGGCCGTGTTCACGATCAAGACCCGGCTGCTCGAGCTGGGCGACCCTCCGCAGCCCTGCCGCGCGAGCAGAACCACCTGGTCCTTTCCGAGCAGGTACATTTGCTCGCCCGACGCCGGCAGGGAAAGGGTGCCGCGCACCACCGGGGCATCCGGAACCGCCACGTCGATGACCTGCAACCCGCGGAATTGGTTGAAGAAATAGAGGGTATCGCCCTCCAGCTTCCAAATGTCCGATTCGACCACCGTTCGCTGGTCGCCGCCTTGCGCCGGAACGGGCCCGCCCTCCAACGCGTCGCCATTTCGGTAATAGAGTACAGGAGGGTAATTCGACTGCTGGACTGGCACCCCAGGGAACTCATGGGTTCCTTGGTAGAACAAGGTTGGCAGTGGCTCCGAATTGTCCGCCCGCACCCGGAGGATCTCTGCTTCGGGCGAACTCGGTATCCGGAAAGTCACCTCACCCCCTTCGCCATCAAGCCGCATCACCGCCCGGGGTTCCCACGCGCCTGTCCCAAGCTGGCGACAGGACTGGAGGGTGATTTTCGTAAGGCCGGCAGGGACGTGCGCGGTCACAACCACGTCTTTGCCATCGAGGCGAATGCTGACAATGGCCGGTTCTCTTACCGGGCTGCCGATGACCTGGGTGGCGCTGGTCTGAAACCACCAAGCCAGTCCGATCAACATCGATTGGAGCAGGAAGCGCCGGATTACAGGTGTCTTCATAGATTGAGGTCGGAAACGGAATTCCAGCGCCGCGGTTCTTGCGGCGCAGCGCGGCTGGCGCCTTCCGTGTTTGAATCGGCCGGGCCGCCTTTCTGCAGAAACGCCAAGAGAATCTCTTGGAGGCTCAAAGGGAACACCTGGAGCCGGGCGCCGGGCAGGTGCCGGATGGAGTCCAGTTGCGCCTCGTGGGCCAAGCGAGTCACGGCAGTGGCCACCGGACCGGCAGACTCAGTCCACAACGCGCCAGGGATCGCCAAATCCGGAGGCACCGAGTCGTCCTGGAAGACGATCTGGACCCGCTTCACCGTGCTCTGCAGGTCCTCGAGCCTGGCGGAAACCACCAATCGGCCCCGGTCCATGATCCCCACGCAGTCCACGATGCGCTCAATGTCTTCCAATAAATGGGTGCTGAACAGGACGGCGCCTCCATCCCCGCGCGCCGCCAGCCCGATAATCTCATTCACCAACGCCCGGCGCGCGATCGGGTCCAGCCCTGCCGCCGGTTCATCGAGGATGAGAACGTCTGCCCTGGAAGCGAATGCCAGAAGCAAGGCCGCTTTCCGCTGAGCCCCCGTGGACATCCCCCCCAGCCGCTGCGTAAAGGAAAGCTTCCAGCGCTCACGGAGTTCGCGTGCGTAGCCGGCATCCCAACGCTCGTAAAGCTTTGAGGCATATCGGCACAACTCGTCGAGCGTCATCCAGGTGTGCATCTGCTGCGTTTGCGAGATATAGGCAACCCGAGACCGGACCGATCTCGGAGCGCTATAAAGATCCTCGCCCAGGATCCGGGCCGTGCCGCTCTGCGGGCGCAGGAGGCCCATGAGCAACCGGAGCGCCGTGGTCTTTCCCGCCCCGTTGGGTCCGATCAGCCCGTAAATGCACCCGGGACGAACGCGCAGATCCAGGTCCTCAACGGCGGTGATTCCGTCCGGAAACCCTTTCGTCAGCCTTTCAGTCTCGATTGCGTAAGCGCCCATAGCCATTCCCAAGCCCCGCTCGGAGGATGGGGTTAGTCGTGTTGCTCTGAAATATCGGCGATCTCTTCCTCGACAATTCGCAGGACCAGCGGCGCCGGCGCCTGCATTTGTGCTGCTTCCACGGCCAATTGCCGGGCGATTCTGCGCAGCGCCTTCTCCCGTTCCCGGTCGGTCATCTGCAGGGAATTGCCCGTGACGAACACGCCCTTGCCATGCCTCATTTCGATAATCTGGCCGTGCTGCAGTTCCCCATAGGCTTTGACGACGGTGGTCGGGTTCACCGAAAGCCTCTGCGCCAATTCGCGGATGGAGGGCAGTTGGTCGCCGGGCTGGAGAGCGCCGGAAGCGACGTAATACTTGATCTGATCCATCATCTGGCGGTAGACGGGGACGCCTGAATTCGGGTCAATCTGCAGGTGAAGCGACTTAAGCATAGGCGTCTTCGTTTGACTGTATGATTACACCCATACAGAAAACTGTCAAGTGCTTTTTGTTAGGCGTCCGCTTTGCTCTGGGCTGACGGCTGCCAGCGCCCTTGGCGCGCACCTGCAAGACCAGAAAGGGCCCGCAGAACGGTCCGATGCCCTTTTGTAATTTGTTCGTTACCTATCCGGTATTAAAGCGGCATTGCTGCGTCAAAAACCGTAAGATCAACGCATGAGTCCCGAACGAAAGCCGAAGGAAAGCCGCACGAGTTCCGAAGGAGTTTCGAATGAGGTGCGTATGAGCACGACGACGACTAGCTGCGGTGCGCCCTGCCTAAAATGAGACTTGCGGTCGTTTTCGCTAACTCGGTTGCGAAAGGCACCGGCCTGGGGAATAGTGCCCCGGCAGAAAGGGCTTGATTAAGTTCGGGGTGGACCAGTTCCTGGCTTGATGAAACGAAGTGCAACAAAAGAACCTTTGCGGCTGTACACGCGGACCGGCTCCGAGGTCCGGGCCTTGAATGCTGGAAGCGGCACCCTATGGCCGAAGGTCTTCACCGATGCACTTGCCATGGCTCTCCTCACCTCTAGCGCGCTGACCGAAGCCGCCCACCCAACGCCAGCCGGCGCGGAGTGGCCGATGTTCCGGGGCGGGCCGGGCTTGCTCGGGGTGGCCTCGGGACAATTGCCGGATCGGCTCGGGCTGCTGTGGACCTTCAAGACGGAGGGGCCCGTGAAGTCGTCAGCGGCGATTTCAGGCGGCCGGGTTTATGTGGGCTCCGACGACGGGAATCTCTACGCGATCGATGCTGCCACAGGCAAAAAGTTGTGGGCATTCAAGACGGGTGGAGAGATTGAATCGTCGCCGTTGGTGCTGGACGGGAAGGTCTATTTCGGCTCCACGGACGCGCACCTTTACGCTCTTCAGGCTTCCAATGGCAAGCTCGTGTGGAAGTACGAGACCGGCGACAAGATCCTGAGCGCGCCAAACTGGTTCAAGCCGCCGGCTGCCGCCGCGCCGTGGATCGTTGTGGGGAGCTACGATTTCAAGCTGCACTGCGTCGATTCCCAGACCGGGAAGACCAACTGGACGTATGAAACCGGCAATTACATCAATGGCGCCCCCGCGGTGGTGGATGGCAAGACCATCTTTGGCGGATGCGACGCCCTGGTCCATGTGATCTCGCTTGCCGATGGCCAGAAAGTGCAGGAGATCGACGCCGGCGCTTATATCGCCGCTTCGGTGGCGGCGGTCGACGGCCGGGCGTATTTCGGCCATTACCAGAACGAGTTTCTCTGTGTCGATCTGGAGGCAGGAAGCGTGGCGTGGCGGTTCAAGGACCGCGCTTTCCCTTACTTCTCATCCGCGGCCGTGACGGCGGATCGTGTCCTGGTGGGCGGCCGTGACAAGCGCCTGCATTGCCTGCAGAAATCGGATGGAAAAGAGGTTTGGGCCTTTGTCGCACGCGGCAAAGTGGACAGCTCGCCCGTCGTCTGCGGTGACAGAGTCGTGGCGGGGTCGGATGACGGGCGCCTTTACGTAGTGAGGCTGGCGGACGGCCGCGAAGTCTGGAGCTACGATATCGGCAAAGCGGTGACCGCGTCGCCCGCGGTCGTTGACGGACGGATTTTTATCGGAGCCGAAGACGGCGTGGTCTACGCCTTCGGCGCCAAACCCTGAGGAGCATTTCGATTCCCCATGAGCACAACCCCAACCCTTGAGCGGCCCGCCGCAAGATCAGCGGCTCGGCCCGCGCCAAGGGAGACGACGGCGGGCAATTACTTCGTTTCCAACTACCCGCCCTATTCGTTTTGGCGGCCGGAAAGGGTAGCCGAACTGCACGCGGCGATCTCGCGTCCGCCCAGGGCGGGGACGGCGCTCGGGGTTTACTTGCATATCCCGTTCTGCAGAAAGCGCTGCCATTTCTGCTATTTCAAGGTTTACACAGACAAGGATTCGACCGCGATCAAGGGGTATATCGAAGGGGCCCTGCGCGAGCTCCGCCTCTATTCAGAAAAGGCGTTCATTGGCGGGCGGAAACCGAGTTTTGTTTATTTCGGCGGCGGCACGCCCTCCTATCTTTCCGTGGACCAATTGCGCCACCTGACTGACGGGATGAAGCGGCTCCTGCCCTGGGACGACGTCGAGGAAGTCACGTTCGAGTGCGAGCCTGGCACGCTGACGGATCACAAACTCCGCGCCCTCCGCGAGATGGGCGTGACGCGCCTGAGCCTGGGGGTGGAGAATTTCGACGATCGCATCCTCGAGATCAACGGCCGGGCACATCACAGCCGGGAGATTGAGCGCGCTTACGCGTTCGCGCGCGAGCTGGGGTTCCCGCAAGTGAATATCGATCTGATCGCCGGCATGGTTGAAGAGACGGATGCGAACTGGCGGGAGTGCATCCGCAAGACGATCGCGCTGCAGCCGGACAGCGTGACGATCTACCAGATGGAGATTCCATTCAACACCACGATTTACAGGGAAATGAAGGCCGAGGGCAAGCTGGTGGCTCCGGTGGCGGATTGGGAGGTCAAGCGGCGCTGGGTGTCAGAAGCCTTCGCTGAGCTGGAACGGGCCGGATACGAAGTCGCCAGCGCCTACACCGTGGTCAAAGACAAGTCCCGGACGCGTTTTGTTTACCGGGATCGGCTCTGGCAGGGCGCGGACCTGCTCGGGCTGGGCGTGGCGTCTTTCGGGCATATTGGCGGCACCCACTACCAGAACCAGCACGAGTTCGAGCCTTACATGAACGCCCTGACGGCTGGGGGGCTGCCCGTTTACCGGGCGCTCACGCCCACGCAGGATGAGCGTTTGATCCGGGAATTCATTCTCCAAATGAAACTCGGCCGGACCCACCGCGCCTGCTTCCTCGAGAAGTTCGGGGTGGATGTCTTCGAACGATTCGCCGAACCGCTCCGCACACTCGGGAGCTGGGGATATTTGACGGTCGAAGGCGACCAAATCCAACTCAGCCGCGAAGGCTTGCTGCAAGTGGATCGGTTGCTGCACGAGTTCTTCCTGCCTCAACACCGGAACGTGCGCTATGCCTGACCGGACTCGCGCTGCTGCCTGGCAAGAAGGCTGGCACACCACGGACGCGGACGGCGCGACTCTCGCCCGGCCGACAATGTTGGATAGCCCTAAGAGGCTCCCGGTGGCGTTTCCGCTGGACGAGTTTTACTTCCGATCGGGGCGTGCGATGCCTGCCGTTGAGCAAGTCGACGGTGCCGACATCCCTGAACCTTGCCGCGGCCTGCTCGTGCACAACAACGACATGACGCCGACGCTTTCGGCGTATCACGCCAAGCTCATTCACTTGCGCGTGCTCAGTCGGGCGCGACGGGATGACTTTTACTTCCGCGAAGTTTTGCTGCTCGCGGAGGGCACGGAGCAACCGGTCGAATTTGGCGCCATTCGGATCAACCTGGCTCTTTTCAGCCCGCTCATGCGCCGGTTCATTCTGGATGAGCGCATTCCTTTGGGGCACCTGCTGGCGGATCATTCCATTTCGCATTCCAGCCGGCCCAAGGCGTTCTTCCGTGTCACAGCCGACCCCCTGATCATGGAGGTTCTGCAATTGGCCGGTCCTCGAGTGCTTTACGGACGCCGCAACACGCTCTCGAATGCCGCGTCGCGTCCCCTGGCCGAAGTGGTGGAAATCCTGCCGCCGTTGGCGGAACCGCCCGCGGGATACTATCCCAAGACCAAGGAGAATCATGATTGAAACGCACCAGGAACACGAAGCCATCGTGATCGGCGGCGGCCCGGCTGGGTCGGCTTCGGCAGCCATCCTTGCTCAACATGGCCATCGCGTGCTGCTGTTGGAGCGTGAAAGATTTCCCAGGTACCATATTGGCGAGTCACTCTTGCCATTCACTTTTTACCCGCTGCAACGCCTGGGCTTGATCGAAACCATGCGGCGCTCTTCCTTCGTGAAGAAGTACAGCGCCCAATTCGTGTCCCGCTCCGGCAAAGCTTCGCAGCCCTTCTATTTCTCGGCCCGGTACAGCCCGGAAGTGGCACAGACCTGGCAGGTGCTAAGGTCCGAGTTCGACCTGATCCTCCTGAACAACGCACGGGCCAAAGGAGTCGAGGTGCGGGAGGAAACGTCCGTCACGGAACTGGTAAAAGAGAACGGCCGCGTTGTCGGCGTCCGCGCCCAATCCAAAGGCGGCACGCCATTTGAAGTCAGGGCGCCCATCACGATCGATGCCTCGGGTCGCGAGGCCTTCTCCGCAGTCCGGCACCATTGGCGGTTGCCCGACCCCAAGCTCCGCAAAGTGGCGGTCTGGACCTATTACCGGGGCGCCAAACGCGATCGCGGGATTGACGCCGGGGCCACCACCGTGGCGTATGTGCCTGAGAAAGGCTGGTTCTGGTACATCCCCCAGCATAATGACATGGTGAGTGTCGGTGTGGTTGCCGAAGGCAGCTACCTGGCGCGCGACGGCGTCAAAGATCCGGGGCAGATCTTCCATCGCGAGGTGGACCAAAACCTCTGGATCAAGGATCACCTGTCCACGGGCACGCAGACCGGCCCCTATCATCTTACCGGCGAATACTCCTTCCACTCGCGACATTGCGGCACGGACGGCTTGCTGCTCGTTGGAGACGCGTTCAGTTTCCTGGACCCGATCTTCTCCTCCGGGGTCATGCTGGCGCTGAAGAGCGGCGTGCTGGCCGGCGACGCCGTGCACGAGGGCCTGGTCGAGGGCAACCTTTCGCCAGCCCGGTTCGCGGAATATGCCCGAGTGTTGCGCGAAGGCATCGAAAACATGCGGAAGCTCGTCTACGCCTTTTACGACCTGGATTTCAGCTTCCGGGCGCTCACGGACAAGTATCCTGAAATGGCCGGCGAAGTGACCGATTGCCTTTCAGGCGACGTCAACAAAGATTTCAGCCGCTTGTTTGCGGCTATTTCGGAATTTGTGGACGTGCCTGATCCACTGCCGTGCGGGGAACCCTTGGCACGTGAAGCGGCGGCGGCCTGGGGGCGCTGAGGGTTGCAGCGCACGACCGTCGCCTCGCATCCTTCGAACGGCGCACCACCGATCGCAAATGCCTTTGCCGGCCTCTGGAGGAGCCAGGCGACAGGTGCTGCGCCAGAAACCCAGATCAGTGTTTCGGGCGCAAAATGATGGCCTTCTTGTCCGTGCCGTCGACTTCGACGCTGTGCGTTTCAACGGACGGATCGTCCTTGAGCGCATTGTGGACAATGCGGCGGTCGAAGGCGTTGAGCGGCTCCAGTTCGACGATGTCGCCCCAGCGCCGGACTTTTTCCGCGGCTTCCTTGGCTTTTTGGACCAGGGCTTCGCGGGCCTGGAAACGGTAACCTCCGACGTCGACGGTGACTTTGGGCGCGTTGCCGTCCTCGCGGAAGAGGAGGCGGTTGGTGATGTATTGAAGCTCGCTGAGGGTCTGTCCCTGGCGGCCGATCAGACGCCCGGGATCGTCGGTCTTGACGTCCAGCAACAAGCCGCCGTCCATCGAATGTTCCTCGACATTAGGCTCGAATCCCATGAACTGGAGCAGCGTTTCCAGAATGGCTTTGGGTTGGGCTGGCATAGGTTGGTTGGTATGAATCATTTGGCCCGGTGCGGCACGACGCGGTTAGCGCCGCTTCTTGGGCGTCGCTCGTTTCCCTGCGATCCCGGGGGTGCTCTGCGGCGTCGGACTCGAAGGCGCGTGGGTCCGCGTCAGCTTCATCTGCGCAATAGTTAGCAGGTTTTGCACTGTCCAGTAAAGGGTTAAGCCCGCGGAGAAACTGTAAAGGAAGACCATGAAAATGAGCGGCATGTACTTCATGAGCTTCTGCTGGACGGGGTCCATTCCAGGCGAAGCCGGGGTGAGACGCGCCTGCCAGAGCATCGTCGCACCCATCAAAAGCGGCAGCGGATTCAGCGGAAAGTTCAGGCCGGGAATCATCCAGATGGTGTCCGGCTGGGACAGGTCGCACGCCCACAGGAACTGCGCGCCGCGCAATTCAATGGCGCTCTGGAGCATGCGATAGAACCCGAAGAAGACCGGGATTTGCAGCAGCATCGGGAGGCACCCGCCCAGCGGACTGACCTTGTTCTCGCGCATGAACTCCATGAGCTTCATGTTCATCTTGCGCGGGTCGTCTTTGTACTTCTCCTGGAGGGCCTTCATTTGCGGCTGCAGCTCCTGCATCCGCTTCATGGACCGGGTGCTCGCGTTGGTTAAAGGCCAGAACAATAGCTTGATGATGACCGTGATCACGATGATGGCGATTCCGTAAGGCAGCGCGAGGGCGTGCAATCCGTTCATCGAAAGCAGCAGTCCTTTCGCGAAGAAACCGAAGAAGCCGCCGAAACCCATCACCAGATCCTGATTCCTCGGCAGGCGGGCAAGCGTGTTGTACTCCTTCGGCCCGGCATACACATCGAAGGTGCGCTCGATCACCTGGTTGGTCGTCAAAACCAGCGGCGGATAGATCAGCGCGGCCTCGTAACCGACCGGGTTGGGAATGGCCTTCGAATCCGCTGACAATTGCTCAGGGGTCGGGCCCGGAAGCTGGATCTTTCGCCCCGATACCGCCGGAGCGGGCTGGCCCGGCACAGTGATGACCGTGAAGAACTGGTTGTGAACGGCGGCCCACACCACATTGCTGCTTCCGCCAACGAACTGCGATCGGGGCGTTCCCGGGATGCAACCGAGCGTCCGATTCGCGAACCAGCTGGCGTCGATCTTCTGCGAATCCGAGCCGTCATACCACTCCAGGCCCATCATGTAACTCTCGTCGCGCAGGCCCATAGGAGTGGCGGTGCCCACGACCCATTCCTGAGCCGGAAGCGCCAGCGCCTGACCCGAATGGTTCTCCATGCGCACCACCGCGCGGAGCAAGAAATTCGTCGAAGGATGGAATTCCTTGACTAAACGAAGACCGTTGGGAAGCGCCTTCTCCGCCCGCACGCCCTCGCCCGCCCGGGTGAGGTTGAACACGCCATCGCCCTGGACAGATTCGCCGCCCAAAATGCTCAGGACAGGGAGAACCGGAGGCGGGGCATTCAGTGTCGCCAGCCGCTGGCTAGCGGGGGTGGATTTCCGGCATTCCACGACGGCGGGGTACGCTTTCAGCTCCACGAATTTCAACCCGCCTCCATGGGAGGAAAACGTGTACCGGACATCGCTGTTTTCGATTACCAGGGTCTGCTCGGCGGCATTGGTGGCTGCCCAGCGGGGTGCAGCGACCGGCGGCGCGGGGCGCACTGCGGGCTGGTCGGGCGTCTCCGGCGGGACCAAATTGGTGTCCGCCAGAGGGATGTTCGTCGACACAAGATTGGTGCTCTCCGGGGGCAGCGGGATGGGGGGAAAGAACCGGTTCGTCAGCGGATACCAAAGCATCAGCAGGGCGAACGAAGCGATAAGTAAGATTAGGGATTTACGATCCATGCACCATCAAGCTCCGCCGGCCTTTTCGTGGAAAACATCGAGATCCTCCAATCAGCAAGGATCGTCCCTGGTCCGCCTCCGCCCGGCCGGCAGGAACCGGGTCCAGCCCGCAGCCGCCCCAAGGATGGCATCGGGCAAGCCTCTTGATTGCCAGCCACCCGCCGCAGATTGCGCCATGCCGTTGCACCGCTTCGAGCGCATACTCCGAACAGCTCGGGCTGAAACGGCACCGCCCGACCGGACCAAACAGGGCCGCTTTGGCAGGCGAAAGCACCCACCGATAAACCTGGATCAGGCCCACGAGAATGAACTGCGCTGGATTCACGGCCGTTTCAGCAGATCCGCCTGCCGCATTACCGAAAGGAAGTCCCGCTCCACCTCGGCCAGCTTCCGCCCTTTGATAGACGCCCGCGCGATCAGCACGACCGCGAAAGGCTCACGGAATTCGCCCTGGTGCAGCCGAAAACTCTCGCGAAGCAACCGCCGCGCCCGCGAACGCACGTGGGCTTTTCCGAGTTTCCGCGACGTGATGACACCCAGCTTGGGCGGCATGCCTAATGGAAGTCGCATCCAGTTCGCGGCCAAACAGCCTTTGGCAGCGCGGCGCCCTTCCTGCCGGAGCCGGGCGAACTCCCCGGGCTTCCGCAACCGCGATTTGCGGCCGAATCCCAGCCGCGGCGGCGCCCGATTTGGGGTGGGTTCGTTCAAGCTACACGGGAGTCAAACGCTTCCGGCCGACACGCCGGCGATTGCGCAAGATGGCGCGCCCGCTCTTGGACGAGTTCCGAGAGAGGAACCCGTGCTGGCGTTTGCGCCTGATTTTCGATGGTTGATACTGGCGTTTCATTTGTATCTAATCCGTTGACAATTCCTTTGGCCAAAGCACCCCGCCCAAATGACGAAAAGTCCTTGGTGCATCCCGTGTTCGACGGGAGGCGGGAGGATACCAACGAACCCCACCCTGTCAAGGGTATGCGCCGGGTTCCGCGGGGTTCGTTCGCCGTTCGCGGGGCGTTCGAGGGGCCTGCCCTCTTAGTTTACAAGCTCCAACCCGGGCGGCACTCGCGCCGGAGAAACCGGTTGGCAGCCTTGTCATTCGTAATGGTCATGCTCGGCCCGTCCCAAAGGAGCTTCCTTTGCGCGCGAACGGCCACATTGCCCAGCAGGCATACTTCAGTCAACAACCCGGAATGGTCCGGGAAATTCGACCCGGCGGGCTTGCCGCCCCGGCAGGCATCGATCCACTCCTGCAAATGGCCCGGGGAGCGTGGGAGCGTCTTGGGCGGGCGCTTGTAGGCGTCCATCCGCGATTGCGGGATCAATCTGTCCCCCATGATCTTGCCATTGTCGCCGATGTAAATGACGTCGCGCATCACGTCGTCGGACTCGAGTTCAGGGGGCCGGGGCGGCTTCAGGCCGCCATCGTACCAACTGAGCGTCAGAGGCGGCATGGCACCGCGCGCCGGGAATTCAAACCGGACGATCTCGCCGAGGGGGAACGTTTCCGAACTCAGCTTCGTGGCGCTGGCTTCAACGCTGGTTGGGTGCCCCAGGTTTAGCGCCTTAAAGACGGTAGACAGCTTGTGGCACCCCAAATCCCCCAGCAGACCGGTGCCGAAATCGAGCCAATTCCGCCAGGTCCAGGGGTGGTAGGCGGGGTGGTAAGGGCGCTCCGGGGCGGGGCCAAGCCACAGATCCCAATCGAGTCCGTCCGGAACCGGCGGCTGATCGGGCGGGCGGCCGTCCCAAGTCGGCCAACTCCAAAAACGCGCGCCCGACCACACCTGCACTTCGCGAACGGGCCCAATGGCGCCCTCGGCGATCATTTCCTGGACGCCCCGGGCCGACTCCTCCGCCTGGCCCTGGTTGCCGAGCTGGGTGGCGGTTTTGGCTCGGCGCGCAGCCTCCGTCACCTGCCGCGCCTCGAACACTGAATGTGTCAGCGGCTTTTCGCAGTAAACATGCTTGCCGCGCTTCAAAGCCGCCATGGTGATCACGGCATGCGAATGGTCGGGTGTGGCAATCATTACCCCGTCGGCATCTTCCTTCTCGAGGAGTTCCCGGTAATCCCGATAAGCGGTGCAGCCGCGATATTGGCCGGGACGTTCGCCGCTCGCGTAGCGGGCTTCGATCAGCCGCCGGGCCGGTTCGCGCCCGCAAACCTGGCGCTCTTTCCCCTCCGCCCAGTTCCAGGAGAGATAGCCGCCACCTTCGCGGTGCACATCGCACACGGCGACGACTTGCACCCCGGCGATCGCCTGGAAGGCGAGCATATTCTGCATCCCCTGCCCGCCCAGCCCAATCCCTGCCAGGGTCAACCTGCTATTAGGCGGGACGGCGCCTCCTTGGCCAAGCACATGGCCCGGGACAACGGTAAACGCGGCGGCGGCCGCTGACTTGGCGAGAAACGCTCGCCGGGAGCATCGAGGAGCTGGCCCGGCCGGAACGGCCGAAGAGAATAAACCTTGCAGTTGCATAGCAACGTCTAGCCGAGCCACAAAGTGCCGCCAATGTCGAGCGGATAAGGTACAAACGCCGCAGGTTCAGCCCGTGAATTCACCCCACCTTTGAAGCTCTGCCGTAAGCCGTTCCATCGGCAACCCTACCACGTTCGAGTAAGAGCCAGAAATCTCCTCCACGATCCAATCCCCCGATTCCTGAATGGCGTATCCTCCCGCTTTGTCGAGGGGGTTTGTGGCGGCGAGGTACCGGTCAATTAAGGCGCGATCCAGCGGCTTGAACCGGACGCCGGTGCCTTCGGCCAGCAGGCACCGCCGCCGGGTGTGAAGATGGATCAAGCAGACACCTGTAACCACTTGGTGGGTCCTGCCTTGCAGTTCCGTCAGCATCTGGCGCGCGTGATCTAGGTCTCGCGGTTTGCCAAAGAGGCGGCTGCCAAGGTAGACGAGGGTGTCCGCACCCACGACCAAAGCCTCCGGATAAGCCTGTGCGACCGAACGCGCTTTTCGAAACGCGTTTAACTGGGCGAGTTCCCCGGCCGTCAGGTGATCCTCATGGACCTCGGGCGCGTCGCTCGGAACCACGCGGAACGGCACGCCAAGGGGACGGAGCAATTCCGCCCGCCGCCGAGAGGCCGAAGCAAGAATCAGCGGAGGCAAGTTCATCGGTGAACGGGCGGGCCCCCGGGTGAGGGAGCTTTTCACGCTCCCCCTGGGCGCCCGGGTTGGAGCTAGGCTGGCGGCGCGGCCGGTTGGGTGGGATCTTCCGGAGCGCCCTGGTCCAGCGCGGCATGGAACTGGTTCAGCTTCTCGTTGAACGCTTCCTTCGAAAGCACCGGAACCGCTCCCTCGGTCGGAAACTCGTCATCCAGCTCGATCCACGATTTGCACCCGGCGTAGGAAGGCGAGTTGGGCAGATCCACCGGCTGGGGAAGCCGAAAGACCCGCACCGCCAAGGCGTGAATATTGTCTTCCGTCCCCCAGTTGAACCGGGTTTCGATCACTTCGTCCCGCCATATATGCTGTCCTTGGAGACGTCGGGCCGCCGCGAGGGATTCCAGGCGCTTCCACGAGACAACGTGCGCGAAGAATTCGATCCGCACTCGCTCTGCATCCCTGGCGAGAGCCTCGATCTGGTCAAATCGCTCCTGCGCGGACGGGATAACGGAATCCCGCTGCTGGTGGAAGTAACTGGGGAAAAGGAAGAACTCGGCGTGTTCCACCTGAAATCCGCGGCGCCCTTCGCTGATTCCACCCTTGCGCAGAATCACGATTTGCTGTCCCGAGCCAAGGGCATCCACCACAGCCGCCCATTCTTTGAACGCGACGCGCATAGCAGGAGGCTAACGCGCCGGGCCGACTTTGGCAAAGTCGTTTCTGACCCGCCATTTTCGGCCGTCACACTGAATAGGGCGGTTCTTTTCGCCCGCCACCCCGGGCTTAACCCTGCCGGACGACGGGCAAACGTTTGTCCCAGGGAGCGCGCCAAGACGGCGGGTTGGACGGCGGGCTGGGGAATATGGGCTCATGCGCCTGGCCCAAGTGAGGTTGTGCCGGGCTCCATCAACAGATCAATCGATGTTCCTCCGGTATTCTACCAACGTTTAACTATGATGCCACTATGGTTTAACTATAATGGAATAGTAACAATATTCTAAAACCATAGTAGACTATCAAATGCAGAGCGAAGGGACCGCGCTACCTTCGGCAAAGGAGAGCGATCCGGCGCCGGATCGCAACGTTTGCCGCATTGCCGGGGGGCTTTGCCGGGTTCGCTTCGGCCCTGGGAGCGTTAGAAAGAGCTGGCGCTAGGACCGCGGATCGGATCAGAGTGCCAACATCCTATGAAACCGTTTCAGCCAAAGGGTCACGCTGGGTCCTGGACTGTTTTCATGTTGATTCTGCTCCTCGTGTGGGGTTGCGGCCGCAAGGATGAGCCGGCGGGATCGCCGCAGAGCACGCCGACTGCCGGCAAGTCGCGGGGGACGATCGGGGTGTCCGTGTTGACGTTGACGAACCCGTTCTTCAAGCAGATTGCAGACACGATCAAGGCG
This sequence comes from uncultured Verrucomicrobiota bacterium, assembly GCA_964578605.1. Classification (GTDB taxonomy): domain Bacteria; phylum Verrucomicrobiota; class Verrucomicrobiia; order Limisphaerales; family SIBE01; genus JAXMHN01. The sequence goes on along the minus strand of CAZODO010000006.1, from coordinate 33,346 downwards.
GAAGGGGCCAGGCATGGGTACGACGTGATGGTTGTGAGCGGTGAATTCGACGTCGCCCGCCAGCAGCACCAAGTCAAGGACTTCATCGTGCGGAAGACGGTGGCCATTGTGCTGACGCCCTGCGACTCGAAAGCGATCAGTGCCCCGATTCAAGAGGCCAACCTGGCGGGAATTCCGGTGTTTACAGCCGATATCGCCTCCCTGGACCCGGCGGCGCAGGTCATCTGCCATGTGGCTACGGACAACTATAGCGGCGGCAAACAAGCGGCACAGGCCATGATCGAGGTCCTTGGGGGCAAAGGCACAGTGGCGATTCTCGATCATCCGGTCGTGGAATCGGTAATGCTCCGCACCCAAGGCTTCGACGAGATCATCAAGGCGGAGAACGAAAGCGGCCGGGCTGACATCAGGGTTGTGGCGAGAATTCCCGGCGGGGGGGCCAAAGACCAGAGTTTCAAGGCGGCGGAAGACCTCATTCAGGCGCATCCGAACCTCTCCGGCATCTTCGCCATTAACGATCCGTCCGCGCTGGGTGCATATGCGGCTCTTGAGAAGGCCGGAAAAGCCGGGCAGGTAAAGCTGATCGGGTTCGACGGACAACCGGAGGGAAAGGCGGCCATTCGAGCGGGCAAGATCTATGCGGACCCGATTCAGTTTCCGGAGAACATCGGGATGGAGACGACGCGCGTAATCGTGGAGCATTTCGAGGGCAAGGAAATTCCCAAACAGATCCTCATCCCCACAGCGCTTTATCGAAAGGCCGATGCCGAAAAGGATCCGGAGTTGAGCGCGCCTGACCCTGTGCCGACCGGTGGTTGAGAGCTAACTGCGGGATTGACCAGGGCTTGCGCACGGATCAAGATGTTATTCGGGCTCCGTTGTGGCCAGCGGGAGGGGCGGAAACGCCCCGGATCGCGGCTTGACGGACGTCTCACAAAGCCGCTAGACTGAGCGCGCAATTAGGTAGAGGACAAAACCATGAAAAAAATTCTGTTGCTGGTTCCGCTGCTGGTGTTCTTGGCTGGTTGCAGCCCGACGACCGAAGAAGACACAACTGCGCCTGCCGCGACTGACACGACGACCAACGCCCCGGCCGCCCCCGCACAATAGCTGGGCAGCAGCCGGTTAAGGCTAGCATCGATCTGCTCACCCTCGCAGGTGAAACTGCGAGGGTGTTTGCTTTTCAAGCCCAGCGCTTAAGGGAGTGTTAAGCGGTACCAGCGTTGAATGCCGCTCGGGATGTCAGAAGCGGTCACGGTTTCATATTCGCCGGACAGGTATGAGCTGAGGATCTTCCACTCGCCGGCGCCGAGATTTTCGCAATACTCGATCGTGTAGCTCCGGCCGGGAACGGATGGAAAACAGAGAAGGATCGCGCCGCTTTCGTGGAGGCTGGCCTGCAACTCCAGGCGGCTGGACGCGTCCAGCGGACGGGTGCCACTCTTAAACTCCGAGCCGTTGGACATGCCGTCGCCGTCCGGGTCGCCCTGATCGCCGTCAGGCCCGGCACTGGACGCGGGATCCAGGCCATGGACCGCTTCCCAAAGGTCCGGAAGGCCATCGCCATCGGCGTCGGTTGCCCCGGGAGAAGGAAGGGCGAACGACCAGTTGGCGGGATCGTCAGCAAAGAGCGCGGGGGTCCGGCGCTGCAAACTCAAGCCGCCCGGGGAGGAACCTGCAGGTGGCGGCGGAAAAGCGTAGGACACCTGTTCAACCAGCACCTGCGGGATTGTCGCCGGCATGCCGGCACCCGCCGGCTCAGGCTGGCCAGGCTTGAAGAGTTGCACAAGTCCGCGGGGCCGTGTCAGCCGCCCCGTCCATGGGCCCGCCAGGTTCTGATCCTCGAAACCATACCGTGACCGGAAACGCGCGAGGCTAACGGGATCGGTCTGGGGATCGAAGCCTACGAGCACCAGGCTGGCTCGGGGCAAGAGCACCCGCCCGCCGGGAAGCTGGAACTCCACGGTGCCGCGGACACTCCATGGGTTCGAAGGGTTGGCGGGGTCGAACAAGGGAACCGACTGTCCGCCAAGGTTGCGCAGTTCTATATAGGCGAATGCCGCGTCGTTTGCGTCTTGTTCGAGCGCGGTCGAGGAGCTAACCTCGCTGATCACAACCGGGCCGACTCGCGGGCCGTTATTTGGCGCGCCAAAACTCGGGCTGGATTGCGCCACAAACGCTTCGGCGCCCGTGCTCGTCACGTGTCGGCCGAAGCTTACGCCTTCTTCCGCAGCCCCGAACGCGTAACCGTGGACCCAACCCGTCAAGACGCCGTCTTGATCGGCCGAGAAGAGGTAGGCCTCCTCGCCCAGCTTGCTGAACGAGAAGGAGGCGCCGGTTGCGCCAAATGATTCGAACCAGACGAAGCCGTCTGGCGGGACGATCAAGGAATCGGCAAGCCGGTGCTTCTTGGGTTCGCGGAAATCATCGGTGACAAACCAGCCGGAAATATCCGCCGGTTCCGCGGACAAGCTATGCAATTCCAGCGCGTCCTTAGGGGGGGCCAGGAAGCCGGGCTCCGTGACGCCCGACGGGTAGGTCAACAGTTCGTTGATCACCACGCGCGGCAATTGGGGCGGGGCGGGATCGGGTGCGCCTGGCGAGCCGCCGATCGTCGCACTGAGGCGCCAGTGAGCGGGATCGGAGAGCGAATCTGGCGCAATGGATTCGTTGGCGAGCACCAGGCTAAAGCCGAATCCATCCGCCAGCGGTTGCCACGAATCGACGGTTTCGAACTCGAAGATGGGCTCTTCGAGTGAGCCGGTTAACACCAGGCGCTGGCGGCTATTGGGCAATTCACCGCGGAACTCACCGGCAAGGTTCGTCACGGTGGGGTAGCGCGAACGGAATGCTTCGACGTTCTTCGCGAGAACCAGCCGTTGGCCAGAATCAAGCCGTGTGACCGCCCCCGTGCTCGCGAACGCAAACTGAATGCTGCCCGTCAGCCGGTAACCGGCCAGGTTCAGGCGCTCGGCTCCCGCGTTCAACAGTTCGACAAACTCAAACTCCGCTTCGTCAACCCCGCCTGGATCGGGCGATGGTTCCGGATGGAACATCATTTCGCTGACCAGCAGTTGCGGAGGCGGTGTCGCGGTGAACGTGGCGGCGACTGGACCCGACCACGGACTTGAGATTGGCGGTCCGCCACTCTGCCGAGCGGCAAGGTTTCGCGAACGCGCGACGACCCGGACGTTCTCGTTCACCACAAGCGGCGCCGTATAGAGCCGCGCTTTGGGCGACAAGGCACCTTGCGAGGCGCGCGGGTCGGAACCGTCCAGGGTATAGTAAATCGTCGCCTGAGGGGACCCCGTCAGGGTGATCGTGAACCCCGGCTTCACGGCTTGGCCCGGTGCGCTGATCTGGGGTGAGGGAACGAGCTGCCGATCGATGAAATCGATGCGGTTTGAGAGCCAATTCTTCATCCGGTCGACTTCGCTCTGGTAGGATCCTCCTCGGAGCGTGACGCGCCATTTCTGGCGCTCGCGGGGCTGGGCTTGGCGGACTTCGTTAGCAAGCCGGTCGATCAACCCATTGATGTTGGTCCGGGAAAGGTGCGAGAGGCGCAGCTCCTGGTAACGGTCAATCCAACGCTGCCAGAAGTCCGGGTCGCGAAAGAGGCGGCTCCACCATCCGGCAAAGAACGGACCGGTCACCCAGTTGCGCGGGTTGGCGTCGCGCCCGTCGGTGGAGCCGAGGGCGCGATCGAAATCCCAGTGAGGGCCAAAGACGAGCTTGCCGTCACGCGGCTTGTGGAAATAGGCGCTGAGCACAAGGGCATCGACATTGCCGCTGAGGAGTTCAAGGATGTGATAATCAATCCAAGCGGGCACATCGATATAGGCAGCGTATCCCAGGACCGGGTCGCGCCAGTTGGATCCGTTCAGCGCGGCGCCAAAGCTCGCGAGGTACTTGCGAATGAACTGCTCTTGCGGATCGCGCTGGGCCAGCTTGATCTCACGCTCTTTCGGATCGACATAGGCCACCGTTTGCCCCCCGGCTGAGAACCCGCTATCGCCGGGATCGAGCCGGTCGATCTTCAACAGGTAGCCGCCGGTGACCTCCGGTGCGCTCAGATGTTCCGGCTTAAGCTTGGCGATATCCACGCGGCTGGGGCCGATCTTGATTTTCTCTTCGAGGACGTAAATGCCGTTGTAATGCACGGCGGCAACTGGACCGGTTGCCTTGTTCAGATACACCTCAACAAAGCGCGTGCGGGAGGAGTACTGCCCGATATCCCGGCTGAGCTGGTGAATGAACGGGTTGTGGATCAGTACCGGTTCGAAAACGTTGGGAGCGTAAAGGACCCAGTCTGACTCTTCCGGCAGACCCAGCACCTCCCTGTCTTTGTCCTGGTTGAAGTCGTCCCAAAGCTCGAGGGCATAGCTGGATTTCGGCAGGCCCTGCGTGCTCGATCCTCGAAGCTTGATGGCGGCGCGTGTGGTCAGCGTCGGCGGGTTGGTCAACGAGGTCACGCCTCGCACCGGTTCATAAACCGAGAGGTGTGCGAAGTTCTGCCGGCTGGAACTGGGCGCTCCTTTGCCAAGGCTATGAAGAATCAGCACCGGCAGGTCGGAGGTAAACCCTGCCAGGTTGTTGCTCAACAGTAGAAAGGTCTCCGTCCGAGGCGGCCCGGGCAACATCCCGTCTTGAAACGTTCGCGCACGCACTTGCACGCTGTTGGTAATGAGGATCGGCGCCAGGTACTGCGGTGACGAGTTCGTGGGGAGCGAGCCGTCCAGGGTGTATCGGATGCGGACGCCGGCCAGCGCGGCCGATATCTCCAGCCGAAACGGCTCCCGAAACGTGCCGCTGGCGCGCGAGAACGTCGCTTCTGGCGCAAAGCCGGCGCCACTCTCCGAATTCGCGGCTCCAGGCGTCGGCTTCACGAAGTATCCGGAAGCTCCGGGTTCCCCGGGGGCCCGGCCGTAGGAAACGTCAGGCTGTTGGGGCGGAAACGCCGGGACGAACGCCGATACCACCGTCATCGCTGGCGAAACCAGGGCCAGGTACTCGCCCCCGGCGGAGAGTTTGAAATTCGTGTGCAACCGACCGGTCACGTTGGTCCGGCCCTTCTCGGAAGCGAACACGACCAAGAACTCCCTCGGGGCGACCGTCACCTCAGGAAAGCGCCATTTGCCCAACTGGGCCGGGTCATCCGTCAGGAACCAGCCATTCAGGTTTACGCCGGTGTCGCTGGCGTTGTGAATCTCGATCCAGTCCGAGTTGTCGCCATTTTCGTCGCGCAGCCCGCTGGTATTGGCGGCCATGAACTCCGAGATGGAGATCCCTTCCGTCGCCGGCGCGGAGTCGAGGACGTATTTCCACGAGCTTCCTTCGAAACCGGCTCCGTCTGCGTCGCGAATCCCGTGATCGGCACGCCAGGATACCGAAACCACTCCATCCGGTGGCTGGGGAAAGGAGAAGACAAACCGGGCGGCCGCAACCTCGGTCACGTTGGTAGCACCCGCGCCGTTGACGATCAGGTCTTCGGCATCGACCCCATTGACCGGACGATCAAAGGCGGCTTCGATCGTGAACAGTTCGTGCAGAACCGCACCCGGTTCCGGGATCAAATCCTCGAGCCTGGGGGCATTGTCGTTGGCGTTGGCATGGAAAACCCCGAGGCAAACCAGGCCAACCGGGAGCCAGCCAGGCACGTTCCTGCCCCGTTGGAAGTCCTTCCCCGGCGGAAGCAGGGCACATACGCGGCGTAACATGCGCAACATCATGGCTTTGGTCCCGCCACGCTACCGCGCATCCGCCGCTCTTGCCAAGTGGGAACGGCGGGCCACCCTTGCCAATCGAGCGATCCCGATTCCGCCATTCTTCGTGCGCGATAGAACCGGCAGGGCACGTTCTCCGTATCGGGTTCAGTGAACTCCAGGCGGCCTGTCGGGCTGGTAAGAGTCGCGGTCGTGGACCACGTGATCAGATCTTCGGAAGCCTGAATCTCGCAGGGAACTCCCGGAACGCTGGCTATGGCCAGTTTCCAGCGGCCTTCCGAAAGGCGGACCGGGCTCATGAACCGAAAGAAATCCTCCATGGAAATGTGCAACTCGAGGTCTCCGGGTTCGCCGTTAAACCCATCCACTGCAATCAGGTAGACCGTTGCCTCGATCGCATCGAACGTGACGGAACTGGTGGGTTGGTTCGAACAGATGTCGTCATTGCTCGCGATGACCGTCAGGTTGGTGAGCGCGGAGCCGGTATAGACAGCCAGGAGGGTGTCGAAAGTGCTCCCTCGCGTATTGATCGTCGCGCTCCCTTTGCCTGGCGCCGTCCAACGCCACCAGACAGAGGCTCCGCCCGGATCACCGGCATGGCGGGGTTCGTCAGCCTCTTTGCTCGCGAGGAACGTTGTGCTTGAGAGGCTTACAAACGGCCCAGCAAGGCTGGCAGGAGCGCCAAACTCGTCATTGGCCGGTTTGACCAGCGGTTTCTCACGGTATGCGGCGACCAATTGGATTTCTCCCGCGGCCCCGTTAAATCCATCGACGGCAATCTGGTAGGTCACACCGGCGGCGACGTTGAAGGCGATCTTGCTGGTTTCAAGGCTCCCTTTGTCATCGTTGCTGGCCACGAGAGTCATGACCGCGTAGGAGACGCCTGTGTACGCAGCCAGAACCGTGTCGAACGTGCTCCCGGTCGTTTCCACAAGGAGACTCCCCGACCCCGGCGCGGTCCATGTCCACCATACCGATTTTCCGCCCGGAAACCCGTGGTTGGGTTCGCCGACCTCTCGCGTGGCGCCAAGATTGGTGCCGCTCGCGGCGACATAGGTTCCGATCAAAGGCTGAGCATTGACCAAATGATCGTTAACGGGCGCGGCTGCAATTGCGCGCCCCAGGCAAAGAATGCTCGCCACAGTCACAGCCAGCCTGCCATTCATCGCGCAGATTGTATCAACCCCAAAGCGCTCCGGGCAACCCTGGCACGCAGGTGAAATCCGGCGGACGCAGACCACCAGAACAACGGGAGGGTGCCGGAAGAATCGGAAGATCAAGAGGGCTCCATGGCTGGTTCCGCGCTTGAACGCAGTCTCGAACTGCGGCATGTTCCCACCACCGCAGTGCTTCCGAGACGCGGTTCAGATGGCTTGGCGAATTCACGAGAATGTGGTGCATGGGGAGATTGACAATCGCACGCCGAACGCCGTGCGAGGGCGAGTATGGCTGCAAGGCCGGGGCGAGCCGATCGTGTTGAACTTGCAGGGCAACGCCTGTCCGGATCTAGCTGGCTGTCTGCTCACGTTCAAGAACCGAAACGTCGCGATCCCTATCATCCATCGTGACACCCTGGCGAGTGATCAGGTTGGGATGGCGGGAGATTTGACGGCGTCGCGCAAGATCCGGTTGCCTGACGTTCCCATGGAGGAGTACCTTCGCCTGCGACGCTTGGGCCATCAAATTCCGCAGCAACAAGCGAATTGCCTTTACCTGGAGTGGTTCAGCGAGGCGAATGGTCGCGTGGTTATCGAGAGCACGGGTTTCGACCTGACCATCTCCGCCCCGGTTTGGACCCTCTCTCCGGACCAAGAGCGGCACCGCCAGGAAGCGGTCGCGTCCAACTTCAGCAGCTTTATCGCCAAACTTGACGCAGCCATCGAAAGCGCCCGGACGGATCCTCCCCCCGAGAAAGAGTGGGATGAGTTCGATTACGAACAGCTGATGCGCGAGAGCGATGCCCAGGCGGACAAGTACCTGGAGCTGCTCGACAAGTATCAGAACGACCCCAACTGCGAACAACTCCTCGCCCGGGAAATGGGCTGGACTGACGCTCCGGATGACCCTGGGCCCGACCCGTTTGGCGCCTCTGAGTTTCCTGGGCCGGATTCTGAGGGCGAGAGCGAGTGCGACCGCGGCTCTTCCGCTGATCCCCATGGAGGCGAGTGTGAACCGGAAGAATGCGGCGCCGACGATGATCCTTTCGACATGCCTTTGGAACCGGATCCCCGGACCGAAGGGATCGATTGGGTGCGGACGGACGACGGAGGCATCCGGCATCCGCTGGCCCTGCGCGCCCTGAACGCGAGCGCTGCCGTGCATAGAGCCTGTAAAAGGATGGGGCCGCTCTGGCTCCAGGACGAGGATCTCTTGACGCTCGTTCGTGAAATGCAGGTTACCGCCGCCAAGATTGGCGGCGCGCTGAATCCGCTGGCTTACGGGAGAGCCCACCGTCAACCCGGCCTCATTATCGCGTGCCTGAAACGGGCGCTCAGCCGCTTGCACGCGGCCCAGGCCGCCCTTGAACAGGTCAGCGTCCGGTCTCTCCTGTCCGTCCGGGCGGTGCGGTCTGCGCGGATGGAGCTGTTCAAGATTCGTGAGGAGATCCTGCGGCTTATGGGGGCCTTCCGAGAGCATGGGATGGACGGTGTTTGAAGACGGCTCGCCCTCCGGGGAGACCCGCGTTCGGGCCCTGAGGGAGCGAACGATCGCGGCGGTGTTATACGCCCTGTTCTTCTTGTCGGGCACCTCGGCCTTGGCCTTCCAGATTGCTTGGCCCCGGAGGCTCTCAACCGGCCTGGGCCAGGAGATCCCGGCCGTGCTGGCGGTCGTCGGGGCCATTTTCGGAGGCATGACCACCGGGGCCTGGGCGAGCGAGCGTATCTTGTCGACGAGCGGCAGGCCCGGACGCTGGTACGGCTGGCTGGAGCTGGTGGCGGGGCTTGGAGGATTGGCCTCGATCGGGCTGATTCCGTGGATCAACGAAATGGCCCCTGCTTTCGCCGGTCTTGAGACGCCGCGACTCGCGCAGGCGCTTCTTGCGTTATGGGTGAGTTCCTGATGGCCGCTCTCTCGACCAACTGGCAAGCGCCCGACCGGAGCGGCCCGTTGCCGAAGAACTGCGGAAGCGCCTCTCCCGGTGCTTGCCGGGTTATCGGGTGATTCTCGACGGCTGAACTCATGGCACCCAGAGGAGCGCCGGGTTATTGGTGCGTCCCTTGTTCGATAGGAAATCCCAATACGCGGTGTTGCGGAAGCGCACGGCGTGGGCATCCAGGAAGAGGAAGTTGGCGCCTCGCTGGTGCAGGTTGGTGTGGGTATTGTTCTGTTGCGCGACGGCTGCGCGCTTCCCGTTATCGAACATCCAGACCACCACCGCAGGGTTTCCGATCGACGAAAGCCTGGTGGGCGAATCGAACTCGCCCGTTCGATCCACGTGTTCGTTGAGGCAGTAATGGAAGAGATTATGTCCATTGCTGCGGTTCGTGTTGGCGGGGCAGATCCAGATCGAACGCCCCACCGGCACAGCCGGATTGGTGCGCCAGGGACACTCGAAGTAAGGTCTCAAACCCAACTCTCTGGGCAGGGCGATGTACCATCCGGTGTCCGTTGAAAGCCCGTTCGGCGCGCCTTCGGGCGGCAGAAAGTCATCGTTGTCCGCCACATAAAAGTGGGTGGCGAGCCCCCATTGCTTGAGATGATTCAGGCACACGATGCTTCGGGCTTTCGCTGTCGCGGTGCGGAGGGCCGGGAAGAGCAGGCTGGCCAGGATGGCGATGACCGCCATGACGACCAGCAGTTCGAGCAGCGTGAACCCGCCTCCAATGGAGTTTCCGCTGGCTGGAGTGGCCTGCCTTTTCATCGGGGAGGGGCAACCGTTCCGGTCTTCGGCGCCGCGCGGTTTGCCGGCCGGGCGGGGACTGCGGCCGAGGTTGGAAGCACCTCGGCGAACGTGGTCGCGATCCTGAGATCATCGACCTTGAGTTCGCCCATCCCCGAACCGCCTGACCGTGACTGGCGAAAGGCGAAGGCCGCCACGTTCTTGGCTGTCGCCTTATCAGAAGAGGTGGCGCCGGGCTGGCTCTCGGACACCGGGTTGATCCACAGGGTGCAAACGTTGTCCGCCAGGGTCATTCGGGATACGAGTTGGTAGCGCACCCCCGGCTTGAATTCCTGCGGGACGAAACAGCTTGCGGCGCTTGCGGCTGCGGCAATTCCCAGCCTGAACGTCCCTGGCGCAGCCCCTTCGGTCGTGGCGAAGATCCGGCATCGGATCCCGGTTGTTGGGGCCGCGTCTTTGAAGTGAGCGAAGTAGCCGCCTTTGGAGCCTGAGGGCAGTGCGGAAAACACCGCGTTGAACGAGGCATAGAGGGCCGCGGCCTGATTGGGGCCTTGAATTTCCGGAGCAAACGGCGCGCTCACGTCTTCCGTTTCCTTCTCAGACAAACAGAGGGCACCCGAATCCACCTCGGCTTGGCCAGGGGTGCCGCTATGGGTTTTCCAGCGGCCTTCGGCCACCGTGACCAGCGGTCCGTCCGGGTAGGAGAAGGTTTCCGTGCACAACACACCGGCCTTGAGGAGTGTCGGCAGAAACAGAACGAACGATAGGCATACGCCAAGGCATTGACTGGGCATCACAACCTCCTTTGCACGCGCTGGCCGCATTCAGCCAACCGGCTGTTGACCTACCGCTTGGAGCGCGGTCTTGTCAACAGAAATGCACTGGCCGTCAGAGAGGGTGACTCGTGCGGAGCGCCGGTCTGCAACCGGCTTCAGGCGCCGCTCGTTCGTGGCGGCGAAAGGCAAAGCCGGCGCTCCGAAGAATGCGAAGTCAACGTGCGGTCAGTGCGTCAGGCGCGTCGCCATGGCGTAGACGATCAGAATCAGCAGGATAACCCCGGCGCCGAAGAACAGGTAGCCGAACGAGCGGGCGATGCTCTTCCAGCGTTCCCATTCGTCCTTGACGCGGTGCTGGTCGAGGCGGCCCTCGGCCACAAGGCGGTCGTACCAGCGCCTGCGTTCGTGCATCAACTCGGTCTTGGAGACGCGTCCGGAAAAGATCACGGTGTCCATGGGGAACTTCTCCAGCCGGAAATGCGTGTTGAAAAAGTGGATCGTGAAGATAAAGCCCGCTGCCAGCAGGGCCTCGTCCGAATGCACGATCAAGGCGATGTTGATGATCCACCCCGGCATAAACCGCGAAAAGAACTGCGGGAACCACATGACCAGCCCCGAAAGCCCAATGGCGAAAACGCCCCAGAACACCGCGAAATAGTCGAACTTCTCCCAGTACGTCCAGCGATCGAAATGCGGTTTCGTTCCTCTGCCAAAGAACCACTTCTGGTGGGCGACGAAATCCCGCCAGTCCTGGACCGTGGGCAGCATCGAGTCCGGCCCGAAGAGAGCGGGGCGGATTCGCCTCAGGCTGAACTTGCCGGTGGCCGGGTCGCGGAGCTTGGCCCGGTTTTCCCAGGCCTTCCCCGTGAGCGCCGCGAGATGCAGCCCGAAGTAGAGGAACGTGATCATGGCGCCGAAATGGTGCAGCGACCGCGCGACCTCCGCGCCGCCCAGGATAAGGAAGAGCGTTTTGGCCCAGTCGGTGTAATAGAACTTCAAAGGCATGCCTGTGACCACGAGCAGGAGGAAACTCGTCACCACCAGGAAGTGCAGGAAGCGCTCAAACGGCACGAAGCGGGTGAACCATTCGTCGTCCGCCTGGGCCGTCACCTTGGCTTCGCGGAAGGTCTTCGAATCATGCGCATACAAATAGATCGAGCGGAGCAGCCAAAGCAGCGTGTGCGCGCCGAAGAAGGCAAACACGCCGATCAGCAGGGCGGTCATGAAGACGAAGACGGCGTGCAAGGCCGGGTAATTCTGCTTATCCAGCGGGTTGGCGTGCGGCATGAACTGGGCAAAGCTGGCCGTCGCGCCGGGATGACACTTCTTGCACGTGGCGGTGATGTTCTGAGGCGAGAGGTGCGAGGCCGGGTTTGAGGCGGGCAGCACGTCGTGGTGTCCATGGCAATCGTAGCAGGCCGCGACATCCGGTGCCACGTTCGGTTTGCCCAGGGCCATGGCCTTGCCGTGGTAGGTGTCGCGGTAATGGGCAAGCCGGTCCTCATGGCACTCCCCGCAGCGGCGGTCGCTGGACGCCTTGAAATGGGTGCTCAAGGTCGGGCTTTCAATCTGGTGCGCCGAGTGGCAATCCGTGCAGACCGGCGCGCGCGGGTCTCCTTGCGCCAGCAATTGCCCATGCACACTCTTGTTGTAGGTCTCCTCGATCCGGGTGTGGCATTTCCCGCACGTTTTCGCCACGGACGCGTGATGGATAGGCGAGCTGCGATCCACCCGCCGCTTGATGTCATGCACCCCGTGGCAATCATTGCAGGACGGCGCCACGATCAACCCCATCTCCACGAGGGCGCGCCCGTGAATGCTATCCAGGTATTGCGACGCCACGAGCGGGTACTTCATCTCGTACTCTTGGGTCACCCCGGGGTTGCTATGGCACTTGGCGCAGGTCTGGGGAAGATTCAGCTTGAACGTGGGCGAATCGGCGTTCTTCGAGGAAAGGATGTTGTGGGTGCCATGGCAATCCGCGCACGCGGCCGCGGCGGAGGCGCCCATCGCGCGGCTCACCCCGTGGATGCTGCTCAGGTAACCCGCGGCGGCCTTGTCGTGATCGGGCTGTTGGTCATGGCAGGCCGTGCAAGTGGCGGGAGGAAGATCGTCCGCATGGACCAGGTCCGTCATCCCGGTATGGCAATCGACGCAGGCCAGGCTGGCATGGACCGACTGGGCCAGCGAATTGGTCTCGACCACCTGCAGCAGCACTTCCTTGCCGTTGACCGTCCGCGCAAGCGTCGGGTCCGAGTGGCAATCGATGCAATCGGCATTCGCGAACCGTTCCGGAGCCGCGGGGGGATCCGCTTCGGCCGCCCGGCCGGTGCCGCGCGGGCTGAGCAGAGCCAGGCTCAACGCCATCGCCGCCACCGATCCAAAGCGCCGGGAGGCAAGCATGGGGCTAAGGGCCGCCCGTATGGCAGTCACTGCAAAGGAATCCTTCGTCGATCTCATCGCCGGGATGTTTGAATTCCAGGCCTTGCGGCGCGAGTTGCTCCAGTTCGGCGCCGCTTCCCTGGGCGAGGATCAAATGGCACGCGTTGCAGTTGTTGGCTTCGATCTTGCGGGCGCCGTCGGCGGTCTGGTGCTTGCCATCATGGCAGCGGAAGCAGCCGGGCCAATCTTTGTGCCCGGCGTGGTTCGGGTAAACCTTCCAGCTCGCCTTCATTTCGGGGAAGAAGTTGTTGGTGTAGATCCGCTGGACGGCTTCAATGCTCGGCCGGAGGCCTGGCGCCTGCGGGTACTGGCTGGTGAGGAACGCCGCGATCTTCTGCAAGGCTTCGTCGCGCTTGGCATACTCCTGGGTGAGCACGTGGAGGGCGTTGGTCTTGATCCATGGCAGGCCGGGATCGATCTCCCCGAGATGCATCGCCAGTTCCACGGCGTCGTTTGGCGATTTCAGCACGTGCGCCGGCCGATTATGGCAATCCACGCAGTCCATCTTGCGGATCGCTGCCGGGTCCACTGCGTTGGTGAACTCGGGTGTCCGGAATACCGTTACGACTCCTTTGGCATCCGTAAAGCGGACCCAGGGGATCTGCAGGCGGCTCGTATCCGCGGGGTAGTACTCCACCACGTTGGCGACGTTCATGTGCCAATGGATGCCTCCCACCGGGCCGTGTGTGGGGTCGGCGCCTCCCACTCTTAGCAGCATCCGAATCTGATGCATCGAGTTCGTTTCATCGCTCAAGAAGTGGGTATAAGTCCGTTCCAGGTTCCCTACGAACTTCTTCGGCCAGTGGCATTGCTCGCACGTTTCCTGGGCCGGGCGCAGGTTGGAGATCGGGGTGGGGATCGGGCGGGGATACTTGTTCGCCGCGGTCGCATAGACCTGGTAAGCGCCCGAGAGCTTCGATTTCACATACCAGGTCGCCCCGGGCCCGATATGGCACTCGGCACAACTCACCCGCGCATGCGAACCGTTCTGGTAGGTGACCCTCTCCGGCTCCATGACCGTGTGGCAGGCTTCGCCGCAAAAGGTGACCGATTCCGTGAATTGGTAGGAGTGATACGTGCCGATCGCCGTGATCAGCAGAAACACGGCGCTTCCCGCAAGAAAGTACCCGAGCATCCTGCGGTCACGCGGACGCGTCAGATCGATGGTCAACACCGGGTTTAGCGGCGTGGAGTCCGCCATCCGCCGCCGCCAGATCAGCGCGCCCAGCGCCGCCAGGATCATCCCCAGGAACGTGAACGCCGGCGCGACAAAGTAGGTCAGTATCCCGATATACGGGTTCGACACCCGCGCGAGCGTGTCGATGGTGAACAACAGCAGGAACGCGAACAGGCTGGCCAGGATGATCACGAACCCGCTCATGCTCACCCAGTTCCGGAAGATGGCCAAACGCCATCCCTTGGGGGGTTCAGGTCCGTTGTTCATGGTGTAGACGTGTCGGCGGCGGGCGGAGCAGCCCCGCCCAATTCCAGTCTGGCATCAGCCTGTCCAAGGACCCCGGGCGCTTCTCGCGCGCCGCCGAGGCCGCTCTCGACGCTCTGTTGGGAACAGCCCTACTTCTTAAACTTCCGCATATAAGCGATCAAGCCTTTGATATCCCCGTCCGACAACTCGGGCGAAGGTTGCATGAGCGTCTTGCCCGCTTTGTCCTTCAGCCCTTCCTTGATCGCCTTGAACGCGACGTCGTCCGTCACCGAGGCCTGCACGGCGGGATCGGTATAGTCTCTGGCGCCCTGCTTCTTGCCCATTTTCGTGCCGCCTTTGCCGTCCGCACCGTGGCATTTGGCGCACTCTTTCGTATAGATCGCCTTGGCATCGGCGGCTGACACGGACAACACCGAGGCGGCGACGATCGCAAAAGTGGAAAGAACGATTCTCTTCATAGCGTAGCAACTGTTCATTGATTGACTCGGGCGGTGACGGATTCTGGCCTTCCAGGGGCCGACCGCAGTTAACGGCAGCATTGTCCCCGGCGGGCATGCCGTCTGGCATTCCCAAATTTGCTCAACGCTAAACATTTATTGGCGTTGTCGAGGATCAAACCTGGTCATTTGACTCTCTCGCGCTGGCGGCATTCAAACCAAGCCTTGAACCGGCCTCCCGCCCAGCAGCCGACCAGATCCGTCCGGGGTTCACCCGTAGATCACCCGTAGATCACCCGTAGATCACCCGTTCCCGATCGAGTGAAGACCGGGTGAAGACCGGGTGAAGACCGAGTTTAGCGTAAGAGGAAGAGCAAGCGTAAGCGTAAGAGGGTGGTAGAGGGATGGGGCCTGCCGGAGACGGTGCGGTGCGCAGGGGCTAAGATTGGTTCGATAATTGCTGTTGACTGGGGATAGGCCAGCACTCAGAATTCGCGCTAGTGTGGTAAACCTTTGAAGCTGATGAGCGTCAATTTCAGATGGCGGCTAGGGTCCATTGCCCAATGGACCTGTCGGGTTGGGAAGTTTGTCCCAATATTTCTCTTTTTTGCGACAGTGCTGTCCTGGAATTGTCTCGGACAGGCGACTGTTCTCTGGAAAGAGGGGTTTGAACTGGATGAAGATCCCTGGGAGCGCTGGCATGTGGAGGGCGGGGTCTGGGCGGTTGGAACCCCCAGTTCGGGTCCCCAACGCGCCTTTGCAGGCGCCCAATGCGCCGCAACGGTGCTCAATGGCAATTATCCGCCCGGGGCTGACGCTCGTTTTGTTCGGGACCGGGTGTTCACGGTCCCTCCCGCAACCGAGCAGCCGCGCTTGAGGTTTTGGCATTGGTTCCGAGGGGCGCCAGGAAGCAACCGCACGCTTGAAGTGAAGGTGGGGGCAGGCGAGTGGCAGGCCATCGAGGCGGCTTCGGGCTGGTCCAACGAGGATTGGGGACGCGCGCTGGTGGACCTGAGCCCGTTCAGCGGGCAATCGGTGCAGATTGCCTTCCATTTGCAGGCCGGCGCTGGAGAGGAAGTGGCGGCTGGATGGTATGTGGACGACGTGGTGGTTGAAACCGGCCCGACAGGCGAGGATCTGATCGGCTCGGTGGAAGGATTCGAATCCGGGCTGGGCAACTGGGTCATCAGTCAGAAGGGTTGGGAGATCGGGAAGGTGACCTCCGGGCCGGGCTTGGCCTTCGGCCAGAATTGCGCCGGCACAGTGCTCGACGGCTTCTATGCGCCCGGAACCGATTCGCGCCTGATCAGCCCGGAATTCGTGGTGCCGGCCGCGGCGCAGAACCCGCGGCTCGCGTTTTGGCATTGGTTCAGCATTTTTGAAGGCGACCCGGCCCGGGTGGAGATCAGCGCGGGAGGTGGGGCCTGGGTGCCGTTCTCGCCCTTGTACCATGGCAACAGCCCATGGACGCGGGCTTTGCTCGATCTGCGGCCTTTCGCCGGCCAACCGGTGCAGATCGCCTTCCATTTCCAATCGAACGACGATTTCAACATCGCGGCTGGCTGGTATGTCGACGACGTCACGGTGGAAACCGGGCCGGTGGACTGGGATGCGGTCAACGAGCCGGAGGGGTTCGAAACCAACCGCAGACCCTGGGCGGCGGAACGGGGCGTTTGGCAATTCGGGCCGCCCGTCCTGGGACCCGCTTCGCCTCCTTCGGGAAGTTCCTGCGCGGGCACGGCCCTGAATGAAGGGTATCACCCCAATACGGACTCGCGGCTGATCAGCCCGGAATTCACCGTGCCGGCTGCGGACGAACACCCGCGCCTGCGATTTTGGCAATGGCTCCGGAACCATCCGGGCGACCCGGCGAGCGTGGAGATGCGGGCGGTGGGAGGCGAATGGCAGGTGCTGGCGGGCGCGTTGGTGGCGAACGACGGCAATTGGGCGCCCTTCTCGATTGATCTGGCCGCGTTCGCAGGGCAGCGGGTCCAAGTGGCTTTCCGCTTCCAGGCCAATGAGGACAACCAGGTCGCCGCCGGGTGGCAAATCGACGAGGTTCGAGTGGAAGTGGGCGTGAGCCCGGGCTCGCTGGTGAACCAGGCGCAGACGTTCGAGGAGGGATTTGGCGCGTGGTCGGTGGACCGGGGGAGCTGGGAAATCCGGCAGCCCGAGGCGTGGCCGGACCAGGCGGTGAGCGGGGTCAAGTGCGCGGGGACGGTGGTGCTCGACAATTATAGCCCGGAGACCGACTCCCGGTTGAGCAGCCCTGAGTTTACGGTGCCGCAGGCCGTGGAGAACCCGCGCCTGCGGTTCTGGCATTGGTTCAGCATTTTGCCCGGGGACAAAGGGACGGTCGAAATCAGCGTTGCCGGAGGCCCTTGGCAGCACCTGGCAGGCTCGTTCTCCGGAAACGGAGTCGTTTGGACAAGGCGCTCGATGGATCTGCGGCCGTTCGCCGGAAAACCGGTGCGCATCGGGTTCCATTTCGAATCGAACAGCGACGGGGATGTCGGGCGCGGCTGGTATCTCGACGACGTCGTGGTGGAGACCGGCCCGGCCAACCTGGACACGTTCAACGCCGCGGAAGGCTTCGAGTCGGGTCTGGGGAACTGGATGGTTGAAAATGGCACCTGGGAAGCGGGACCGCCCGGGTCAGGGCCGGGCGAGACGTTTAAAGGAACCAACGTGGTCGCCACGGTGCTGCGGTTCAATTTCGGCAAGTATGCCCCCAGCACCGATTCGCGCCTGGTCAGCCCGCCCTTCAGCGTGCCGTGCGCCGACGCGGTCCCGGCCTTGCGATTCGCTCATTGGTACTCGATCGCGGGCGGCGATGAGGGAACGGTGGAAATTCGCGAAGTCGACGGCGAATGGCAGCCGGTGCTCGGCCCGATCAGCGGTTCAAGCCTGGCCTGGACGGCTGGGTATATCGATCTGGCGCCATTTGCAGGAAAGACCGTCCAAGTCGGGTTCCGGTTTCGCTCGAATGGCGATGCCGAGGTGAGCACCGGATGGTACTTGGACGAGATCAAACTCCAGGCCTCGGTGCTCCAGACCGTCGGCGATACCACCGTGGTGGAGGGCACGCTTTTCGCCTATTCCTTCACGTCGCCCTGCCAAAATCTGCACTTCACGCTCGGACCCGGAGCGCCCCCCGGGATGAGCATCGACCAGGCGCTGGGCATTCTGGTTTGGCTGCCCTCGGAAGAGCACGGGCCCGGGGTCTTCCCGGTCCAGGTCTGTGCGACGGATGTGAATGACCCCTCGAAAGCGATCGAGTGCCTGACGCTCCGGGTCACCGTTCTGGAGACCAACGCCGCGCCCGGAATCGATCCGATCGGGCCCAAAACCCTGGAAGGCGGCGTGCCGCTGGAGTTTAACATTACCGCGTTCGATCCCGATCGGCCTGCCCAGAACCTCCGGTTCAGCCTGGACCAGGGGGCGCCCTTCGGAGCGACCCTGGATCCGGAGACCGGCCGGTTTAGCTGGACGCCCACGCCGACCCAGGCAACGGCCCAAGCCATTATCTCGGTGCGGGTCACCGACGACGGGAACCCGCCCAAGAGTGCCGTGGCATCCTTTACGGCAGGGCCCAGCGGCCCCGTGTCCACTTTGCGACTGGTGGTCCGGCGCTTGACTCCGGAGCTGATTACCATCTGCCTGGAAGGCGGCGAAGTGGGGGGCATTTACACCCTGGAAACCTGCACCGACCTCTCGCCGGATGGCAGCCTCCAGGAATGGACCCCGCTGCAAACGTTCTGGAAAGGCGAAGATCCCCTCTGCGAAACCACCCACTCCACCGTTACCTCAACCCGGTACTACCGCGTCCGCCGCGCGCAATGACCCGCATTCCACCCTCTCTCTGTGACAGGACAGCGCTCGTCTCAGGCCAGCGGCCCTAGCCCCTGGAGATCCCCGCAGGAGCACCTTCGCCCGGGTGCTCCGAAACCTTGGGCCGTCTTCGGCCTGCTGCTGCTGGGAAGCTTGCTCCTGGAGAGCGGCTCGGCGGCCAGCGCCCAGCCCTTTCATGAAGCGTTTGCCAACGACCCCGTTGCGAACGGCCGCTTCATCCAACAAACGGCGGGGACGGAGTCGGCTTTCGCGTTCGAGGCAGCCGGCGGGCGCCTTACGGCTGTCCTCGATGTGGACGCCAGCCCGGCGTCTTACGTCTCCCAGGCGTTTGCCAGGTTGAACGAGGCGTCCGACGCGAGCTTTTCGGCGCGGTTCCGCGTAATGAATTTTGACAACCAGAACCGCCCCGCGGTTTTCGTGGGCCTGATGACGGAGCAGCATGTGGGCGATTTCGGAGACGGACTGGTGATGGTGCTTTCGCTGGCCGGCGGCGAGTTGGTCGCGCATGCCAACATCGAGAGTTTCGACGAGAGTTTTACGGGCAGCGCCATCCCGATTGAGTTGGGCATGGAATACCTGGTTTCCGGCCGGTTCAAGGGCGCCACGCGCCAGTTTGCATTGGAAATCTTCAATGGACCGGGATTCACGAACCTTGCCGGGTTCTCCACCGCCACGCTGCCGCCGGGGCACGGGCTGGCCCTGGACCGGATTGGCCTGCAGAACAGCGGTGCCCGGGATCTCGATGCCGCCGCGGGTTCAATCACGCTTTCAATTGACGATCTCGCGGTGCCGGGTGCGAGCCTGCGAAGAATTTCGATCGGCGATGCCACCGTCATCGAAGGCCATAGCGGAACGACCCAGGCGCTCTTCACGCTCAGCTTGTCGCTGCCCAGCAGCCTGCCCCTGACGGTCGGCTATTCGACGGAGGACGGCACCGCGCGCGCGGGCGTGGATTACCTTGCCCAATCCGGCACGGCCCTTTTCCCGCCAGGAGTGGTGTCGGTCGCCATCGACGTGCCCGTCATCGGGGACTTGCTCGCGGAGAGCTCGGAGGATTTCTTCGTCAACCTGGCGGCGACGGTTGACGCGACGATCGTGCAGGGGACCGGGATTGGCGCCATTGTGGACGATGATCCCAGGCCCTTGCTTTCCCTCGCCGACGCCGCCGTGCTCGAGGGCGACAGCGGGTCGCGCGACGTGCAATTCCTGGCCAGCCTATCCGCTGCTGGCGGCGAACCCATCACCGTCGATTACGCGACGGTGAACGCCAGCGCCATTGCAGGCCAGGATTACGTCGCGCAATCCGGGTCCTTGACGTTCGCCCCCGGGACCACCTCTCAGGCAATTCAAGTTGCCGTGAGCGGCGATACCGTCCTCGAAGGAGACGAGAGCTTCTTTGTCCAGCTCCGCAACCCTGTCGGCGCCGGCATGCTGAAATCCCGCGCGGTCGGGACCATCTTTGACGACGACGCCGAGCCGCGGCTTTCGATCGAGGATGTCGAAGTCATCGAAGGAAATGCGATGGGCGTCGCGGTCTTCACCGTGTCTTTGACGCGACCGGCCACGGCCGCCGACATCCGGGTCGATTACAGCGTCGCCAGCGGCACCGCGACCGTCGGCGAGGATCTGGTCGCCAGCTCGGGCACGCTGGTTTTTCCCCCTGGCGTCCTCCGCACCAACATCAGCATTCAGGTGGTAGGTGATACCGCCCCGGAGCCGGATGAGATCTTCACGGTCAGCCTGAGCAACCCGGAGAATGCCACGATCGCGAAAGCGTCCGGCCTGGGGACGATTCGAAATGACGACGCCTTTCCCCAAGTGTCCATCGCGGACGTCGCCGTCATGGAAGGCAACGGCGGCACGACCTCGCTCTCGGTCCCAGTCAGGCTTTCGTTCGCCTTGGGACGAACGGTGACGGTCGATTATGCCACCCGCGACGGGATGGCGACGGCGCCGGCGGATTACCTGCCACGTTCCGGGAGGCTGACATTTCCCGCAGGAAGCCTGGAACAGATCCTGGAGATTCCGATCACCGGCGACATCCTGGACGAGCCGGACGAGACGTTCTCGGTCACGTTGTCAAACCCCGTTTGGGCGGCGCTTGGACAGGAGCGAGCCACCGTGACGATCCAGGACAACGACCCGGCGCCGTCGGTCTCGGTGGCGGCGATCGAACTGCTGGAAGGCGACGCAGGTTCCAGCAACGCCACGTTTACCCTGACGCTCTCCAGCCCGAGCGCCCAGGCAGCCAGCGTCTCCTATAGCACCGCTGACGGAACGGCGGTTGCCGGGAGCGATTACACCGCCAAGTTCGGAACCGCGACCCTCCCGCCGGGAAGCCTCTCCGCCCAGGTTGCCGTGGCAGTCCGAGGCGACGCCCGGTTCGAACCGGACGAGTCCTTTCTGCTCAAGCTCGAGAACCCGGTGAACGCCGTCCTCGCCAACGCCGAGGCGCGCGCCACGATCCTCAATGACGATCGCGCTCCGCTGATCTCTGTGAGCGATGCGGGCGTCACGGAGGCTCCAGGCGCGACCGTCGCTTCGTTTGAGGTGACGCTCTCGGAACCGTCGCTGGAGGCCGCGGTGACCCTGCAGTACGCCACCGCAGGCGGCAGCGCGACAGGCGGGCTCGATTTCGAAGACACCTCCGGGATCGTGACGCTGGCACCGCGGGAGACCAAGGCCTTGATCCGCATCGCGGTGCTTGACGATCTGCTCTCCGAAGCGGACGAAACCTTCTTCCTGAACCTTACCGGGCCGGTGAATGCCCAATTGGCGAACACCCAGGCGCGCGGGATCATCCGTGACAACGACATTCCGCCCAAGCTGTTCCTGAAAGACGCGCAAGTGATCGAAGGCGATTCCGGGAGGGTTCAACTGGTGTTCCCGGCCGAGTTGGATCGGCCCAGCGGTTCGGTCGTCACGGCCGCCTTTGCGACCCGCGACGGCACAGCCATCGCGGGCTCGGGCGATTACACGGCAGCCGCTGGCCAGGTGCGGTTCGAGCCGGGCTTGACCAACGCGACGCTCTCCGTGGAGGTTCGTGGCGACCTTGCGATTGAGCCGGACGAGACCTTGGTCATCGATCTGGGCCAGCTCGCCAACGCCGGTGAAGGGCGTGTGCATGCGATCGGAACGATCCTTGACGACGATACCCGCAAGCTGGTGATCAGCGACGCCGCGGTCCGGGAAGGCCCCGCCGGAACCTCGACCAATGCGGTCCTGAGAATCACGCTGAACCGGCCGAGCGCCGATAGCGTCAGGGTGCGGTATGCCACCGCCGATGGCACGGCCACTGCCGGGAGTGATTACGCACCGGCCAGCGGCCAGCTTGTGTTTGAACCGGGGAGCACATCGCGAGAGGTCTCCATCGAGGTGTTCGGGGATGACGTTTTCGAGCCGAACGAAACGGCGCTCGTCCAATTGAGCAGCCCGGAAGGCGCGGTGATCGCGGACAGGCAGGGCGTCGTCACAATCGTCAACGACGAAGATGCGCTCGCGATTGTCGCTGCCGGGATGACGCTTCAGGCCGAGGACTGCACGCCCGGCAACGGGGTGATCGACCCGGGCGAGACGGTCATCGTTCGGCTCGCGCTTCAGAACGTTGGGACGCTGCCCTCCGCCGCCGTCGTGGGCCGGTTGCTCGCCGGCCAGGGGATCACGCCGATCAATGCCGCCCAGAGCTATGGATCCCTGGAACCGGAGTCGCAGCCGATCAGCCGGACATTCACGTTCAAAGCAGAGGGTGAGTGCGGCCAATCGCTTGAGGCGCTGTTGCAGATTGAGAACGGGGGAACGAACTACGGGATTGCGTCCTTCCCATTCCGCTTGGGGACCCTGGTGGATGGCCAGCCGGTCTGTTGCCAGAGCGCCGATCTGGCGGTCACGGCCGCCGATGCGCCCGACCCGGTGGTCGTGACGCATGACCTCGCCTACACCCTCATGGTAACGAACCGCGGCCCGGCGGTGGCGACCCAGGTGATGATGACCAACACCTGGCGCGCACCCGTCATCGTGCGGTCCGCGGAAGCCGCCCCGGGCGGCTGCCGGATCGAGGGCGAAACCGTCGTGTGCGACCTGGGGACCCTGGAACCTCTGGCCGGCGTCACGGTGCGGATCGTCGTGGCGCCCCAGGACACAGCGCCGTTGATCGGCGTGTTCTATGCCAAGGCCGCCCAACACGAACCGCGCCCGACGGACAACTCCGCCATTGTCACCACCACGGTCACTCCGCCAGCCGGCCTTTCGATCAGCCATTGCCGCGCCCAGGAACATAGCGGCGGTGCCGGCGCCCAATTTACCATTCGGCTTTCAGAAATCGTCGGCCGGCCTGTGACGGTCGACTATGCCACTGCCGATGGCACGGCACGGGCGGGCGAGGATTACGTAGCCAGCCGCGGCACGGCAACGATTCCTGCCGGAGCCTCGACGGCCACTATTTCGATCCCGATTCTGGACGACCTCTTGATTGAACCGGACGAGACGTTCACCGTCACTCTGAGTCAGCCGGCCAACGCGTCCCTGGCGGCAGAACAAACGACGGGCACGGCAGTCATTGGTGATGATGACCTGCCAACGCTGAGCTTCGATGACCCGGCCATCGCCGAGCCGCCCATCGGGGAAACGGCTCCCCTGGCTTTCACGGCCACGCTCTCGGCCGCACCGCAGCGTCCCGTGACGGTCGATTTCGCCACGGCGGACGAGACGGCCAAAGGACCCCTGGATTACACGCCCGCGTCCGGCCGCCTTGCCTTCGCCCCGGGCGCAACCCAGGCCCAGATCCAGGTCGAAATTGTGGGCGACAAGATCCCCGAGCCGGCCGAGACCTTCTTCCTGAACTTCTCCAGTCCAATCGGGGCGCGCCTCGAACGCACTCAAGCGAAAGGGACCATTCTGGACGATTCCACCCTCCCGGAACTGGTCATCGACGGCGTCTCCGTCATCGAAGGTCCAGCCCGGGTGAACACCGAAGCCGTCTTCAAATTGGTTCTTTCCAAACCGGGCGCCCAGGTGATCGAGGTCGACTACTCGACCCTCAATGGCACGGCGTCGGGTGGAAGCGATTTTGTCATTGGCGCAGGCACGGTTCGCTTTGCCCCGGGAGAAACGAACGCGACGATCCGCATCGCGGTGCATGGAGACGATCTCGCGGAGTTCGACGAGACGTTCCTGGTGCGCCTTTCCAATCCGCGCCGGACGAGCCTTGCCGTGACCCAGGCGGAAGGGACGATCGTCAATGACGATTATTTGCCTTTGCTCGCGCCCGCCGGTTCCCAGTTGCGGCTGGAGAACTGTTTTCCGCCGAACCGAGCCATTGATCCGCTCGAGACGGTCACCCTTGATTTCGGGTTGGTGAACCGCGGCCTTGGTCCTTCGGAGAGCCTCACGGCGGCGCTTCGTGCGACCGAACAGATCATCCCGCTGAGCAATCCGCAGCGGTACGGGGCCCTCACGACGAACGGCGTGGCGGTTTTCCGGCCGTTCACGTTCAGCGTGAACGGCGAGTGCGGCATGCCTTTCACGGCCGAACTGGAACTGCGCGACGGCGGCCGCGCGGTTGGCACTGTTTCGTTCGAGTTCATGTTGGGACGGCTTGCTGACGGCGAATTCACGTGTTGCACGAGTGCGGATCTTGCGGTCGGCGTCAGGAGCGAGCCCGAACCAGTTTCGTTGCTGGAACCGCTGAGATACGTCATCACGATCACCAACCAGGGGCCGTCCATGGCCACCGGCGTTTTCCTGACGAACCGCTTCAGCGCTCCGGTCCACTTGGTCTCCGCGGGCCCGACGCCATGGCAGGCGACCTTTTCCGACACCCTGCTGGTCTGCGAGATCGGTGAACTGTTCCCGGGCGAGAGTCTGCGCGTGACCAATATCGTCGCGCCGCGGGAGTTGCCTTCGCTCGTCAATTCCGTAGGGGTCGGAGGCGTTGAAAGGGACCCGGTGGAGTCGAACAACCGGATCGTCGCCGCCAACACCGTTGTGCCGCCGGCCGGCGTGTCGATTGGGGACGTGACCATCAGCGAAGGCGATGAAGATCATGTCGCCGAGGTGCCCCTGTATCTTTGGCCGGCTCGATCCCAAGCTGTTACAGTCGGCTTCGAATTTGTGCCGGGAACAGCGGCGCCGGGCGAAGATTACGTTGCGAACCCCGGGTCAGTGACCTTTGCGCCGGGCACCACCACGGCCCACGTTTCGCTCCCGGTCATAGGCGACCTGATCGATGAACCCGACGAGACGCTCACCATCCGTTTGCGCAACCCGGTCAATGCTCCCCTTGCGCGTGAAGAAGCGGTCTGCACGATAGCCGACGACGACTGGCCGGCGTTGTCCATCAGCAGCACCGCCATCAATGTCGGAACGAACACCTCGGTCAACGCCCTGCTGACCGTCCGATTATCCTCCGTGTTCACCGAACCGGTCCAGGTCGATTACTTCACCCGCAACGGGACCGCCGCCGCCGGCACCGATTATGAAGCGCAACGGAATACCCTGGTCTTCCTTCCCGGGACCGACGCGCTGGTGATCCGAATTCCGCTGAGCGGCAACACGGCCGACGAACGGCAGGAAGAGTTTTTTGTTGAGTTAACGAATGCTGTTAACGCCACGCTCCCTGCCGGTCCGGCGGTGGTCACCATTACCGACGATGCGCCGGTGGATCTTTCGGTGTCCAATGCCTCCGCTACCGAGGGGGACTCGGGCCAGGCGGAAGCCGTTTTCACGGTCACGCTTCGGAGTTCCCTCGAGCAGACCGCCACGGTCGAGTTTTTCACCCTGGATGGCACGGCCCGGGCCGGTTCGGATTACCTGCCGGTGCAAGGCACGCTTCGCTTTGCTCCAGGGACACTCCAACAGCAGGTCGCCGTCCCCATTGTTGGCGATCTCGTATCGGAGCCTGTGGAAGATTTCTTCCTCGTATTGACCAACGCGGTCAATGGCGTGATCCGGGTTCCGCGGGGCACGGCTACGGTCACTGATAATGACCCGGTGCCTTGCCTTTCCATCGCGGACCTCGTGGTGCTGGAAGGGGATTCAGGAACGAATAGCGTTTCGATGATCCTGCGATTGTCGGCGCCGAGCAGCGAGATGGTCCGCGTCGAGGCGGTCTGGTCCAACTGCGGAGCGTCCGTGCCGGGACAGCAGGGCCTGCCCGAACAGGTGGTGTTCGCCCCTGGCCAAACGCAAGCCCTGTTGCCTGTTCCGGTGATGGGCGACCGCGTGGACGAGCCCGACACCGTGTGCATCGTGAGTCTCACGAACGCCGTCGGAGGGGCGATTTGCGATGGCCAAGCCCAATTAGTCATTCAGGATGACGACCCCGCTCCAGGGCTGGAGATCACGGACATTCAGGTCATGGAAGGCGACACCGGCACCACCGAAGCTGTCTTCACGGTGAGCCTGGCCGGACTCTCCGCCCAAACGGTCACGGTCCAATTCAGCACCGCTAACGGAACTGCCGCCAGTCCCTCGGATTACGTGGCCCGTTCCGGGACTTTGACGTTCCCTCCCGGGCGGGCTTCGGCCACCGTCAGCGTCAGCATCCATGGCGATGAAGCGGTCGAACCCGACGAGACTTTCCAGGTGGTTCTGTCGCAGCCCGTGAACGCGACCTTGTTCAAAGCGACGGGCGCCGGCACCATCCGGAACGACGATGCCACGCCGCAGACCGACTGCCCGAGCTTGGTGGTTATGGCCACGCCGGGCGACCAGCTGTGCTTCGAACCGTTTACGCCGATCACCCTGATTGCCATCCCGGATGAAGCCGCCGAAAGCCTTGCGCGAATGGAGTTCTACTCCGGGTCGACGCTGCTTGGCGTTGATACCAGCAGCCCGTTCGAGATCACCTGGGAAGGCGTGCCCCCCGGCGATTATTGCGTTACCGCCGAAGCGGTCTGCCCAAACGGCAGCCGAGTCCGGTCTGAACCGCTGTGCCTCGGCGTCACCGACCGTGGTGCTCCAGTGGCGATCGTGCGGAACTTCGACGATCCCGAGATAGATCGCCTGCGACAGTACCTGCTTGAAATGGGATACTGCGCCCGCGTGTTCGACCAGGAGACGCTGAACTTTGACGATTTGACCTCCTACTGGCTCGTGATCTGGGACGATCTTGGCGCGCCAGGGCTGACGAGCGGCACCGTCCGGATCCTCCGCCAGCTATTCGATTACGGCATCCCTATTTACCTGATTGGCGACCGATTGGCTTCCGCAGCGAATGCCTTCGACGCTGACGCGCGGGCGGACTGGGCCTATCTCTTGCACATGAACCCGCTCGGCCGATCCGGTGCGCCTGGCCTGATCGAGTTTTCCAAAGCCACAGAAGATCGCCAACCCGGCAGCATCCTGGCTGGCCGCTTCGCCCAGGTATCCGATTTCACCTACACCAACACGGTGGACTTCGGGACGGTTGAGATCGACGCCGCCAAGATCGCCACCGCCAAGGGGGCTGATCTCCTGGTGCATTATCCATCGCTGGACGTGACGGACTTTGGCCAACCGCGCAGTGTCAGCCAATCTTTCCGGGTCACTACCGGGGGGGAGGATTCCCTGGAGGGGAGGAAGGCCCTTTTCCAAAATGCCGTTTGCTGGCTGCTGCGATGCTCTTTCTGTCCGCTGGTCTATCTCTCGGTGCAATTCTCGGAGCTGCCGGATGTCGTGAATACCGGAACGGAGTTCTCTTTCGATCTCACCGTGGGAAACAACGGCGAGTGCATCGCCTTTGCTACGACCGTCACCAACCATCTGCCCGCCGGATTGAGTTTTGTGAACGCGGAGTTCAATAAGGGCTCCGGCGTCTACTACAATCCCCAGGACCGGACGCTCCTCTGGCGCGTGGGCAGCCTCTCCAGCGGAACGGAGAACAACGGCATTTTGACGGTCACGGTCCGCGCCGTCCAACCGGGCACCTTCAAGAACTCGGCGTGCGCGGTCGCCAATTACGAGTTGCTCAGCGAATCCAACTGCGCCGAATTCGAACTTCGGATCGAAGGCGCGGCTGAGCCTGAACCCCCGGAGCTCAGCATGATCCGGACCGGGCCGGGCACGCTTCAATTGCGGCTCTCGGGCCAAGAAGGCGGCCAGTACCAGATCCAAACCTCCTCGGATCTTTCGACCTGGCTCCAATGGACCAACGTTTCCGGGCCGGTTTTCTTTATCGAGTTGCCGGAAGCAAACCTCCCCGGAAACGGCTCCCGGTTCTACCGCGCCAGATAACGGACTGTCCTCGCTGTCCAGGCGCGGACCCGAAAGGGAGGGTGATTTCCGGGTGATCTGCGCCTCGTGCGAATCTGCCCGCCCGCCGGGTTCTGTCCCATCTCGAAAGGCTTGCCCGCTGGGGAGTCGACCCTATAATCCGATCGAGTCGGGGCAGGGTCTCGATGATTCCCAAAGATCATGTGGTCCGAGCTTTTGGCGTGCGGGTGCCTTTGCACACCGGCGAAGGAAGAGTCTTTGCCGGTGTGTTTGCAGGCGTCACCCGGGGCGCTTTCATGCCCGCTCCACTTCGATCCAAGCGCATCAGGCGCGGCCTGGTCCTGAGCATCCGTTGCAACAATTGACCCTCTGAATTCATTATGCGTCCCAACCTCAATGCCTTGATCGGGTTGTCCTTGCTCGGCTGGGTGGCTGGCGCCCAGGCCGGGACATTCACCAGCGACTTTAACGGTGACACGAATGCTCCGCCCGGGACGACCGTGAACGGGAGCACGTTTATCGATGCCACGGGCGGGGTGGAGGGGTTGGGTGTGCTCAAACTAACCCGGGCGATCAATAGCCAGTCGGGCAGCTTCGTGATTGACGACCTGGACGCAGGGGCCCCGGTTTACGGGTTCGAACTCACCGCCAAAGTCCGGCTTGGCGGCGGCACTTCCACGCCGGCGGACGGTTTCAGCATCAATTTCGATCCCACCGCGGCGCCTGAAACCACCACGGGAGAAGATGGAACTTCGGGCGGGATCACGTTTGCCTTCGATATCTACGACAACGGGAGCGAAAACCCGCCTGCGCCATCGATCGATCTGAAAGTTGGCGGTGCGTTGGTGGCGACCCACAAGATGAGCATCGCGGATTTCGACACGGGGGCGGGCTTTGCCGATCTCCATATCACGGTTGGGGCGGATGGCCTGGTCAGCCTGGCCTGGAAAGGCGGCGTGCTCTTCACCAACGTGTCCTTCCCGATTTACTAACCGCTCAGCGGCGCCAGCTTTGTTTTTGGCGCGCGGACAGGAGGCGCGAACGAGAACCAATGGATCGATGACCTGTCCATCAGGACCTTCACCCAGCCGAGGGTCGGCATTGCGCAACAACCCGTTTCGTCCACGGTCATGGCGGGCCAGACAGTGCAATTGACCGTTATGGCCAACAACGCGGAGGCCGCGATCTATCAATGGTTCAAGGACGGAACGGCTCTCATCGGCCAGACGCAACCCACCCTGACGCTCCCGGGCGTCACGGCGGGCGATTCCGGTGCGAAGTACACAGTGACCGTGACCGGACCGAACAACGCCGTGACGAGCGAGGAGGCTACGCTCACAGTTAAAGACCTGCCTTTGCCCGGCACGCCCCAGCTTTCCTACAACTTCAACAATGGCCAGGTGCCCGCGGAAGCGTTCATCGGCGGATTGGCCATGGTCGCACCCAACGGCGGTGTGGGAGATTCCGGGGCGCTCCAGCTTACCTATGATCAACCAGATTACGCCGGCGCGTTGGTTATCCCTGATCCCGCGGCCGGAGCGGCCGTTTACGGGTTCACTGCCGAGTTTGATGTGCTGCTGCGCAGCGCGGCCACACCGGCGGACGGTTTCAGTTTGAGTTTCGGATCGGACATTCCCGACGACCCGACGTTGAGCCCGGCCCAGGGCCTCGAGCAAGTCGTTGGCACAGGCGTGGTGGTCTCGTTCGATATTTACGACAACGGCGCGGGTGAAGCCCCGGCCATCGATGTGATCTACACGGACTTTACCCCCCTTGAAAGTGGAAAATCCCTATATATTGCAAGGGTTTCATGCACGTTTTTTATTTCAAGCGGATGGCTACAGCTTCACGTTCATCAAATCTAGGATTCTCTGTTGTTCCTGGTCTGCTTGAGTCACCTGATCGTACTCGACCTCGGCGACTTTGACTCGCTCCTTGCGAATGCCCCTCAGACGCTCGATCACGCTTTCAACGGTCCACTGGCGATTTTTGCCTTCGCCATCGGCCTCGAACAGCGGTTGAAGTCGTCGTTGCATGTGCCACTGCAAATAGAACGCCAGGACACATAGGAACACGTGGCTGCGGATGCGGTCGTCCTTCTTGTGATACACCGGACGGATTTCCAACGACACCGTCTTCAAATTGCGAAACGCCTGTTCGACCACGCTCAAGTTCTTATACGTTCTCACAACCTCGTCCTGGTTCATCTGCTCCTTGGGCACCGTCGCACTGACAATGTAGCAGCCATCAAAAAGTTTCTCCTGTTCGATGTGAGCTTCTTTGAGGTGCCACTTGAGTCGGCCCGTATCGATTTGCCACTCCACGAACTTGCCCATCTTATAGCGTGCCAAAAGCTTTCCAACCTGCGCTGAGAGCTTCTCGGTCGAGCCCTTCTTCTTGCGCGCAACGATTTTGTCCAAGGCCTCCCGCGTCCGATCCAGCAACCGTTGACGCGTGGCTGTCTCCCGGGCCTGGGTCTGCGGATTGCGGCATAAGCAGTAGCGCTGCTGGGGCTTCTCCGGGTCGATCACCTCGGCGATCCGCTTCTCATCGAACAACTCCGCCTGGATGACCTTTCGCTCCACCAGTTCGACGATCTGACGATGGGTCAGCGCCGAAATAGTGTGCAGCCCTTTCACCTGCTTGAGCTCTTCGGCGTTGGTCTGTGTCACCATTCCCCGATCGCCGACGAAGGTGACTTCCTTCAACCCGTAGTCCCGTCTCAACTCCTGAATCTTGGCCAGCACCGTGCTCGCTTCCTGGGTATTGCCGGCGAACACTTCGACCCCCACCGGGCAACCCTCGGCATTGCACAATAAACCCAGCACCACTTGTTCATGGCCTTTCTTGCCATCGCGGTTATAGCCAAAGAGCACGATCTGGCTTTCCAGATAGGCTCCCTCAAAATGCGTGCTGGTGATGTCGTAAAGGACCAGGTGGCCGTTTTTCAGATGCTTGCTGGCCAAGGTGCGCTGAATAGCACGCTGGCGCTCCAAGAGGCGGTCCATCGGCAGATAACAGTGTTCTTCGACGTCGACGGGTCCCTCGACGCCGCACAGCTCCCACAGGGCCGTGTTCTTCCATTGGTTGGATAGGGCCCGCTTGCTGCCCGCGTAGACGACCCGTCCGACGATCATGGCCAGGCAATCCTGCACCCAGGGTTCATGGCGAGAGTAGAGCGCTCGATCCAACTCCAATTCCTTGGCCAACTGCAGGAGGGCGTAGCTGGCGCCATACTCTCGGGAGTCACGAGTCTCAAATGCGCCCGGCGAACCTTTCGGAATCACCTCGCCGCGAAAGGCTGCTCGAATGAGTTTGAGCTGATCCAGGGGCAGGCCGGTGATGCGGCCGTGGTTGGTGTGCTTAATCTTGCCGTCTTGGCGGAAGGATGAGCGTAAAACGCCGGCAGGATTGGCCCGATGGGTTTGAATCTCGAAATGGACGGGGCGGATTGGTTTCAAGATGGCTACATAATGCGGCATCTATGCGCATTGCATCAAGCCCATACTGATTATGTTTAAATACTGTATGGCTACAATTAAAAACCAACAACAGCAGCTAAAGCGCTGATACGACAGCACTTTTTAGAGATTACCGTGGGAAATCGAGGGGTAAGATGCGTCAAGGATTACCACCTGTTCCTGCAGGACCCCAACCCGATCATCCTGCGCAAGCTCAAGAACGTGCTGCTGGAGGGTAAGACACGGCAGAAGACGCTGATCATCATTGGCTGCCGCCTGGTGATCCCACCCGAACTGGAGCGAGAAATCACCGTGGTCGAGTTCGCGTTGCCCGGGAAGGAAGCGTTGCGCCATGTCCTCGACGGCATCGTGGAGTCGGCGGGCTTGGAGCCGTTGTCACCGGAACACCAGGAACAGGCCATCGATGCCGCGTGTGGCCTGACCACCATCGAGGCCGAGAACGCCTTCGCCCTGTCCTACGTCCAGACCCGGAGCATTGAACCGGCGGTGGTCTACCGGGAGAAGGCACAGGCCGTTAAGAAGTCGGGCCTGCTGGAGATCATCGAAGCTCGGGAATCGCTCGACTCAATCGGCGGGCTCAACGTCCTTAAGGATTGGCTATTGAAACGCCGCAACGCTTTCACCCAACGGGCTGCTGCTTACGGCCTGCCCCCAGCCAAGGGGTTGCTCATTATCGGGATCGCGGGCACGGGCAAATCCCTGTCGGCGAAAGTGGCGGCGCGGGTCTTCGATGTGCCGCTGCTGAAGCTGGACGCCGGCCGGTTGTATGGCGGTTTGGTCGGCCAGTCGGAGGCGAACCTGCGGTCGGTGATTCAAACGGCTGAGGCGATCGCGCCCTGCTGTCTGTGGCTGGACGAACTGGAGAAGGGGTTGGCCGGAAGCAAGTCGTCGGGTTCAACGGATGGCGGCACCTCAGCCCGAGTGCTGGGTTCGTTGTTATCGTGGATGCAGGAGAAGTCCGCACCGGTGTTCGTTGTGGCAACGGCCAATGACGTGTCCCAGTTGCCGCCGGAGTTGCTCCGTAAAAGACGCTGGGACGAGACGTTCTTCGTCGACTTGCCCAACCAGGAGGAACGCCAGGAAATCTGGCGTATCCAGATTTCCCGACACAGGCGCGATCCGAAGGACTATGACATCGTGCAGTTGGCCAAGGCCACGGAGGGCCTGACCGGAAGTGAGATCGAGGCCGTCATTGTCGACGCGCTGTACCGCGCTTTTGACGAGGACCAGGAACCGACTGATCTGACTATCGCCGAAGTCCTCACCGACTTCGTGCCGCTGTCCAAGACCATGGCCGACCAGATCACCGGGTTGAGGACTTGGGCCAAAGGACGGGCGCGGTTTGCCACGTCGCAGCAGATTGAGCGCAGGCTCAGGAGGTTGGCGGCGTAACGATCAGAAGGGATCTGCCGCCGGGCAGGTTCCTTTTAGGTATTGGCCTCGCCGGGTTTCTAAGATGAAATAACGCCAAGCAGCATTTCGGGAAAGGAACGACTATGTGGCTTTGCACCAAGATCGGATTCTTTAGCATCGTGAAGAAAGGTCGGCCGGGAGAATGGCAGTGGTGAGAAATCCAGGTTAGGGGAGCGCGGGCTCGCCCGAAAAAGCGGCCGTGCGAAAGAGAAACTGTCGGCGGCTGAGTTCCGGCAGGCCAGCCGAGTTGTTGGCGAATGGGGTTGCGCCGTTGGAGGAAGAATGGCGGTTCATGCCGCCATTTTAACGGCGTGGATCGAGTAGTGAATCTAAAACAGAACCGCATATTCGGAAGGACTGCCCATTGCCAGTTTGTTGCACACTTTGAGAACAAATCGCTCTCAAACTGTGCAACATTTCCCATGGCCGCCGATCCCAGGTCACCCCGTCCCCAGCTCGGATTTTGAGCGGCAGCATTCACTCCTCCCTGCACCCGGCACACAGGATGCCCGCATGCCAACCCCACGCCAGCATGCCCTTAGCATGCGGGTAACGTGCGGGTAGCGTGCGGGTAGAAATCGAAGTAGGGGGCAGAATCATCAAGGACGGGGTGACAGAATGATCCGGGACAGAATCATGGGGGGCTGCAGGTGGGCGGCCTTCCGGGACTTTGTCGCAGCCTTTGTCACCCCGGGTGCGAATTCCGACGGATTTCGGACAGCAATCCGACGTGAAGTCGGACACGAT